>JALUWX010000001.1 GCA_027019265.1 Phycisphaerales bacterium
TACCTGTGGGTGGTCCCGATGGAGCTGTGGCGGCGGATGGCGCCGGGGCTTGCGGGGGCGGCGGCTCGCGCGGGGGCGGCGGCGGAGTCGGCGGCGGGTCGTGCGAATGCGACGGCGGATTCGGCGAAGGGTGGGGCGCGGGTTGGTCGGGAGAAGGCGGGGGGGATGCTGTCGGGTCTGCGCTCGATGCTGAAGAAGACCCCGAGGGTGACGCTGGTGCGCGCGAACGACATCGACGAGCACATGGTGGAGGTGAAGCCCTCGGTGCGCGAGCCCGCGGAAGCGGTCGCGGCGACTCGCGCGGCGAAACCGCGCCGGGTGGTGAAGCTCGAGGCGCAGACGTCGGTGGTGGAAGAGGACGAGGCGGAGGTCGAGGAGGAGGATGCTGCTGGTGCGCCCCAGGTGTTCGATCGGGACAAGCTGCGCGAGAAGATCGAGGCGCTCCCGGTGCGGTTCGCGCAGGACAACAAGATGCTCGCGACGGACGAGGACCTTGCGGAGTTCCAGAACGCGCAGAACCTGGAGGGGTACAAGTTCCCGACGATGGAGCTCTTAGAGGAGCCCGAGATCGGGTTCAACGAGAAGCTTGAGGCGCTCGTGCGGGGTCAGGCGGAGGCGCTGGAGCATGCGCTGATGCAGTACAAGATCGACGGGGAGGTGGTGGACATCGAGTCGGGTCCGGCGATCACGCTGTACCACATCCGGCTCGCGCCGGGGACCAAGGTGGCGCAGATCAACGCGATCGAGAGCGATCTGGCGCGTTCGCTCAAGGCGGTGAACATCCGTGTGGTGGCGAACATGGAGGGGCGCGACACGATCGGGATCGAGGTCCCGAACCCGACGAAGGAGCGGGTGCGGCTCAAGGAGCTGATGAGCAACCGGGATCTGTTCAAGGAGATGAAGCTCCCGATGTTCCTGGGGAAGGATGCGGCGGGGGATCCGCTGATCTCGGATCTGACGAAGATGCCCCACATGCTGATCGCGGGGACGACGGGGTCGGGGAAGTCGGTGTGTATGAACACCATCATCATGAGCTTCCTGTACACGAAGCGCCCGGACGAGCTGAAGCTGGTGCTGGTGGACCCGAAGATGGTCGAGATGTCTCAGTTCAAGGACATCCCGCACTTGATGTGTCCGGTGGTGACGGAGATGACGAAGGCGGCGGCGATCCTGGAGTGGGCCGTCACGAAGATGGACGAGCGGTACGAGCTCTTGGCGGATGCTGGGGTGCGGGATATCTCGGGGTACAACGAGCTGGAGATCGAGGAGCTGCAGGAGCGGCTTGATTTGAAGACGGAGGAGCAGCTGGCGCGGGTTCCGAAGAAGCTCCCGTACATGGTGTTCATCATCGACGAGCTCGCGGACCTGATGATGACGAACAAGGAGGTCGAGGGGGCGATCATCCGGATCGCGCAGAAGGCGCGCGCGGTGGGGATCCATTTGATCCTCGCGACGCAGCGTCCTCAGGCGAATGTGGTGACGGGGTTGATCAAGTCGAACATGCCTTGTCGGATTGCGTTCAAGGTGGCTTCGGGGATGGACTCGCGCATCGTGCTGGACCAGAAGGGCGGGGAGCTCTTGCTGGGTCAGGGGGACATGCTGCATCTGTCTCCGAGCTCGCACAAGCTGTCGCGCGCTCAGGGGACGTTGGTGGACGACAAGGAGATCCGTCGGGTGGTGCGGTTCCTGAAGGACATCGCGGGTCCCAGCTTCGAGCGTTCGCTGATGCAGGTGAAGGGGGAGGGGACGAGCGACGAGGATCGGATCGCGGCGACGGAGAACAACTCGAGCGCTTCGCTTGCGGCGGCGCAAGAGGATCCGATGTTCGATCGCGCGGTGGAGATCGTGCTCGAGACGAAGCGTGGGTCGGTGTCGCTCTTGCAGCGCCGGCTTGCGATCGGGTACACGCGCGCGTCGCGATTGATCGACCTGATGGGGATCGCGGGGATTATCTCGGATCACAAGGGGTCGGTGGCGCGGGATGTGATGATCTCGATCGAGGAATGGGAGTTGATGAAGGAGATCGCGGAGGAGATGCGCCGGGAGCAGGAGCGTGGGGGCGCGGGGGATCCGGAGGATCCTCATCAGTCGGTGATGTTCGAGTCCGGCGTGGTGTCCGAGGAGACGGGGGAGGTCGGGGTCGAGTCGGGTGTGGGCTCGGACGTGGACGATGTGCCTTTCGAGGCGGATGACCACGAACGGGCGGCGGTGGAGGTGCACGCGCAGCACGAGGATGCGGTGGTCGTCGTGGATGAGGATGAGGACGAGGACGACGGCGCGACCGAGGAGTTGGAGGAGGACATCGACGAGGAGGTCGAGGGTTCGATTGACGACGAGGATGAGGACGAGGGGGAAGAGGCGTACGACGAGGACGAGGAAGACGAGGAAGAAGACGAAGAGGAGGATGAAGAGGGAGACGAGGACGACGAGGAGTACGAGGACGAGGACGGCGAGGAGGAAGACGAAGAGGATGAGGATGGTGAGGCCGTCGATGAAGAGGTGGAGGAGGACGAGGAGGAGGTCGAGTACGAGTACGTCGATGAGGACGGGAACCCGATCGACCCGGAGGATCTGGAGGACGGGGAGTACGAGTACGAGGATGCTGAGGAGGGGGATGAGGACGAGGACGACGAGGAATACGAGGAGGAGGACGGGATCGAGGAGGACGAGGAGGATGAGTCCGCGGTTGGGGCTTGATGGCTGATTCCGGGCTCGTTGGGGGGGTTGGTGTGCGCGGGTTTTGCGGGATTGGGGGGTCCTGAAGGGGGGGTGTGGATTGGGTGGGCGAAACTCGGATGGGGGAGATCCCATAGAAATACGATGTGTCAGCGCCCGGGTGGGCGCGCGGTGTCGTGGATGCGGCACTGGTGGAACGGAACTCAGCTCACGGCGCGCGTTGCGTGCTGTTGGAAAGGAACGGATTGATGCTTTCGACGACTCGCAACGGCGCGGCGTTCATGATGGTTTCGGCGATGGCGGTTTCGGCGATGGCCGGGACTCCTGCGTGTCTGACGATGGTCCCAGAGGGGGCTGATGCGTTGGTGGTGATGCCCGATCTGGGTGAGCTGCTCAACGACATGAACGCGGTGAACACGATGCTCGGGGATCAGGGGAAGCCCGAGGTGATGTTCATGACGTCGATGGTGCGGGGGATGCCCGGGCTGAACCTCGAGGGTTCGGCGGCGGTGGTGCTCGACCTCGATGATGAGGATCCGTCGAACGAGCCCGAGGCGATCGTGCTGCTCCCGGTAAGCGATTTCGGCGCGTTGACCCAGGGTCAGAGCGCGGAGAACGGGGTTGTGCCGTTCAACATGGGTGGCGGGCCTTCGATGTACTTCCGGGACATGGGCTCGGGGTACGCGGCGATGAGCAACAACCCGGAGAAGCTCCGGGGATTCGAGGCGGGCTCGAACTCGGAGTCGGAAGTGGCTTCGATGCTCGGGACTGCGGGGATGCGCGGGGTCGGGTCGAACGACGTGTTCATGATGCTGAACCTCGACTCGATCCGTCCGATGATGATGGAGGGGATGGAGTCGCTCGAGGCGCAGGGCGAGATGCTCGAGCTGATGATGGGTCCGGAAGCGGCGAAGAGCTTCGACATGATGATGAACGTGTACCGGACGGCCGCGAATGACGGTCAGATGGTGATGAGCGGATTGAACTTCGATCAGAGTGTCGGTTTCTCGATGGACTTCGGGCTCCAGTTCGCTGAGGGCAGCGATTCGGCGGCGATGTTCAACAACGATGGGCGGGCGGGGTCGTACATCTCGAAGATCCCCCAGACGGACTTCCTGTTCGCGGTCGCGTTCGATATGTCGGGCGACGGGCTGCGTTCGATGCTTTCCGGGTACGGGGAGATGATCAAGGGGATGACCCCGGGCGGCGCGATGGACCAGTTCGACATGGCGAAGCTGATGACCATGTACGACGGCGGCGCGATGGTGCTCGGATCGAGCGACGCGATGATGATGCAGGGCATTTTCTCGAACGCGTTGTTCTACGGCGCTTCGCAGAACCCGGGCGAGATCGTCGAGGTGATGCAGGCGATGTACAGCAGCATGGGTTCGTTCGAGCAGCCCGGGCTTTCGATGACGGGCTCGATGAGCGCGGAGCCCGCGCGGATCGCTGGGGTGGATGTGTACGAGCACTCGATGCGGATGGAGCTTGATCCGTCGATGATGGGCGGCGGCGGGATGGGGGCTCCGAACCCGCAGATGATGATGCAGATGATGTACGGCCCGAACATGGGGCCGAGCGGGTATCTGGCTGAGGTTGACGGCGGGGTCATCATGACCATGTCGAAGAACGAGGCGCTGCTGACGAAGGCGGTTGAAGCGTCGCGCGGGAATGGATCGCTGAGCGCGGACGGCGGGATCTCGGCGGCTTCGAAGCTGCTCCCGGAGAACCGGGTCATGGAGATGTACGTCGGGGTGGATCACATCCTGAACATGGTGGGTCCGATGGCGATGATGTTCGGCGCGATCCCCGAGTTCCAGCCCGTGGGTTCGCTGACCCCGATCGCGATGGGGATGACTGCTGACGGCGGCGCGGTGACGATGCGCGCGGTGGTCCCGACGGCGACGTTCCAGGCGATCCAGGCGATGATCCCCGAGGGCGCGATGGGCGGCGGTCAGGACTGGGACGAGTACGAGGATGATGACGACTCGATGGATTTCTGATCGGGTCCGGGTGCTTGATTCCGTGCTCGGATAGCGCATTGATGCGGTGTGAGCACGACGAGCGATATCTGGATGATTGATGACGCAAGGGCGGTCCGGTTGGATCGCCCTTGTCTTGTGGGGATCCTGAACATCACCCCGGACTCGTTCAGCGATGGGGGTGTGTACGACACGGTGGAGGGGGCGCTGGATCGGGCGAAGCGGTTGGTGGACGAGGGCGCGGACATGCTGGATGTGGGGGGGGAGTCCACACGTCCCGGTGCGGATCGGGTGGATGAGGCGGAGCAGATCGCGCGGGTGGTCCCGGTGATTGAAGCGATCCGGGGTATG
>JALUWX010000002.1 GCA_027019265.1 Phycisphaerales bacterium
CTTGCTCGGGGGAGTTGTCGATGGTGGTGGAGGCGCGGAGGGTGAGGGGGAAGCGGAGGGGGGAGGATGGGGTGTCGGTGATTGGGGTGGTGGAGGGGTCGAGGGGGGTTTCGTTGAGGAAGGCGTTGGTGCGCTGGAGCGCGGGGTAGAACATGCCCATGCTGGACATGGTGCTGAGCCCGCTCTGGAGTGCGGCGAGGGCGGAGCGGAAGGCGACGAGGAAGGTGAGGGCGGTGCCCCAGCTTGTGTTGTCGTGGATGGCGATGGAGGCGGCGATGAGGACGCCGACGACGAGGAGGATGGAGCCCGCGAGGTTGACTCCGAGGTTGACGCGCGCGGAGGCGAGTTGGATCCGGTCGTTGTAGTCGAGGTAGTCCCGGATGTCGGGGTCGGTGCGGAGGTGTTCGTCGGCCCAGTCGGGGTGGGTGTCGGTGCGGCGCCAGGGGACGGCGTTGATGTCGATGATGGTGGTGGAGAGTCTGCGGATCATGGAGACGACGCGCGCTTCGAAGAACTCGGAGCTGTCGCGCCGGACCCCGGAGACGAGGACCCGGAGGATGGGGACGAGGATCAGGGCGAAGGGGACGGCGATGAGGGTCGCGATGGGGTTGATGTAGAGGAGGATGGAGGCGAAGACGACGAATCGGATCGCGGGTTCGAGGGCGCGGAGGATGACCTCGACGGCGTTGGCGATGTGGTTGGAGTCGCGCATGAGAAGGCGCGTGAGCTCTCCCCGGGTGGTGGGCATTGCGGGGTTGGAGAGCGCGGTGGACGTGTCGAGTTTGGTGAGGAGGGCGGCGAGGGTGCGGACCTGGGTGGATCGGGCGATGCGCCGGGTGACCTTTGCGGCGGCGAAGGCGGAGAGCGCGGAGAGGGCGGCGAGGACGAGGAGGACGAGCCCGCCGACGATGGGGATCTGGGATCCGGAGAGCCCGTGGAGGTCGCCGGATTGCATGGCGTTGATGATGATCCCGATGAGGGCGGCGACGGCGCCGAAGGCGAAGGCGGAAGCGATGGAGAGCGCGATGAGGAGGAGGAGGGTGGGGGTGTGTCCGATGAGGGCGCGCCGGACGAGGGCGGCGTAGGCGCCGACGAATCGGCGGATACGGGCGGGCTCGCTGGTGAGGGCGCGGATCATTCTTCGGGTTGGGGCGCGGGCTCGAGGTGTTCGAAGAGGGTGCGCGCGGCGATGCGGTGTCCCATCGGTCCCCAGCGGTGGTCGGTGTCGAAGTGGGCGCGGAGGGTTTCGCTGAGCTCGTCGAGTTCGGGGTAGGGGTCGATGAGGGGGACCCCGATGGTGTCCGCGATGGACTGGAGGCGCTGGGTGGTGTCGGTCATCCACTGGGCGCGGGCGGGGTCGGTGCGCTTGGTGTGGTGGAATCCGTTCCCTTCGCCTTTGCTCTCGACGAGGAGGACGACCTTGGCGCCCTTGCTCTGGATGGCGCGGATTGCGTGGGTGTAGAGGCGCTGGACGTGGTCCCAGCGCGGGTCGTTGGGGTCGGTGGGTCGGTCGAGGGGGTCGGAGGGTTTGGGGTCGGATCGTCTAAGCGCCCAGCTCGGGTGGGTGCGGACGGTGGTGAAGGAGTGGTCGTCGTTTGCGCGGAGGTACGGGCCGGCGGGGTAGGTCGGGCTGAACCCGGTTTCTCTGGACCACCACTGGGGGTCGTTGAGGAGGATGCTCTGGTCCCCGATCCCGATGACGACGAGGTCGGGCTCGACCCGGTCGTGGACGTGCTCGTACCAGGCGAAGAGCCGATCGAGCCCCATGCTTGGGTGCGCGAGTTTGATGGGGTGGATGGCGCGTTGCGCGTGTTTGTCGAAGAGGTCCACCATGCGCCGGTGGATCTGCGCGGCTTTGGAGCAGGTGAGCGCGTCGGTGTTGTCGGCGCCGAGGAAGACGGTGTGGAGGTCCTCGGGCGCGGACTTGGAACGATCGACGGTGATCGGGTCCCCTCGGTTGTCCTTGGAGTCGGCGCTGTCGGTCCAGGTGAGGTCGAGCATCCCGAGTCGGTTGGGGGTGTGGAAGGTCTGGAAGCGTTGGGGTTTGTGGTCGGGGGCGCTGTACGCGACGAGCTGTGAGGGGGTCCAGGTGGTCCATCCGAGCTCGGGGTGGTGGGATGTGGGGAGGGTGTTGAGACGGAGGGCGGGTCCCTTGTCGCGCGCGTGTCGGTGTCCGTGGTAGCAGGGGTGGGACTGGATGACGGCGACAGCGTTTGGGGGGAGGGTGAGGATCTCGTCGATGACCTGCTGCTCGTCGAGCATGGGTTGTTCGCGCGGGCCTTGTCCCATGTTGATGGGGATGGTCCAGCGCGTGGACCACCAGGAGTCGGCGGCATCGACGGAGTAGACGATGAGCCCTTCGGGGAACTGGTCGGGGAGCCAGATCTCGTTGGCTTCGTATCGGAGCCCGAGTTCTTCGGGGTCGAGGACTTCGAGGGGGGACCAGGCGTCTTTGCAGATGGCGGGGCCGGCGCGTCGGTCGGCGGGTCGGACGGGGGGGAGGTCCCGGTGGGGTCCGGTGTAGAAGACTTCGGTGGGTCCTTCGGAGGGGTCGAGGTGGCCCTCGATCATTTTTTTGTAGCCCTTGAAGATCTGGTAGTTCCAGGCGCCCCCGAGTCGGTCTTTCATGCCGTGGGCGGCGGTGCCGGTGATGGTGATGCCGAGGGATCGGAGCCATTCGATTTCGTCCTTGATGGACTGGGCGCCGTCCATTTTGAACCATTGGTAGACACGGAGCCCGTCGGTGTGGAAGGCGACTTCGTGGCCGAGGTCCTGGAAGCGTTTGTACCAGTGGGCGAGGCATTCGTGACGGGCGAAGCCCGTGTCGGTCATGGTGCGGTAGTAGTAGGCGTTGTGGAGGACGTACCAGGTGGTGGGGGCGTTGGCTTGATGTTCGATCTCGGCCATCGCGAGGGCGCCGACGATGTCGGTGTCGATGTCGTGCCGGATGGCGACACGGATTTTGCCTGTTTTGCGTTTCTCGACGAGGAGGTCGTGGTGGGTGACGAACTCGACCTTGCCCGAGGCGTTGAGCGCGTCGAGGAATCGTTTGTAGTCGAAGAGGGAGCTGGCGACGGTGCCGAGTCGTTTGAGTCTGCCTTTCCCGATGGAGTCGGAGGTGTAGACGGAGTCGGAGGAGTACATCCGGTGCTGGAGTCGGTTGACGGCGCGTTTGACCTCGTCGAGGGTGACGGGCGCGGGGTAGACGGTGTAGGGGTTGATCGCGCGGAGGGTGTCGGGGTCTGTGGGGGCTTCGATGGTCGAGGGGGGGTGGTCGCTCAACTCATGATCTCCTCGGCGCGCGGCGCGGTCATGGACTGGAGGAGGGCGAGGAGCTCGTTGTCGGGTGTGGTGCCTTTGGGCGCGATGTCGGAGAGGTTCTCCCCGGAGCTGGCGAGGTCCTTGAGGAAGGTGTTGACGGTGGAGAGGGGGAAGGTGTCGCGCTCGTAGCCCCAGTGTTCGTTGATGTGCCCGGCGAAGAGGTCGAAGACGAATCGGTCGCGCGGGGTGAAGACGTCGCGCCAGCGTTCGTCGATGAGGGGTCGATGGGGGTTCTGGAGGAGTTGTTGGTAGCGTTGTTCGCGGTATTCGGAGTCGGGGCCGGCGAACTTGGTGCCTTTGAATCGGTTGATGGTGGAGAGTGGGCCGCCGTTGCCGGTGGTCATGTGGTGCTCGTGTTCCCAGTATTTGCAGGCGTTGTCGGGGTAGTCGAGCCCGGTGAAGGCGCTGGCGCGTTTCAGGAAGGAGTCGGGGTCGGTGGCGATGTCTTCGTACTTGGCGCAGAGTTCATCGGGGTTGGTGGGGTCGTAGTCGAAGCGGGTCGCTGGGGTGATGAACCATTTGGTGATGGCGTCGAACGGGGGGCAGTCTGGGTTGTACTTGAGGTAGCTGGTGATGACGGCGCGCGCGTCCCGGACGATTTTGATCCGTTTGCGCTCGATCATGGGGTGGTCGAGGTGTTTGTTGACGGTTTCGCCGCCGTAGGGGTTGTTGATGATGATGTGGGAGGCGCCCGAGGCGTTTGCGAGTTGGAGGAAGAAGTTCTCGTCGGGGTTGTGTGCTTTGAAGAAGGCGGGCCAGAAGTCGCATTTGGCGTGGTGGACGAGGCAGGCGCGATCGCCCTGGTCGTCGGGGTTGTCGAGCATGTCGAGGACGCGCTTGGGTGGGCCGAGGGTGAAGGCGCGGGGGTGACACCCGAGGAGGAGGTTGATGAAGGTGGATCCGGTGAAGCTGAGGGATCGGATCTCGATCAGGGTGATTGGGGAACTCATCGGGAGGGGGTCTCGGCTTTGGGCGAGGGTGCGGGTTTGGTGTGGATCGTATTCTCGGGTTCGTCGGGGTCGTTGTCTTCGGTTTCCGGGGGGATGGGTTCGGTGGGGACGTATTCGTAGAAGGCGCTGACCCCGGAGTCTCGGAGCTGTTGGATGAGGGCTTCGGTGCGTTCGAGGAGGGGCTCGGACCCGGGCTGGGGGTGTTCCTGGAGCGCGAGCTGGAGGGCGCGGGCGACATCGACGAGGGTGTAGGTGGATCGTCGTGCGACGACGATCGGGCCTCCGGGTTCGAACTGGTTGCGGAGCCCGATGACTTTGGATTTGAATCGTGCGGCGAAGGTGGCGACGCCGTTGAAGGGGGGGGTGTGGGCGCGGCCGCCGGGGATGATGAGGAAGTGCCCGTAGTCTCGGCAGCTCTCGACGACGTCGTGGAAGCGGGGGTGATCGATGTCCCAGTCGGTGCAGATGATGACGGCGTCGTAGGTGTCATGTTCGGGGGCTTTCTTCTGGTAGGAGAGTCGTCGGGTGAGCCCGGCGAAGCGGAGCCCTCCGAGGGTGTCGTTGAGTGCTTTGTCGTCGGCGCGGGTGAGGGAGATTGCGAGGGTGGCTTTGGGTCGGTAGTGGCGGAGGAGCCCTGGGATCCCGTCGTCGAGGACGTGCTCGGGGACGAGGTTCGCGCCGCGCCGGTGGAGGTTGCGTTCGACGAGCGCGAGGAGCTGGGTGTAGTGGTCGAGGGGTGGTGGGGGCGCGTGCTCGAGGGAGTCGATGGTTTCGAGTGCTTGGGGCGCGGTCCCGGGTTTGGTGTTGCGCGCGACGGCGACGATGTTGAGCCCGGGGTGCGCGTCGAGGGTGGATTCGAGCTTCGCGATGGGTTTGTAGTCGTGTTCGGATCGTTCGTTGTCGTAGAAGTAGGAGACCCGGAGATCGGTGGAGAGGGACTCGACGAGCATGTGCTCGCTGAGTTCATCGACGAGGGTGCGCGGGGTGAAGTTCCGGTGGAACCCGTGCGCGTCGGGTTCTTTGTAGATGCGTCGTCCCTCGGAGGCGTTGAAGAGGTGCTTGAGGCACAGGTGGGCGAAGGCGAGGGTGGGGTATCGGGCGGCGAAGTTGTCCTCGTTGGGTTCTCGCGCGATGAAGTGGGCGCGGGGTTTGAGGACGCGTTTGATCTCGCGCATGGAGGGTTCGAGCTCGGCGAGGTGGTGGAGGACTCCGGAGCAGAGGACGATGTCGAAGCTGTTGTCGGGGAAGTCGAGGGCTTCCATGTCGCCGACTTCGAACTGCTCGTCGGGGTACTTCCGTCGCGCGTAATGGATCATGGCCGGGACGAGATCGACACCGACGTAGTCGAGGTTGAGGTCGGATCGTTCTCGGAGCGCGGGGACGAGGGATCCGGGGCCGCAGCCCAGGTCGAGGAGGCGGACGGGGGTGCTCCGGTCCTTGGCGATGTCGGCGATGAGCTGCGCGAGTCGTTGGTCCATGCGTTTGTAGACGATGGCGGCGTGGTAGAGGTCGTCGTATTCGTCGGCGTAGGAGGATTCGTAGCGGAGTTCGTAGCGTTTCTGGATGGTGGTGTGGTGGGCGCGGGTGGCGCTGGAGTTTTCGTCGGAGAGGATGGGGGGGAGCTGGGAGATCGCGGATTCGAGTCGGGATCGGGTGAGGGCGCGGGTGGTGGATCCGGATCGGCGCTGCGCGCCGGGGGTGAACGCGCGGTGGACGAGGTGGGGCGCGAGGGTTCTGCAGAGCTTGGCGATGGGTGTGGATGCGTGGTTCCCGGAGCGGAGTCGCGTGGTCTCGATCATCGCCCAGGGTTTGGACCAGTGGAGGAGGGGGAGGACGGCGGTGTTGTCGAACGCGATGATGAAGTCGGCGTTGTCGAACTCGTCTCGTGCGAGCTCGTTGGAGGATGAGGCGATGCGGTCCAGCTCGTCGCGCAGGGGTTTGGTGTTTCGGAGTCTGGAGAGGGTGAGGAGGGTGTCGATCCATGCGGGCTCGACGGGCCAGCGGTGGGTCTGGACGTAGTCCACGGCGTCGTATGCGTTGGAGCGTTTGAAGGGCGCGTGTTTGTGGTCGTGTTCGTCGTCGGGCGCGGTCGGTTCGGTGACGATGATCCGGGTCTCGGAATCCGAGAGATGGGTGTCGGCGAGCTCTCGCGCGAGGGGTTCGGTGGAGGGTGGGGTGAGGAGGAGGATGTTCACCCGGGGCTCCCGACGAGGGGTGGGGCTTCGTGTTTGGTTTCGTGGGCGTGATCGGCCTGCTGCTGCGCGTAGTGGTCCTTCGCTTGTTCGACGGCGCTGCGGAGCTTGTTCTTGATGACCCGTTTGGAGTGGTTGTCGATGACCCATCGGCGCGATTCGGCGCTGATGTGGGCGCGTTTGTCGGGGTTCTGGGTGAGATCCCAGATCGCGTTTGCGATCTCGTGGTCGTGCTTGCATGAGACGATGGGCGGGTGTTCGTCGAAGCACCATCCGTTGACCTCCTTGCTGTAGGAGGTGATGGTGACGGCGCCGCACGAGAGGGCTTTGGGGGTGGTGAGCCCGAAGACGTCGAGGACGAACTGGTCGAGGACGAAGTCCGCCGCGGAGAAGTATTTGACGAGTTTGCGTTCGGATTGGGGTTCGATCCAGTGGACGGAGTCCCCAATCCCGAGCTCGCGCGCGTACTTCTGGCTCCGCTCGATCTCCTGACCCCATCCGGGGATGAGGAGCGCGGCGCGGATCCCTCGTTTGCGGAGCTCGGCGAAGGCGCGGAGGTAGCGGTCGTTGCCCTTGACGTCCCAGTTCTGGCGCGCGGGGGCGAAGAGGATGAAGTCGGCGTTGTAGCGTTGTTCGAGCTCGGCGCGGAAGGCGCCGTCGCCGGGGGCGTAGACGTCTTCGTTGAGGGGGTGGGGGACGAAGGAGTATCGCTCGAGCCCGAGTCGGTGGGCGGCGTTGATGACGTCGGGGTTGGTGATGATGCAGTGGTTGGCGCGTCGGTACGCGAGCGCGAGGAGTCGTCCGGTGGGGGTGTTGTCGAAGGGGATGTCGCGCATGGTCCCGATCTCGACGGGGACGTAGGGGGCGTTGGCGTAGAGCATGGCGTAGATAGGGGTGAGGACGTAGGCGAGGACGGCGTCTTGGTGGGTGCGCTGTCGTCCGAGCCAGTAGGCGTGGGGGTGGTAGGTGGCGAGTTCCTGTTTGGTGATCTCCCACTCGGGTCCGAAGCTCGCGGCGTGTTTGATGAGGGTGTCGAATCGTTGTTCGATGGATCGGAAGAGCTCGAGACGGGAGGTTGCGGATTCGCGCGAGCGGACGGCTCCGGCGACGATGCGGCCTCGGAGCCAGTGGGGTTTCATCCGGTCTTTGACCTTGGCGGGGAGGGCGGCGCGGACGAGGCGTGCCCAGGGCGGTCGGCGGACGATGATGGGTGTGGAGGTTTCGTCCTCGGGTTTGGGGTCGGCGCTCATGGAGGCGAAGACCTCGAGGACCCCGGGTGTGCGGAACCAGGTGGGGCGCGTGTACCCGGAGAGGTCGGCGTTGTTGTTGAAGAAGTTGTTTTCTTCGGGGAAGTCGGAGGCGTTGAGCTCGAGGTCGTCCCACTCGGGCTGGCTCATGAGGTGGAGGAGGTCGTGGCAGCGGAGCTGGATGTCGGCGCGGGATTCGTCGAGGATTTTGCAGTAGCCGTAGGCGACGTTGGCGAGGTTGCAGAGGTGGAGTGTGGGTGGGAAGTCTGGATCGCGCGTGGGAACGGGGTCCGCTTGATTGAAGCTGATGAGGCTCACGGGACCGCTCCTGTGTGATGTGGTTGACGGATCAGGCGTTGAGCGCGACGGGGGTCGTGGGGACGGGCTTCCCCTCGGCCTGGGCGGCGAGCTTGATCCTGTACCACGCGATGGTGCGTGCGAGTCCTTCTTCGAGTTCGACCTTGGGCTCGTACCCGAGGACTTCGCGCGCGGTCTGGATGTTGGGGATCCGGAGGGCGACGTCGGAGAAGCCCATTTCTTTGAAGGTGGTTCCGGAGGAACTCTCGGCGATCCGGATGATGAGCTCGGCGAGGTTGTAGGTGGTGAGGGTGGAGCGGGGGTTCCCGATGTTGAAGCTCCGGCCGACGGCTTCGGGGGCGACGGTGGCGCGGAGGACGCCGTCTACGAAATCGTCTACGTAGCACCAGGCGCGGATCTGGGAGCCCTCGTCGTGGATGATGAGGTCTTCGTTTTTGATGGCGCGGGTGACGAAGTTGTGGATGGCGCCGACACCGACCTGGTTGGGGCCGTAGATGTTGAAGGGTCGGACGGTCACGGTGGGCATGTCGTGCTGGACGTGGTAGCAGTGGGTGATGAACTCGCCGGTGAGTTTGGAGATGGCGTAGGTCCATCGTCCTTCGCCGATGGTGACGGTGGGGCTGATCTCGAACTCGGAGACGTTGTAGGCGTGTTGTCCGAAGACCTCGGAGGTGGAGAAGTCCACGATGCGTTGGAGGTTTTTGAGTTTGGAGGCGGCGTTGAAGACGTTGAAGGTGCCTTGGATGTTGACCTGGAGGGTCTTGAGGGGCGCGTTGACGACGGTGTCCACGCCGGCGATTGCGGCGCAGTGGATGACGTGGGTGACGTCATCGGTCATGGCTTTTTCGAGGGCTTGGGGGTCGAGGATATCGCCCTGGACGAGGGTGATATTGGGGTGTTCCCGGAGGGGGGAGTGTTCGAGGGCGTTGTTGTGGAGGTTGTCGTAGAGGGTGATGGTGTTGTCGTCGGCGAGCATGAGGGCGAGGGTGGTGCCGATGAAACCTGCGCCCCCTGTGATGAACAGATGGGACCCCTCGATGCCGTAGTTGTTTGCCATGTGTCTCGCTTCCTCTGTTATGGGGGATTGTAGGCGATGGAGGGCGGAATGCGGGGCGGTTCTGGGACTGGAGGAGGGGTCCGGGGGGCTGCGTACACACCCGAGTGGGGGGGAGGGTCGGATCGGTGTCTTGGGTTGGGGGGACCCGGGATCAAGGTGGGATTGTGCCCTGTCGATGGGCGTTGTGCGGGTGGAGCGACTCGCGATGGAGATCGACGCGATGGAAACGAGTTCGGTTCAGATCGATGCGGTGCATGGTTGGACATCGAACCCGGATCCGGAGGAGGCGCTGGATGGGATCTTTGGGGATCGTGGGACGGAGGGCGCATCGCTCGGGATCGTGTTCGTGACCCCGGATCATGATCTGGATCGGGTGGGTCGGCTGCTCGATGAGCGGTTCGATTGTCCCGTGCTTGCGTGCACGACGGCGGGTGAGATCGGGGAGTATGGCTATGTGGTGCGTGGGATCTCCGCGGCGGCGTTGTGGGGTGTCGAGGCGCGGGTGGGGGTGATCCGGGACGCGGAGGGGTTCGGGGATGCTGAAGCGGAAGCGTTGGTCGCACAGCTGGGCGCGGGGTCGATCGAGTGCACGGACAGCTCTGTTCTGCTGACGATTTTCGACGGGCTGAGTATGCGTGAGGAATGGATGTGCTCGAGTCTGTATCGCGCGACCGGGGGTGTCCCGATGGTTGGTGGGTCGTCGGGGGATGGGCTGACGTTCGATCGGGCGATGGTGTACGTGGACGGGCGGTTCGAGCGTGGTGTTTCGACGTGTGCGCTGGTTCATGCGGAGTCGGGGATCCGGACGTTCGTGGATCATCACTTCGAGGATACGGGGACGGTGCTGGTGGTGACGGGGACGGATCCTTCGACGCGCCGGATCCTGGAGATCAATGGGGTCCCGGCGGCGGATGCGTATGCGCGGGCGTTGGGTCATGGGGTGGGGGAGCTGACCGAGGGGTTGACGCTGAAGCATCCGTTGATGGTCCGGGCGGGTGATCGTTTGTACGTGCGTGGGGTGCGTGCGCTTCCGGGTGACGGATCGCTCGCGATGTATTGCTCGATCGAGGAGGGGGCGGTGCTCCATGTGGGTCGGCCGGGGGTGATGGAGGATCATCTGGAGTCTCTGCTCGCGCGGACGACGGCCGGGATCGATCCGAAGCTGGTGATGATGTTTGATTGTGTGCTGCGGCGATGTGAAGCGGATCGGTTCGGGAAGTTCGGTCCGATGGGGCGTTGTCTCTCGGGATATCCGGTGCACGGGTTCAGCACGTACGGGGAGCAGTTCAACGGGGTGCATGTCAACCAGACGGTGACGGGCGTGGTGTTCGGGGTTGAGTCATGAATCATCACGAAGAGATCGAAGCGTTGCGGGCTGAGAACCTGGCGATGAAGAAGACGATCGGGGTGCTGACCCGTCGGGTGGATGCGATCTTCGATTCGGACGGTTCGTTTGATGCGTTCACGAACAGTGTGCTGCTCGAGCGGATCGTGTCTCGTCGGACGGAGGAGCTCCAGCGGATCACGGAGAGCGCGCGTGTGGAGGCGCAGGAACGCCGGAAGGCGGAGCGGGGGATGCGCCGTCAGCGGAGGTTGCTGGAGGGGGTGCTGGCGCATATCCCGCATCTGATTTCGTGGAAGGACGGGGACGGGGTGTACCGGGGGTGCAACCGCGCGTTCGCGGCGCGGTTCGGATTGGAATCTCCGGAGTCGATCGACGGATTGACAGACGCGGACCTCGGGTGGGGTCGCGAGGGCGGGGCGTTGCGCGCCGCGAACGCGGCGGGGGTGCTGGAAACTGGTGAGGCGATTCTCGACGAGGAGACGACGATCTCGTTTGGGGAGGGTGTTGAGCTGACGTTCCTGACGAGTCTGGTCCCCATGCGGGATTCGCGTGGGATTGTGCGGGGGGTGCTCTCGATCGATGCGGACATCACGGAGCGGAAGAAGCTGGAGCTGGAGCTGGTCCAGGCGCGGAAGCTCGAGTCGATCGGTCAGCTCGCGGCGGGCATTGCGCATGAGATCAATACCCCGGCGCAGTATGTGGGTGACAACATCCGGTTCCTCCGGGAGGAGTTCGGTGCGCTGCTCGGCGCGTTCCGGACGTACGAGGAGCTCCTGGATCCGACTGGTCCGGATCGGAGCTGGGAGGAGCGATCCGCGTTGATCCAGGAGATGCTCGAGCGTGTGGACCTGGAGTTCCTGCTCGAGGAGATCCCGAAAGCGATGGAGCAATCGAAGGAGGGGATCGAGCGGATCTCTCACATCGTGATCGCGATGAAGGAGTTCTCTCACCCGGGGACATCGGTGAAGGAGTTCGCGGATCTGAACCACGCGATCCGATCGACGGCGACGGTGTGCAGCAATCGATGGAAATACTCCTGTGATCTCACGCTCGATCTCGATGAGGATGCGCCTGAGGTGCCCTGCTTCCTCGGTGAGTTCAATCAAACGGTTCTGAATCTGATCGTGAACTCGGTGGACGCGATCGAGTCCCGGTTCGGCGAAGGGGGTGCGGAGAACGCACGCGGCTCGATCGTGGTCTCGACCCGGGGTCATCGTGACGGGGTGATGGTGGAGGTGCGCGACAACGGGGAGCTGTATCCCCGTGTCCATCCGGGAGCGGATCTTCGATCCTTTCTTTACGACGAAAGAGGTCGGGAAGGGGACGGGTCAGGGGCTGGCGATCTGCCGGGACGTGATCGTGGAGAAACACGGCGGGACGCTCGAGTACGAGGTCGAAGAGGGGGAGGGGACGACGTTCCGGATGTGGATCCCGCTGGAGGCGGGGGTGGGGGTTTCACGGGCGGCGTGAGTCGGGGGTTGGTCAGGCGGCGGTTCTTCTGCGCTGAGCGCCGAGCCCGAGACTTGCAAGACCCAGGATCAGTACACCCGAGGGGGTGGGGACGGCGCGGAGGGTGAGGCCGTTGATGGTGTAGTCGATCGTGTAGATGTTGGGTGTTCCGACGAACTCGATGGTGTCGAACTCGCCGATGATGGAGTCGGCGCTGAGGAAGGTGAATCCGTCTTCGAAGAGGGGGATGGCGTGGTTGATGTAGATGCGGAGGGTGCCTTCGAGGGTGGCTTGGCCATCGACGGTGAGCATGTCGTGGTTGGAGGCGCTGAAGAACTCGATGTTGAGTGTTGAGAAGGCGTACTGGCGATAGTTTCCGGTCACGTGGATGTTGTCGCGGATGTCTGATTGTCCGACGACCGAGCCCTCGTCCACGCGAAGATCGCCTTCGATGGTCGAGTTTCCTGCGAGGCGGCTGCTCTCGAAGGGCGAGGAGAGCCAGAGTGTCGGGGTGACGACGGTGCTGTCTCGGATGTCGTATCTCCAGGCGCCGAGCTGGGCGTGTGCGTCTCTGAGGACGGCGCCGTCGCGGAGGACGATTTCTTCCGCGAAGATCAGGTCGGATGAGGGCTGGTAGACATTGATCGATGATCCTTCTCCGGATGCGAAGAGCCGATCGATGGAGATGTTGACGTCGATGGTGGAGCTCTGGCCTTGCGCGCCGATGTTGAGGGTGCCTGCGTTGGTGACGTTGATGGACGCGTTGCCCGTGACGCGGGTCCGGTTGTTGGGGTTGTTCGGGAGGACGTTGGCGGTTCCGCCGTCGATGTTGACATCTGCGTCGGAGAGCAGGAACCACCCGTTTCCGATATTGAGGGTGCCCTGGTCGTAGACGTTGAGCTCGGATCCGGACGAGAGCGACATGTGCATGGTGTTCTGGAGGGTGACGTTGGTCGCGCCGGGTGTTGCGGGATCGGAGATGTTGATGAGCCCGGAGAGGCGGGAGGTTGTGGTGGTGGAATCGAAGAGGACGTCGTAGTTGCTGATGTTGGTGACGCCGTAGGCCTTGACGGATCCGGCGTTGAAGGTGATCTGGTGGTCGCTGCTTCCGGCGGAACCGTCGATCGTGAGTCCGGAGTTGAAGGTCAGCGCGTCGGCGCCGACGGTGTCGGTGGTGTTGTGGGCTCCTCCGATGAACACGTGTCGGTCGGTGGTCCAAGACTTTCCGGCGGTGAGGTGCTGGAGGTCAGCGCCGATGGTGTCGGTGCCGTCGAATCGGGTTTCGTGGAGTGTGCCGGCGATCCAGTCGGTGGACCAGTCCTCGTTGAACTCGCTGATGGTGAGCTCGCCGCTGTTGAGGCGGAGTGTGTTGTATGTGAGGGAGTCGTCGTTCTCGACGATGAGGGAGCCGTTGTTGATGAAGAGGTTTGTGACGGTGAGGATGGTGTCGTCGTCGAGGACGAGTTCGTCGGGGTGCCATCGTCCCCCGATGCTATCCCCGATGGAGGTTGTCCCGATGTTGAGGTGTCCGCTTCGGAACTCGAAATCGGCGCCTTCATTGAATGGCGAGATGTCGGCGAAGCCGCTCACGGTGAAGGATCCGCCGTCGAGGATCATGGGGGTGGTGTCGTCACCGAACCCGCCGAAAACGGAGATGGATCCGTGGACGATCAGGTTCTCTCCGCTCTCGAGGACGGCGAAGTCGGTGAAGACGGGGTCGGAGAGCCCTGTGGTATCGATCAGGAGTGGATCGTTGCCGATGGTCTCGATCTCGAAGGTGCCGTCTTGGAGATCGACGAGGTTGAGGTCGTACTCGGCGTATCTGCGGAGGTTGGCGTGTCCGCCGTTCATGATGACGAGGGAGCCGCCGATTTGGGTTTCGGTTTCGAGGTATCCGGAATCGACCTGGAGTTCTCCGATCCCGAAGATCGGGCCTCCGAGGATGAGGTCGCCGTGGGGGCCTCGTCCGATGGCGGAGGAGGCGGTGAAACCGGGGCTTGCGCCGAAGTCGAAGGCGGAGTCGGGGGCGTTGATGGATCCGCCGTGCCAGTCGATGAGGTTGTAGCTCGAACCGGTGAAGGTGAGGGATCCGGAGTGGAGTTCGATGGAGCCGTTGTCTTCGAGGAGTACGCCGAGGTTGTAGTCTCCTCCGTCGAATCTGAGGTCGGCACCGCGGAGGTATGTTTCATCGAAGTTGATGTTTGAATCGGTCGCATCGAGTGTCGCGCCGGCCCAGAGGTAGGCTTCGTCGGCGTTCATGTTGCTCTGGTCCATGGTCATCGCGGCTGCGCCACCGGAGACATCGCTGAAGCCGCTGAGAAGCAGGGCTTGGTAGAGGGTGATGCTGCTTTGATCGAGTTCGATGGATGAGGACGATGTTGGTCGAGCGGCGCAGAAAAGGATGAGGGCGGTCAAGGAGGAATCGTTGAGTGTGAGCGAGGCGTCGCCGTACTCGCCGACGAATACGGTGCCTCTGCTGATGATGGGTGCGTAGCGTCCGAATCGCGCATTGCTTGCATTGAGTTCAAGAGTCCCGTTGCTCCCCTCGTCGGTTCCCATATACATGTAGTCAGCGTTGAGTTGGCTGTCGTGCATCATGAGGGATCCATCGCTGCCGCCGAAGTTTCCGATCCAGAGGCTGCCCGCGTTGATCGTCGAATCGTTCGTCGCGGTGACTTGGGCGCTGCCGTATCTTGTGATTTGGAGTTCGCTGCCTCCGCTCCATGAGGAGTTGTTTAGATGGATTTCACCGTGCGACCCTTCATCATGCCCGACCCAGCTTCGCTCGGCGGTGATGCTGCTGTTGGTGAGGTTGAGTGTGCCCGAGCTTCCGTCGCGGAGGCCGACGATGAGTTCGAGCGATGCGTTGGCGGTGGTGTCGGTGAGGGTGGCGAGCCCGGTGTCGGTGTCGCCGATGAAGAAGTAGTCGGATTGGATCGTCGAGTTGTTGGCGGCGGTCAGGGTGCCCGCGCCGCCTTCGAGCCCGATCGAAAGCGTGATGCCGACGCTCAGATCGCTGTTGTCGAGGTTCACCTCGCCGTATCCGCCACTGTGACCGATGGCCATGTATTGATCGGCTCTCACGGTGGCGTTGTTCTGGAGGTTGAGGATCCCGGTGCCGCCGTTATGCCCGACGGTGAGATACTGATCGGCGATGAGTTCGGCGTTGTTGATGGTGGCGAGCCCGTCGGCGTTGTCATCGCCGATGAGGATCCACTGCCCGTGGAGGGTGGAGTTGTTGAGGACTTCGAGTTCGCCGGTGGCGCTCCCGGAGCCCTTTCCGATGTAGAGATTGCTCGCGGCGTTCCAGGTGGCGTTGTTGGTGAGTGTGAGTTTGCCGTATTGGTTGGGTCCGAGCCCGATGTATGTTTCGGCGTCGCTTTGGAGTGTTCCGTTCTCGATGACGAGGTTGGCTTGTTCGGCGGCGAGGGACTGGCCGCTGACCGTGAGCGCGGGGGTGTCGAACCCGGTCTGGTCGAGGGTGAGCGTCATCCCGCCCAGGTCGAGCGTGGTGGTGCCCAGTTCGGCTGTGAGCGATTGGATTGTCGTGTCGGACTCGAGGAAGATGCTCGACGGGTCTTGTCGATCGAACATGGGCCGATCGTCCGCGCCGGGGACGGTGCCCGAATCCCAGAGGGTGGCGTCTTGGAACGAGCCTTGTGTGGTTCCGATCCAACGGATGAAGGTGGGGCCTTGGGGGCTGGTCTCGGCGGCGCGTGTTGTGCCGGGGATGGCCCAGTGCGTGCCGGGGGAGAAGAGCCGAGATTCCCAGGAGGCGGATGCGATCCAGTCGATCCTGAGTCGGTCGAGGTCGGACCATGGGCTGGGTGAAGACGCGAGGGCCGCGGGCGTGGTCGAGCCGCAGATCGTGACGATCAATGCGGCGTAGGCGGTTGTGGTTGGTTGGTTCATGTGGCCCCTCCGCGGCTGCGTGATGTAAGATACTGCGCCGGGGGGCTTCACTCAAGTGTTGAAAGATGGATGTGGTGCGGGGAGCGGCGGTAGAAAGAAGGACACGGGTTCTGTCGTATCCGGACAGAACCCGTGTGTGAATGGAGCCGGGGGGAATCGAACCCCCTAGGAATAGGCTATCGGAGCCCGTCAGAGGGGTATGACGCACAAATAGACGCACAAAAAGTGGACTCGGATCGTCAGAGTCTGTCCCAGATTGCCCAGACTTGGTCAACGCTTGAAGACTGGCGGAAGCGAGCGATTCTTGAGCTTGCTCAGGCCGTCCCTGTCAGCGAGCCACAGTATGGTCAAGTTGTGTTCGAGTTACCGTGACGTTTCTGTTTGATTGAGGTGCAGATCGCTGTTTGCGAAAGTTCAAATCCTCTCACCCCGACTTTTCGAGAGATCAAGCCCTTCGACGAGCACGTCGAAGGGCTTTCTCATTGTGGGGACGAGGTTTGTGCCGTCGAGACGGCAGTTCAAACAGACGATTTCGAGGATGCGCCGCTTCGATGCGTAATCCGCATCAACCCATTGCTCTTTCAGGGTTTGCGAGAGTTCAAACACTTTGGACGCCAGCTCGGCGGTTTCGTCGTGCGAGCGGTCGAGCACATCGAGCTGCAGCTTGATCGAGGCGAGGCGTTCCCGCAGTTCGGTGTGCTTGGCGGCGAAGGTGTCCTGCTCGATCTCGTCGCTGAGGCGGAGGTTCAGGAGTCGGTCCTGCTGCTCGGTCAACAGCGACGCCTGACGCTGCAACTCGGTACGCTTGGTGCGGGTCTCGGCCTGCTCGTCGCGTGACTGCGAGGCGAGCACTGTGCGGAACCACTCCCGCACCGAATCGTCCTGAATCTTGATCGAGTCGAAGATCGCCATGAGCTGGCGGTCGAGTTCTTTCTCCGGCAGACGCACGCGGGGGTGCCCCTTGGCGGTGTACCGGCTGCAACGGTAGTAAACGTAGCGGCGTTCGCCGGTCTTGGTCTTCTTGGTGACCTGCTCGCCGGTGACGACCTTGCCGCAGTGGGCGCAGGTCATGAAGCCGCCAGCGAAGGTCATCTCGTGGGCGTGGTAGACGTGCCCGCCGATGAGAGCCTGCACACGGTCCCAGGTCGCCCGCTCCACGAGCGGCTCGTGGTTGCCGGGGTACCAGTTGCCCTTGAAGGGCACCTCGCCCAGATAGGAACGATCCAGGAGGATGTGGTGCAGCTTGCTCCGCGTGAACCGCGGAGCTTCCGGGCGGTACTCGACGTTCTCGGCGTGGAGGCGGTCGCGGAGGGCGTCCACGGTCAGGGGCTCGTAGGCGTAGAGCTGGAAGATGCGGCGGACGACCGCCGCGGCGGCGGGGTCGGTCTCGGTGACGCAGCGACCGTCCTTGCGGACGTTCCTGTAGCCGTAGGGCGCCTTGCCGACGAACCAGCCCTCCTGCACGCGGCGGGCGAGACCCTCTTTCACATCGAGCGACTGCTGCTCGGTGTAGAAGCTCGCCATGTTGGCGAGCGTGCGCCGCATCATGCGCCCGGCGGGGTTGTTCTCGGTGGGCTGGGAGACGGAGATAAAGGCGAGCCCGTACTCGCTCTCCAAGCGTTCAAGCTCGACATAATCGAACAGGTTGCGGGCGGCACGATCGACCTTGTAGAAGAGCAAGGCGTCGAGTTCGACGGCGTGCTTCTTCGCGTAGGCGATTAGTTCCTTGAACGTCTTGCGCTCATCGCTCTTGCTCGCGGTCTCCGCGATGCGGAACAGCTTGACGATCTCGCCGCCGGTGGTCTCGGCGTAGCGACGGAGGGCGTCCTCTTGCACCGCGAGCGAGAATCCCTCTCGCTCCTGCTCCCGGCTGCTGACCCGGGCCAACGCGACATACCGCTTCATGGTTCACCTCCGTGCCAACGCTTCGAGCAGGCCGCCCGCGTTGCGGAGGATTGTAATCGAGTCTTCGACTGTGAGCGGCTTGTCGTAGTAGGGTTGCCAGACTTTCTGCGTGAGCTCAACGAGTTCGGGGGTGATCCAGGCGGGTGTGCCGGTTGGCAGAACAACGGGCGCGGCGTCGCGCGGTTGCTCTGCTTCGGTCTGGATCACTCGCTTGCCCACGACAGCGGACTCCTGTGCTCACGATCAACACGGCTGCTGCTGGCGCTAACGCAGCCGTTCGTACGCGGTCTGGACTTTGACGAAGTGCTCCTGGGCGAGCTTCACGACATCCTCTGGGACGCCGACGAGGCGGTCCGGGTGGAACTTCCGGCAGGCGGCGCGGTAGGCGGCTTGGAGCTGATCTGGCGAGAATCCCCGCGTGAGCCCCAAAAGTTTCAGATCGTCATCGTGGGTGGTATCGCACGGAGGCGGGGGCGGAGGTGGCGGTGTTTCTCGGGGCGGTTTGATGCCACGATTGAGAAACTCAAGCACGCCATCGAACTCCTCTTCAGCGCACTCGTCAAAGAACGGTTCGACCGACTCGTCGAACTTCGTCGCCCGCCATCCCGAGATGCGCATGCCGACGTGGATGACGCCTTTCTGCTTCTCGTACCCGACGGCGAGCATGATCGGCACGTCGCGCCAGGGGACATTGCGTTTGCAGGGCAGCCGCCGGATGCCTCGGTTCCCGCGCCGGTAGAGGAAGAGTTTGCCCTGCTTGCCACACCGCCGGAAGCCGCGAACCTGGAGATACTCGCGGACCGAGATCTGCACCTCGCGCATCGGGCGAGGCACGGTCATGTGCCCGGTCCATTCAGGCTGCGCTGAAGAGGTCCGGCTATCGTTCCCTTGCGCATGCTTGCATGCAGCGAACGTCACCGCTCCGGCAATGGTGGCGATTGCGAAGATGAGGATCATGGCGTGGGCTCCGGTGTGCAATCAGTCCCGGTCGATCTCGGGTTCGGGTGAGATGTCCGGCTCGGGGGCTGCTCGCTCCTGGGCCTGCTCGATGTGTGCTTGGAGTTGCGAGGGTTCGATGTCATCGCGGCGGGCAGCGGGATCGGTTTCGCCCTTGAGGCCCTCGACCACCATGCTGGGCGGTTTGGTGCCGATCATGCCGTACTCGGGGTGCTGAGCCGCGGTGCCACCCGGGTACAGGGCGGCTCCCAGCTCGTGCAGTCCCTGTCGGAAGTAGGCGTCGAGCACTTCCTTGCTGCGGCTCAGGTTCTCTTGCGGGTTCATTGGTGACTCCTTCTGTTTGGTGTGAGTGTCAACGGTCCTGCATCTCGCGGAACCGCGCGGCTTGGTCTTGCTGCTCGATCCAGGCGTCGTGCATGGACATCGCGCGGTTGCGCTCGATGCTTTCAATGACGGAGTTGACGAGCCCCAGGCAGAAGCCCGAGGTCATCAGGAAGCTGCCGAGCGGCTCGCTGACGGCGAGCATGAACATGCCGACGATGACGACAAGCGCGGGCTCGTGGAAGCCCTTGAGCTTGTGCTCGTGGGTGTTCTTGAAGATGCGAGCCAGGCGAGGGCGACCGTTGTAGCGGGTGTGGACAATGTCACCCCGCGCGACCATGATCCACCCCTCGATGCGGGCCCGGAGCTGCATCAGGATGTAGAGCCCCCAGAAGACGAAGATGGGGGTTGGGTCCTCGCGCGGCCAGAAGAGCATCCACATCGGCACGGCCATGAATCCGAGGAACGCCGGCACGCCGAAGTAGCGGCGGCCGAAGCGTGTGCGGAGGAACACTTCGACGGGCGCGGCGAGCGACTGCGCCACGAGCATGAGGATGGACGCGGCGTTCTGGGCGTCTTCGATGGGCGTCCAGCCCTTGGGTTCGGGTTGGTCACGCACGGCGGGGCTCCTGTGGAATACGGGCTTTGAGCCAGGTCCGGCCGTTCGGGAAACGGCGTCCCCCCTGGTAGACGATCGCCTCGGTCACACAGTGCGGCGGTCCGCCCTTGGCGAGTCCGTTGAGGTCTCCAGCCTGGAGCTCAAACTCCCACGCTTCGCTGAAGCCCGACGACGCGCCGTTGTCCTGCCCGAACATCGGCGCGAGCCAGTTCTCATCCCGGGTTTGGTTGCCGCTCATGAGCAGAGACCGACTTCTACCGATGAGTTGCTGCATGTACTCAACCGTGCGCACATCGGTCTGCTGGTGGCAGACGCGAGTCTGCAAGTTGGTCAGGAGGCTGTGGACCCGTGGCTCGGAGTTGGAGCCGAGCGCGTCCACCAACCCGCTGACGGACTGCGTCGCGTACAGGCACGCCGTGCGTGTGCTGCGCGAGATCGCCTGGAAACGGTGGTCCTCTTCCACGAGAAGCAACTGCGCCTCGTCACAGACGATGAACGTCGGGCGATTGTTCTTCGTGGTGTCACGGCGGGCGTGCGCCCGCTGCCACATGAACTTCAGGATGACCTGGATGAGCTGTCCGACATCCCGGTACACGAGCACCGGAAAATCGGCGATCATGACCTTGCCGTCGTACATCATCGAGGGCGAGACATTCGGCGACGGCGAACTCAGCATGTCTCGGGCCGCGCCGCGGCTGAGCATGTCCGTTGTTGAGGTCAGGGTGGACTGCACGACGCTCCGTGTGCGGTGTGAGAGCGCGGGCCACTCGTGCAGGAAATACGAGAGCGCCAGATCGAAGTCCGCCCGCTGGGATGCGGTCTTGTCGGCGTTGTCTGCGAGCTGCAGGCACTCGCCGCAATAGGTCGCCTGCCACTCGCCGCCCTGGATGCGTTCGAGTGACTGCGGCGCGGAGACAATCAGCTTGTGCAGGTTGGGGATGGTGACGAGCTCGCCGGACAGCACGAGGACGAGCAGCGCGTTCCGGCAGAGCCGCATGGCTTCGAGTCGGAAGTACCGCTCGTTTTCACCGCCCGAACCCGCTGTGCTTCCCCGCTCGCCGAGTTCGGTGACGGTCATAATGAGCGTGGTCAGGTTCTCGACCAGGCCAACGGGGTTTCGGGAGTGCGTCATCTCGTCGGCGATGAAGTTGTAGCGGAGCAGGTGATCGGGGGAGAACACCAAAAGATCCGACAGACGGTGCGTGTCACGGACATACTCGGTGTAGGTCTGTCGATCCTCCGGTTTGACGGTCAGGAACAGCCCGCCGTACCCGGCCCGGAGCATGGCCCGGCAGAGCGCGGCCATCGAGCCAGAGGTCTTGCCCGAGCCCGTGGAGCCGAAGACCATCGTGCCCATGAATGAGTCGCCGACAGACCAGGGGGAGCCCGCGGCCCAATGCAGCAAAGGGGCGCTCGGTTCCCAGGGATGCGGCGACGACTTCGGTTTGCGTCGGTGGAGCAGGCGCATCACGCGTTCCCTCCCGACTTGCCCGCAGCCTTTGCTTGGTCGCGGAGCGCACTCACAAAGGTCTGCAATGTGAGCCCCTGCGCCTTGGCCTTCCGTGCCTTGGTGAGGAGCTGTTCGAGCCAGTCGGTCACGGTGTCGAGCGTCAGGTCGCCACCGACGAAGGTGATGGTCTGCCCGGAGCCGATGGCGGCGGTGACGCGCGTGCCGCGCCTGGCTTCCTGCGAGCGGCGGACCCTCTTGAGTTTGCGGGTGAGCGCGTCGCGAGTCAGCAGCCCGTCCGTGACCTGCTCGGCGAGTCGGGCTTGTTCGCCGGGGTCCGAGACGCGCGAGAGCTGGTACGCCGCGTCGGCACTGATCCGTCCCGCTTCAACGTGCTGGAGGATCTCGTCCGGGAGTTTGAGCACCGCGAGGGTTCTGGTGACGCTCGCCGCCGAGATACCGAGCTTCTTGGCCGTCTGTTCAACGGACCATCCGGTGTCGGTGACGAGACACTCGATCGCCTCGGCACGCTCTGTGACCGAGAGCCCGACCCGCTGAGCATCCAGGAGGAGTTGACGTTCGGTGACCTCCGCGGGTGTCAGTTTCGTATCATCCACAATCGCGGGGACCGACTTCAACCCCGCCAGCTTCGACGCCCGAACGCGGCGTTCGCCATCCAGGACGACCAGGCCGTCCGCCTCGCGGCGGACCAGAACCGGCTGCTGCACGCCGCTTTCTTTGATGCTGTCGGCGAGCCCACTGAGTGTCTCGTCATCCATGCCGGACACGGTGCGGACCTGTGGGAGCAGGATGAGTTTGTCCAGCGGGACTTCGATGAGTTCACGCGACATCGGCGGCCTCCGTTTCCTTCGATGGGACTGAGCCTGCTGTGTCCGATTCGTCGGCGGTCGCGGCGTCCCTTCGGGCCTGCATCTCGGCCAGCTCGATCTCCTCCATGAGCTTCCGCTTGCGGCCGTCGGCGCGGGCGGACTTGATGGCCGCGATCGCGGCGACCAGGTATCCGATGTCGTCGATGTAGGTGAAGGGAGGGGCTACATCGGGCAGGACATCGAGCGGCCCGGGGATCATCACCAGGAGCCCCAGCGCCATGACCCACTTGGTCAGCTCCAGCCCCACCAGCCTGAGCTTGCTCTGCGGGAGGGCGAGGAGCACCATCATGGTGAGGAACACGACGGTCCCGCACCCGATCAGGACTTTCATGAACTCGAAGAACTCAGACATCGCCATACCTCCCGGGCGGCCGCCCGTTTCGCACCCCGGCGAGGCCGAGCGATAGCTCCCGCTCCGAGCGGGGAGACCAACCGGCCGGGCCGTGAGGTTGCGGGGTTTGCCGCCACGCGGGTGGTCGGCCCCCGGAGGCGGATTGCCTCCGTAAACTTGAGTGCGCGCGGGGCGCCCGCGCTCTCTCCCCACCGGGCGACTTTCTTGAGGTTTTGACGTGGACGAACTCGATCAGCTCATACTGGCCGCCATCGGAGGCGATGAACGGGCGGCCGACCGAGTGCTCAGCCGTCACTACGACGAGCTGCGCGCAATGGTTGCGGGCATGACGGGCGAAGTCCTGCGCCGTCACTACCCGGTCGAGGACATCGTGCAAGAGGTCGCAGTCAAGATACTCCGCTCAATACCCACGCTCGAAGTCGATAGCGATCCCACGAGATGCTTTCGGGCTTGGATGCGGCCAGTCGCACTGAACGTCGTTCGGAACTTCGGGCGTCGCGCCAAGCGGTCATTGCGCCGTCTCGAAACCGACATGGACAACGACGATGGCCCATCGCCGAGCCGCCTGGAGCGACGCCGTGAGCGGCTCCGTCGCCTGAGCGAAGCGGTGCAGTCACTCTCCGAGTCGGATCGGCAGGTCGTGGAGATGCACTACTTTCGTGGCATGACGCTCGCCGAGATCGCCACCGAGCTGGGGCAGACACGCCCAGCAGTGAACGCTCGGCTCATGCGGGCCCGCCCGAAGCTGCGGGAATGGCTCGGGTCAACCTCGATGAACCTCTCCTCCTCATGAATACACCAGACCACCAACACGAACCCTGCGACGCGGAGGCGTTCGGCATTGCCGAGGCCCATATCACCTCCGGCGCTGACCTGAGCGACAGCTCCCTCAACGAGCTTCTGGCGCGTCACCCCGACCGGGCGGACGCGCTGCGGCGAGCGTTCGAGGCGATTCGCAGAACACAGAAAGCCCGAGAACACGCCGGGAAGCCGGATCATCCAGAGACCGCGGCATTGGGCGTGTCTTCCTTGTCGAGTCTGCTGGCCGAAGAAGCGGATGTCGTGCTCGACGGCTACGCGATCGTCGGGCGGCTCGGCGGCGGGAAGTTCGGTGAGGTCTACGAGGCGATCAACAGAGCCTCCGGCGAGACGGTCGCGATCAAGTTTCTCAGGCGGGAGTACCGCGAGCACCCGCAGGCGCTTCGCAGATTCGGCGTCGAGGCCGAAGCCCTGACCCGATTGAGTCACCCGGGCATCGTAAGAGTCATCGAGGTGCGTCCGACGGACTCGGTGCCCTGCATCATCATGGAGCGGGTCAAGGGGCGTGATCTCCATCGGACGACGCGGGCGACCCCGATGGAACCCGCCTCGGCCGCCGCCATCATCGCGGCGGCGGCGGATGCTTGTGAGAGCGCCCACAGCCAGGGCATCCTGCACCGGGACCTCAAGCCGGAGAACATCCTGCTTGACGAGGGCGGGCAACCGCGGATCTCCGATTTCGGGCTCGCCAAGTTGCTGGACCGCGACGGCGAGCTGACCGGATCGGAGCAGTCGCTCGGCACGCCGCACTACATGCCGCCCGAGCAGGCCGACCGGCGGCTCGGCCCGACCACCGCCCGCGCCGACATCTACGCGCTGGGGGCGACCCTGTACTTCCTGCTCACAGGGCGGCCACCGTTTCCGATCGAGAACGGGGCCGGACGGGAAGAGACGCTGCACCAGATCGCGTGGGCGCGGCCACGCTCACCGCAAAGCCGGAACGATCGCGTCCCGCCGGACCTCGCACTGATCACTCTGATGTGTCTTGAGAAGCGTCCGCACGACCGGTACCAGAGCGCGAGCGCTCTGGCCGACGATCTCAGGCGGTTCCTTTCGGGCAAGCCCGTCCACGCGAAACTTCCCGGTGCTACGGGTCGTGCGCTGCGATGGGGTCTTCGCCGACCGGTGCTGACTTCGCTGTTGGTGCTCGTCCTTATGTCGCTGACGGGCGGCAGTCTGGCGGCGCTGCACTTTGCACGCGAGGCCAGCGATCAACGCACGCTGACGAGCGAAGCACAGGCGGGAGAGTCCGACGCGAACACCAAGCGGATCATGCGGGAGCACTTCGCGGACATGCGGGACGCGCAGATCGCGCTCGATGACGGTCGCACCGACGAGGCGGCGCGTCTGCTCGCCAAATATGAGACCGGTTCGGCGGAGCCAGACCCAAGGGGCTTCGAGTGGGGCTATCTGCGTCGTCGTGCCTCGGCCCCGTCGCCGTTCCTGCTTGAGCCGATCGACTCCCCGTGGACACGGGTGAGCGTCGGCCCGAACGGGCGGATACTCGCGGCGCTCGACCAGTCCGGCGGATTGACGGTGGCCGACACACGCAGCGGGAGTGTGCTGTTCAGGGATGCCACGCCGTTCCTCGATATCGCGATGGACCGGGCCGGCGAACGACTCGTCGCGATCACCGCCGGCGGCTCTTCCACCCTGCTCGTGCTCGACATCGCGAGCGGTTCCCGTGTCCACGAGATCAGCACGGGCGTGGACGCCTCGGCGATGGCTCTGTCGGATGACGGCTCCAAGTGTTTCGTGGGCGACCTCGACAACGGACTCCTGCTCTTCGAGATTCCCTCCGGTCGGGTGACGGATCTTGCGCAGCGGCTGCGCGGCAACGACCCGCTCAATCCGCTGTCCAACAGTTCGGACATCCAGCACGGCGCGGTCACGGCCGCCGCGTTCTCACGCGACGGCGCAAAGCTCGCCATCGGGTACGCCGACAGCGCCTCGCAGGTCTGGGACTTGTCCCGGCAACGCATCGTCTCGCGCATGCCGCGGCAGACCGGCGTGATTACGGGCATCGCGTTCGATGATGAGGGGCGGCGTGTTGCGAGCCAGAGCTTCGGCGAGTTTGTCCGACCGCTCCGGTCAAAGGTTCATGGCGAGGTGTATGTATGGGATGCCTCGGACGGCTCGCATCTGCAGACCGTGATCCCGCACCAGCAGATGCTTGCTGATCACCCGCTCTTGGAGACCAAGCCCTACGGCCGACCCTTCGGGCTCCTGAGCCCGCAGTTCCACCCCGACGGAACGCAGCTCATCACCACCGGCCCCACCGGCATCACCCGTTGGGACCTCGGTTCGGGGCGGGTGGCGGGTCTCTACCCCGGCGACGGCACCACCATGATCGGTGTGGATATTTCTTCCGACGGCGGCTTCGTCGCGGGTGTCGAGTCGTCGGGGGGCATCCGGATGTGGTCGGTCGAGGACACCGGGCCGGAGCGGACGATCTACTCCGCGTTCGCGGGCATCAGGGCGATGGCCCGCCAGGGCGAGTCGCTTGTGTTGCTCCGCGAGAACGGCGTCGAGCGTTCAACGGGCTTGCGTGGCGACCTTCGATCCAGAACCGACCGCCGCATACTCAGCGTCGTCGAACTTTCGGGCTCTTCCGCTCGCGATGTGGGTGAGGCTATTGAGGGCGCGGATGACCTCGCAATCACGGACGATCTTGTGCTCAGCGGGCACGCCGCGATCATGGGCGACTTGGGCGACGCACTCACCAGCGTGTTGGCGTCGCTTCGAGACGACGAACCTTTCGCGATGGACGGGTGGGGCAAGCTCCTCGCGGTCGGCGGAGTCGATGGTTCTGTGAGAATGATCGAGATCGAATCCGGCAACGAGTTGTGGGTGAAGTCCGTGCATACTGCGCAGGTCACGGCGGTTGCCTTTTCTCCCGACGGAACACAAATCGCGACGGGCTCAGATGACCGGGCGGTGTGTGTTCTCGACATGCGATCGGGTGAGGTTCTGGCCACGCTCCGAGCGCACACCCTCGAGGTGTCCGGGCTCGCGTTCTCGCCCGATGGCTCCCGGCTGGCGAGCAGCAGCGGCCTGCTGAGCAGAGCGGACGCGGCCTCGGGTGAGGTATGCGTCTGGCACATCGGTTCACAGCAGCTCTCGTTGCGTCTCGTTGCGGGGAAATCGGAGGTCTACACGGGCGTCGCGTGGAGTGGAGATGGGATGCGTCTGTATGCGGCGGCCAACCCGCTCGGCGACGCGAACGGTCGTGTCGAGCCGGGGCGTGTTGTGGAGTGGTCTTCCGAAACAACAGATCACAGCTTGAGAACGCAGGGCACTATCGACACCGTGCCCCGCCCTCGATTCGAGGAGGGTTCTCGATCGGATCAAGCTCCGGCATCCACATCAGGGAGGGAGACATGATGCGCCGGCCTCGATCATCCTTTGATTCGAGCCGGAAGCGACTGCCTTCATCTGCATCGCGCCGGCCCGGAGTCGCGGTTAGTATGGCGGGTCGGCCCGTGCCGGGGAAGGCGAGCGTGAGTCCGAGTTGCCGGAGTTCGTGGTTTACCCACGAAGCAAGTTCGCGTTTCTCGATCAGCGTGTCCTGCGGGCGTTGCTTGGCTTCAGCGTTGAGGCTGGCAGTCAACGCACGAGCAATCTCCGCCATGATGATTGAGCGTACAGACTTTGCTCTTTCACGGATCTCGGCATACGAGTCGGAGTCATTTCCAAGAGCAGCACGGAGGTCTTCTCGCAGCGTTAGGTATTCGTCTTTACCCATATGCGAGAGCTGCGATAGGCGCACGCCAAGTTGCTTGTTGTGCCTCTTGAACAGAGGTTGTTATTGATGATTCACGAGGTCGCATGCAATCGAGAAAACCACAATGCCAACGAATAGTCAACATGGAATCGCACTGATGTCGAACGGTCCTCATAGCGCTGACGCCGAGTTTCATGTCAAATGGCACCCTGCATGCTTGCCCGCTTGGGTGCTCAGCAGAAGCCGCAAATGCCCACTCTTGCCAACTCGTGCGAGAGTTGTGTCACTGTCAGCGGCTCTGGCCGCCTGTATCGCTACGTCACCCACGAGCGAAGCGGCTTGTTCTGGTGCGGTGGGGCTCAATCACGCCCAGCCACAGATCCAACAGCCAGAAGTTCGCCCGGAACCGACCGAGCCCACCGATACGGAGCAAGCTGATCCCGCCAGCGTGGAGGCTAAGTGCATCCGCTTTTCCGTGGATGGGGTTCCACGTGGTATCGCGATCGGCGGGGATGGGCGCACGCTCCTCGCTGTCACCGATACTCACGCGGAGGCATGGGATACGACGACCCGCCAGCAGCTCTTTCGCAAGGAAGTTGGCCCTGGTCAACGTCGCGGGTATCTGTTCGCGCTGCCGCCCGGTCACATACAACGTGCGGCAGTCAGCCAAGACGGATCGCTGCTAGCGGTCACGTTCCCGGGAGAGAATGGCGGGTCTCTCATTGTATGGGACCGATCGGGCACGCCGATCGTGACGGTGCGTGGTGACAATCGGCTCACGGGACATGCCGTTGTTTTTAGCCCGCTCGGCAGTCACGTCGTGGCTGGTGCATCAAGCGGGAAGTGGGTGGCATGGTCGACAGAGTCCGGGCAGGAGGAGACCCCAGAGAATCGATGCCTGGCCGGGTGCCGATTCGTAAATCCAGAGCTGCACCCGACGACAGCGCTCTGGTTTGCGAGGTCAGATGAGTTGCACGCATTTAGCCCCGGATTGACACTGTGGGCCTGGAAGACAAAGTCCATCCCACGACTCATCCATCGGAATGCCGAAGAGCAGAAGGTCTATGGCGTGTCACCGGAACTCATGGTGCTGGAACCACCGAGTCAGATGATCGGGGTTGCAAGCGGCGGACCAGTTTCTAGTTCTCGCTTGTTTGGTGATACTCCGGCTGCCGTTAGCTGCGACGGAAAGAGAGTCATCGCCGGAGGGCGTGATCATATCGTTCGCGAGGTGCGTACTCCCGACTATGCCAGTGAAGAAACCCATGTGCAGCGTGAGTACACGGGGGCAAACACTGACATTGTTGCGGTGGCGATGTCAAGCTCAACACAGTTTGCGCCGCTTGCCGCGATCTGCGCCGATGGCTCGATTTGTGTGTGGCCGGGCGAATAACCTCTTTGGGGCAATACATCGAAGTCGCCCGTGGCGATTTTGATTCCGCGCAGACTCGTATAACAGGCAAATGGGTCATTCCTCCCAACGGATCGAGTCAACTGAGACAGACGAGTTGGTAGCGCCGAGCGACTTGTTGCTGTCGATTTCTCTGATCCAGGGCACCCGATGCTGAATAAGGCCCGCAAAGAGGCTTGCGCCACTCCGGTGTTCGGGCACTGCGTTGAGTGATGTTCCACTTAGTGTTATTTGCCTGCCCGGCAAGTAGAGCACGATTCCCTCTTCGGGTTGGTACTCCATCCGCTCGATCCATGCGTAGCCGACCGCGAGCACATGGCCGTCCTTCTTGCGGAGTTCGAGCATGATTGCACGGTCGCGGACGCCGCGCAGCCACCCGAAGCATCCGAGGTCATCCGTCTCGGGTTCTGCATGCTCGGCGAGCTGCGAGGGCGGTCGTTTGGCGTACTTGTCGATCAGACTATCGCTCATGCTCTATGCCCTCATGGTCGCGTGTGGTAATCGGGAGTTCCGCTCCGCGTTGCTGCTCGGCGAGACGGTCGAGCACAATGCGGCGGTGCTGGTCGGTCATGCCGGCGACGAGTTCGGCGCCGCTGATTCGGTCGTCTCCGTGACTGACAGCCTGGAGGAGTTCGTCCTTGTCGTCCGTGAAGACGAGCGCCTGCTTGCGGGCGCGTGAGGCGCTGACGTAGAACTGCTCCTTCGACGACGCGGCGAACGAACGCGACGACTGGCCGATGATGACTCGGTCCACCGTCTTGCCCTGACTGGCATGGCTCGTGACCACGAAGCCGTGGGTCAGATGCCCGTAGTCCATCGGGATGGTCTTTGTCGCCCGGTCGCGCTTGCCGATTCCGCTGACGACGAGATCACCTTCCGGCGTGAAGTGATCGACGCGGTAGAGGTCGCCGTTGTTGAGGGGCTTGTCGTCAACCGACCGGCCGTTGCGTGTGATGCGGAGATGGTCTCCGGGCGCAAGTTCCAGGCGAGACTGGCGGTACACCGTGAACCGCTCGGCAAGATCGAACGGCACCTCGTTCTGCCCGATGACAAGACGTTGGCCCTTGCGATGGCCCGTGGCGTTCTGGTGGAAGACAAGCACGTCGCCCGACTGGTAGCTCGCCGCGTCCCGTTTCTGGCCCAGCGTGAGGTTGGCGGGGATCAGCTCGGGGAACGCACACCCCTGCGTATCCAGCAGTCCGCGCTCGCGAAGGGCCTGTCGAATCGCACGGGTGATCCGGTTGCCTTCGGCGTGCGTCGGTGAGACCACGAGCGTGCTGGCGCCGCTCTCGACCGAATCGACATACGCGGTCGCGAGGGCGCGGTCCCTGTGCTCGTCGTCGATCTCCCGAATCCAGCCGAGGTCGTCAAGGCGTTTGAAGCCCTTGGCCGTGCGGCCTTCGCTCAGGTTCTCGATCGCGGCCTTGTAGCGTTCCTTCTGGCGTTGGATCTCCTTGATCTCGGCGGGGTGCAGCCCCGCCTCGTCTTCGAGCAGGCGGAGCGCGGAGCCGCGTTCGACCGGGCCGTGCTGACGCTCGTCGCCGACGAGCAGCACGCGGGCGTCCTGTTTCGCGGCCAGGTCGAAGATCGCGTTCATGGTGCGCATGCCGACGAGCCCGGCCTCGTCGATGAGGATGAGCGAGCCACGCACCTTGTCCTGGAGCTTGGGATTGGCGAGGAGTGCGGCGACCGTGTCGGCGTCGTGGAACCCCTCCGAGCGGAGCACGCCGCGGCTTGCGCCGGATGAAGGTGCGAAGGCGTGGATGGTCACGCCGGAGGCTTCGGCCGCTTCGCGGACCTCCTGCATGGCGGAGGTCTTGCCCGCCCCGGCGGCTCCTCGGACGATGGTCACGCGGTCCCGGGAGTGGAGGACGTGACGCACCGCGTCCTTCTGCTGCTCGTTGAGCCATTCACGGTGAAAGGCGATCGGTTCGGTAGTGGCCGGGCGGCACGCCCCACGTCCCTCGCGGGCGAACGCGAGCATCCGGGACTCCTCTTCGAGGACTTCCTTGGTGGTGACGAGACGCTGGCCCTTGCGCTCGGCGTGGATCAGATCCTGGGACTCGGTGAGGGCCTCGATCGACTCTCGGCTCGCTTTGCCGACACCCTGCTTGAGGGCCTCGGCCAGGAGTGTTCGCTCCGGGAGGACGGACGCACGCTCGAAGACGTGCTCCATCGTGCGGGCGACCGCGTCGCGGGCGGCAGTGTCATCCTCCGCAATGGTGTCGCGGCCGATCCGGTTGGCGAGGGAATCCAGGCGATCGGCTTCGGCGTCGGTCAGACGGGACCGCCAGGCGGATTCGAGATCAGGCATCGTGAGTTCGGCGGCCTTGGACGACCGGGTGCGGGCCCCGAGTTCGGCCTTGAGGTCCGGGTCCGTGATGCCCTTGTCGCGGGCGGCCTGCTCGATGAGAGCAGTCCGGCGGGAGTATTTCTCCATCGTCTGCGGATCGAGCCCGGCGAGTTCCCAGCCCTTGGCGGTGCGCTGTGTCGCCAGCCCGAGTTCCTCGAGCCGGCGAGCCAGGCGGGCATGGAAGACAGCCTCGAAGTACGGGGCGTCACGCTTGATATCGCCGAGCTGCGCAGCCTTCCAGCGTGATTCCTCGCCGTCGTGCGTGGCGTTGAACACGAAGCAGTGCGCGTGCAGGTGCGGGTCCGGCAGACCATCGACGGGGCGAGCGGTGAAGTGCGTGAACTCGCCCCATACCAGGTTGCCTGTGGTGCGGTCCTCGTTGCGTCCCTTCGAGCGCACGCGGGCCTTGGCCTCATCCTCGATGTCGTCCATTGTCGCCCGCACCGAGTCACGGAAGGCGTCGAGCAAACGTTCGTCGCGCGTCAGCCCATACAGTAGCGAAACGCTCTTGGGCGCGTGGAAGTTGAGGTCGTAGCCGACGCGGCGTTCGGCCTTGCGCCGCACGGTCAGAGCCTCGCCGGTGTCTGGACGGAGGTTGTCGCAGAGCCGGTCCCAGTCACACCGATCGACGGTGCCCGAGAGCCCGAGCATCGCGGCGCCCTTGCCACGCCAGAAGCCGATAAGTTCCTGACCCTCGGTGTAGTAGTCCGCCGTGCTGTAGTAGCTCTTGGCCCTGCCAGCACTGTTGTTCTGTGTCATCCGCAGCATCGATCCATCCTGCCAGAGAAACCTTGCTATCCGGTAAACGCGCACACTCTCATGGAAGAACAAACGCGCTCCGATTGCATGGCTACGACGGACGCCCGTGGCGGTTGCGTTGTGCTTGCCACAAGTTGTCGTCGGCCATGCGACTCCCTTTGGTGTGTGACACCGCCTCGCGTCCCTCCGATGGCAACGTGAAGCCGCGTCGGGGCAGTCAAGCTGCCAAGGCCGCTTTCCGCGAGCGGAAGCCTTCGGCCTTTCGCTTGACGGTGCGCTGCGCCCCCTCTGTCCGCGGCTTCTGGAGGTGTGCCATCGGGACGCGGTGGGCGTGTCCCGCAACACCAACCAAGGAGACTGAACATGACCGAGACGAACAACAACAGCAATGCACCAAGCCACATCGCCTACCAGGTCCGCGACCGCGAGAACCAGAAGGGCGTCTGGACCCGCATCGGGTCCGCGTGGCCGCACAAGGACGGCAAGGGTTTCAACATCCAGATCGAAGCCGTGCCGCTCGACGGGCGGATCTCGCTCCGCGTCTACGAGGACCGCAACGAGCAGTCCGCGTAAGGCGATCACTTCAACCGGCGGGCCGAGGAGGCCCGCCATTTCTACAGAAAGGCCATCAACATGAACTCAACCTCAATCAATCCATTCCTTGCTCGCAGGCGAAAGCCTGTCTTGCGAGGCCCACTCAAACAAGCCCGATTTGCGCTTCTCCCGAGAGCACCGATGAATACCAGCCCCGTGCCGAGGCTGACGAGCCTTTACCACCACGCCGACGCGGGCGCATACGGCAAGCGCAGCTACCCCGGCAACTGTGGAGGCAACCTCATCCGAGACCTGCTGCTCTACTTCAAGCCGAGGGTTGTGCTCGACCCCATGACTGGCAGCGGGACGTGCGCCGATGTGTGCCGTGAGCTGGGCATGGACTGCCGCAGCGGTGACATCCACGAGGGCTTCGACGCCACGAGCGCCGAGTCGATGCAGCAGCTCGCCAATGGCGGCCTGGCCGACTTCGTCTGGGCCCACCCGCCGTACTGGCGGCAGAAGCTCTACGCCGCGGACGGGCGCGACCTGTCCAGAACGCCGACGCTCGGTGCGTTCCTGGAGCGGTACGCGCTGTTCATCGAGGCAGCGGCGGGCGTGCTCCGTCCCGGCGGCAGGCTCGCCATCCTAATGGGCGACTACCAGGACCGAGACGCGGGCTTCGTGCCCCTTGTCTACCACACGAAACGTCTTGCATTCGACACCGGACTCGTGCAGTGTTGCACCGACATCGTTCGATTCAGCCACGGCGCGTCGAGCGGGCGCAAGGTGTACCGATCCTCGTTCATCCCCGGCCTGCACGACGTGTGCGTGGTCTTCGAGAAACCGCGCACCCCCAGGAGAAAGGAGGCGAGGCCATGAGCATGACCGGCAGACCCATCACACACATCCTCGCGGGCATCGCCCGCGACCGCCTGGGCGTCGAGACGCTGGACGCGCGGGGCCGCGACTCGCTCGACTTCCAAGACGTGTCCGTATCCGGACTCGCTCAAGCTCTGGGAGATGCCTACGAGGCGGGCTACCGGGCGGCTATCGCCGACGAGATCGGCGTGACCGACGTGATCTATAGCCACGAGGCCGAGCGGTTCCCGTGGCAGGTGTTTTGCACCGAGGAGCGGTGCGTGCTCGTCTCGCGTGACCTCAAGGACCACATGGTTATCGCGTCGGAGATGCGGGCCGACGACCGACCGCTCCGCGTTCCTCCCGAGGGCGTGCGGCTGGAGCTGCTCGAAGTCGTGCGGCGCGAGCTGTACGGGGCCAGGCGGTGAGCGGCGAGGCAATCCACGACGACCTGTTCCACCGATGCGCCCTGCGCGCCTTCGTGGAACAGGCCGAGGCCCAGCAGGGCTGGCCCGACCCGGAGGCGACCAGGCGGCTCGCCTACCGGCTCTACGAGGACGCAATAGCGTGCTCGGAACGGAACCGAAGGGACACAATCTGACACCGTGACCAGCGGGCTACTTGCTCGCAATCGCGTGGTCTGCGCAGGCTGATTGAGCGGCGGGCGGGGAATGGCAGGCAGAGCATGATTTGGTTCAGACGTCTCCCCTAAGCGGTGCTTAGGACGTTCTTTCACGGTGAAAGCCTGCCATCGAGCCCGCCCGCCGTCCATCCATGCAGCCCGATGGCTGGCCGTCCTGCCATCTATGGGGCTGTACGGCCTGCCGACCCGCAAGACGGCTCGCAAGATAGCCCGCTGGTCAGAGGGAGGTGTGGCCGTCGCGCCACACCGCCGGAGAGATCGCACGCCGGCGCGAATGAATGCTTGCCAACCGCACGCCTGCCGTGCTAGTCGTCGAGCATGATTATCGCGATCGCCAATAACAAGGGTGGTGTCGGCAAGTCCACGCTTGCGGTCCACCTCGCCGCATGGCTGTCCCGCAAGGGGCGCTCCATCGTGCTCGCCGACTGCGACACGCAGCAGAGTTCGTCGGAATGGGCGAGGGAGTTGCACGACGGCATCCGCGCGGTGACGCTCCGCGACGCGGACGCGATCCTGAACGAGCTACCGACACTGAATGAGGAGGCGGAGTTCGTGATCGCGGACGGGCCGGGGAGCAACACCGAGACAAGCCGGGCGCTCTTGCTCAGGGCCGACCTGGCGGTGCTGCCCTGCAAGGCGTCGATGCTCGAAGTCCGAGCCCTCGCCAAGGTCACGGAGGTGCTGCGCCAGGCCCAGGACATCCGTGGGGGCACGCCGCCCGCGGTGATCGTGCTCAGCATGGTGGGCAGACACTACCGACTCACCAGGGACATGAAAGACGCGGCGTCGGCGTTGTCGCTCGCCGTCGCCGACACGCCGGTCACACTCCGACAGATCTATGCGGATGCGCCGGGGCAGGGTGCCGTGGTGTGGGACATGAAAGCCCGCACAACCGACGCGGCGGATGAGCTTGATGCGCTCTTTGCCGAGATCCTGCCCGAGCAACTTCTCTCAACGACATCAATCAAGGAGGCAGCCACATGAATGAACGACGAACACTTACCGAGGGCATCCAGCCCAAGGCATCACCCACGAGCCAGGACGCCGAGCAGCAGTTTGTGTTCGGGGACAAGCACGTCCCCGAGCAGGGGCGGCTGCACGTCAGCACCCGCATCCGGGCCGACTACGCCAGGGCACTCAAGCGTGCCGCCCTGCAACGCCAGATCGACGGCGTCACGCCCAACACACTCAAGGACATTCTCGAAGAGGCGCTACGCCCCTGGCTCAAGAAGCACGGGTATCTGTGAGCGACTCGGAGGAGGAACCCTCATCCACACGGATCACGCCGCACCAGGGGAAGCTGTTGTTCGCCCACGACCGGATCAGTGCGGAACCCCCTGACCGGCTGCAGTTCTCCCACACGGTGCTTTGTCAGGTGGGCATGCCCAGGAAGGCCACACCGGAGCGTTCGTTCGAGCGGACCAACGGCAACAAGAGCCTGCTGGTCGAGGCCGGAAGGCTGTGGAACGGGCTCGGCTGGGTTGATCAGCCGCTTCCTTATGGAGCGATTCCCCGTCTCGTCATGGTGCATGTGAGCACTGAGGCCGTCCAGACGAGGAGCAGGGTCATCGGCATCGGCGAGAGCATGCGGCAGTTCCTGCTGCAGCTCGGGCTGCACGGCACGGGCGGACCGAGGGGCGGGTACACCGCCCTGCGGAAGCAGTTGCAGGCCCTCGCGGCCTGCCGTATGACGCTCGGCATGACCGACGGATGCCTTGTCTCCACGATCGACGCCAAGCCGATCAAGCGGTTTGACGCTTGGATTGCGAACGGGCTCCATGATGGGTCACAGCAGACGCTGTGGCCGGGAGAGCTTGAGCTGTCGGAGGACTTCTTCGACACTCTCCTCCGGCACGCCGTGCCTCTGGACTACCGGGCGCTCGCCGCCCTCAAACATTCAGCCTTGGCTCTCGACATCTACACCTGGCTCGCACACCGCCTGCAACGGGTCAGCGATCACCGGGGCGTGAAGGTGAGCTGGTCGAACCTCATGGAGCAGTTCGGGCAGGACTACGGGCGGTCCAAGGACTTCAAGAAGGCCTTCCGCAAGGCGCTCCGGCAGGTCTGCCTCGTGTACCCCGACGCGAGGCTCCACGACGTGATGGGCGGCCTGCTCCTCAAGCCCTCGCACGCCCCCGTGCGCCGGACCCAACTCCTGATACAAACCGACCGCCCGGAGTAGCCCGGGCGGCCTGTGCACAATCCTGTGAATCCAGTGACTTATCCACGCTGAATCGCCCTCCCCGGTGCGCTGAATCGCCCCCCCTTGGTGCGCGCTGAATCGCCCCCCCGAAACCGAGAGTTCTTTACCGAGATATTTCTTCCGGTTGCTGTTCCCCCAGGACTGTGGACATTTGAGTATGTGGAGCGGCCGGTGATTGGCTTGGCAGGAATTGTGTGGGCGGTGCCACCGCCGCAGAACGCTTGTTCATCCGTCTAGGCGTATTGAGGACAATACAATCAAGGCGATAACCACTGGACGAGGGGGCGGTCATCGCCAAGAAGAAGCGCGGCAAGTCGATCGACGAGTGGATCGAGGCTCTCCAGCCCGAGGTGGCCTATTGCTACAACTGCCAGCCACGTGAGAGCGGGGAGTACATCTGGGTGCTTGGCAACCAGATCGAGATGACCGACTTCCTCATGGATCAGGGCGTCCCCGAAAGCAAGAGGGAGGAGGTCGCTTCCGGGTTGTATTGCCTCAACTGCGGCACCGAGCAAGACCTCAGCAGCGAGATCGGACAAAAATCAGCCGAAGAGGAACTCGCGGACGAGCAGTGGGACCAGTGGCGTTCCGAGTACGCCCCCAAGCTCGAAGAGTTCGTCGATTGGCTGACCAAGTATCCATACCTCGGCACCGACCACCCTCTCGGGCGTGAGTTTCTGGAGCAGATCGCCGAGTTTCCGACGAGCACGTTCACCCGAGATCGATGGTGGCGGGCAAGGCGAGTCGAAGGCCCATCACGGCTCGTTCCCAAGGACATGGGGCCGCCACCGAAGCCGCCAAGGTCCGAAGGCCGCTACAACCATCACGGTCAGCGCGTGTTCTACCTCGCATCCAGCAAAGAAGACGCCGCCGCCGAAGTGCTTGGAGAAGGCGAGTGCCTCTCCTGGGTACAGGAGTTCGAGATCCGCGATCGGAGCAAGCTGCTCGACCTGACAGCACCGATGGCGCACGAGGACATGGGAGCGATCCCGATTCTGCTCGCCGGTCTTGCATGGAGCCGTGCGCACATGGCTTCTGACGATCCCGACTCGGAGTGGAAGCCGCAGTACTTCCTCCCCAGGTTCATCGCCGACTGCGCCCGACGGCATCGCTTCCGCGGCATCGTATTCGACAGCCCGAAGCACTACGGAGAGAACCTCGTGCTCTTCCGTTGGAAGCGGTCGGACATCGTTGAGGTGGGCGATCCCACGCTGCTCGAATGGCAACCGCCGTCCGAAGAGGACATGCCGTTCTAGTTCGGCTGCTGCACCACGCTGGGCAAGCACGCCCTGTCTGGATGTTGCTCTCCCGCTTTCAGCGCTTCGCTGCCGCCGTCACCGCTGCGCTCCCGGCCTTCGGGGCTCGCACGCCTCGCGCCAGACCGCCTGCGGCGCCCTGACGGGAAGTCTGTCACTCGGCATGCACGCTGCGCGTGACCCTCCAGCCTCACGCCGGCTCCGCTGCGCGCGCTCCGTTCGCACCCGCGAGTGGCCCCCTGTCTCCGGCGAAGGGGCCGCACGTCGCGGGACCCGCGAAGGAGCCAGACATGAAAGCGGAAGAAGCCAAGAAGATCGCCGACCAGGCGCTCGAACAGCTCAGCGAGGTGCTCAGCCGGGGCAAGAGCGAGCAGCTCACCAGCTACCTCGCGATGCTCGCCAAGTTCCACCGCTACAGCTTCGGGAACGTCCTGCTCATCCTCTCGCAGAAGCCCGACGCCACGCACGTCGCCGGGTTCACCGCCTGGAAGAAGCTCGGCCGCTTCGTGCGCAAGGGCGAGAAGGGCATCGTCATCATCGCGCCCATGACCATCAAGCCCAAGGATGAGCCCAAGCCCGGAGAGGACGATAAGCCGGTCCTCCGCTTTCGCGGCGTTCACGTCTTCGACGTGTCGCAGACCGATGGCGAGCCGCTGCCCGAGCCCGCCGAGGTCGCCGGCGACCCATGCGAATACCTCGTCACTCTCAGAGCGCACATCGCTGAATGCGGGATCGAGCTGGACTACGACGATCTGCCGAGCGGCGCCGACGGCGTCTCGCGCGGGGGCCGCATCAGCGTCCGCGAGGGTCTGACGCCCGCGCACGAGTTCAGCGTCCTGGTGCACGAACTCGCCCACGAGCTGCTTCACCACGGCGAGGACCGCCCGAAGAGCAAGACAGTCCGTGAGACCGAGGCCGAGGCCGTCGCCTTTGTGGTCTGTCAGGCGACCCGACTAGAAAGCGGGACCGCCGCGAGCGACTACATCCAGCTCTACGACGGCAAGCAAGAAACACTGGCGCAGTCTCTCGACCGCATCCAGCGCGTATCGACAGAGATCATCGCAGCGCTAACGCACGCCGAGCGTCGTGATCAGGCGGCGTGACACGCGTCGCTCTCGGCACAGACCTCGCACGATAGATCAATACCCCTCGGGGGCTCATCCCTGACCGGACTTGTTCTTGGTCGGATCGACCAGCTTGTACGAAGAGCCCTGCTTGGTTGTCGGCGGCAGTGTCTCGCCCTTGGTTGCGGTGATCTCACGGCCCAAGCCGCCGCGAGGGCCGACCTGGCGATACTGCCCCGAGCGAGGGGCGCTGTTTCCTGGTTTGAGCGGTTTGTTGTTCGGCATGCGATTACTCCTATATGGGTGGTTTCAGTTCTGCAAACGCGGACGCGACTGGAGCCGGAGGTCGTGGGTTGACCAGCCCAGCGCGTTCATCGAGGTAACGATTTCGTTGTAGACCGGCGCGACCCCCTTCGGGTCGCGCACGGAGATGACGACGGCCACATGCTGCTCACGCTGCGGGTTGCCGTATTCCTGGCGGTCGAATCGCTGGAGCCGCAGACCCCAGCGGGCGTTGCCAGGGCCCCGCGAGAACTTGCGGTAGTACAGCTTGATCGGGGACCACTTGTATCCGTGCTCGACCAGGTCCTTCTCGAAGCCCTCGTCGAGGCCGCCGAGAACGGGGTGGACCTGCCGTTCCACGTTCCAGGCGCCCGGGCGGTTCTTGCTCGTGCTGGGGGTCGCGATCCCCAGCGCGGCGGTCACGTGCGACCGACAATACTCAGGGCCGAAGTTCTCGTCGATGGGCGTGTTGTGCACGAGGGTCATGAAGACCTCGGCGCTGAGCTTGCCCGACTTTGTGAGCAGGCACGCGGGCATCGGGAAGGGGTGCCGCAGGAATACTCGTGAACGCAGCGCGATCTGGAACACCATCGTCGCGGACGACTGGCGACACCGGAGCACCTCGTCGGCCGTGCCCGGAGAGCCGCATCCGGCGTAGTCCACGAGCGGACGCTCAAGCGGGTGCGAGCGCATGAATGCCGAGTGCATGAGGAGGGCCTTGACGAGGTGCGGGGGCGTGCCGCCGGGGTCGGCCGCGAGTTCCTCGAACGTGTACCCCGCGAGCGTCGAGACCAGGGGGGTCGCGTAGCTGACGCCGATGTCCTCGGCGATGTTGCCCGAATCGTCGATCGAGACAACGCCGGTCTGCACGTAGCGGCCGTCGGCCTCGCAGTTGCCACCCGGCTGGCTCAGCTCGGGCTTGAGCAGGTACGCCGCGCCGGGACCGCGACGCGAGAACGGCGAGGGCTCTCCGGCGCGCACGACCGAGGTTTCGGTCGCGAGGTGCGCCACCGAACCGACGGTGAGCGCGTGCGCGGCATCGCCCGGGGGCGAGATCCGGTCGTCGTCGAGCTTCGGTGCCGGGGGCCACGGCCTGAACGTCTTGGTGTAGTTGCCCGCCGCAACCACGAACAGCACCCCGTGCTGCTGTGCCCGGTGGTCGAGCGCGGCGGCGAAGCTCGAAAAGCAGTCGTCGGAGCAGCACTCGTCTTCTCGGTTGAGCGAGAGATTCCAGACCTTCACGTTTGGGAATCGTTGTAGAGCCTCGTCGATCGTCAACAGCAGTTCGTCCTCGCTCACCCGCCCGGAGCGATCGAACGCCACCACGTCCACGATCCTGCTCGACACGTCAGGGAAACCGGTGCGGCCGCCGTTGAGCGAACGCCCGTGCGCGATCAGTGCCGCGACGAAACTCCCGTGCGTGTTGTCTTGCTCGCTCGGATCGACCATGTCGAGCCGGTCCACGACCCACGCTTGGAGCTGCGCGTTGTTCGGGTCGGTGCCCGTGTCGATGATGCCCACCAGCCCGGTGAGCTTGTCGGTTTCCGGGGGAGGGAGCGTGTCGGGGGACATCGAATCTATCACCCGCGCCGCCGTGCGCACCACCCGGTACTCGGCGAACGGTTCGATGCGTTGGATGCCGACATAGTTCCCCAGCCGCATCGCCTCCGCCCGACCAAGGGTCTCAAAGCGGAACACCTGCGTCCGAGGCGTATAGCGGATCGCTTCGGGCGTGTCGAGTTCGAGTTCCTCGAGCATCGCGGCGAACGCTTCGCGCACGGCGATGTTCGCTTCCCCCTCGGGCCGGAAGAACAGCTCGCACCGCACCGGCGTGTCGGGGTCTTCGTCTTCGTCGAGGCGGACGGTGTCCTCCACGGTCCACGGCTGGATCGAACCGATTGCCGAGATGTGCGTCAGCGACTCGTCCCTCGTGCCCGTGCGAATCGCCCGCGAGAGCGAGTCAAGGCCGGAAGGGGTCACGCTCACGCGGAGCGTGCCCAGGTGGTCCGAGCCGATGACCGGGCAGGTGTCCCGGTTGAAGAGCGATGTCGGGCGGTGCGACTTCGCGAGCGCCTCCTCTCGGAGCGCCACCTTGGCGACCGCGGGCACGCCGGGGAATCGTTTGAACGAAGGCGCGAACGCCGTGCGCACGCGCGAAACCTCATCAACGAGGCGGTCACGCAGTTCGTCAGTGACGTCTACGAACGGCTTGTACTCACGCGGCGACGGAGGCTTGCTCTGGTCGTCACCGTCGCTTCTGAGAACGACCTTGATTGGAAGCAGTGGTTCGTCGGCCATGCCGATCCCCCTTCGAGTTCAGGATGCGAGATACACGAGACTGTGAAAGACCGACGATCTGACCGATTTTCTCTTGCGATGCCTTGCGGCCCAGACGCTCGGCGAGCCTGGGGACGATGTCCTCCGGCGAAGCGCCCTCCGTGTCGTCACCGAGCGACCTCATAACGGTGTGCGCTACATCTTCGAGGTGCAGCTCTGCCCGTCCCCCGAGCACCATCGCGCGGAGGCTGTCCTCGCACGCATGTTTGATCTCCGCGCCCGTGGCGCCCTCGGCGAGAATCGTCAGAACCTCGATGTCCTGCTCCTCCAGGTGGCCCCGCAGGAACCGTCGGAACAGCTCGCCACGAGCCTCCGTCGATGGCGGACCCAGCCGCAGCTTGTACGTGAACCTCCGCCAGATCGCGGGGTCGAGCAGGTGTTCGTGGTTCGTGGCGGCGAGCAGGACATGATCCGGCCCGAGCGCGTCGATGTTCTGGAGCAGGCTGATGACGACGCGCTTGAGCTCGCCCAGCTCGCGTGAGTCGTCACGCATTTTGCCGATCGCATCGAACTCGTCGAGGAAGAGCACGCACGGCCGCGCCGCCGCGTGGTCGAAGAGCATGCGAACGTTCTTGGCCGTGCTGCCCAAGTAGGAGGAGATCAGAGCGTCGGTGCGGGCGGTGATGAGCGGGAGGCCGAGCCGCTGCGCGACCGCGCGGGCCAGCAGCGTCTTGCCGACGCCGGGCGGCCCGTGGATAAGCATCGATGGCGAGACGTTGAGCCCGTTGGCGACCAGCTCGTCGGCCTTCTGAACTGACGCCACGAACCGCTCGACCAGCTCGCCGACCTCCGGTTCGAGCACGAGAATCTCTGTTCCGGTGGGGGCGGGGTCGATGTCCGCGATGGGGAGCCGCGACTCACTGTCCACCGGGAGTCCGCGGCGGACATCGGCGATATCGGCAACCTGAGCCATATGGCCGGGTGAGGCGCTCAGCAGGCGTTCCAGCCTCTGCGCGGCCTGTTTCTCGCCGTCATCTTGAAGCCTGGATCGGAGGCGGTCCGTGTAGGTCAGCACCCGGGCCTGATCCCCGCGTAGGGCACCCTCGACAATCTTGCCGATGTCGAAGACGTACTGCCTGACGCTGCTTGGGGTGGAATTGGTGGTCACGGGCATAATGTAGCTCCTCGCAGCATGAAAGGCAATTCAGATTGCATAAAAAACTCATTCAAAGCATAAATCGGTCCGATTCGATGTGGAGCTTGAGGGAATGTGCGTTATTTGTGCTAACCGTTGACACAGATGCCTGGGCGTCCGATGTTCGGAGCATGGCGCATCGCATTACCATGAACATCTCCCTCTCGCCCCAGCACAAGGCGTTTGTCAAGGCCCAGGTCGCCTCTGGTCGGTTCCGCAACGACAGCGAGGTGCTTCGGGAGGGCCTCCGGCTACTGGAAGACCACGATCGCCAGCGAAGGCTCGAAGAGAAACTCCTCGATGGGATGATTGGCGAGGCGCAAATCCATAAGGACACCGAATTCTGGAGAAGCCTCGTGCGCCGAATCATTGAACGTGCAGAGGAAGCAGATCGCGGCGAGGTGCGCCTTTTTTAATTGTCATCTTGGTGGTGCTGTAACGCACGACTTTTGTACTTCCCAGCTCAAGCGCCGTTGCTTTGCATTGGTGCGCACCACGTCAGAGTGTATCGCCATGGGAAGCGGCGTCTGATCTCTGCTTGCGGCAGAAGGTTGCACGCACAGTGCTTGATCTCGGCCAACGAGTGAAACGAATCGTGCTTGGCGTGTTCAGCCCATGCCGCTCTCGATTGGCGGGAGGGCATGATGCGGTAATTAAAAACTACGGAGGCGGTATGTGCATAGAGGGCTCCTGCGATGTTCTGTGGCAGAGCCGTCCAACCCTTAGCCGGGGCCAGATCAAGAACCAGCAAAACTCCGCCCGGTCTAAGCCAAAGCGCACAACTTTCAAAGAACCATTCAAGGTCAATGTGGTGAAGTGTGGCGACCGTGACAATTACATCTAGGGATTTCTCTGGAATAGCCACTTCACGAATATCCGCCGTCTCGAATTGCACGTTGGACTTCGTGCATCGACGGCGGGCTTGCTCAATCATCCGCTCGGAGAGATCGACGGCGCGGAGGAAACCGACATGTTCAAGAAGGAGCTGTGTGACACGCCCCGTCCCGCATCCGACCTCAAGGCATGTTGCAGCGACGGGAGGAATCTTCCGGATGAGCCGTCGCACTATCCGGTCGTCGATATGCCACGGGGGCTCCGGCAACTCGGCGATTCGGTCGAAGTCGCTTCGAGTCTGCTGGATTGAAGAGTGATTTGGGGTCACGGCGTTCTCCGGGGCAACAGAGCCTTGACAGGGAGTAGTATTCCAGCTATATTGGTTGGTCAACCAACTATGGTAATTTCATGGCACACGACTCAGACACACGCGAGCGACTGATCGAGGCAGCAATGGAGCTGTTCGTCTATCAGGGCTACCAAGCCACTGGGCTTGCCCAGATTGCCAAGAAGGCCGGGGCGAAGCCTGGAAGCCTGTACTACTTTTTCCCGACTAAGGAGGAGCTTCTCGCCGCGACGCTTGAGAAGCGCAAGGTCCTGCTCTGGCCCGAGGTGCTCCAGCCCATCTGGGACAACATCGACGACCCGATCGAGCGTGTGTTCGGATTGCTCGCCGGGTACCGGCGGATGCTCCAGTTCACGGAGTTTTCGCACGGATGCCCGATCGGCAACCTCGTGCTCGAACTCGCTGAGAGTCACCCGCACACCAGAACCCTGTTGGCCGAGAACTTCGACGGCTGGATCGCAGCCGTGCGCGAATGTTTCGTGGAAGCAAAGGACAGGCTGCCCGAAGGCATCGACCCGAACGGCCTGGCTGTGTTCGTGCTGGTGACGATGGAGGGCGCGGTGATGCTGGCACGCACGTACCGCAGCTTTGACGCGTACGACGCAGCGATCGTGTTCCTGCGTGATTACGTCGAGCGTCTGATCCAGGGCGGGACCCAGTGGGCCAACCCGAAGTGGTCGCACGGCAGAGGCTGGCCGGACTGGCCTCCGGGTAATCCCGGCTCGACCTCTGGGAGCACGGCCACCGAGTCACAAAAGCAAGCCGGAGACGCACCATGAAGCCGCCCGAGATTGACCGCCCGCAGCCGACCGACGCCAACGCAAAGAAGCAGACAGGGAAGTCCATGCAGGACTGGTTCGGCGTCCTCGACGCCGAAGACGCATTGACGGCCGGTCGTCGGAAGGCGATCGAGCTGCTGCTGGCCGCGGGTGTAGGCGACGATTGGTGGGCGACGACTATCGCGGTTGAACACGAGAAGGCCCGGGGCGCCGTTGAACGCGACGGCAAGCCTAAGGGCTACGCGATCTGCGTCACGAAGACTGTGGCGGTGCAGCTGGAGGACGTGTATGCGGCTTGGACCGATCCGGCTGCGCTAAGCGAGTGGTTCGGGCCAAAGTGCTCGGTCGAGTTGGCAGTTGGCGGGCGTTTCGAGAACGCCGACGGCGATCGCGGGGAGTTCAAGCGTATCCGCGAGAACAAGGATCTTCGTTTCACCTGGGAGAACGCAGCACGCGGCGCCGGGAGCCTCGTGGATGTCGCATTCGCGGCCAAGCCAAAGGGTAAGACCGGGATCACGATCAACCACTCTCGGATTCAGGGACGCCGCGACGCCGACGAGCTGCGCGAGTGCTGGGGAATCGCGATGGAGGGACTAAAGCAGATTCTCGAATCGGGAGCAGGGGCATGATCAAGAGCGTCTGCGCAGGTCTCCTTGTTACCGTTCTCGTCGCCGTGCTCCCATCCAGAGCGCACGCGCAACGGAACGATGCAGCCGAGGCGTACTGTGCTCAGATCGCGGCTGCCGAGAAGTCGTTCCGCCTCAACGAGACCCGTGAACTGAGGCGCTGGCTGGATGCGTGCGAGTCGGCGCGACGCGGCTGGGAATGGGCACACCTGAGTTTGCTCGCGGATAGTTCGGCGCGTCACATCGTGACGCCCTATGTGCCGATCCGCATCGAGATGAGCCCGGAGGGGGACCGAGTCGCCGTTGTTGAGGGATCGAGCGTGCGGATCCTGTCATGGCCGTCCCTTGAGGAGATCCGTGTCCTTGACGGTCACACAGACGCGGTGTACCGCGCGGTGTTCAGTCCCGATGGTGGGCGTCTGCTGACGGTTGCACGCGATGTCACATCGCGCTGCTGGGATCTGGCGAGTGGCGAGGAGGTCGCCCGGATCGATCTCGCCAACCCGGCGATCGCAGCGGTCGCGTTCAGCCCGGACGGTCGGACGGCCGCCACATGCGCATGGGAACGCGACGAGTCCGGGCAGGTGCACGGACTTGTGTGGATCTGGGATCCGGCGACCGGTGAGGTCATGGTCCGTCGAAGGATTGGTGTGAAGCCGTTGAGTTCGATAGCGTTTCTGCCGGACGGCTCGGGGCTGGTCGCGGGCTCGTGGGACTTCGTTGTCCACCTGCTCGATACCGACGCGAATGAGCGGATCCGCTTTGAGCTCCCGGACGAGGGCATCTACAACGCGGTGGACGACATCGCGGTGAGCCCAGACGGCTCGTTGGTCGCCGCCGCCTCGAAGGACCGAACGGTTCGTGTCTTCGCAACAGAGAGTGGCGATTTGGTCGCCTCGCTCCGCGGGCACGCCGGGTACGTGCAGGGCGTTTCCTTCTCGCCCGACGGTGCTTGGCTTGCGAGTTGCTCGATCGACACGACCGTGAGGCTCTGGAATACCCGGGACTGGTCACTCCAACACACGCTGCGTGGGCCGAAGGACACGATTCGTGGCACCGCATGGTCCAAGGATGGCGGAGCGGTTGTGGCGTGTTCTCTCGACCAAGGTCTCTGGGTGTGGAACACCGACGCCAGTGACGACGCGGCCACAATCATCGAAACAAGGGTCGATGGTATCTACACGTGCGAGTTCGCACCCAATGCCAGAGACATCGCCGTGGCGTGCTACGACGGACGGATGCGCCTCTTCAACTCCCACACCGGCGAGCTGCGCCGTGAATGGACAGCCCACCCCGAGTCGTCATGTCACACCGCAGAGTACAGCGCTGACGGATCCCGCCTCGTCACCGGATCCTGGGACAAGACCGCCCGTGTGTGGAATCCCTCTGACGGCTCGCTCATCGCAACCCTCGACACGGGCGGGGGTGTGCGCAGCGCCGCCATTTCGCCGGACGGTACACACGCCGCGACGTCGGGCGCAAACCTCCAGGTCTGGGACATCGACGGTGTCGTCCGGATGCACGAGATCGGAGTCGAAGGCGCCAAGCCGGCGCGTCTCGCGTTCTCGCGGGACGGCAATGGGTTGGCCGTCCCCTGGTCGGACGGGGTCACACGTCTGTACGACGTGCAGACGGGGGAGATGAACAAGGCCTTTGAGGGCGCGGGCACAGCGGTCGAGACCGTGGCGTTCTCGCCCGCCGGGAATGTCGTCATCACCGGCGACAACGCTGGCGTCGTCCGTGCGTTCGACACCGCGAGTGGGGAACGTATCTTCGAGACGGATACGGGTGGGCGTGCAGTCAACCGCGTTGCGTGCTCAGGGAACCGCGTTGCCGTCGCGACCGACCAGCTCTGGATCCTCGATCTCGCCGACGGCCGCATCGTCTTCGGCACCGCCCCGCTCACCGACACGCTCTGGGAACTCGATTGGGATTCCCGTGGTGAGCGGCTAGCGCTGTGTTCCATGGGAGGCGTTGTCAAGATTCTAGAGACAACAAACACTGAATGGCCCGCGCACGCGGGCACTGGAGAGTAAAACCTATGCCCGAGTTCAACATCCTTGCTGTGATCGCCGCTTCTGTCGGGAGCTTCCTGCTCGGCGGTGTCTGGTATTCAGCGATCTTCCAGAAGCCATGGGCCCGCGAGGCATGGGGGCCGCTCGAAGAGAGCCATCGTCCGAAGCCGAAGCACCCGGGCGTGGTGTTCGGGGTCAGCTTCGTGCTCATTTTCATCGCCGCACTCGTCTTTGCGGTCTTTCTCGGGCCCGCACCCGAGCTTGGTTTCGCGATCGGTGCCGGTGCGTCGGCGGGACTCTGTTGGGTTGCGACCAGCTTCGGCGTCAACTACCTCTTCTGCGGGCGCAGTGCCAAACTCTGGCTTATCGATGCAGGATACAACACGCTTCAGTTCACGCTGTTCGGGCTCGTGCTCGGGTTGTGGCACTGAATCCAACAGGGAGTGAAAACCATGTTCCATCGAACGATTGCCGTTGCGTTGTGTATGCTCAGCACGACCGCGGACGCTCAAGACACGAACGGTCATGAATCGCAAGCAAACGACTCAATCGCGTTGTTTCTGGAGTCGATCCAGGGTGAATGGGAAGCCGAACTCCCGGTACCGGACGACACGATGCTATCAATCAGATTCAGCGTTGAGTCCGGGCCGACGTCAAACTCTGGCGTCTGGCGCACCACAATCAAACGAGAGAGTGCGTGGGAACTCCACGCACTTGCGTATCTCTGGTGTGATTATACGAGAGATTGGCATTTCGCCCAGACGCTTGCGGACGATGTGGCGGGTGACGGGACGTTGTGCCTCCTCGATGATGACCACCTTCGTGCTGACTGGTTGGCGAACAGCCCCGATGGCACGCCCAATCACCGCTTCCTGGACATGCTCCGGACCGAGGACAGCTTGCGCTTTATAGTCCTAGATGCGTCGGACCCGAGCAACAAGAATGCTGTTCTCGATGTCTCGTACACGCGCCGGCTACCCGACGCACCGCTGTATTTTGCCGCGACGGTGGACGGGAACTCGGACATCTGGGTTTTCACGGATGGGGAATCGCGCCGGCTGACGACAGACCCAGGTCTCGACAACTGGCCGGTCCCGTCGCCCGACGGGCGCTGGGTCGCATTTCAGTCACAACGTGATGGGAGTTACGACATCTTCGTGATGCCGTCCGACGGCAGTGCTCCCCCACGCAAGCTCGCTTCAGGCCCGTCACACGACGGGCTCCCCGTCTGGTCCCCCGACTCGTCTGAGATCGCATTCTTCTCCAACCGCGGCTTGCCCGAGCCCGAGCCGCGCACACTTCCCGGACATATCTACCGGGTGAGCCTCGACGGCACCGGGCTTAAGCGATTGACCGACGAACCGATGGGTTCAACGGTCGGCCCGAGTTCATGGAGTCCGGACGGGAGGTCGTTGCTCCTCAGCCGTCGTAACGAAGAAACTGGCCTCGACATCTACCGACTCGATCTTGAGACAGGAACCGAGCATCGGCTCACACGGTCACCCGAGGACGAATACGGCGCGCAGTATTCGCCGGACGGGAGCCGGATCACATACTACTTGGAGACCGACGAGCACTGTGATGTAGCAATTTCAGACTACGAGGGAACAGAGCGCACAGTCCTCACCAATGACCCCGGCTGGCATTACGTTCAGGGATGGTCACCTGATGGGGCCTGGGTGGCTGTTCTGTCCTATTCGCCGGACTACACCGAGTCCACGAGCCGAGCCATTCACGTCAAGAGCGGGCAGTTGGTAACGACGGCAGTTGTGCCTGGGGCACGTGAGTTCAGATGGGGAAATTAGCTCAGTTGCGAGTATCGACTATCGAGGGGACAGCTACCTCTGTGCGGCGTACTTGCACCTTTGATTGAGCAGTCGGTGTTTGTCGGTAGAGAAGCCACGGCATAACCGTATTTTCGCGGTGAAATCAGAATCCGTGTTTCCGGCCCCCAAAGGCCGATCTGAGCGGCAAAAAGTTCAACTGGAGTTCTGTCACCCCGATTTTTCGAGAGATCAAGCCCTTCGACGAGCACGTCGAAGGGCTTTCTCATTGTGGGGACGAGGTTTGTGCCGTCGAGGCGGCAGTTCAAACAGACGATTTCGAGGCCCACCGGATGCGAGATCGGACGGTTCCGATCTCGAGTTTTATACCTCTACATTCTCTTCCAGCGCTCTGACCTGATGTGGAAGGAACGCTCTCTGTCGGAAATCATACTGCTCGGACATCGTTAGCCTTGGGTCGAATCTTGCATCGTGCCACGGTTCCGCCGGCTCGATGGAGTCGCAGACGCGGTCTGATAAAGGGGGCGCGCAGGCCGTGTTCGAATAAATGCGGCGAGCACAACCATGTTCTCATGCCCAACCGGCACAATCAGTGTTGTGCCCGATCGTCACTGACCCGGACACCGTCATGCAGGTCACTGCCGGGCGCGATCACGACAACCGCCGCGTCATCCAACCCGTTGACGACCTGAGCCTGCGCGTCGTTCACCAATCCGATCGTGATCGGTGTGAGCCGTGCCCGCCCACCACGCACCGTGAATACCCGCCACCCTCCGTCGTCTCCTCGGAACAATGCCGAGCGGGGTACGATCACTGTCCGGTCAGCCTCGGCAGTATGAACGCGCACACGAACACGGTACTCGGCACCGACCGACCGGGTTTGTGCGCGCAAGCTGTCCATTGCCTTGTCGTCAAACGAAACGGTCACCCACACGCGCTGTTCTTCGACACCAAGCGACGAAAGCTTGGTGAAAGCGGTTGGATCGACCCGGGAGACCGTCGCGGGCAACGCCGACCCGTCCGCCAGCAGCCCGAACACTTCCGCACGATCGCCGACCGAGACCTCCACCGCGTCCTGTGTCAGCAGATCTACTTTCGCTTCCAGGCGGGACAGGTCACCGACCTCGATCAGCGGTGTTCCCCCCGTGAGCAACCGTTCGTCCGTGACATATCGCTCGAGCACAACGCCATCGATCGGAGACTTCACCCGCTCGGTCGCGTCGCCGAGCCTCAACTCGGCCTCGGCGAGCTGCGCGTGGCTGGCCGCGAGTTGTTGCTCGATCGATCCGCGGTAAATCCCTTTGAGTTCGATGAGTTCGGTCACCGCATTCGGGTACAGATTCACCACCTCTTCGATGACGCGCGTGGCCGCAAGCAGAAACCGCTGGTAGCTCAGGTCGACACCCGCGGCGGCAGCGTCGGTACGGGCCTTCTGGAGTTCCAGAGCGTTGGCGGCGTCTTCCGAGTTCAGTCGCTCGATGCTCTGCTTTTGCAGTTCCGCAAAGTCGAACCGGACCTTGCTGGATTCGACACGCTTCTGCGATGCCTCAACCACAGACGCCATCAAACGGGTGAGATCGGCTGCCTCACGCAGCGCCGTTTTTTCGAGTTTGTCGTACGCGTTGAGCTCCAGTCTGACCTTGTTGCCCTCGACAGCGGCCTTGGCCTGCGCCACTGCAAGCGAGAGCGGCTTCGTATCAAGTACGGCCAACGCTTGCCCGCTTTTGACAGGCTCGCCGATCTCAGGACCGACGCTGAGCACCCGCCCGTCCACCGGCATCGAGATCGTGAGCCGGGCCTCGTCAGGCAGACTCGTCCGCCCGCGGTCCTCGACAAACGCGATGATCTGCCCGGTGCTCGCCTCGCTCGTCTGCACAGCAACCCTGCTGCCGCGAAGGGCGAGAGCGAGCACAGCGAGAACGACCAGAGCGGGGAGAGCCCAGAGCAGCACCCGACCGGTTCGTACTTGTCTATTCATCACTACTCCTTCACGCCGAGGGCGTCGAGCACATTCATCCTCTTGATTAGTGCATACACCACGCGGTACGCCAAGACCGTGAACACAAACGCCAGCATGAGCGACATCACCCAGTTGATCCGGGGAACGTGGACCATCATCCGAAAGAGATCATTGGCGATCTGGTCAGACAGCCCGTTGAGCAAGGCCACCCCGAGCGGCAAGCCGAGCGCCGCACCGATCATATTCACCAGGATGATCTCACGAAACAGCATCGATCCGATTTCCCGTGGCTGATACCCCAGCACACGAAAAGTCGCTAGTTCTCGGCGTCTATCTTTCAGCGACATGAGCGCCCCGTTGAGGATCGTTCCGAGGAAAATCACCGCCGCGAAACCAATCATTACATAGGTAACGGAACCGAGTTTTTGAATCAACTCCTCATTGAGCTGTTCCTTCTGCCTCCCGATGTCAGAAAAAGTTGCGACCTCAGACGACTCACGCACACGCCGGAAAAATGCGCGACGTTGCTGCCTGTCAGGGGTGCCGCGAAGTTGTATCGATGTGACGGCGTTATGCTGACCGACCAGTTCCGACAGAAAGTCGAGGCTTGTGTACATCGTCTGTGTGCCGAACGCGCTGTCGGCGATCCCGGCAACGAAAACGGAATGCTCGCGTTGCTCGCCCCGCGACGGTCGAAACACGAACCGGTCCCCAACACGCAGCCCGAGTTGCTCGCTCATCCGTTTGGGCATCAGGACACCGAACGAGGGGATGCGCAGGCGCTGTTCGCCCGCATCGTGCGGTACCGTAAGCACCGATCCCGGCGCGAGGCCCGAGATCACCGCCTGTTTGCGCGCCGGACCGAATGATGCTTCGCCTTCCAGCTCCAAACGCCCCTCGGCGTCGGAGATCCCGGATATCCGCCGTGCCTCATCGATCGCGCTGTCCTCGACCGGATCGTGCAGCACGAGTTCGTAGTTGCTCTTGACCACGTTGTTGAACTGGAAATCGACCATGTGGTGCAGCGAAGAACGCATCCCCAACGCTGCAAAGACTATCGCCGATCCACTACCGGCCGCCACAAGCCCGATCGCCGATCGCACCCGGTTGCGGAACACGTTGCGGAGTACGAGTTGCCAGCCGAACCCGAGCCGTTTCCAGAACGCGCCCCATCGCTCGAGAACGATGCGGCCGGCGCTCTCGGGCGGCTTTGGGCGCATCGCCTCGCCGGCCGTGAGCAGGCGCACACGGCGCACACCGTAGAGCGTGCCCAGCACCGCGCTCCCGGTCGAGACCAATAGCCCGATCGTGAACAACGCGGGATGTGCATGGTTGATGAGATTCGGGAAGTTGAAGAAGGAGCGGTACATCCCCGTCATCCCGCCCGCCAGCACATAACCCAGCGCACAACCTAGCACCCCGCCAAGCAAACCCACAACCAGTCCGTAAGCGATGAAATGCGCAAAGATGTGCCGCCCCGGTACACCAATCGCCTTAAGCGTTCCAATGACCGTTCGCTGTTGATCACTCATCCGCACCATGAGCACATTGAGCACAAGTGCCGCCACCAACAAGAAAATTGACGGAAGAACACCGCCCATTGTCCGCAGCCCGCCGATCTCCGTATCGAGTGTCATCGCGCTCAGCTGTTCACCGATCGGTGTGCGAGAGAGTACGCCATACGAAGCCAGACGATCGGCGACAGTATCCATCACCGGACGCGGATCAGCTTTGAACCCCGGTGTAACGGACCCGACAACGCTGTTGCATGCCCCGTGCAGATCAAATACATCCTCGGCGTATGTGCGTTTAATCCAGACCGCCCCGTAGATCTCCGGGTCGGGCGCAACAGCCCCGGGCGGCGTGAGGTAGGTCGTCTCGGCAGAGATCGCCGTCCCCACAACATGCACCGTCCTGTTCTGCCCCCCGAGGATAAGACCGATCACGCTTCCGGGCACAAGCCCGTGCGCCGCCGCGAATCGCTCCGAGATGATCGCCTCATTGTCGCGGCGGTCCGTGAAGTACGACCCCTGCCGCAGGGTGATGTCGTCGAGCACAGCCCGACGAACATCGGGCATCGAGATGACAAGGGCGCCGACCGGGCGGTCCGGGTCGATCCCACGTTTGGGCTCACCTGCCGAGCTGACCATCGCCGGGAAAACGATCCGTTCGCGCAGCCGCGAGACGCCCGAGAGTTTTCCGAGTCGTGTCACCTCTGCCTCCGGAGCCTGCTTCAGCGAGACCCAGAAATCCGTCATCTGGCATCGGGCAAAGAACGCGTCGCGCGCCCGGTCCAGGTTGAGGTAGGTCCCCATCATCCCGACAAGGCACCCCACGCCGATCGCGCTGATCGCGACCACGGCCGCGAGCATGCCACGAGCCCGCACGAGGTCGCGCCGGAGTTTAATGTGCAGGACGCTCACCAGTTGATCTCGTCGACTCCGACCCGTTTCCGGTTCACCCCGCTCGAACGGATTACGCCCGAACCGAGCCTCGCAATGCGGTGCCCGAGCCGGGCGACGCTTTCGTTATGCGTGATGATCACGACCGTTGTATCCAGCTGCTTGTTGAGATCGATCAATGTCTTGAGCACGGCTTTTCCCGTCTCGGCGTCGAGCGCCCCGGTCGGCTCATCGCACAAGAGCAGGGTGGGTTTCTTCCCCAGCGCCCGGGCGATCGACACCCGCTGTTGCTGTCCGCCCGAGAGCTGGGCCGGGAAGTAGCCGGCCCGGTCATCCATCTGCACCCAACGCAGGGCTTCGAGCGGGTCCATCGGGTCTTTGACCAACTCGGTCGCAACGCGCACATTCTCGAGGCTCGTCAGCGTGGGCACGAGGTTGTAGAACTGGAAGACGAACCCCACCTCATGCCGCCGAAAGTCGGTCAGCTGCGCATCGCTCATCGCCGAGATGTCGCGGTTGCCGTAAAAGATCTGGCCCCTTGTCGGGCGGTCGATCCCGCCGATCATATTGAGCAGCGTCGTCTTCCCGGAACCCGACGGCCCGAGAACAACCGTCACCAGCCCGCGCTCGATATCGAGATCGACACCTTGCAGCACCCTCGTCTCAACCTCGCCACAGACATACGACTTCTGCACCTCGGCCAAACGAACCGCCACGCTCTTGTCGTTGCTAATGCCCTTTGATTCTCGCCCTATGTCGAATGTGGCCATCAGAACCCCAGAACTCATCCATCCAAAGGAAAAATATCCAGATGGTAGGCCTCGTGGACGAGGGCCGTGGGCTGGAGCGTCTGGCCCTTGTCCTCGGCTCGAAAGTGGATCTCCGCGGCCCTGCGGAGTTGGTCGTAGACGAGCGGCAGGAGCTTCTCCGCGGCATTTGCGTCGCTCTCACCAGCTTGTTGAAGCAAGAGCGTGATCTGAACCTCTGGCCCATCCATACGACCATGGTAGTTGAAATGGCATAGCCTTTGGCCGAGCGTGGCGGTCGGTTGCATCAGGCATCGGTGCCGGATCCCGTTCACGGTGAAACCAAAGTCCGCGTTTCCGTGCTCCAGAGACCGATCTGTGCCGCAAAGAGTTCAACTGGAGTTCTGTCGCCCCGGTATCGGAGCGCTAGGGAAGCACCAATCGTGAGCAGGTGGTTTGAGCATTCGTCTAGCATTACCTCATGGAGCACGGGCTGTGGTACTCCGTCGGCGGCTATCCCCTTAGCGAGCAGGTCGAAGTCAGGATCGAGAACGACGATCAGTTCACAACAACCGCGGTCACGCGAGACGTTCGGCCGAAGGTCGCCGAGCTCGCCGTAGTCTCGATCACGGGCAACCGGGCTGATTACCTTTCCATCGCCCAGAAGGGTCGCAAGATCGCGACTGGCCAGGTCACGGTCGTGTTCTCCAACCTTGTGCCGCTCGGCGACCTCGATGTCCAGTCGATTCGAGAGCGGCTTCCAACCACATTCCGAGATCGGTTCGATCCGCCCACTGTTGGGTGGTGGCGTCCGACACCTCGTCTGTGGGAGGAGATCCAGAAGGTCATCGCCGATGCGTGGCCGGATGCCCGCGCCCCCATCCGTGACCTCCGTTCCATCCTCGCGGGCTCGCAGGGCTTCACTGGCCGCGTCGAAGGTGGCGTAGAGGTCTTCGAGCGTGACGCGGTGGCAACAGCGATCCAAGCCTGGGGTGGGGACTCATTCCGCAAGCGAGTGCTCAGGAACGCGGTCCCAAGTCGCTCCACTCCCGTCGCCCCATTCCTCTCACAACTCCTGGGCGTCTCCCTCCGAGAAGACCCACAGATCGCTATCGACCACATTAACTTCCCAGGGATGGAGATCGCCCGCAAGGACATGGTCGGTTCGGTCGTGTTCGGCGACCGCTACGGCGAGGAGTACTTCACCATCCTCAACTGCAACAGGCAGCCTCTAGAACGGACGCTCGGCGTCGATTTGATCTACTACAGCCACCGCTTCGACTCGTTCGTGCTGGTCCAGTACAAGCGGATGACCGAAGGCGGGGATGGTACCCCAGTATACAGGCCCAGCAGGGATTCCAATCACGACAAAGAGATCGAGCGGATGCGTGACGCCGAGCGTGCCATGCGACAGTTGCCCCGAGCCAAGGACAGCGGCACTGACGCCTACCGCCTTTCTGGCCGACCGTTCTACATGAAGCTCTGTGAGCCGAAGGCTAAAGCTGCTCTCGATGCCGGCATGGTCTCCGGCATGTACATCCCCCTCGATCTGTGGCGTCGGCAGCTCCGCTCCCCTGAGACGAAGGGCCCGCGGGAAGGGGTGGTCATGAACTGGGACACGTGCAAGCGACGGTTCAATAACAGCGAGTTCACGCGACTTCTGAGCCGAGGCTGGATCGGGTCGGCACCCGGTCGATCCTCGTATCTGAGTTCCATCATCGAGAGCGTGCTCGGTAATGGACGCATGCTCGTTCTCGCCGCAACGACCGCCGGACGCTCGCCGCGCGACGCGCGACGCGACGGGATGGGCCGCTACGCCGCCGAGGACGATCCCGCCGGTGCTCTTTGACCGAAACGGTTGCCGGCCGAGGGTCCTGTGCGATCGGACACGTTGGCAGTCAGATGGACGTGAGTTGTGGGTCTGCTGCCCGGTACAATCGTGCTGATGGGGGGCACATCCTCCGTTCCGCTTCACCGGGATCGAATAGGCTTCGCTTGTGAACTACGACGGACTAATCACTTTCATTCAGAACCACTTCACCGACGGCCTCGTCGTGGTGATCGGCTCGGGCCTTTCCGCCGCAGAAGGCATGTCTGGGATGTCTGCTCTCGCTACGCACCTGTCCGGCAGTGCTGCCATTCTCTCGGGAGCCGATGTCGATCTGTGGTCCAAGATAAAAGCACATCTTGATGCAAATGAGGGCTTGGAAGCCGCGATGCTGAAGCACGCCCCGACGGATACGCTCGAAGAGTGGGTCGTCAGGTGCACGTGTTCCCTCCTTCTGCCTGAAGAGCAACGCATCATGAAAGAGGTTGTCGAAGGCACTCGGACGCTTCGTCTCACGACGCTGCTTGGGAAAATTCTCAAGCCCCCGGCAGGACTACCGATCCTGACGACCAACTACGATCGCTTGATTGAAGTTGCGTGCGAGATAGCAGGGTATCACGTGGACACAACGGCGGTCGGCCACTATGCCGGCGAGTTCGATCATGTGCGGAGTTGCATGGGGTCGTGCCGGGGGTTGAAGCCCGGCACTAAGTACAAGGAACTGGACCATTTTCCGCGGGCGGTCGTGCTGAAGCCGCATGGCAGCTTCGATTGGTACGAGTTCGATGGTAAGCCGCGCCGCTGCACCTTGGACCTCGACGCCGATCGGCTCGTGATCACGCCTGGGCTGAACAAGTACAAGAAGGGCTACAACACGCCGTTCGATAAGCACCGTGATCTTGCCAACGATCACATCAAGCAGGCTGCACGGTTTTGCATCATTGGATACGGTTTCAACGACGATCACTTGCAAACGCATCTCGAACAGCGAATCAAGGGTGGTGCACCCACGCTCATCCTGACGCACACCGCGAACGGGAAATCGAGGTCCCTTGCGGAGGAGTCTGCAAACTGCGTTTGTGTCTCGAAGGTGTCGGGTGGTGATGGCGTCGCGGTATTGACCAAGGACAGCAAGTTCGAGCATCAAGGCCACAACCTCTGGGATATCGAGGTTTTGGCGACGGAGGTGTTGTCATGAGCATCGCGCCCGTTCTTTCTTTTGATGATGCGTGCAAGCTCGGAAAGGTTGCCTCGGTGGACACAAGCCGCGTACTTATCGCGGTCGAGAACGCGACGCTTCTGCCTCGCGCTGCGGTCGGGAGCCTTGTTGCGCTCCAAGGCGCCACGGCTCAGGAGTACCTCATCGGGATTACCGAACGTGTGACACGTCAACTGCGCGAGCAGACCGCCCAGCCCGACCCGATGTCGCCGACGACGCTTGAGACGGAGATTGTCCCGGACGATGCGCTGCGTGTCACGCTCGTGGGGACCTATCGCACGGTTGACGGAACTGTCAGGAACCGATTCAAGCGCGGGGCAGATTCGTTTCCGCAGATCGACCGCGAGTGCTTCTTGATTGAGGGTGGCAACCTTCAGCGGTTCATGGGCCTGCTGGGGAAGGAACTCGACGAAACGCAGCGGCTCGAACTCGGCACTTTCGTGCTCGATCAGTCTGCCGCCGCCATCGCCAATGGCGATCGCTTCTTCCAGCGCCACGCGTCCATTCTTGGCAGCACCGGCTCAGGCAAGAGTTGGTGCGTATCCCTCATTCTGGAACGGGCGAACGCGCGCCAACACGCCAACATCATCGTCTTTGACATGCACGGCGAGTATTCGTCACTCGCCAATCCAACCGCGCCGCAGGGAGGCACGTCCCCGAGCGCGATCGCCTCGCAATACAAGATCGCGGGCCCGGGCGATCTCGACAGTCCACCGGCAAACGCCCTGTTTCTCCCGTACTGGCTGCTGAACCGCGAGGAGATGCTGTCGATGATCCTCGACCGCAGCGATCAGAACGCCCCAAATCAGGCCTCACGGTTCACCATGCACGTGCGAGCGCTCAAGGAGGTGACGCTGGGCACTTCGCATGATGACGTCAAAGCGACGTTTACGGTAGACTCGCCAATCCCATACAAGCTCAATGACTTGCTCACGCGGCTTGAAACAGATGATACCACAAAGGGCGTAGGCAAATCGGGCCCGGTCAAGGGTGAATGGGAGGGTCGCCTGACGCGGTTCATCTCGCGTTTGCAAGCCAAGGCTGAGGACCGCCGCTACGGGTTCATGTTCAAGCCGCCGGACACGGCGTTGCAGTACGACTGGCTCGCCAAACAGATTTCTTCGCTCCTGGCACCCGGCTCTGGCAAGCATGGCATCAAGATCGTGGACTTCTCCGAAGTGCCCTCGGACGTGTTGCCTGTCGTGACAGGTGTATTCGCGCGGCTCCTTTACGATGTACAGTTCTGGATGGAGCCGGAGAAGCGAACGCCGTTCGCGTTCGTCTGCGATGAGGCGCACCTGTACCTTCCCGTCAAAGAAGATGCCGACGCTGTCGAGAAGCAGGCTCTCTACTGCTTTGAACGGATCGCCAAGGAAGGCCGCAAGTACGGCGTTTCACTCTTGGTGGTGAGCCAACGCCCTTCAGATGTGAGCCGCACAATCCTCAGCCAGTGCAACAACTTCCTGATCCTGCGCCTGACCAACGATAGGGATCAGAATGTTGTGCGGCGGCTCATGCCCGACTCCCTCGCGGGCGTGCTTGATGGCCTACCGCTGCTCGACACCGGCGAAGCGCTCCTCCTCGGAGATGCCATCCTGTTGCCCGCTCGCATCCGACTCAATCGTCCAACCATTGAACCGCTCAGTCAGACCCGCGAGTTCTGGAAAGAGTGGGGAGAACGCGAGCCGGACGCCGCCGCTGTCGAAGCAGCGATTGAGACGTTGAGGCGGCAGGCGCGAGCGGGGACCGGATCAACGTAGAGAGCAAAGTACAGGCGATTCGGCTTGGCCGCTCGAGTGATCAAGTCAGACGGGCAGGTAATTCACGTAGTCCGGGATTCATGGGTGAGCCAGCCTAGGAGTCCGGTCTCCCAGACCCGAAATCCAACGACAAAAAGTTCAACTGGTGTCCTGTCACCCCGACTTTGAATACCTGATGGCCTCGGCAAGTGCCGGGGCCATCTGTACTTATGGACGAATTCAATCGTGTCCTCTCAACCCGAGCAGGCAACGCTGGGATTGGACTCTCGACAACATCGCGCTTGCTGCTATGCGGAGCGACGGCATCCGTCGATGGTCGGGCCGCCATGACGTGCTACTGCTTCCGGCTGTACTTGATCGTCACAATCTTGGTCCATGTCCCGTCTTCTGCCTCGGTGGACGAAGTGAACGTGCGGCTGTCTTCGCAGGTGATCTGGATGACTTCCTTGTAGCGAGCGCTCCTGCTGGGGTCTTGCAGGTTCGGGCCTTCGGTTTCGAGCGTCAGCGTGTCACGCTCATCGTTGAGCGTGCCCGTGTAGACCCATAGATTGCCACCGAATGAGTCCACCCATGTACCGTGGAAGTGTTTTTTCTGGGAGTCGTACCCGAGGGATAGAACACCGCTGTACGGCAGCCCCATCATCGTGGTCTTGGTTTCCGCGATGATCCAGTGGTCGCCAAGGGCCCGAACCGAATCCGTGCCGACCGCCGCCGTCGGACGTTGCTCGGGCTGCATGTGGATCTTGAACTCGATGTCCCACTCACCCACCAGTTGCTTGAGCCACTCTTGGTCCGAAGCACGAGAGGTGCCGGGTGGGGTCGATTGCGCGATCACGCCGCTGACGAACACCGCCAAGGCGACACCGAGGAACGCGAGCGTCTTCATCTCTAGCCTTTCTGCAGCCGTTCTGCGTACATGTACTCGGATAGTGCTCAGACAGCCTCTTCGCCGTCCGGAGCAGGGAACTTCTGGTCCAGCCATGCCTGCCATGCTTCTTCGTACTTCTCGACAAACTCGGCCGCATGCGTGCCAAACAAATGGAACCTCACCGACACCATCGTCGGCCCACCAAGCGGCATGGTGAAGATGTGCGCAAACCCCGGAACAGGCTGTTTCAAGCGCAGGAGAAGCTCCGGGTTCTCGCCTTCCATTCCCTCGAACGCCGCGGCGATGTGCGGCACAGTCTCTCTCGCACGAAGCAAGTCGGGATCGGTCACATCCAGGTTGACTTCTGTGCCGACTGTTTCGGGAACGCCCGCGGCCGTGGTGACCGTTCCGTCATCGGCATCCCCACGAAGGGCACTACGGATCGTTCGCCAGGTTTCAGGCCCGGAAGCCTGGCTGACGGCCGTCAGCTGGAATGCCGAGCAATCCTCTCCAGCAAAGTCTTCCAGGTACATCGCCAGTATGCGGAAGAACGACGCCGCCCAGCCGTAGGCGTGCCCCTCGAACTGAGCATCCCAGTCATCCGTATCCGCGAACCAGCGATGCACCACGCGCACCTCGCACGTTCCACCGCTGCGGGTTTCAACGATCCATTCGGTCGCGATCTTCCCGAGTCCTTCTTGCTCCGATTCGGCAATAAAGGAATGGGGGGGATTCCACTTTGTGATCGTGGAAGGCGAGTCCATACCAGGACCGAAGCAGTTTATCGTAGTTCCTCCCTCGTGCTCCTCAATCGTTGTGGGGACGAACCATGAGGAGACACCTGTTCCTGTAGCGATTGCACGCCACACTTCTTCCGGCGTGCCTGGAACCTCAACTTCGGCTGCGATCGACCTGCTGCCGTCGTCATCCTTTTTGACGGGCATGAGCATCTCCTTCTTTCGATTCGGCTGGCTTTGGCAACGGGTGAGCTAAGAGCACTAGACGGTGCGGACGGCCGCCTGGTGCGGATTCGTCGTGGTACTTCGCGACGAGTTCATTGATCGCATCGGTGAGTTCACGACTAAAGGAAGCGCGATCCTCAGGTGATCGAAACCGAATAACCGTGTCGACAGACAGGGTTGCAAGGTGCTTTCCCGCTGTGTGAGCTCGACGGATGAGGTCGCCGATCTCGTGGACAGCACGTGCCGCCAGCGCAACCAGGTAGCTCGCCGCGAGTCGATCCATCTTGCGCTCTGGATTGGTTGCGATTGGCCCCAGCGCGATCGGAGAAATCACGTACGACGAAGCCGTGGCAACTAGCCGTCGCTCTGTCAACCCGCCCCATTGGCGTTCCTCGGCCACGGTCGCCAGTCCGAGGCGCTCCAGTTCGCGGAGGTGATAGTTGATCTTCTGTCGTGGCATCTCCATCCGGGAGGACAGGCTTGCGGCAGAGGCCGGGGTTTCGAGTTCTCCGAGCAGCCGGTTCCTCAGCGGGTCGAGCACGGCAGCAGCGACCTCTGGCGTTTCGATGGTGCAGACATCCAGCATGACCCTGAGAGTACCTTAGACAAATTAATTTGTCAATAGGCTGACTGCCACATCATCTACCGAGTTGTCGACTGTCATGTCTAGATCAGAATCCGCGTTTCCAGGCTCCAGAGGCCGATCGCGGCATGAAAAAGTTCAACTGGTGTCCTGTCACCCCGGCAGGAGACCCGGACATATCCGGAAGAGCCCGTGCGCGAGGCAGTAGTTAACGCTCTTGTGCATGGGGATTATCTGCTCGCATCCACTGATATCGAACTTGTTGTGTACAGCAACAGACAGGAGATTCTCTCTCCGGGGCGCCTTCCCAACGGGATTACCCCTTCGCGAATGCTCACCGGCTGTCGCGCGGCGAGGAATCAACTGCTCAACGATGTCATGAGAGACTACGGGTATCTTGAACACATGGGCATGGGCGTTCCCCGGAAGATCGTGAAGGGAATGATCGAGCACAACGGAACTGAGCCGACGTTCGTCGAGGACGAGGAGTCTGTTCTGGTGACTTTGTTCTCTAGTCGAGCTCAGAATGAGGCAAATGCCGAGGAGTCATCGTGATGTCCAAGGTGCCGAGGCCTAGATCCATGCGTACTTGTGGTCTCTTTCCCACAGCACGCACTCGGCGCCTTCAGAGATGGCATAGGCACAGCCCAGAGCAAGGGCATGCTCATGGAAGATCCGGGCATTCTCGAGCAGTGTTTTCGCTTGTGCGGCCGCACAAACCGACTCACGAACAATGGCGATACTCGACAGGTCATTTGCGCGATCCTGTCCGATTTCTTGCGTGGTGACAAGAACATATCGCGATGGGATGATGCCCGCTGGCGTGCGCTCTTTCGCGAGGGCCATCAAAGCGCGGACTCGCTTGTGAAACACAACGTTGGCATATTCACTGATCGTACTCGCGCGCGGCGGCAGCGACCTCTCGTCGAGCCACGCAAGCCAGTCGCTATGAGACACCGAAATCGGAACGAACGGCTGGAGCGGTTCGGAGTCTGCAGCGCACCGTGAACGTTCCTCACTCCAGGCGGCGTGGCTCGGTGCGAGCTCCACGCCAGCTCCGAGTGTTACTGTGAATTTCGCCCACTCCTGAACACTGATGTCTGGAAAGGTCCGAGCAACTGGCGGGCAATGTTCCAGCCCGCTTGAGTCCAGTCGTGGGCGGCCGTGAATGAAGAAGTCTGACTTGCGGCCCATCCGTGGGGCGGGCTTGACACAGGTCACTCCTTTGTGCTCGAACTCCACGTCGATGACTGGTCCCTTGGTGGGCTCTTCGCCTGGGCCGTCAAGCATCATCTTGGTGACGAACCGCTGGGAAAATGCGTTCCAAGAGGCCCAAAAGGACTCGTAGGCATTGAAGCGGTGGGTATCGCGAATCGCGACGTAGTCGATCGGCCACAAGAAGTAGCTGTCGAACGAATCGCTGTAGTAGTAGCACCCTGCTACAACAATGCCGTCAATGTGATGTGTGTCATTTCGGACTCGCCTCTCGGCGATATCGAGTAGAGACGGATGATCGAGGGCGGTGTAGCCGTTGTTTATCAGAAGCAGCACAGATGAATGCGTTTCGGGCCTATCGAGTCGCGTTTGCTTCAGCTGCTTGTTGGCTTTCGAGATCGCGTTCTTCACCGGACCTTCTAGAATGCGGTCGTACCGCTTGTTCCCTGCGATGCCTAGCAACTCGCGGTCAAGCACGACAACCTCTCGGTCGGGTTGCCCCTCTCCGAAGAGCTCTGCCACCTTTGCCTGCCTGGTTCGCTTTGCTAGGCCGTCCTCTTCGATGAGCTTAAGCTCTAGAACGGTGCCATCGAGCACATAATCCGCGTTCCGAGGGTCGCGAGCACCTTGACTCGTGAAGGCGCGTGTGCCACCGGCGTCCTCGATGATTGAGTCCAGGTCGCCTTCCGTCAGCGGTCGTATGCGGAGCGTCTCCATCGGAAGATGGTAGATCTGCTTGACTTCGCTGGCCGCAGCGCTCGATCGACTCGCATTGCGTCCGGCTCAACACTCCCATCCGCTTTCAGCGCTCCATTCTTGCCGTCACCGCTGCGCTTGCGGCCTTCGGGGCTCGCACGCCTCGCGCCAGACCGCCTTGGGCGCCCTAGCGGGAAGTCTGTCACTCTGCGTGCACGCTGCGCGTGCCCCTCCGGCCTCGCGCCGGCTCCGCTGCGCGCGCTCCGTTCGCACCCGCGAGTGGCCCCTGTCTCCGGCGAAGGGGCCGCACGTCGCGGGACCCGCGAAGGAGCCAGTCATGAAAGCCGAAGAAGCCAAGAAGATCGCCGACCAGGCACTCGAACAACTCAGCGAGGCGCTCAGCCGGGGCAAGAGCGAACAGCTCACCAGCTACCTCGCGATGCTCGCCAAGTTCCACCGGTATAGCTTCGGGAACGTCCTGCTCATCCTCTTGCAGAAGCCCGACGCCTCCCACGTCGCCTGGTTCACCGCCTGGAAGAAGCTCGGCCGCTGCGTCCGCAAGGGCGAGAAGGGCATCGTCATCATCGCGTCCAAGAAGTTCAAGCCCAGGGATGAGCCCGAGCCCGGAGAGAACGACAAGCCGATCCTCCGCTTCCGCGGCGTTCACATCTTCGACGTGTCGCATATCTTTCCGAACTTGTCTGTGTAGCGAGAATCTTTGACGATCGGGGCACGCTCTGCAAACCGTTCCACTGCCGCTCAGTGTCCGAGCCCCAATGCTGCCTGTGATATAGCAGATTTCATTACGAACGTATCATGACTCTCATCTCCTGCCGCCGCTCCCAGCCCGCACTGGAACCGGAGCTCGCAGTCGATCGAGCGCTACCTTGACTTGTTCGTACACGCTAATCTCTAACCGTTCGGCGGTCTCGAGCGAGACCATCAGGGCATAGGGAACTTCCTCAGCCAGCTTGTATCCAGCGTCTGCGCGGCAATTGACCTGGACCGGAATTGTGTCGCCCTCAGCGATAGGAACAGCGGCGTCGCCTTCGAGCACTTCGTGCTGCACAGTCCCCTGCTTAACCATTTTGTCGCCTAACTCTGTGCGCTTGACCTGCAACTGTGTGCCTGGTGGGTCGAACCAAAGATCGGCTCCGCAGTAGTTTCTATGGCGAGGGTTCACGGGGGTGAGCCAAGCTAGTGTGATCGTCAGTCGGCGTCCAATTTTCTTCGCATTTAGCGCATGTGGCAGCGGAACGTCGTAGACGTGAGCTTCCTGATCTTTCAGCACGCTGCACCCGAGCAGAATCACTCGCTGATCGGTGCACATCGTGCCGCGATTGAAGTCTGCAGCTCCGTATCCCAAGAAGTGGCTACACGCCCGCTTTATGCGCCACCATCGCTCCATCCCGGTATCGGGTCCGTCAAAGATGTTTTCGAAGAATGCCTCATACCCGTTCCACGAAGCGCCGTGCACCAGCATTGCCTTGAGAATCGCAGCCTCCCTGACATCAGTCAACGCTTCGCCACCCGTCTCGGCACGTAGTTGTTGGAGACGCTCCAAGAACCGGATCGCGTTCCGCGTCGCAACTGCCGCGGCGTTGCTCGTTCCGCTCACTCGCACCGTGTGAGAGGGGGGGACTGTCGTACCTCCAGGCGCGGCAACTTGTTGTCCAGGCTGATTGCTGATTGGTATGATGGAGAAGCTGGCGGTCCGTCCACCCGGTATTGCGAGCCTCGGCGCGTAGTGCACCCGTCCCCCTGGCACCAGAATCTCGGGCTTGATAGAGCGTCTGAACCCACTCGCAACGGTGCACAGCGGGCTTGGCAGCGGTGCGCCACGGAGTAGGTCGATCATTCGGCCCGCAGCGCCGTCGGGTGCGAGTTGGGCATGTAGCGCTCCGACCGTAAGTGCATTGACAGACTCAGCGGGAGCTAGCAGTCGACGCTGCAGCTTCTGATGCCCGATGACCCGAATCGTGTGCGCTCTGAGATCGTCGTCTGGCAGATCCGCGATTGAATCCGCTGGAACTGGCAGGTCGAGATCAGCTACGTGGTTGCCTGCTGATACGATAAAAAGCAGCTGGTGCTTCCAGGAGAGCCAGTCAAGCAACCGAGCCCAGGGCGACATCTGACGATCAAACAGTTGCGCCGCATCACCAACACTCAGGTTTACCACGCGAACACCTGGTGCTTGAGCTGGCTGATCACCTTCGCCCTCGCAGATGCGCATCACCGCTCTGCGGACCAGGTCGACGGGTAGCATGTCGTCAGGGAACTGTTCCCAACGCCGGTTATTCGCATCGGGCTGCCCGGGGCGCATTACTGGGCGGACGTACAGCGGGGATCCGATCGGTTCCTCACCGGAGTCGAGCTCGCCATGCACGATCAGGGACGCCATTGCGGTGCCGTGTTGATGCTCTTGCGGCTGGTACTCCGCACCAAATGCGTCCGGGTCATCTACTCGCAACCGCTCGCGGAGAGCGGCATGATTTGCCAGAGGCATCCCGTCCAATAGCGCGGCGACAGGCTCGCCGGTCGGTAAAGGTTGTTCCGCAGCAGCCGATGCGGTGCCGTCGGGGTGCCTCGCGATCGCTGCCTTTGGCATTGGTGCAAAATACTTTACGTCAGTCAGACGCAAGAGCTTTGTGTCCGAGCCCTCCGCAATCGCCTCCACCGTCTCTCTGACGGCTTCCGCAGGGAGTTCGAGAAGGACGCCGTGGTAGTCGATCTCGGGGATGGTTGCCTGTGACAGGCATTGCCCACCTGCCTCACCCGCTACTGAACGCACGTGCTCATACGCCGCTGCGCGGGACGCATCGTCCGAACGGCACCAAAGCTCAACCTCAAAGCGAATGGCAGGTTCGTTTGACGCAAGGCCCTTCTGCCAAGATGCTACCACGCCAGTTGATTCGATTCGGTCACGAGGTCCCCACGGCCGCACCTCTTGCAGATGCTTGAATACCTCCGCGAGTTTGCCGTAATTGCGGGGCAGCTTCTCGTCCGTCGATCGCGACCAAAGCCGCCAGAGCTTGATTAGCTCGTTGTATGCGGTCCGATTGCTCAGCACGACAAACAGCCGGCCGGTCAGCTGCTCGGGCTCGCTACCATCGCCTAGGAAGCCGGGATCGGGATCAACAACTTCAGTATCGAAATCCCCGAGCCACTCCATGCCAGGAATCCGGCGAGCGACGCTCTGAAAGTCACCGACCGATCCGACCGTTTCAAATACTACAACCTGCTCCGGATCGATCCCGTCTGTGCCGTGCTGCACAGCACCGAACCGAGTCTCCATCGCCTTGAAACGGTCAGCCAGCCGCTTGCGCTGCGCTGCTTGTGAAGGACGCGGACCAGGTCGGCCAAAGGACTGTGGAAGCTTGGCGCGAGCCGCAACCTTTGCCGCCGGAAAGATCAGGATTGGCTTGTCCGCCATACGCCTGCTCCATCAGTCGCGCCGTTTGCCCGCCGCCTTGACTCGTTTCTTCCATGAAGCAACTCGTTCGCCCACGATCTGCTTCATGTCAGGTTCAGGACCCGCGAGCACAGCGCGCCTGGCTACATCAAGAAAAAGGTCCTCGATCTCAGAGTAGGTCGCGCCACGCAGCTCCTGACTGAGGTTAGCCGGCTTGTATTCTCCGATCCGGAAACCTCCGAATAGGCGACGCCAGTGCTCGTCGATTTGCTTGAGTGTCGGGGGCGGTAGTTTGAGACGCAACTCGAATCGGCGCCACACCGCCCGATCGAGCAGCTCAGCGTGATTCGTCGCGGTTACGATCACCACATGAGCCGGCAGATCGTCCATTTGAAGTAGTAGCGTGCTGACGACGCGTTTGATCTCGCCCGTCTCGTGCACGTCACCGCGTTCCTTTCCAACGGTGTCAAACTCGTCCAAGAACAGCACGCACGCACGTTGGCGCGCGTAATCAAATACCTTCCGTAAGCGAGAGGCGGTTTCGCCAAGGTAGCTGCCAATCAGTCCTTCGTACCGGATTACCAACAAAGGTACTGCGAGATCATGCGCGAGCCCATGCGCAACGCTCGTCTTCCCGTTGCCGGGAGGGCCTACCAATAGAACTCGGTGACGCGGATTCAGGCTATACGATCGCAGCAGGTCAATGCGCTGTTGTTCCTCGATCAACTGTGCTAACTCTTCGCGAGCGTGCGCCGGCAGCATAAGATCGTCGAGCGAGCGTTGAGCGCTCAACTCGTAGAGCAGGTCTCCAACTACGGTCATCGATCCCGCCGCACTGCGTTGCTGGCCCGCCGAGCCATTCACGAGGGCCGCGCTCAACTGATCTGCAAGGACCGTGTGCTGCTTAGATCGCTCTTCGGCGATCAAAGCCTCTACCGTGCTGCGAAAGCGCGGGTCAGGGCTTTGACGGCCACTCTTGACCAGCGAGATGAGTAGGTCCGACCGCGCCATCGGAGATCCTCAATCAGTTCACACCTCCGACCCGGCCGCGGCGAGCACCCGCTCGCCCAACCTACGGACAAGCCCGCGAGGCAACACTGGCATCGTATGCGATCCCGACCCGGCGCGTGGATCCGCCGCTCCTCAGAGCGTGCGATATCGGCTCCAGCTGTTCCCGAAGGGCGGGTGTAGGCGCCAATAGTCTTGGGGTCGCCGTGCTAAACCCCTAGCAACCCGCGTCCGGACCCTAGTTCCGCCCTGCTGCAAAGCGTATATCGAGCTTTGAGAATAACGCCGTGAGTTTCCACGCTCTGCCGTCCGAACGACCACGGTGTTCACGTATGCGTCCAGAGCAGCAACGCCCATCGTAAGCACCGTTCGCACTAGATGACCGGCAACCCCATCAGGGAGTTCCTACTCCTGACTGTACGTCAGGATCGCTCGGGCACAAGCGAGAGATCATCGGTGGACAGATTTGGTGTCACCGGCACAGTGGAGTCTCGATACTCCGGTCAGATCGCTGCCTTGAGGCAGAGTATGACGATCTCCAGCGTCACGACAGGGAGCCCAACTCTGCTCTGGAAATGCCTCGGAGGGGAGAGTGGGCTCAGCAAGCGTGAGTTCATGGGGTAGTTCAGAAACTGTCCCAAGGGCTTCGCGATAGCATTTAAGTCCGTGAGCGTTCTCCGAGTGCAGGTGACACTCGACGCTCTCCTACGCGCCGTGCCCGACTTCGCACCGCCGCAATCATATCAGTACCTGCTAGAGGATCGGGCCCGGGACTGTCGACTTGCCGCGTGCTTGTATGCGTAGACAGTCTACGAGCTACAGACTAATCCTGCATATCTCATCGAGCGTCACTGCCTCACACCATTGTCATTAGCACTGCGTCGTGTGGAGAGAGGCGGTGTGCCTGATAGAGAGGGGTGCTGGCTAGCGGTGTACGACTAGTCCGCTCATGACCGAATCACTCAGGATTCGGCTTTGGTTCGAATTGGTCAATAAGTCGTGCTTTCCTTACCTTCTGCTCTGCTTCGTATTTAGCCATGAAGCGGTAAACCCTACGGATGGTCGCCCCGAAGCACGCTCGGCCGTTTCGAATGTCAAACACGAACCGTGAGTCATTCATTGCCCACAGGCCGAAAGTCGTTGGGGTCAGTTGGTGGCGTTGAATAAAGTGCTCTACCTTGAGTAGGAAGTCTTCGTCGATCATACAACTGGAGATAGTAAGGATTTTGCCTGCGGTCAACGATGAATTTGTTGGACGCATCCAATCCAGAGTGCAGCTTCCAGGCTCGGTTCAGGGAAGAGTGGCGCAGCTCGCAAGCTCCCAATTGGCTTGGCCCAACAAATCTGGTATTGATTGTCCGAGCTGTTTGCATACCTTGGGCGCGACCAAGGCACGCAGGAAGTCATGCAGACAAGAAAACAGAAACCAGTGAACGCATCTCCGATTGACCGGATGATCCGCCTTATCGCGGAGATAGAGGTCACGCGGTATTTCGAGGAGACAAGAGCAAAGGAGTTAGACCCAAACAATGACGAAGACGAGAGCAGTGATCTACGCACGCTATAGCGCCGACAGGCAACGAGAGACATCCATCGATGATCAGGTGCGCAACTGTAACCGACATGCTGAACATGAGGGGCTGCGGGTCCTGAGTGTCTTTGAGGACAAAGCGATCTCGGGTTCGACACGGGCGCGGCCGGGTTACCTTCGTATGCGTGAAGCCGCGGCCGACAGGGCCTTCGATGTGTTGTTGGTAGACGACCTCTCGCGTCTCTCGCGTGACGACTACGAGATGAAGGGGCTGTTGCGCACGTTCACATGGGATGGTTTGCGCGTCATCGGTGTCACGGACGGTTACGATAGCAACCGCAAGGGCCACAAGATCCACGCCGGATTCAAGGGACTCATGAACGAGATGTTCCTGGACGATCAGCGTGAACGGACACATCGCGGCATGACCGGTCAGGCGTTGAAAGGGTACAACTGCGGTGGCCGGACCTTCGGCTACCGCAACGTGCCCATCGAGGACGAGACCCGCAAGAACCTGTACGGCCGCCCATCGGTGGTGGCGGTGCGCTACGAGATCGATGAAGACCAAGCGGCGGTTGTGCGGGATATCTACGCGTGGTATGCGGAGGGGAGGTCCTACAGGTGGATCGCTACCGAGCTCAACAGGAACCGGGTGCGTTCTTCACGTGGGAAGGCCTGGGTCGTCAGCGCGGTGAAAGTCATCCTCGACAACGAGATGTACGCCGGCCGGGTGATCTGGAACCGTACGAAATGGACCAAGCATCCCGAAACAGGAAAGCGTATCCCACGCCCACGGCCTCGAGAAGAGTGGATCATCCACGAGAGCCCCGAGCTGCGGATTGTCGATACAGACATGGTTTCAGCGGTCCGAACACGGCAGCATGAGCGCCGCAAGCCACATCATTGCAAACGCCGTGGCCATTCACGGAATCCATTCACGCCATCATCGGCGCAGCGGTATCTGTTCTCTGGGCTCCTTTCCTGCGCCGAATGTGGTGCAAACTTTGTGATCGTGGCGCATGGCCGGTACGGCTGTCCGACTCACGCGAAGGGGGTCATCGATGGGTGCAGCAATACCCTGAGCGTGCCCAGGCGCATCGTCGAGGAGCGGCTGCTGCACAGCATCAAGTCACAACTGCTCGCGCCCGGCAGCTTCGAGAAGTTCAAGAAGGCGGCCGTCGAGGTGATCGAATCCCGAAACGCGACGTCTCGTTTACAGCAGGTTCGCGACGAACTCAAGGAGGCGGAGCGTGAACTTGGCAATCTGCTCGATGCCATCAAGCAGGGCGTCGTCACACCAACCACGACCAGTGCAATGAGAGAGACCGAAGCCAGGATCTCCGAGCTGAACGAGGAGATCGAGCAGCTCGGCACATGGCGCGTCTCTGGAATCCTCCCCAGGGCACTCGAACGCTATCAGGAAGCGGTCAAGCAACTCGAAGCACGGCTGGGCGATCATGTGGAACCGGCGAGGGAGATCCTCAAGTCCATCATCGGTGAGCGTGTCCGCATCCACCGCCAAGAGGATCATCTAATCGCCGAGATCCCGAACCCTGTTGGGGCGTTGCTTGCCAAGTCCCTGAATCAACAGGTCGATTTGAGTGGTAGCGGTGGCGCGCAATGGAACGAATCGACATGGGTGTCGCTGAAGCCAGGCCCACCTGATCAAACCCAATCCATGCACATGAAGCGTCGCGGGCGCACCCGACACACGAATACGGCCTCTTAGGCCGGGGCGGGTTCGATGAGGGCAGTGGGGGATATGCTCGATTCGTTACCGGGTCCGACGGTGGAAGTTGGTGTCCGTCCCACCCGCCTGCAGCGCCGCCTCATTGAAGCCGGTTGTGAGATCCGGGAGTCGCCGCCCGACCGGATCCAGTTTCTGCACTCGGTGTTCTGCCATGTCGGGCTGCCCAGGCGAAAGACAGACGCGCGTATCTTCGAGCGGCGGAGCGGGCACGCGGGTCTCCGGCTTGCAGCGGGTCAGTGCTTTGATGGCACGGCCGACATCGACCAGCCCTTGCCGTACGGAGTCATTCCAAGACTCATTATGATCCATCTCTCGACAGAGGCGATCCGGACTCGTTGTCGGTATATTGAGCTCGGCAGCGTGCGTGGGATTCTGACTTCGCTCGGCCTACAGTCCAGTGGTGGGGCGCGGGGCGGGTACGCGGCTCTACGCACACAGCTAGACGCGCTGGCCGCGTGCAGGATGATCCTCAGCTTCCGATCGCAAGGAGAGCCCGTCACGCTCGATGTCAGACCGATCGAGCGGTTCGAGGGATGGTGGCGTCAGGGAGATGTACCACCAATTACTCGGACCGGAAAGCTGGAGCTTTCTGAGTGGTTCTACGCTTCGCTTATTGAGCACGCCGTACCAGTAGACCCCCGCGCGCTGCACGCAATCAGGCATTCCGCATTGACGATGGATGTGTACGTCTGGCTCGCGCAGCGGCTCTGCCGAGTGAAGACCATGCAAGGGACCAAGCTGAGTTGGCACAACCTGTATTCGCAGTTCGGACAGGACTACCGAAACCCGAAGGACTTCAAGCGCGAGCTCCGGCGAGCGATCCGCCAAGTGCTCGTGGTATACCCGGATGCACGTCTTCGTGAGGTGGTGGGCGGGATCGTGCTCTACCCATCGGTGCCGCCGATTGCTCGACGGAGATGCTCACTTAAGTCCGATCCGTTGTGAACAACCCTATAATCCTATCCGGATACACACGCTGAATCGTCCGTCGCCCACACGCTGTATCGCCCTCCGAAGGGCGGGCTGGATGCGCTGAATCACCCCCCCAAACCTATATATACCTGTAGACCACCTGTAATCGTACATGCAGGATGTGGAAAAATTGAGTATGATGTGCGCGCCAACCTGAACCGAGAGCGGCCATACAGAGGGGTATAAACCCTACAATCCGTCATTGTCATCTCAAGCTACGACCAAGATGGATGGCGTGCGCTCTGACGGGTGGAACTTCGCTTTAACTCGCATCGGGTCGCTTAGAAAGCCATGAGATGGACATCCTCGGAGATGTAGAGTGCCTTGGACGAGATCCAGCAGGCACAGCTTAGGCGTACGGAGTCATACAACTGCGTCCGGGCAGGCTCTGGACGGGGGGGCTGAAGCCGTATAGTTTTCGTGATTCTGACAGTCATGCCCGTGCATTCCACCCACCAACTAGATACTCTGTGCGCTCGCTGCGAAGTGCTCGTCACCCTGTCCGAGGGGAGAGACATCGCAGACAGCCAAGTGCTCAGGAGCACACAGTGATTAATAGAGTCAGATCAAGAGCGTACGTTCTTCTACTCGCGTTCACGTGTTTCGGTTTTCCGTTCTGCGCGATCGCGGCCAATCCTTTCTACGGCAATCCGGACGCATACGGTCCCCCGACAGATGATTGCGATCCACCTAAGTCGCAGGGGGGGAAAGATGGAGATGGCGGTGAGCCAGACCCAAATGGGAAGCTGTCCGAGTTTAATGACCCAATATTTATGGCACACGGAGAGTATCTAGATCGGCACGTCGACCTCTCTCTCCCGGGTCGAGGCCTCAATGTCGAGTTTGTTCGATACTACCGAACGAGAACTCCGCGGTTTTGGCTGGACTCGACCCTTGGTCGTGACTTTGAACCGCTTGGATTGGGCTGGACACACAACTACGACATGTGGGTCAAAGATACGGATGGTGGATCATCTGAGGCTCAACTTTGGCTCCAAAATGGTCGTAGGGTTCGATTGACTCGGAATTATTCATTCGCTGGGCCTGGGCTCGAGTTCACCGCGGAAGGCTATCATGGCGTGCTGCACCGAGTTACGGCTACAGACGATATTGAATACATCGATGCAGACGGCACCGTATACACGTTCTATCCGGAGCAGGGGGTCCATCAATATCTTGCCCGGCGGTTAAAGTCGATCACAGATCGAAACGGCAATATGATCACCCTAACTTATGATACTTCGAAGGGAATAACGCGGTTTCGACTCGCGATGGTGCAAGATGGGTTGGGGAATGCGATCACATTCTCATACTACGACGAGGCGGGGGCGCCTCGGCCGTCCGGTCCAGATCCGGATCATTTTGAAGATCTTATCTGGAAAGTTACCGATCATGCAGGCAGGTCGGTTGAGTATCTCTATGAGCATGAGTTCGTCGAGTTTCCAAGCCCGCCGTACTACTCTTTAGTCCGCGAGCTCGTCGGCGTCAAGCTACCTTCGGTCGAGACGGTAGCTGGCACCTTCGACCTGCCGACCGTTCATGAGCGGTTTCCAGGTGGCAGGACTATAGAATATGCATACCATGATAATAGCGCTGGCAGCAGCATGCTTGGTTTGCTTGTCTCAAAGACCGACACGAACGGCGTGGGCATCATCGAAAATCATTATCTTCGCCCGATTCCATATGATATTAATGATATTGGCCGTCTCATTTACAAGCAGGATTACGCAGAAGATTCGTACACATACATGTACACTGACTTGGATGGGGATGCTGATAGCTGGACTCCTGTAAACGATTTTTTTGTCTGGGTTCAAAAGCGTGACGGATCCGTCGTTCGATTTGAGTACACGGCCTATACGGGAAACCCAGGCAGTTATAATTTGGTAAGTCGGGCCAACTACCCTGGCAAGGTTCCTTCTGCGGCTCGCGGGAAGTGCGTTTGGTACGATGAAAGCACCAGCGCGCCATCGTGGTACTACGCTGACGATCCGGAATCTACGCCAACACCGTTCACTGGCCTGACCGCCCCGGTGCGATCCGGCGATACGGATATAGTAATTCGAAAGTTTGATTTCAACGACGACTGGCATCAGACGCGGCTTGAGAAGCCCAGCGGCGACGTCATCGAGTATGTTTATGATGAATCTGCAGGAAGTCAACAGCAACGTGGCGCACTGCTTGAAATCATCTCCAAGCCTGCTGGGACTATCCTGGATAACGATGGGCTTCCGCTCTCCTCTCACGCCGATTGGATTACCCAGTCATTCGAATACGACGGACCCGGGGCATACTCGTTGCCAGGGTGCGGCTGCGGCTCGACCGGCTCCTTCCCAACATCCGAGACCGATGGCAATGGAAATAGGACTGAGTTCACCTACGACTCGCGTGGCAACTTGACCAATATCTATCACGATATCCCGGCGGGGATGTCCGGCACGGCCAATGCCTCGGCGCACGACGAGTTCGAGTATGACACGACAACCGGGAGCATGGTCTCACACACCCACCCCGAGACGATACGCCTTGTCGGGGGGGTAGAGACGACGTACAGGAGAAAGGATACATTCGAGTACTACTCGGACACCTACACCGGCAACATCGGCAGTCGTGGAAAGCTCTGGAAGATCCATATCGATGTTGGCGACGGAACGAATCCGGGTGAGAACCTCACGACCGTGTTCGAGTACGACGCGATCGGGAACATCTCGAAGGTTATTGAGTCCGATGGCGACATAACAGAGCTGCTCCACAATCAGGCGAACCAACTTGTCAGGAAGCGGCATCTGGATGGAGTCGATGACAAGATGCTTGCTCAGACTGACTACTATTACGATGCGAACGGTAACCTCGTGATGGAGGAGATTGCAGACTTCGAAGGGAAGGTCGAAGTCTCGGCGACGTTTGATACGGTACGGACGATCTATGAGTATGACGCACGTGATCTGCTCACGATGAAGAGCACTGAGCGGGTGTCCTCGTCGTATGATCCGTTTGCAACACAGGACTCGATCGCCAAGTCCTTTAGCGCTCCGATCGGTCCAGATTGGGTGACTGATGCGTGGGTGTACGACGAAGACGGCAAGATCACCGCTGCATATCGGGGAGTGCAATCGATATCGCCGATTGTGGCGTTGGAGTCTGAGTCCATCTCGTACGATTTCCGTGACCTTCCCTACGAGATTGTCCGAGGGGCGGGTTCGGCGAATGAGCTCGTGACTCGATTCAACTACGATGCGAATCGGCGGATGGTCGATCGGATTATCAATCCGAATGGCGGCCCCGATTCTCAATACCTCACGCTTTCATACGACGGGCACGATCGAGTTGTTTCCGCCCTCGATCCGATGAACAATGAGATCACGATCGGGTACGATAAGAACTCAAACATGACATCGGTCTCGGTTTGCGGATCGATTTCAGACGACACTACTTCGGCAGAAACCCAAATGGTGTTTCTCGAGGAGTATGAGTACGATGCCCGAGATCGGCTCAAGAAACAGCGGGGCTACATATTTGATGAATTGGTCGCCGCGGCGACCGCATGCAACGTGGTTCCGGGCACGTTTGATGTCCAAGACATCGAATACGAATACAATCAGGATTCCAGTCTGAAGCAGATGGCACGCCCGTCAGGGCAGTCAGCGGATCACGTCACTTCGTACTATTACGACACGGTTGGTCGAACGGAGTTTGTGCAGGATCTTTCCGGTCAAGTCCAGTTTGCGTACGATAGCGGATCGAATCTGAGTGCGGTCATTAATCGGGACTACTCGACAACGTCTGCCCCTACGTTGACTTTTGCGCGCACATTTGAATACGACGCACTCGATCGTCGAGAAGAGTTCCAGGACGGACGAAGCAACACCACCAGTTATCTGTATGACTCACGCTCAAACCTGATCGGCGTGCTCGACCCACGGGCCAACTTCGAGAGCATGGACTACGACGGTCTCAACAGGTTGGTCGAGCGTGCTAGAACGATGACGCTCGATGGAGACGGGCCGCTTGGAGATACAGTCGATCCGACCAATGGTGAGATCGTTGAAACCATGGGCTACGACGATGCGAGCCGGCTCATTTCCGAGGCCGATGACAACAGTAACACGACAGAGTATCAGTATGACGAGGTCGGGCGGCGCACCAAGATCATCATGCCCGATCTTGAGGAATACGCATTCGAGTACAATGCATCGGGCCAGCCGTTCAGGATCACCGATGCTCGCGGTGTTCAGACAACCCAGACCCACGATCTCAATAATCGTCTGACCCGTCGCGATATCAATCCGATGGGTAACACCATCGGCGGCGCTCTCCGTGAAGACTTCACGTACGACAGTCTGGGGCGCGTCCAGCACGCGCAGACCTGGTCCGATGTACTTGGAACGCAGCCGTTGACCTCCGTGACCCGTGATTACGATTCACGGGGCCGGGTGCTTGAAGAAGTCCAGCATCTCGCCGAGGATGGGATCTTCGTCTCTGGCCACGAACGAACGGTCACCTACGCGCACGATCTGGCAGACAATCTTGTCGGGATGGTCTATCCCCATGGACGCACGATCCATCGCGAATACGACGAGGTCAACCGGCTCATCGGAATCTACAACGACGCAGCAATGGTTGACCCGATCCGGACTATGGAGTACATCGGGGTTCGCCCGGAACGCTACACGGATGGGGTGGCCGGGCTGAGTACTACAGTGCGGACGGTGTTCAAGTATGCTGGGTACAACGGAGCAGTAGTCCAGCTTGGAGATCATGGATTCGAGAAGCCCGAGCGTATCCTGACAACCAATCCGCACCCGACGACAACCGTGCTCGATGATCACTGGTTCAAATGGGATGAGTCCCAAAACCGGACAGCATACGAGCAGCATCTCGGGACCCTTCCGGATCGGCGTGAGCGCTCGTTTGGGTACGACTCTGCGAACAGGCTTGTCACGAGTGATGTGGTGTTCCCCGATTCCCTCTCTTCGAAGTCGGACAACACAACGACCTACTCCCTGGACGGTGTTCACAATCGTTTAGAGGTGACCTCTTCGCTCAGTTCGGGGACTCCAGGAGAGCTCGACGCTGGGGCGCCCTTGGGCGAATACGAGCTTGTTGATACGGATCATCAGAGCAACAACCAGTACACGCACTCGCCAAGGGCAGAGGCGGACAAGTGGATCTACACCTATGACGCAAACGGGAACATGATCCGGAAGTTTCAGGACTCTCCGGCGAATGTGAACGGAGACAACAGCGTGGATTTCTTCGATGTCACGCAGTTCATGCAGTGGCATCAGGCGGAAGATCCTCGTGGCGATTTCGATGGCAACGGTGAGTTCGAGTACTTCGATATCCAAGCATTCCTTGCCGCCGCCGATGAATCCGGCGAGCACCTCGAGTTTCGTGATCTCGTGTATGACGCTTGGAATCGATTGGTCGGAGTCCAAGATGGCTTCGGAACTGTTGCAACGACGCAGGCGTACGTCTACGACGCATTTGGCCGCCGCCTAGGCGAGTATGCAGAGATCGATGATGGCGAGGCCGTGATCGAGGCTGACTTCCAGTATGTGTACGGGGCAAACGCGCTCTGGGAAGTGATCGAGCGGATCCAGCTCGCCATTGGTGAAGATCCAGAATTATTGCTCACGAGCCACGTGCTTTCGGATCGGATCGATGACGAAGTTGGATACCGGATCGAGAATCTTCAGGTACCGGAAAACTACTGGTCGCACCGCGACGATCTCGGAAGTTTACTCAGTGTTTCCAACGCAAATGGTGATGTTGTTGAGAGGTTTGAGTACGGTGACTACGGGCAAGTTCGATACATGAGTGAGACAGGAGTGAGGCATCACGTATCTTCCCACGACGCCCATCATTTGTATACCGGGCGGCCTCTATTGGCACACACGGGGATCATGGAGTATAGATACAGAGTCCACAGCTACGACATGGGACGTTTCTTGCAACGCGACCCCTACGGCTATCTTGACAGCATGAATATTTATGTTTATTCCAGCTCCACACCACATGTAAAACGCGATCCGATGGGCCTCTTTCCTCTTGCGCCAGGCGATCTTGATTCTGCAGTCATAGGCATCACAAATCGACTCGCTACGCAAGTGGTGAACACTGTCAAAGGAATTCACTACAATCGAAATTCATCGCAACCAACACGGACTGCTGAAGAGGTTACCGCTTCTCGCAGCGGTTGGACGCAGCTTCCTCCTGAGCAATCGGTATTCCACGGGTTATCGAACAAGAAATATGTTAAAGGGAAAGAAGAGGTCGTGATAAATCCGCTTGGACAAGTAGTTACCGACCAGACGGATGGTGGGACATATAATTATGCTAATCCACAAACTTTGTACGGAGTTCCGCACTTTATTCTCGATGTGGTCCCATACTACATCTGGGGCAATGGCCCATGTGATAAGAATGGGCCATATAAACGTTACGAACTAACAAAGATTTCAATTAAAATAGTTATCTTAAAGAATTTGTGAGCAAGGCAGCAGGCTGATTCGGTCATGAAAATGATAAAAATAGTCATTGCAGTCGTCGTGACATTCGTACTATTGGTGTCGATTGTCTGGGTATTATTAGCGTCAATTATGTGGAAAACCATCCGGTACGAATTGCAGTCAGGATACCCGTACGGATTTGAATCAGAGTATTTGAGACAGTATCCCGAGCTTTCTCACTGCGGACTATTCGTGCAGATCCAGCTCCGCTATGAAGTTGATTACTTGTCGGAAGTAAGTGGTGCAGCTCAATTGGCTGTCGGATTGTACACAACAGACGCCGTAAATGAAGGTGCAGCTAGTCTGTTTCAATCGATTGCTGTCTACGGTGAAAATGGTAGTTTGCTCCATAAGTGGGACTCGCCTAGACTTACCAGCCCAATAAGTGTCCGGAATTCGTCTATATATGGCGAATTTGTGAGTGACTATGTATTAGATATCGGCAATGATATGGAGTATATTACTGTAGTTCTAAAATTCGTTGATCGGAGTGGGTGCCCAGCCGGAGTCATTCAGGTGCAGTTGGATAAGGTGGTTCGTAGTGGTTTCTTTAGGTTTACCACTTAGTCGAAGCAGTTTGCTAGGCGAGTTTGGGCGTAATTGAGTAATATTGGCGAGGGCATGTGTAGATGAGTAAAATACACCTTGCCGCTGTTCGAAATATTATTGGCAATGTTCGCGCCCCGGGTACTCCCTGAACTCAGGCTCCCGATGACCCGTGGCGAACTCGTCTGCCATGGTTGGGGCAGCTTTGTGAGTTTGCGCTGGCTTGTAACGCAGGAAGTACCCCTCTGGCCTTGGTTCACTGGCGGTGTCCAATTTGTTCTCTCAGCTGAACGCTTTGCCCCTGTACTCTTCCGCTGGCTGTGGGGGTACGTCACCCGCTCCTCTCTCCTTGAATAGCCTGATTATTCTCGATGGATTCCTTGCACCCAATCCGCCGCCTTCTGCCCCGCCCCTGCAGCCTGGATGACGAGCTTCTCGTCTGCCTTGAGCCGCTTCCTCCAGTGATCGATGTACGACGCAGACTGCTCGATCGTCGGTGGGCTGATCCCGCACGCCGCCGCCAGGAACGCGGACGCAAACTCCGCCGTCAGCTCCTCCTTCGAGTAGTCGCTCGTCCCGAACGGCGCCAGCTCGGTGTCGAGCCCGCGATCGAGGCGTGAGCTGTGCCCGGTGGAGTGCGCGAGCTCGTGGAAGAGCGTGGTGTAGTAGGACTCGCGGCGCTCGAACCGGTCCGGTTCGGGCAAGCGCACGAGGTCCTCTTTGGGCGCGTAGTACGCCTGATGCCCGCCGTGCTCGATGCGCGGCGGGTCGGCGTACCCGTCGACGATGGCCCTCGCCTCGCCGATCGGCTCAAAAACAGCCTCCGGGCCCTCGATCTCGTCTTTCGTGCGGTCCGCATCTTCGATCCCGTTGCACTGCTCGCTGTTGAACACCGTGTAGTGCCGCAGAACCGGGACGGTGATGGGTTCGCCGGTGGACCGGTCCGTGGTGGCGTGCTGCTTCCAGAAGATCACGAGCGAGCCCTTCTCGCCCTTGCGGACCTGCCCGCCCTTGGCTTTGGTCTGTCTGAAGGTGAGCCATTGCGGTGATCCGTACCCTTCGATCATCGCGGTGACGGCGAGTAGGAAGACGTTGATGCCCCGGTAGTGCCGCTGCGTGACCAGGTTCCTCGGGATGGCGCTGCCCTCGCCGGGACTTCGTGTGAACGGGATCCTCCAGGGCACCGTGCCCCGTTCCAGGATGCTGATGATGCGGTCCGTGACCGTCTGGTAGATATCGCGCGGCATGCTCCCTCGCTGCGGTGTTGCTCCTAGCCGGGAGTGATGCCACAGATCTGGGCGAGTGTCGAGGGCTGCACGCGAATGTGTGCGGAAGGGCGGGATTGGCGTACTGGGTGACTCATTTCTGTGTCGTTGTTTCGATGCGACCTTCGCACGGTCGGTCCCGTGTCAAGCAAATCGACGGTTTCCACCGGCGCTGATCGCTTGGCGGACCCTCCGCAGTTTTGCTTGCCCCACTCCCTACCCCGTGCGTGGATCGGTGCATCACAACTCAAACAGAAAGGAATACACCATGAGTTCAACCAACCACACCACGCCTCCGGCACAGACCCTCCGCGACGGCGCACTCTTCGCCAAGATCTGGCGGAACAGCTCCGAGAAGGGCGCGTTCTACAGCGTGCAGCTGGGCCGCACCTACAGCGACGATCAGGGCAACCCGCACGAGAGCGGGTCGTTCAGCAACAGTGAGCTGCTTCGGATCGCCCGCTTGGCGCAGATCGCCTACGACGAGGTGCTGCTCCACCGCGAGGAGGACAAGCAGATCGCCGCCGAGGCCAACGGGTCGTAACCGAACCGTCTCTCCACCGCCCGGTCCCCGTGCACGCGGGGGCCGGGTTTTTCATGCTTGATAGCTTCTTCTGATTCCTCCGCCCCCGCGCTGCGTCCCGCTGCCCTCTGTCCGGGGTGAGGGGCAGCGGCGACGGTCGCCGGTGCTCCGCAGCAACGCGAAAGGAGCATCACATGACCGCCAAACCCATCACCACCATCGTTGTTGATTCAGAACGCCTGGAGCGCGGTGTCTGGTCGCACACGCACAACAAGACCATCGGCGAGGGCGACATCTCCAAGTCCTACTCCGCCGACACCATCGGTCTGCAGGGCCGCGTCCGCAGACCCTTCGTGTATCAGGGCGCGCTATGGGTGTGCGTCGGCAAGTGCTCGCGTCCGTTCGAGTGCGCCAAGGCGTACCGGCTCACCGATCATGATCAGTTCGACGGCAAGCCGACGACCTACGCGGACAAGATCCGCGACAGCGACGCCGCCCGCAACGACCCCAACGGTTTCTACCACGGCATGGCGGTGACGCACGGCGGCAACCGCTACGTGCTCACAGGTCCCGAGGTCGTATTTGCCGCTGGCGAGCGTCAGCAGTCCAGTCTCTTTGGTGACTGATCCTTCATCGTCATTTCTCCCCTGCCCTGGCTTTGCACGATGCCGGGGGTTTCTCGTGGATCCAGACTGCCCGAGAACAGGCCTGGCGAGCATGCATCGTGGAAAAATGAAGCACCACATATATGAATCATCCGCTGTAGATTGCTCAAAACTCAAGACCAAGGAACGGCAAGTGAGACACGGCTAGAATGACATCTGTGCACAGATTCACCAGAAGCACTTACACAGGGAAACTCGCGATGACCAGATCCGGTATGGCGCATTTTGGTACAGCGGATGCTGCGAAATCACAGTTCTTCGCCTCGATGTGTCAAAACAAAAAACTTCAATCTAGGCTTGGCACGGACATCTTCGGCGTTGGCGTGAGGCGCCAGGATCTCGGAATCGAGGATCGCAAAGAATGGACGATCTCGGTCTATCTGCGGTCAGCAGAGGTCGTGAAGGAACTTGACGATGAGATCCCCAATCGCTTCGGGGGGGTTCGTGTCTCCCCACAAGTCATGGGTAGGAGCCCCCGATTCGCGATCGGTCAAGGTCCATGCCGCGGGCGAATCTTCGACCCGATCAAGCCAGGGTGCTCGATCAGCTTGAAGGGATCTGATCGATCTGGGACCCTCGGTTGTCTTGTTGGCAATGGCGAGTCCCTGTATATGGTGACAGCTGGACACGTACTCAATCCGCACTTTGCCCAGCCAGACGAAGATACGACCGATGTTGTGCAGTCTTCCTCAGAATACAAGCAAGACCGCAGCCGCACGATCGCGTACGTGAATCGGGTGACCGCATTGCAGTCTACACAGCTTGGTGATGAGCCAGCCCAAGTGAATGATATCGATATCGCTGTCGCTGAGGTCACTCAAGACACGAAGTGGAACCTGCATGTGCATGGCATTGGTCGCCAGATATCAGGTGCCATCGCTGCGGAGACGGTTGGGCGTTCGAGGGTAAAAAAATACGGACAATCCACCGGCTACTCCGAGGGTATGGTCTACGACCGGAACACAATCATCTCGATTAAAGAGCCCGGGACCAACGAATGCTACTGGTTTCAGAATGCGATTGTATTCTTCCCCAAGAGCCGCGAACGAAGCGAGTTCTTCGCGAAGCCGGGCGACAGCGGAGCAATCGCGTGGAACTCACAGGGTAAGCCGCTCGCGATGATTATCGGAGTGTCTGATCGTTCGGCGGTGGCCATTCCCTGGCAGCGGATACAGGATGAGCTCGGCATGGGGTTGCTTGAGCACATTCGTGCCCAATAGTGGGGATAAGTCAACCGAAATCCCAGATAAACCGAACATTCTCATTGCGTAACTCGATAAATACTCTAGACTTAGGAGTTGGTTCGGCAAATCGTGAGTGACAGGAGACACGAGATCTAGACGCTAGACGTGCCGAATCCCGATATGTTGTATGTAAAGGAGGTGCGCCATGTTCGAAGATCCCCAGATCGAGTCAAAGACCGGTCGAGCGGCTTCGACCCGTGGTGAACCCCGACCGAGTGCCCAATTTTCCTCAATCACCTACACGTCCAGCAGTAGAGGCGTTAAAGAGACGCCCGCGCTTCGATTGATGAAATCACTCCGAGGGATTACCTGGATCCACGGTGCCGGTGAGCGCGATGCATCCGATGGGCAGAGCAAGTTCCTTGTTTTATACGTTTCCGACGCAGAGGCGTGCGACAAGTCACTGATTCCTTTGATGTTCGAGGGTATGGCGGTCAAGCTGATCACTGTGGGCTCACAGTTTCGATTCGCGACACATACCGTTCTTGTACCACGCCCTAGTAGTCCGTGATGTTGGTGAGCGTCCCTTGCTCGTCTCGATGCGTCCAGAACTCTTCCGGGGTCATGGGGTTCTCGATTGCGTATGGGACCTCATCATCAAACCCGAGTCAGAACCCACGCGGGTAGGATCGCGAGCCATCGAAGAACAATCAGAGTCTTGTCTATATAGCCCTCACCTGCCAGACCACAAATGATCTTCGACCCAATGAGATGCTGTATTGAAGAGCATCACGGTCGTAGGCGGAGTCCGGTTACGACCGTGCTGATCCGCGGCCTGTTCTGGCACCGGGACAGCGGTGACTATCGAACCTACGGGCGGTACACGCACTCATGGATCGCCGAGCATTTCGGCATCAGCAGTAGAGCCGCCACAAAAGCGAGAGCGAAGCTCATCGAGCTCGGCTGGATCGAGCCGCTCGACGTCAATCAATGGGAGATGAACCGTTGGGGCATGCGACCGCATCGTGACGGACTGGACGCTCCCGGCTGACGACAGGGCAGAAGTGGTGGGTCTGAGCGTGACGCCGAATCTGCTAGCCCGGATCAAACATATTCTCTCTCCCTTACGGGAGATAAAAAAACTGAAAGCAACCCACACGGGAACGCTCTGGTGTCTCGTCGGGCTCGACTTTGGGCAGTAGGAAATAGAGTTGGCGGCGGCAGGGGAGGATCGGCCCAACATCCGCGACATCTAGCCCCGTAACCTGGAGAGTACCGATCGTCTGCTTGACCTGCACCGGCAGGCTTGCCGGATCGGCCAAGTCGGTGAGAGTGAATCGGGCCGGATGGACCTCCTCGCCCTGGCCGAACGAGCGAGATCAAGGGGCCGACTGTCTGGCACCCTGTTCTACTGGCTGCTCAGCGAGCGAAAATTCGCGTTCATTACACACGCCGACGAAAATGAGGCCCCCGACGACTCCGCGAACACTTCAACGGGAAGCAATCTCGACAGCCGGAGCCGCGGCAGTGGGGGGGTAGGCCTTTTCGACGAGTGATGATCCCACTCTTCCTTCTTCTCCGCGCCGGCTGCTCATGCGGCCGGTGTTTTCTCATGCACACGCCCCTCATGCGGTCCCGTTCACGGACGCTGCGTCGCCTGCCCCCGGCACCGGGTGAGGGGCAGGCGACGGTCGTCCGCTCCCGGAACCGACAGCATGAGGAGATACGACATGCACAACAATCACACACTCACTGAAACGGACCTTCAGCGGTTCACGGGCGATCTGGAGCGTTTCCGCCACCCGTTCGTCCGCAGCGTCATCTACACACCGGGCGTGAAGTGCGTCGCCGAGCGCGGCGGGGCGTACTGGCTCATCGACGAGCTGGCGTTCGCGATCGCGGGCGGAGAAATCACGAAGGCGGGCAAACGCGATCCGCGCGTGCTGGAGATGCACTTCTGGACGCTGACCGTGAATGATCAGGTCGGAGAACTCACCGCACGGGCAGACTCCGATGTGGAGCCGTTCTTCGTCAAGGGCATCGACTACACCGACTTCCCGCTCGACAAGATCGACATCTGGGCGGCGTTCGACGGCGAACACTGGACGCTGTACCTGCCGTCGGAGCACTGACCAGCATCGACGACAAAGGCCCGCTCATTCGAGCGGGCCTTCTTCATGCGGGCTGTCCGCTTGCTGGGATTCATCCAGCCCCTCGAGTCTGTAACTGGTGCTCCGTCCTCCGCCCTCGTTCTGGACAAGCACGCCGCGTTCGAGCAGGTCTTTGATATCGCGTAGGGCCGTGTCTTGTGAGCACTTCGCGATCTTGGCGTACTTGGAGGTGTTCATGTGCCCCCTGAACCCATCGAGCATCCGGTTGATGATGATGCGCTGCCGCTCGTTGACTGGATCGGCGCTCAGCCGCTCCCACAGGCGTGCTTTGAAGAGCACCCCCGATAAGGTGTCCTCGGCCTGATCGATCGCGAGCTCCAAGCGGTCCAGAAACCATGACAGCCACGAGGTGATGTCCAGATCGCCGCGCTGGGTGTGTTCGAGCTGGTCGTAGTACGCCCTGCGCAAAGCCTCGATCGCCGAAGACATGCTGTAGAAACGGTCCTTGGTCCCGTCGGCGCGGGCGAGCATCATGTCGGCGATCGCCCGCGCGATTCGTCCATTGCCGTCCTCGAAGGGGTGGATCGTCACGAACCAGAGATGCGCGATCGCCGCGCGGAGTACGGGATCGGTGGAAGGCGCGGTGTTGCACCAGTCGATGAAGGCATCCATCTCCGCTTCAAGCCGTTCGGCGGAGGGTGCCTGGAAATGCACCTTCTCGCGTCCGATCGGACCAGAGACCACCTGCATCGGACCGCGCTCCGATGTCCTCCACGTTCCGACGGTGATCGGGAAGATCCCGCTGTGCCCGGTGGGGAAGAGCGACGCGTGCCAGCCGCAGAGCCGCTCGCGCGTGAGCGGCTCGCGGAAGTTCTGGGTTGCGTCGAGCATCATTTCCACGACCCCTTCCACATGACGGCTTGCCTGCGCAAGCCCGGCGACATCCAGACCCAGGCGGCGCGCAATCGAGGAGCGGACTTCATCGTGGGGGAGGCGTTCACCCTCGATCTCCGAGGATTTCATCACATCGCTCGTGAGCACGGCGAGGCTCGCCTCCGTGCGGAGCTCGAAGCCTAGATGCTCCATGCGCCCGAGCAGCCGGCCCTGCTTGTGGCGGACCCGAGCAAGCGGGGCGGTGAGGGGTTCGTCCTCCCACCGGAATAGGGGCCAATCGTGGTGTTCGTGGATGTAGGTCATAATCTCCGTATTTTCTGCGTTGATTATGGGCTTTTTTCACCGCAGAGTCAAGTAATCGTTGCAAATCATGCGGCGAATAGGGGTCTCAATCTCCGCAAACAGGCCTGAACGGTTCGTTTTGGCGGTATCGGTAGGCACGCCAATACAACAAGGCGCGGACTATCAGGACGATCACCACCGCATCAATCACGAAACAGACGCCGATCTCGGGCAGCGAGAGCGTTGTGGCTTGGGTGATCATGATCCCGCAGACGAAGAGAAGCAGCCCGGACGCGATCCCGACGGCGAGCACGGACTCGGTCCCTGTGCGTCCGCCGACCGTGCTCCCTTTGCTCGGGTGCGTGCCCTGGAACCCCATGGCATCGACCCCGACCCGAGCATTGATGGCGTGTTCGAGCTGTTCGATGCGGCGCAGCGCATCCTCGAACGACCGTGCGTGATTGATCGTGGTCCTCATGAGCCAGACCAACGACACCGGGATCGTGATCAACGCCAACAACTGGGATGCTTCGTGGAGGACAGGCACGCTGCCGAGAAACGCGGTGAGCAGCCCGCCGATGAGGGGGATGCGCCGGTCGAGCGCCACCAGACGGAACTCGGCGAGCGAGTACATGGCGAGGTACTCGGCAAGGGCCGCGTCAAGGATCAGTCGTTGGTCGTTGTGCGATCTCCGTGCCATCCGAACTGCATGGCACAGAGCGCGCGCGGAGTCAAGGCCATCAGGCGATGGTGTTCAGAGCCCGATTTCTATGATGATTTGGATCCGTCTAGAACAATGGAGTGTACGCGAACACAATCGCGGGGTACGGCATTTTTCACAGGCTGATCGCCGGATGATTGATATCGGGGTAATAAATCTCGAACGTACCAGGCTTGAGTTCTCTTGTGATATGCGCCTCGACGCTGTGAGAGATCTGGCTCGCCAACTGTTCGATATCCGCGAGTAACGCGCTTGCCTGATCAACAGTGGTGTGCCCGTTTGCAAACACCTTCCGTGATCCATCCGGGACATACAGGGATCCGCGGAACTCAGTGTCTTCGACCAATCTACGCACAAAGTCGCGGCACCCAAAGAAGATCTTGAGATCCCAGGGCATCCCGTAACTCAATGACTCGTCCGGCATGTTCCATGCAATCGACGCAAGGTCATAGCTGGAAGGCATCTCCGCATCAGAGTCCGCCTTGAGCGTCTTCAAGAATCGGGTTGCTTTGCGCATTCCACCGCCGCAGCGGCGGTCCTTTTCGTCGATCTCTGCGGCGTTCTTGAACGGGTAGTTTGCCGCGAAAGTCCCGTTGGTCTTATTGAAGACCTTAACCCCACGGTAGACTTCGTCCTCCGTCTGGTCGTACTCCATCGTGTCCAGCCATGCTGCTGGCACCACATCCACATTGCGTGCCAGGCTCCCTCCACTCATCTCGATTGAACGCGATCCTGAATCATCGACGGTCACTGCAGGGAATGCGGATTCAAGCGCGGCCTTGGTTTCTGACCGAAGATCACGCAGGTCTTGGACCGAGTCACCCTGATACGGATTCTTTGGCGTGAGCGGCTTTTTCACAAATGTGAACTTCTCGACGAACACGAGCAGATCGATATCGCTGTGCTGCTTGATGTGCGTGTCGTTGAGCACTGATCCCTGGAACCGGTACTCGACCCCGCTCGCAAGGCGCTTCTCAAGCTGATCTCGGACCCGCTTGCCCTGCTCGATCGTCCGCTCGGTGTATCGTGCGTCGATGGGTTGCATCGAACCGATGATGTATTTCACGGCCTCCGGTGCATTCAGATTCCTGTAGTTCTCGTAACTCTTGGCCTGAGCCTCAAAGAGTGCGGGGTCGGTGCGACGCTGCGCGAGACGCTCGAGTCTTTGCTGTATGTTCATTTTTTGCTCCTAATGCGCGTGAGTTCCATCTCACCGACGGTCAATCGATCACCATCCGTGAAGTACCGCCCCTCCGCCGAACCCGCCGACGCATCGAACAGAAGATCAGCAAACCCTCGATGGTGTTTGAGCTCTTGCTCCGATGGCTTCGGGTCATTCTCATAGGGATACATGAGCCGATAGCACCCATCTCCCTCGTGATAAAGGGAGGCGGTGATGCTCTTTGATCCCGACTGGGCTGTTTTGAGACGGATGAAGATCTTGGACCATGACTGGCGGATGGTGATCTCCGATTCCCACTCAAAGTCCGCCGAGTCTCCCCCCTGTGTTACGGTCTTTGCAGAGCATCGCCAGGTCCCGTTCAGGTCTGGGACCAACAATGCACGGCGCAGAATGCTGAACTTCCACAGGTGCTGATCGAAGAGAAGCCACAGCAGACCGAATAGCGAGACCGCGGAGATCCCGCTGATTGGGACCCCCATCGATGCGCTCAGCTTGTTGGCACCAAGACCAATCGCCCACGCCAGGCCGATCGAAAGGATGGAGATCACCGCGATCAGCGTCGGGTGTAGTTTGCAGTTTCTCGCATAGGTGTGCATGCTCATCGCGGCCCCAGACTGCCGCCGATCAGCATCGCCAGCGACGCAGGTAGTCTGCATCAGCCGTGCCAAACATGGACCACATTTGAGTGAACTGGGGGGAGTTCCTCATCTGGCACGAATGTCTGGGTAGGACTTGAGGCTGCCAGAGTGACAGCCAATCTTCCCGTCTTCGTTTGGTTCACCGGCACGATCAGCGTCTCACTGTGACTGGGTCCATCGGCATGGATGGCGACCCGCGCATCAAGTTTGAGATGGGTCAGATCACTCTTCTCGTCTGAAATGGTTAAAGCTTGATCTTGGGCATCAACTCTCCCGGCTGCACGCTGAGCGCTTTGGCGAGCTTCTCAACGGTCTCCAGGGTCGACGACCGCTTGGAGGTCTCAATCATCGATATCGCGGTGCGGTGCAGTCCCGCCTTGTGCGCGAAGGCTTCCTGCGAGATCCCCTGCTGCTCTCGGAGCGTCTGCACGCGTTTCCCAAAATCTCTGACGAACTTGGACTTTTCCACTAGACCCAAAGGGTCTCACCGGGTGTACTGATCGTCAACAGACTAAGCGTTACCAGACTATACGTTGCGCACGATTAGGAGGCCGTCATGCATCACGCCGCCCACCCCACCCGCCAGGACTCATCCGAAACCATCCTCCGCCTTGCGCACACCGCTCTTGAGACCGTGCCCACTGCGGGCATTCCCTTGCGGCTAGGTCGCATCCGCGGCACCGGCCCCGGTGTCTCGTGCGGCGCCCTGATCGACCAGCTCGAGTCCGCGTTTCCCCTCGATCTCGTCTCCCCCTTCGAGGGCAGCGATCGCGTCGGCGGCGCGGTCTGGAACGGCGCGAAGCTCCTCGATGACCCGAGCATCACCGACGGGATCGCCAAGCTCCACTGGAAGCCCCACGCGACCGACCTGCCCATGCACACTCACGAGCACGCGGACCGGTTCATCATGGTGCTCGAAGGTCGTGGCTTCTTTCACTGGTCGCCGCAGAGCAGAGCGTCATTTGACGGCTCGGCCGTCGAGACGATCGCGGCGCGGAGCCGCGATGTCTTCGTGTTCCGGCGGGGGCTGGTGCACACCTTCAGTACCCATGAGCACGGCATGACACTGGTTTCGGTTCAGCTGCCGATGATCGCCTTCGACGACCCGGAGCAGTACCACCTGCCGAATTACCGGTGGACGGCCGACGCCCTGGCGTCGGCTCCGAGCGCTCGGATCGCATGCCTGCTCCACCAACCCGAGATCACCCTGCACCTCTAAGACCCACCACGACCGGCCATGTGACCCACCAGATCCGGTGGCGCGTCCGCGGCTCGGAACGAGTGCGTGTGTGTGCATTCGGAGTTCGTGCTTGCAACCGGTGGTGGTTTTGGTATCGTCACAGAGTCTGACGATAGCCAGATGTGTATTTGTAGTACAAATACTCCGCTGCGCGGCCCCTTACGGGGTCTGGCCAACGGGTCGCCTTTGGATCACGAGCAGGAGCGAGGGGACTTCCCTCCCCCTCTCCTGCACCTCTCCCCTGGACCACCTCTGTCCGGGTGGATCAGGACCAGTGGGAGCCTTCGTGCTCCCCCGTGGACCCCCATCGAGCACCGTGTCGCCGGTGCATCACGAGGAGCGAACGGTCGCTCCACCCCGTAGGTCCGCCACCCGCGCGGGCGAGCCAACGCGCGTAAGAAAGGATGCGTTGCCTTCATGGCCAGGCCGGTGAAGCAGGAGCACGAGAAGCGCAGCGAGGTGGTGCAAACACGCGTCACGCTCGCCGAGCACGAACACATGCGGAGTGTGGCGGAAGATGCTGGCTTGTCGGTGTCGGACTACCTTCGCCGCCGGGCGTGCGGGTACATGGTGCCCACGGGTGCAGCTCGTCGGTCTGTTGACCCCGCGCTGGTAAGCGAGCTCAATCGTATTGGAGTGAATCTCAACCAGATCACTCGGAACCTCAATAGCGGTCGGCCACTGCGGATCCACGCCAAAGAGGTGCTGAGGGAGCTCGAGGCGGCACTCAAAGTCGTGGTGTCGGGCGAGGACTTCGAGCCCAATGACGGGAGCAATGGGGGGGATAGCTGATGGTGCCCAAGATCCATGCCAAAGGCAGCTCATTCGTGGGCCTGGGGAAGTATGTGCTCCACGACAAGGGTGGCGCCGAGACCTCGGAACGGGTGGAGTGGACCCAGACCCGGAACCTCGCCACGCAGGACCCAGAGTTGGCCTTCAGATTGATGGCGGCAACGGCGATGGACGCGGAAAGGCTGAAGGCAAACGCGGGGGTGAAGAACACGGGCCGCAAGTCGGACAAGTCGGTGCTGCATCTCACGCTGTCATGGCATCCGGACGAAACCGAGGGGCTGACCAAAGACGAGATGATGCGGGCGGCCAACGGGGCAATCCGCGCCCTTGGTGCGGACGATCGCCAAGCATTGATTGTCTCGCACAACGACGAGGAGCAGCCGCACCTGCACCTAGTGATCAACCGTGTGTCGCAGGATGACGGCCGGATGCTCAGCAGCTCGAAGGAGAAGCTCAGACTTAGCCGGTTCGCGCTTGAGTATGAGCGTGAACGGGGCGAGATCCTGTGTGAAAACCGTGCGCTGAACTGGGAAGCCAGGAACCGGGGCCAGTACGTCCGCGGCGAGAAAGACATTCCTCGTCACATCTACGAGCAGCACTTGGCCAACGACAACCGCCCAGGTGGTGCCGAGCATCACCGCAAGCAACGCGCCGAGGATAAAGAAATCGGCGCACGTCAACGCAGGATCCGCGATCGCCTGTCCGCGGATTGGACCAAGCTTGAGTCTGGCCATGCCGCCCGACGTACCCAGATCCTCAGCCGCCGGAAGATCGACTCGCTCCGTGCCCGGAGTGCGATCGAGGCGGAGTATCGAGCGGACAGGTTCGGGCCGCTCGACCGCAAGCAGCGTGCCGAGCTCGGTGACTTCCAGCGTGACGAGCAGCGGGCCCTAGGGAAGATCAAGAACCGGTTCAAAGCCATCGATTTGAAGAGCTTGGTCGGCAGTATGAAGCGTGAACGCTCCGTGGGCCCGCTGTTCGATGCCGTTTCTTCCTCCGAAGCCGGTCTTGCACGGCTCAAACTCCAGCATGAGCGGCAGAAAGCCAGCATCCGTGGCGAGGAGCGTCGAGAGATCAGATCCGCGATCCAGAAGATCTGGGCATCGGCACGTGCCGAGCTGGCCGAAGCAAGCAAAGCGTACGAGAGCGAGCGGGCGGCACTAGCCTTCAAGTGCGCCGGGGAGTCGGCGAAAATGCGGGCCGAGTGGAGGCAGCGAGCAGCGGAGCGTGCCAACCACGCTCAGCCCGAACAACGCCGAAACCAGGTGATGAAGCAGGTCCTTGATCGCAAGGCCCGCGAGCGAGATCGGAACAGCGATGATCGCGAACGCTAAAGCTCTCCCCGGCAGTACTTGTCGTAGTCGCCCTGTTCCTCGTCGATGCGGCGCGTCCAGTAGGCGATCGTGGTCGCGAACCGCATCTCAAACGGCGCGTTGGGAGGTTCCCAGCCTTCGACGTCGGCGAGTTCGATCAAGCGTTCGACAGTGGTATGGCCTCGGTCTACGAGATACTCAAGGCCCCGCCATATCAGCATGGTGTAGGTGAGCTCGCGCATCCGGCCGCACGGCATCAAGACCTGCCGTGTCTGGGTTCGGAGCAAGGACTCCGGTGGGTCTTCGAGCTGATCATCCATGATTCAAGGTACCACGACCCGGATCCGTTGCGCAAGCTCATCGATCTAAGCCGTTGTCATTGCTGCGTTCATTCGCTGTTCTCTCGAACACCGCCCGCAGTGCGCCGGCACGGGCAGCCTGGTTGAACGCCTGCTTCATTGTCGGTGACACTGATGGCTCGGCGGGCACCTGGTCCCTGAGCTGGGGCGATACGTTGCGCTCCTGCCTCGGTTCTTGTGAGATCGACCCCAGCCCGGGCCCCATGGGACCGGGAGGACGCAACTCTGCCGTTGGTTTGGCTTCCTTCGTCACGTCGGGCGGGTTCGCGGCACGATTGAACTCCGGGGTGAGGTCGTGGTTGGTCTCAATGCCGCCGTTGGGGATGTCGGCCATCTGTTCTATCCTTTCTATACGGGTCTCCGCAAGGGCTACTCCGGTAGCCCGTTGAGCATCGGCTGGGTCTGAAGCAGCGCATGGTTGCACCGTGCGACGATCGCCTCGGCCTGGTCCGCCCGCCGCGCGAACACCAGCAGCTGTCGTTCAAAGCCGCGTGTGATCTCGACAACCGCGGGTGGGACATGCCCCATTTCGTGCCGGAGCCGCCCGTCCTGCTGCTGGTGCAGGTCCGAGTCCGCGAAGTACTCCTCCGGGCTGACCACGCGGAACCGCACCGGCTCAGGGCCGTTGTCGTCGCGTTTCATGGTCCGGCCGAAGACCATCCCACCGACGCGGACGCTGTCTTTCGTGATCTGCACCCGGAACCGCTTGCTGAACAGCGGTCGCAGCGCGATCATGATCAGTTTGCCGATGGCGATCGAGAGCGGGTAGCGGGCTGCGTACAGGATCAGCCCGAGGCCGCCCATGTGCCAGTCGATCGGCGTCGGCACCCGATACCCGATCGCTCGGCCGATTTCGGGGTAGCGATCGACAAGCAGGTCCCGCATGAACCACTGAACGGACGCTACGCGTTTGATCCACGGGAACAGCGCCGTGCCCTCCGTTGCATCGGCGAAGGGCGGGCCCCAGATACCGAGCGTGGAAACAACCAGACAGAACACCCCCGCAGCTCCGATGAGGATAAGAGCGATCCTTCGGCTCCGTGCCCATCCGGCCATCGTGGGGCAAGATCCACGCAAGATGACTCCGCCGCACTTGAGATGCTTGGCGCGCGGCCAGTTGCGGTACGATCGGCGTCGTGTGCTACCAAACATCGTGGTCTCCCTGGCGGAATCGCGACGGAGTGTCGATTGATCGGAGGGTGTGGGAATGGCGTTTCGGAAAGACAAGAAGAGTTCGCGTGAACGAGATCCAGCCGGGCATCCGGTATTCACGGGGATCCGTCGCGGCATCGGTGGTCAGCCCACGGCGGCGGTGCAGCGGTTTCCCACCCCGGACCACTTGGCGGCCGATGAGTCGCTCCGATTCCGGGTGCCGAACGAGGATGGGAAGATTTTCCTGGGTGTCATCGACGCCGACATCCGTGAGAAGAAGCTCCCAGACGGCAGGGTCGCCCGCGCTGCAATGGGCGGGCATCCGATCGGGTTCGCCGACGACCGGCATCTCTGCACCGTGGCCGGCAACCGGTCCGGCAAAGGCCGGTCCCTGATCATCAACAATCTGCTCACCTATACAGGCAGCACGATCGTGATCGACCCCAAGGGCGACTTGGCCGCCGAGACCGCGGCCCACCGGGCGGAGGTGCTCGGGCAACGTGTGTACCTGCTCGATCCGTACGCGAGCGCCGGGTCCGAGTTCGCGTCGTTCGCGAGCGCCTTCAACCCGCTCCAGTGGATCGATCGAGAGGACCCCGACGCCATGGTCGTCGCGGCGTCCCTGATCGCCGACGCGCTCGTCGTGACCGCCGGAGAGAGCGACGTTCATTGGTCCGAGGCCGGCAAGCAGTTCCTGGAGGCGGCGATCCTCCATGTGTGTACGGCTCAGGAGTTCGAGGACAAGAGAACGCTGGCGTCCGTCCACGAGGTGGTTGCTGTCTTGGTCGAAGACGACGCGTTCGCAGAACGTATGTCCCAGAACGAGGCCGCCGAAGGAGCCATCGTCATGGGCGCTATTGCGTACTACTCCAAGAGCGAGAAAGAGCGTTCGGGTGTGATCTCGACCCTGCGACGCCACCTGCACTTTCTGGGATACCCCAAGATGCAGAGAGTCTTGGCCGAGAGCGATCTCGATCTCCGATCGCTGCAACGCGAGCCGGTCACGTTGTATCTGTCGCTGCCCGCGATGATGATGGGATCGTGCGCGGGTTGGCTGCGGCTGTTCGTGAACCTCGCCTTGAACGCGTTCGAGGCCAACCAACAGCGGCGTGAGTTCCAGGTGCAAGCCGGGGGGCACCGGGTGCTCCTCTTGCTGGATGAGGCCGCCGTACTCGGTCGCATGGAGCGGCTCGAGACGGCTATCGGGCAGATCGCGGGGCTTGGGGTCAAGCTCTGGACGATCTGGCAGGACCTGAATCAGCCCGCCGCGATCTACGGGCGCCGATGGGAGTCCTTCATCGGCAACGCGTCGGTCCTCACCTTCTTCGGCAACAACGACCAGTTCACCCTGGACTACATCGAGAAGCGGCTGGGGCAGACGCTTGTCTACAGCCCTGCCCACCGCAGCCCGACCCTCGACGCCGCCGTGAAGCAAGGCGAACTCGGCAACTCCTACACCCTGCAATCCCACCCGTTGATGACCGCGTCTGAGATCTCGCGGATCTTCGACCGGGACGACCCGATGCTCCGGCAGCTGGTCTTCCTGCCGGGCATCGGACCTGTCATCTTGCAGAGGGCGTTCTACGACCAGCACGAGCTGTTCCTTGGAGTTCGTGGTTGAGTTCGTGGGTAATTCGACCCTCCGGCAAGTCAGTAGTTGATCTGTAACTTCCAGGTGAAGAAGCCGAACAGCGTCAATTTCAAGACCGAGACGAGGGATGAGCGTGGTTGTTGGTTAGGTGCGGCGGCTGATATGCCGGGACTCCAGTCGGCCTTGCGCACGTGTGTCCTTGTACAGGAATTGAGTGGACGTTTAGGGCGTGTTGCCCGTGGTGATGGACGCGGCCTCACGGATCACGGCGTCTGCGAGCTCGCGGACGGACAAGGTGGTGTTCCCATTGCCTGCGCTCGCCAAGTCGCTGAAGAACGTGGAGCTGTTGCTATCACCGAGGTAGACCGTCCAGACTTCACGTTCAGACCCGCCCTCGACCCACGCCTTCGACTTGGCGATCACTTCGGCTGTATCGGCGGCGACGTTGTTGGTCTCGGGGCCAGCGTCGCCGATCAGAATGATCCGCTCGAACGTTTCTGGGCCTGAGTCGTTGCGGAGCATCGCGACCGCGGCATCAAAGGCGATCCCCGGATGCACGGGCGAAGTCTTGAGTTGCACGCTGTCCAGGTAGGAGATCAGCGCGGTAAGGCTCGTCCCACCATCGCTCACTTCCGAACGGATCGCGGTCATCGGGAACGGCTCGAGCAGCTCGGTGCGGAACGGGATCACCGCCACCCTGAGTTCTGCCCCGGACGCGTACAAGCGGTCCGCGAGGACGGGGACTTGCTCGCGGATAGACGCGAAAGCTTCGTCCATGGACGCGCTCGCATCGACAGCGAAGACGAGTGTCCAGGTGTTCATCAGTACGGGCCCGCCGCCGACCCGGCGGATCTCCCGCCGGAGGTCATCCCGGTCGATCGCCTCCAGAAGCAGCGGCTCGGTGATGTCCCGCTTCAAGCTCAGGATTGTCGCTGGACGGTCGGTGTTCCACGAGGTCAACGTAATGCCCCGTTCGGCCAGGTACACCTGCCAGAACCGCTGATTGGCGTACCTGTGAGCGCTGTCCTCGATCGGGGTCAGATTGAACAAGTCCAGACGTGCATTGTTGAATGGACGCAAACCCTGTGTGCCCAGCTCGCTCTGGCGGCGATGAGACTGGGGGTGACCGTCTGACGGATACCTACCCGCGCGGAAATCGTGTCGTGCATCGGTTCCGTCGCCGTGGAATGGTGACCCGATCAAGATGATGCGGACCTTCTCGCCGTCTTCGACGAGCGAGCGGATCAGGTCGATCGATTTCGGGAGATCAGTTGTGTACTCAGGGTCGCCCTCTTGCGCTGAAGCCATGTGGACCCTGAGCTTCTTGATGTCGCCGGCAACCGTTCGGAGCCGCTGTCGATCGTTCCGTGACCGAGGGATGACGGAATCGACAATCAGGCGTTGGTCGAGGCCGTCAATGAGAACCACGCGATCGTTCTCTTGGGCGAAAAGCATCAGCTCGAGCGTGGTGCGGGTCGTGATGTCCGCTGTCTCGGCAGAAGGATTGCCGGGGACCACCACGGCGTGCAGGGTCCGTGCCAGCGAGTCGGAAGTAAAGATGCTGACGATGAACGAGATGGTGATGACGCGGATGAAGGAAATCATGCCCGTGCTCCTGCATTGTTGGGGTTGGTGCCAGTGCTTGGATTCGTGGTAAACAACAACGCCGCGGCTTCTTCGCAGTAGCGCCGACGACCGGCATCGATCGTTGCGATGCGCGCTTCCAGCTGCGACTTCGCGTCGTCGATCTTGGCGAGTTCGTCGCAACGTTCCGTGAGCGCTTCGTCCTCCACAGTCCATTCCGACGGATCAGTCAGGTGGGTGCGTTCACTCCGATCGAGCGTGCGTGAGATCACCAGTTTGGCTGTAGCCCCGCCACAAACTTCAAAGCCGAGGGCGGCATAGAAAAACGCCGCGATCTTCCAGTCAGCCAGACCATCACTGCCCGTGCCCTCCAGCACTTCATCGAGCAGTACGTCAATGTCGCCTATGGCGGACACCGCGAAGATGTTCGTGAAGAGGTAGATCCAATACAACAAACAGGCAAGCGTGATGAGGTTGATCGTGATTGCGAGAGCGAGAGCCAGCGGGCGGACGGTCTTGAACCAAGAAACCAGCCAAGCTAGCATGAACGCACCCGCGAAGGGCGCGGCCGCCAACAGGACTGCTTGGGACGGTCCGTGGATTGATGGGTGGTCGAGGGTGGCGACGGTGGTGGTCGCGATACACCCGGCAAGAAGAACAACCATGATGCACCCTGCAAGACCGGAACGGGCTATCTCACGCCTAGTGCGTTTATCGGGTTCCAGGATGTTGACGTCGCGTTTCTTGCGGACGTCGCGATCGATCCGTAGCTGCTTTATCTCTTTCTCGGTACGGCGATGGGGATTTGCAAGATGGCTCATCGCGCGTTCAGACTCGATCCTAGCCGCAGCCGTCTGTGCGTCATAGATCGCCCCCGCGGCCTTCGTTACCGCTGCGATGGTGTTCTCCGCCTTGATCGCGATGCCGATCGCCCAGTCACGGCTCGGCAACGTCGGGTACGGCAGAGATGATGCGAGAATGGCATCTGCCCGCTCGATCGAGCCCGAATGGTTCGACCGTCGCGGCATGCGTGTGTGTGTCGAATCGCTGGTTTGTTCGCTATTGATGCGCATGAAATCTCCAGATCTGGTGTGAAACCGCGCGGTGACAGCGCGGCGGCAATGACCGTCTGTTTCACGGAACCGAATTCCTGGAGGACCGGAGGCAATTCTCAGCGGTCGGGCATACCATGCAGTTGGACGACGCGTGGTCTGTACTTCTATTCAGGAAGTTGGGTCCATGAGTCCGAAGCCGTTCCGGACGGTGACAGTCCGGGATGGTCTTCTTTTTCTGGTTGTTGTCTGTTGTCGAGTCTCTCTCCTCGTCTTCAGGTCACGTCTATGTGGGTGGGCTCGTGCCAAGCAGTGGCACTCTACGTATATCAGTCCTGCGCAATCTTTCAACCATCCGAGCTTCGGTATTCTCTCTTTTGAAATAGATGTGATCGCCACGCAATCCACGAACGAAATCAGCAGCAGCGCGGAACTCGGTTCGTACAGGCGGCGTATCCACTTGCCTCCGACAAATTATGCAATGGAGGATTCTGATGGGAGTGCCTGAGTGGGAAGATCGCCATTTCGCGATGCGGTATGGGGCTACTGATCTGATGCGCTGTACTGAGCAGACCGCCGTGCTGATGGCCGGCGCGGAGGGTATGGCGATCGAAAAGGACGACGTTGCTGAGCTCGCGACATTGTCCATGGCGGGTTGGATCGCAGGCTCGCCCTACAAGCCTAAGATCAACGTTTACGACGAGCTCTATGAAGCGGGCAAGGGCGGCAAAGCTCTCCGGCGGCCTCGCCGCCTCTGGGATGCCGTCGTCAACACAGAGAAATCGGATTATGGCATCGATGCCGGGGCTCTCTCTGTTCCGCTGGAGTTCTGCTTCACACCGGTCGACGGGAAACGAGCCCTCGTAAGTGGACAAACCGGCGGGACCGTCTCATGTCTCTGCTTCGCCGCCCAAGACGATGATGGCTCGACCGCGTTTTGGCCGACGCCCAAGGAACTGCCGAATCCCAAGAATGATCGCGAGGAGAAACGAGGGACGAAAGCACTCGCATATCGCTGCCCAAACTATCTCGTCTTTTGCTTTGCTAAGGACATGATTGAATCGGTCGGTGGGACTGAGTTTCTTCGTGAGTTCGTTGCATCGACTACGGCGGATTGTGATGGTTTGGAGCCAGCAACGCTTATCTCCAGGCTCTTTGACGGGCACGGGGCAAAGCCGGGCATCCGACGGACGAATGGCCTTGCTGTCCTCGATGAGCCTGGGTGGTTGGACCAGAGCCAGTGGAACCGAACGAACATCCCTGCCCGTAAGAAACGTGTGTTCCACGGGTCATCGATCGCCCTGAGCCTGGCTACGTTCTTCCGTAACGGCTACGACTGCTCAATCTCGGTGACCAGGCATCAGCACTTGATCGCGGCCAGCATCGCCTCACGGGTTCTTGGAGGAGCGTTGTTCGCGATCCCGCTGGATCCCGTCCCTGGCGGAAGCGTTGCAGTGAACGGTGCGAAGCTGCTCACAGTAGATGATTTCCTCTTGACAGATTCTGCCGCGATGGTGGTCAGTGGTATCAGTGAACACATTCCGATCGGGGCAGTCGCCCGGCGTGACGACAGTGTGACGGTGCACTCGGTGTATCTGAGTGCGCATACAGGGTCCTTCCGGCAGTTGAAGCACCGGATCCGTCTCCATGATGAAACTTCGTCGGTCTTTACGTCATTCGGGACAGACGTGTACGGGATCCTTGAGAAGGACCAGCCGCTTCCCGCGCCGGTTGATCGTCCGGCCAAAAAGTGGATGGCCCAGTACGACGACATGTTCAATCGAGCACGTCAAGATCGAGCCTCGAAGAAGACCGGTAAGAAGCCTAAACACGGCAAGTGATCGTGAGTTCTGGGATCGTGTTTGGCGGAGCCTTGGTGTACTCGTATCGGCCTCCGGAGGCGATGGCCGTATACGCCTTGCCGGCATTGTTTATCCGTACCTGCAGACTCCCACGAGTCCCGTCCTTCAAACACGGTGCTGCGAACGCACACCAAGAAACCTTGTCGAACGCTGCTTTAAACGTACGCAGTTCGTCTTTCCCAGCGAGTTCTAGCCCTTCACAGCGATTCAGCACATCTTGAAGACGGGACCGTATACGACCTGAGATCAGATCAACTTCGATCGCCATTTCGTATAGCTCGGTCAGAGCGCGTGCCGCTGAGTCGTCTGGAGAATTGGGAGGGTCGCCCATCGGGCAATCATCGTTACTACTACTGGAAGTTTGGTTCATCGCGCTTGATTGCCATATCCGCCTGCGGATGTCAACCCCATTGTTGGCCCCCTCAAATGCTAACGATTGTGGTGCAGACCGTCTGTCCCTCTAGCTTCGCTAGAGACCATCATGCACTCAAAAAAATTTGTATTCTTCCAGTTCTGCGCTTGCATCGGAGTCTCTTTCTGGACATTCATGAAAGGCGGTCCAATCCACGATCCATATACAAGGGGCGTATCACACCAGAACGAAGCAGCAGCCGGAACCACTCACTGATTCCTATCACACGAATCACGACACACGACATCAAATGCAGTGAGCATCACATGAAGACACAGACTTTGCATGGCGATCAACCTCAGCCCATTGACCAACTACTCACCCTTGATCAGGCGGCAGCCCAACTGGCGGTCAGTCGGCGCACGTTGTACCGCATGATGGCAGCCAAAGAGTTTCCGCGTCCCATACGTGTTGGCGGATCGCGTCGAGTCTCCCAGATCGAGCTGGTACAATTCCTCGAGAGTGCGAAGCAGAGGAGGGCGTGAGCGATGGTCCGCAGCATATTCAGACCGAGCAGGATTCGCGATGGAAAGCGGGTGCGATCGAGAGTGTATTGGGGCCAGTACCGCTTCAATCCCGATGACCGGATTACCCGCGTGTCGCTCAAGACGACGGACAAACGAGTCGCGGAGAAGCGGCTTGACGGGATCATCCAAGAGATCGAGCAAGAACGCGCCGGTCTTGTCGCGCCACGATCGGTACGAGAGGCAAGCGCTCGATCTCTCGGTGAGCACTTGGACGATCTGCTCGCTGACCTTGCAGCACGGGGGCGATCCGATGGATACATCCGAAAGATCAGGAGCCGGATCGGCACGCTGATCGAGGCGTGCGTATGGGATCGTGTCGCGGATGTCACTCCCGATTCCTTCATCACGTGGAGGAGCGCGGCTGATCTGTCGCCTAGGACGCTGAACCATTACCTCGATGCCTCTCAAGTCTTGATGGGATGGCTCGTTTCGACGAACCGGATCCCAGAGAACCCGCTCCGGGGCGTGCAGAAGGTGGAAACCAGGGGACGAGAGACGTTCGAGCGACGAGCATTCACTGACGGCGAGGTTGAGCGTCTGCTCTCAGTTTGTGGCGATCGGTGGCCGGTCTACCTCGTCGCAGTACAGACTGGCCTTCGGCTCAACGAACTCCGGTCGTTGCGATGGGGCGATGTGGCGCTGCGTGGAGAGGACGCGGCTCCGTTCATAGCCTTGCGGGCCATGACGACCAAGAACCGACGGGCGGATGTCATCCCTTTGAGCGATGACGCGGCGAGTGCGCTCCGGTACCTCGCCGAGGACGACCCGAAAGATCAGAGCGCCCCGGTCTTCGCCGGGGGTATGCCATCGCATCACACCGTCAAAGCGGACCTCGAACGGGCGGGCATCGAGAAGGTCGATGAACTCGGGAGACGCGTGGACTTTCATGCGCTGCGGAAGACGTTTATCACCAACCTGCAGCGGGCGGGGGTGGAGCGTCGGGTCGCGATGGCGTTGGCACGCCACTCGGACAGCCGTATGACCGATTCGGTGTACACAGACGTCCGGGCGTTGCCGTTGGCTGCGGCGCTCGACCGTCTCCCGCGTCTCGGGTTCCCACGAGCGGATTCGGACGACGCACAAGACGCACAAAGAGACGCACAAGAAATGCGCCCGGATGGTCTCTGTGTGACCCGCGTTGGCACGCTAGACACACATCGAAACGAATCGCAAGTGGCAGATCCCGCAGTGTCTTGCGGTGAAGATGGCGGACACAACGGGACATCCCGCGTCACGCTTCAGAAATGGAGCCGGGGGGAATCGAACCCCCGTGCCGGGATTGTCAGCAGGGCGCTTCTACGTGCGTAGTCGTCGGTTTGATCTCGATCGCGCGCCGGGCGACGACACCCTGCGCTTTGATCCAGCCTCTCGGAACCTCCTCGCCAACCCCCCAAGAGACACCAAGGGTTGACCAGCCCGATGATCGTGATCCACCGCCTCATCGGGCGTCGGGCGGTGGATCCACGGCTTGATTAAGCCGCGAGAGCGTACTGCGGTTCGGCAGTTATAAAGTTGCGTGCTTTTTACGAGGCCGGCACGCCCCTCGGCACGCCACGCCAAGCCTTCCCAATCCGGTCGAATGCCATATCGGCCCCAGGTTGTCGTCGCGGTCCTCGGCGCGGAGCGCGTCGGATCGGACCTTGTATTCTAGAACGATTGTGGGCTCGGGTCGTTCCAGACGGCACGAACTGTTTGATCGGCGCGTTCGGTCCAACCGGAAAAGAGCCGTGTTCTGCTCGATCGCTCGGGCGGGGCGGCGGATCGGGCTCGGTGTGTGTGTGCGCTGTTCGGATGATGCACGATTCGGGCGAATTTCCCTTCCGTTTTGTCCGAAATGCGAATAGTCTGTAGCCGCAGAGATGCCGCGCCCTGTGTGTCTAGCGGGGTCATGCGCGGCTTGTAGGAGGTATGTCATGAAGTCGTCGTTGCTGTCAGTGGCCGCCGTGTCCGGTCTGGCTGTTGGTTCGTTCGCGTTTGCGGCGCCCGATGCGCCCCGCGCGAAGGGTGAGAACATCCGCGCCGAGGCCTTTGGGCCGACGGTGACTCGGAAGCTGCCGTTCAAGTCTCCCGACAAGATGCGTGACCTGCACCAGCAGCAGGGTCTGTCGCATTCAGTTGCTCGCTTGTGGAACGAGATGCTTCTGCACGCGATCCGCAACGATTTCGCGCGTCCGACGGTGCACGCTCGCAACCTGTACCACCACTCTGCGGCGATGTGGGACGCGTGGTCCGCGTATGACGGGCCCGGGTCCGATCAGGTGTTCCACCAGGAGAAGCTGGCGGCGCCAGGCGACGTGCAGGCCGCGCGCGAGGAGGCTATATCATACGCGTATTACCGTCTCTTGAACCATCGGTTCGCGAATGCACCGGGTGCGGCGAGCATCCAGGCCGAGCTCCAGGCGTTGTTCGTCGACGACCTCGGGTACGACCCGATGGTCACGACGACGGTGGGGGATACTCCAGCTGCGCTCGGGAACCGGATCGCGCAGACGATCATCAACTTCGGTCTGACCGATGGTTCGAACGAAGCGAACGACTACGCGAACACGTACTACTTCCCGTTCAATCCGCCGCTGCTCCCGACGCTCCCTGGGAACCCGGACTTGTTCTTCCCGAGCCGTTGGCAGCCGCTGACGCTCGAGGAGGCGAAGGACCAGGGTGGGAACCCGATTCCGGGTGACGCGATCCCTTTCCTTAGCCCCGAGTGGGGTGATGTCACGCCGTTCTCCATGGACGAGGAAACGTTCATGACGGTCCGCGAGCGTGACTTCTTCCAGTGGCGTGTGTGGCAGGACCCGGGTCCGCCTCCGACGTTTGAGCAGGACCCCGAGCGGTATCGCTGGGGGTTCGAGATGGTGTCCGTGTGGTCGGCGCACCTTGATCCGACGGACGGTGTGATGATCGATATCTCGCCGCGCTCGTTCGGGAACTCTCCGACTCCAGAGGTTGCTGATGAGCAAGCGTATTACAACTACTTCGAGGGCGGCGACTGGGGTGAGGGTCGCGACATCAACCCGGTGACGGGTCAACCCTACGAGGAGCAGATGGTTCCTCGTGGTGACTACGGGCGCATCCTCGCGGAGTTCTGGGCTGATGGTCCGGACTCGGAGACGCCTCCGGGTCATTGGTTTGGAATTCTTGATGTCGTCATGGACCACCCTTCATTCGAACGACGATTCATGGGAAAGGGTCCGGTGCTCGACGAGCTCGAGTATGATGTAAAGGCATACCTGTGTCTGGGCGGCACGATGCACGACATCGCGATCGCATCATGGTCTGTCAAGGGGTTCTACGACTACATCCGTCCGGTGTCCGCGATCCGGTGGATGTGCGACAACGGTCAGAGTTCCGATCCCCAGTTGGCGAACTATTCTCCGGACGGGATCACGCTGCGAGAGGGGTACATCGAGCTCGTGACGAACGACTCGGTGCAGCCTGGTGGGAAGCACGAGCATTTGGCCGGGGACAACAACGAGAACGTCGGGAAGGTCGCGCTCATGGCGTGGCGTGGTCCGGACTTCATCACCGATCCGGACGTGGACGAGGCCGGTGTGGGCTGGATCCTCGCGGAGAACTGGTGGCCGTACCAGCGTCCGTCGTTCGTGACGCCTCCGTTTGCTGGGTATGTGTCGGGTCACTCGACGTACTCGCGCGGCGCGGCGGAGTTGATGACCTTGCTGACCGGGGACGAGTTCTTCCCGGGTGGGATGGGCGTGTTCGAGGCGCCGATGAACGAGTTCCTGGTGTTCGAGGAAGGTCCTTCGATGGACATCGAGCTCCAGTGGGCGACGTACCGGGATGCTTCGGACCAGACGTCGTTGTCGCGCATCTGGGGCGGGATCCACCCGCCGGCGGATGACATCCCGGGTCGTCACATGGGTCTGATCATCGGTCCCCACGCGTTCCATCACGCTCGCAAGCTGTTCAACGGGCAGATCTCGTGCCCGGCGGACTTCTCGAGCGACGGTCAGCTCACGCCGACGGAGGACGTGAACGCGTTCATCCAAGCGGTCATGAACGACGATCCGCTCGCGGACTTCAACGGCGACGGGTCGAGCGACTATTTCGATATCCAGGGGTTCCTCATGCAGTACATGCAGGGGTGCGACTGATCGGGGTTGTTGACGAACTGATCTGAACCACAGGGACCCGAGCGTGACGCTCGGGTCTCTTTTTTCTGCGCATCGGTTCGGTTGGGATCGCGCGTCGGCGCTGGCGCAGTGTCTTGTGATCAGGCGCTGCGCGACTGGGTGGCGCTCATCGCGATGCGCTCGATGGCGCTCAGGAGCGTGTCGATGTCGGACTGGGTCGTCGCGCGCCCGGGTGAGGCGCGCACGCCGCCGTCGGATCCGTTCCCGATCGATTCGTGGGTCAGGGGGGCGCAGTGGACTCCTCCTCGGACGGCGATGTTGTGTTCCTTGTCGAGGATGGTCGCGACGTCGCGTGCGCAGATCCCCGAGATGTTGAAGAGCACGACAGGGGTTCTGTTTTCGGTTGTGGTCGGGCCGTAGATCGTGACGTGCTCGATGTCCGAGAGTCCCTGGAGGAGGCGCTGGGTGAGCGCCATCTCGTGGTCGTGGGCGCTCGGGTCGTGGTGTTTCATCGCGGCGAGGAGGCCGGCGAATCCGACGGCGTTTGCGGTTCCAGCTTCGAGCGCGTCGGGGAGGGCCGTGGGCATTTCGAGACCCGGCGCGATGGATCCGGTTCCTCCTCGTCGTTCACAGAAGACGCGCGCCTCGTCCTGTGTGCAGTGGTCTGCGTATGCGTTTTGGGAGAGGTAGAGCGCGCCTGTTCCTGTGGGTCCTCCGAGCCCTTTGTGGCCGGCGATGGAGAGGAGGTCGATGTCGGATCGTTGGACGTCGATCGGGATGTGTCCGAGTGTTTGGGCGCTGTCGACGAGGACGAGCGCTTCGGGCGCGGCGCGGCGCGTGGCGCGGATGATCTCGTCGATCGGTTGGATGGTCCCCATCGCGTTGGAGGCGTGGGTGACACAGACGAGCCTGGTGGACTCGGTGCACGCGCTCGCGATGGACTCGGGGTGGGTGTACCCGTGCTCGTCGGGTTGGACGATCGTGAGCGCGACGAGGTTGTCGGTCGCGTAGCAGTGGAGGGTCCGGAGGACGGCGTTGTGTTCGAGCGCCGTGGTGACGACCGGGATGGGTGTGGGCGCGCCGTGACGGACGGCCGCGCGGATCACGCCGTGGATCGCGAGGTTGAGCGCGTCGGTGCAGCCGTGGGTGAGGACGACGCGCGCGGCGCAGGGCGCGTTGATGAGCTTGGCGATTTCGTCTCGGGCTTCTTCGACGACGTCGGAGGCGCGGCGCGCGAGCTCGTGTCCTCCCCGTCCCGGGTTCCCGGCGGAGTGTGTGAGGAAGTCGGTCATCGCGCGCGCCACGTCGGGGTGTTTGGGGAAGCTGGTGGCGGCGTTGTCGAGATAGATGAGATCGTTCAACTGCTGGTTCCTGCGCGTGGTTCCGGGAGGGACCACTATACTGCGCCGAGGGCGGTTCCCCAACGGGTGGATCGACTGATCCTTGAGGGATGGAGCGTGGTATGAGCGAGATTCGGGTGAGCGTGATCATCCCCGCGGCGGGGGTGTCGAGTCGGTACAACGGGTCTGGGGATGGGGCTGAGGATGTGCTGGGGGCGCCGAGGTCGAAGCTGGACGAGGATCTGGGGGGGAAGAGTGTGCTCCAGCGGAGTGTGGAACTGTTCCATACGCGCGAGGAGGTGGTGCAGGTCATCGTGGCCGGGCCGTTCGATGAGGGGGCGATGAGGGAGTTCAAGCTGCGCCATGGGGATCGGTTGGCGCTGCTCGGAGCGGAGCTGGTGCGCGGGGGCGCGACGGAACGGTACGAGACGGTGGAGTCGGCGCTGAAGCATGTGCGCGAGGACGCGACCCATGTCGCGATCCACGATGCGGCTCGTCCCGCGGCGAGTGGGGCGTTGATCGATCGGGTGTTCGATGCGGCCGCTCGGTTCGGCGCGGTGATCCCGGTTGTTCCCGTGCGCGACACACTCAAGCGTGTGAGCGCGGGGACGATCGATGACGGGTCGGATGCGGATCCGCTCGCGCGGATCCTGGGCGCGGGTGAAGCGCGTCCCATGCGCGAGGTGGAGGGGACGATCGATCGGGAGGGGTTGGTGGGAGTGCAGACCCCTCAGGTGTTCGAGAAGGTGCTGCTCGAGCGCGCGTACGCGCAGGATGATCTGACGAGCACGGATGATGCTTCGCTCGTGGAGCGTTTGGGGGAGCGCGTGGTGACGGTGGACGGGGAAGCGCGGAACATAAAGCTCACGCGCGCGGAGGATCTCCCGATCCTGCGCGCCGTGATGGGTGTGGAAGCGCCGAGGGGTCGGGCTTCGCACAAGAGGTTCTGATCAGCGTTCTTTCTGGGTGACCAGTGTCGGGAAGAGCGTCGAGAGGTGTGTGACGAGTTTGGTGCCTTCTCTCCGGGTGCCTTGGCGCATGACTTTGTCGATGGCGTCGATGTGCTGGTTGATCGATGCGAGCTCGTCATCGGAGAGCCATGCGAGGTAGTGGTAGAAGCGGGTGTCGCGGCTCGGGCCGGCGATGACGGGGTGGTCGGTGTCGATCCCTGATCGGTAGGCCTTGGCGAGGCTGCGCGTGGCGTAGCGCATCTCGGATTCCACGAACTCGATCAGCGCCTCGACCAGGTCGGGGTCTTCGGGCGCGTACCTGAGACATTCGATATCGGTGGTGAAGATCCGCGCGTCCCGACGGATGGTGGGTTCGGTCCCGACCTGTTCGATGAGCCCGACGTCCAGGAGGATGTCGATGTGTTTGTAGAGGGACGGGGGTTGTCGTCCGAGTTGGTGGGCGATCTCTCGGACGCTTGCTTCGCCTTGGCTCCCGATGACCTGGACGATGGCGTTCCGGGTGGGTGACGCGAGGGCTCGGACTTGAGCTGCGTGCTTGATCGCGCGGGATGGGCGCTGAGAATCTTGGTTCTTGATTTGCTTTTTTGGCATCCTGGTATCATATTCGGCGTAGAAGAATACCGGAATCGTGTTTTGGGTACATAAAGGAGCTGAGGATGAACCACGTGATGATGTTGGGCGCGATCGCTGCGCCGTTGATGGCTGTGGGTGCGATGGGTGCGCCGATCGTTGACGGATTTGAGTCGTACGGGGTTGGTGGGCTCCCCGGTGGGGTGTGGGAGGACATCGGGAGCCGAGCGACGGCGAACCCGGGGTCGTCGCCTTCGGTGCGCGTGGTGGAGACGCTCGATGCGCACGGGGTTTCGACGAACGCGATCCAGTCGATCGGGGAGGTCGGGACGAACGGCGTCTTTGCGGAGATCGAGAGCGCGGAGGTGCACCGTTTCAGTGTGGATATCCGTGTCGATGCGTTGGCCGATCCGGGCGAGGGTTGGCCGATGGGGGTTGGGTTTCTGAATGATGTGGGTCAGGGGGATGTGAATCAGAACCCGCACGCGGTGGTGTATGCGTGGACGAACCGGACATGGCGGATGTACTACCGGCCGGGGGAGGACCGTCCGGCGCTGGATGTGCTGATCAGCGGGGATCGGTTCGAGCTCGGGTCGTGGTACACGATCTCGATGGAGGTCGATCGGACGATCGGGGAGTTCCGGATCTCGATCCTGGATGCGCTGAGCGGCGAAGAGACGAACAGCAGGACGGTGCTCGCTTCGAACTGGGACGGGGAACGGAGCGACTTCGATGCGCTCGGGTTCTTCGATGGGGAGTCGGGTGGAGCGGACTCGTTCGGTCAAGCGACCCTGGACAACGTGCGCTACGTGCCCGGCCCGGGTGGGGGGGTTGTGATGCTGATGTCGGGCGCGCTGTTGGCGCGGCGTCGGCGATGAGGGGGGTGATCAGTTGTAGCGGCGGACCACGCCTCGGACGATGCCCTGGATCTGGCAGAACTTGACCCGGATGGGTTCGAAGTCGGGGTTGGCCGGTTGGAGTCGGATGTGGTCGGCTTCTTTGTAGAAGGTTTTGAGGGTGGTGGAGCCGTCTTCGAGGAGGGCGACGACCCGGTCCCCGTTGGAGGCGACCTGGGCGCGTTCGAGGAGGACGAGGTCGCCGTCGAGGATGCCTTCGTCGCGCATGGATTCGCCGTCCACCATGAGGGCGAAGAGGGAGCCGGCGTCGTCGTTGGTGCCGAGGAACTCGACGAGGTCGATCTCGTCGGCGTCGGCGACCTTCTCGATGGGGTAGCCGGCGGCGATTTTGCCGACGAGGGGGTACTTGAGGGGTCGGGCTTCGTCGGGGACGGCGATCCCGTCAGCAATCGACAAAGAGCGAGCCTTGTTGGCTTCCCTGACGAGGGCGCCCTTTTTGATGAGTGCTTCGACGTGTTCGAAGACTGTCACCTTGGAGACCCCGATCTCGTCGGCGAGCTCTTGCATGGTCGGGGAATAGCCACGGCGAATCCGTGAATCGCGGATAAGCTGGAGAATGCGGAGCTGCTTGGGGGTGAGATTCATCGGTGGTCTCCTTGGTGCGGAGTGCGCGGGGCGATTCGAGTCGCGCGGTGGTGGGGTGATTGCTGAGTGACACGAGCAGGTTGGTGAGCGCGAGGCGCTGCGCGCCGAGGCGCGTCCGAGCGACGACGAGGGAGCCGAGCTCGAGGAGTCGTTCCCGTCTCGGGGTCGTGGTGGTGGCGCGTGGGCGCAGGACGAGGGCTGCTGGGGAGTTGCGTTGATCGTCGTACTCGAGGGCGTAGTCCCCTCCGGGTCCGAGTCTGAGTAGTGCTGCTTGTGTCATTGGTGGATGTCCGTGTGCTCGTGTCTTGATTGATCGTGAGATCGAGCGCGACGGGTGTCGCTGTTGTCGCTCGATGTCTTCTCTTTGATCGGGTCCAGAGCATGTCGGATCACACCAATTTTGTCGAGGATGTTTGGTGTAAGATAGGCGATCACAGGCCGGACGGCAAGCCCAAAGCCCTGATGCACAAGGATTTTGCGTTCGGATGATCGGTTTTGGACCCCCCGAACACGCTCAGAATCGGGCGCAGAAGTTGCCGAATCGGGGTTCGGGTCCGTGTTCGGGGTTTGGTTATCGGGTGCGCTGGAAGTTCGCGCCCGCTCGGGTGATGCGCCCCTGGATCTCGAGAAGGGTGGCTTTGGCTCGGATCTGTGCGGGGGACATGGCGAGGGATTCGGCGAGTTGGTCCGCGGTTTGGGGTTCGGAGAGGGCTTCCAGGAGGCGCTGGGATTCGGGGTCGAGCGGGGGGAGTGGCTCGGGATTGTGTGATTGAGGGGCGGGAGCACTCTGATTTGTGTGATTGGAGGAGCGCTGGGGGGTGTGTGCTCGGGTTTGGGACGATCGTTCGAGGATCTCGATGATCTGGCTCGGGTCGGTGACGAGGTGCGCGCCGTCCTGGAGGAGTTTGTTGGAGCCGGCGGAGGCGCTGGAGTCGATGCGCCCGGGGATCGCGAAGACGTCCCGGTGGTGGTCTTCGACGGCGTGTCGCGCGGTGATGAGGGCGCCGGAGCGGTGTCCGGCTTCGATGACGAGGACGGCGAGGGAGAGCCCTGAGATGATCCGGTTGCGCGCGGGGAAGTTGTCGGCGCTGGGTGGGGTCTTGAAGGGGAGTTCGGAGATGACGGCGCCGGCGGAGGATGCGACGCGCTGGTAGAGCTCGGCGTGTTCGGAGGGGTAGGTGTGCGCGAGCCCGCAGCCTTGGACGACGATGGTGGGGGCGCGTTGGTCGAGGGCGGCGGAGTGGGCGGCGGAGTCGATCCCGCGCGCGCCGCCGGAGACGATGGTGAAACCTGCGGACCCGAGGGTGGAGGCGAAGCGCCGGGTTTGTTCAGTGCCGTAGATTGTTGAGGAGCGGGATCCGACGATGGCGAGACTGTGGTGGGCGCTGAGGGCTTCGACGGACCCGAGGACTTGGAGGATGGGGGGGGCGGCCGGGATGGCTTTGAGTCGCTCGGGGTAGTGGGGAGAGAGGATGGTGAGGAGGTGCGCGCCGGCGGAGGTGATCGAGTCGAGTTCGTCGTCGGTCTTTGCGACGGCGTTGGGTCTGGATTCGACGATCCGGGTCGCGGTTTGGGACCCGATCCCCTGGATGCGCTGGAGCTGGGCGGCGCTGGCGCTGAGGACGGATTCGGGGGATCCGAGGGTGTGGAGGAGTCGAGCGATCCGGACGGGGCCGAGCCCGGGGATGAGGGTGAGCGCGAGGAGGGCGCGTTCGGGATCGCTCGGGGTGTGGGTCATGGGTCAGTCGATGGGGTCGGCGCTTGGTGTCGGGGTGAGGGGCGCGTAGGGCTGTTTCTTGGCGCGTTCGTTGGCGTCGAGGACGCGCGCGTAGATCTCGATGGGGGTTTCGAGCTCGACCTGGGTGAGGAGTCGTTTGGTGACGATCTGCTGGGTGTACTGGAGGAGGGGGTCGGGGCGGCGGATGGAAACGAAGACGCGCTTCCCGTCGGGGGTCCGGTCGGTTTCGTCGAGACGGATGGTCCACCCGGGGTTGGGGGCTTGGAAGACGAGCATGTGGTGGGTTTGGTTCGCGCGGAGCGCCACGGGGGGGGCTTGATCGACTTCGCGCTGGACCTGGTCGTCGTCGGTGAGGAAGCGCGAGACACATCCCGGGGCGCTGAGGAGCGCTGTGGTGAGGAGGAGTGTGGTGAGGGCTCGGGTGGTGGTGAGCGGCATTGGGTGGGCTCCGGGGGAGGTGTTCGTGTTCTGGATGGTAGCGGATCGGAGCCGGATCCGCGCATGAAAAAGGCCCTCTCCCCACCCTGCGCCCCGAGGAGGGGTGGATGGGACGCAGGGGAGGGGTAGGGGAGAGGGCGCGCACAGGAGTACCCACCCGGCTCGAAGCGGGAGGGTTTGGGATGAGGCACCTGCGTTGTGAGAGCGTGGTCCGGGTGTCAGGCGATGACGTCGAGGATCTGTCCCGTGGCGGGGACGATCCGGCGCGATACATCGGTGACGACGCGTTGGACCTTGGGATCGGGCTCGATCGGGGTGACGTCGCCCAGCTTCGTGAGAAGTGAGGGGCGCGTCGCGCGATCGGCGATCACGGGGGTGACGCTCGGCGCAAGTGACTCATCGGTCCTGAGGACGAGCGAGTCGGCGCAGCGCCGAGCGTTGATGGATTGGGTGGTGTGTGCGACGCCTGGGTACGTGTCGTGCGCGTCTTTCTGGAAGACGGAACGTCCGTCGCAGCGCGCTGGCTGGGGGACGGCGTGGTATCGGGATGACACGCAGGTCGGTCGCATCTTGGTGGTGAGCGATGCGAGCGGCGCGCCGGGGGGGTGTGCCAGACTTTGGGGGCGATAAATGCGGGGTTTGGGGTCGATGGAGGGGGATCGGGGTCGGGGTCTGGGTGGAACCTCGGTGGGGATGCGCGGGGTGTGGTGTCGGCGCGACAGTCGGGGGTGGGTAGGATCCACACCTGATGCGCACGGACGACCTGGATTTCGAGCTCCCCGAGGGATTGATCGCGACACGCGCGGCCGATCCTCGGGATTCGTCTCGGTTATTGGTCGTGTCGAGGTCGGACCCGTCGAGGATGGAGGATCGGGTGTTCTCGGAGCTCCCGGGGCTGCTCGAGTCGGGGGATGTGCTTGTGTTCAATCGCTCGCGCGTGGTGCGGGCGCGGGTTCGGGGTCGGATGAAGGAGAGTGGGGGGAAGGTGGAGGGGCTGTTCCTGCGGGCGATGGATGATGGGCGCTGGGTGATGCTGCTCAAGACGAAGCGCGCGCGGGTGGGGAAGGTGGTCGAGCTCTTCGAGGGCGCGGAGGATGGGGTGAGCGGGGTGGAGCTGGAGCTGATTGAACGGTGT
>JALUWX010000003.1 GCA_027019265.1 Phycisphaerales bacterium
TGGGGGGGCGCAGAAGTTCGGGATCGATGAGGAGGGGATTGATGATGCGGTGAAGCTGGTGATTGGGGATGACGCGCTGGAACTGGGGGGGATCCATGCGATGCTGGGGTCGCAGGTGCTTGAGTCGTCGGTGATGCTCGCGCATGTGGCGCGGGTGATCGGTTTTGTCGAGGGGGTTGCGGCGCGGACGGGTGCGACAATCGGGTCGGTGAATCTTGGTGGGGGGTTGGGTGTCGCGCACACGGGGGATGAGGTTGGGTTTGATCTGATGGGGTTCGCGCGGGAGCTCCGGTCGTTTGTTGAAGCGCGGTGTTCGGAGGGTGTGTTGAGTGATACCCGGTTTGTGCTCGAGCCCGGTCGGGTGCTGTGTTCGGATCTTGGGGTGTATCTGACCCGGGTGATCGATGTGAAGGACTCGGGGGATGAGCGCGTCGTGATCGTGGACGGGGGGATCCATCACGCGCTGCTCCCGATTACGGCGAACTCGTATGAGATGGTGAATGTGGATCGGCCTGAGGAGGAGGGGTCGAACGCGATCGTGGGGGGGCCGCTGTGTACGTCGGTGGATCAGTGGAGGCCCGGTGCGCCGATGGGGTCGGCGCGGGTGGGGGATGTGCTGGCGCTCTGCAATGCTGGCGCGTACGGGCTGAGCGCGGGGATGACGATGTTCTTGAGCAAGGGGACGGCGGAGGAGGTGTTGCTGCTGGGTGGGGAGGCGCATGTGATCCGGGAACGGTCGGTGCCGGAGGATGTGCTGCGTGGGCAGTCGATCCCGGAGGGGTTGGGACGGTGACCCAGTTGATCGAGTCCATCGGGGCGACGCGCGCGTGGTCGCGCGAGCAGCGCGGAGCGGGGCGCTCGGTGGGATTTGTTGCGACTCAGGGGTGTCTGCACGAGGGGCACGGGGCGCTGATCGATGCGGCGAAATCGCGCGATGATGTGGTGGTGGTGAGTGTGTTCGTGAACCCGTTGCAGTTCTATCCGGAGGGGTACGCGGCGTATCCCAGGACGCTCGATGCGGATGTGGAGCTTGCGGAGGCGCGGGGCGCGGATGTGGTGTTCGCGCCCTCGGTCGAGGAGATGTATCCGGGATCGGGGGATCCTGGGGGTCTTGCGGCGATGACGAAGGGGGTTGATGGCGCGGATGATGGGGTGTTCGTGTCGGCGCGATCGGTGGTGGAGGGGGCTGAGGAAGCTGTTCCGTTGATCCGGGTGCCGACGCGGTTGTCGATGAAGATGGATGGGAAACTGCACCCGTGGCACTTCGACGGGGTGGCGACGGTGGTGGCGCGGTTGTTCGATGTGGTTGCGCCGGATCGCGCGTACTTCGGGGTGAAGGACACCCAGCAACTCGCGATCCTGGAGGCGATGAACGGGTGGTTGGGGTCGGAGATCGAGATCGTGCGGGTTCCGATCGTGCGCGATCCGGACGGGCTTGCTTCGAGTTCGAGGTTGTCTCAGCTCGACGGGGCGCAGCGGAAGCGCGCGGCTCGGTTTGTGCGCGCGTTCCTGGGTGTGCAGAAGCGGATCGATTCGGGGGAGCGCGACATGGTGGGGATCGCGCGTTCGATCCGGGATCACGCGGATGTGGTGGGGGGGATCGGGGTGGACTCGATCGACATTGTGGACCCGCTGACGCTCGAGCCCGTGAGGGAGATCGTGGATCGCGCGGTGGTGTACGGCGCGTATGTCATCGATGGGGTGCGGATTCAGGAGTGTGTGGAGGTAAGCGTGGGCGGGGGCTGACTATGATCGTCTCCCCGGATGGACGGGGCGATGGTGCGATGGCTGAGCGGTTGAAGGCGCTCGACTTGAAATCGAGTGAACCTGCAAGGGTTCCGTGGGTTCGAATCCCACTCGCACCGCTTTGAGTTTGGGTTGGGGGCGTTGCTCGCGCGGTTTAGCTGCGGCGGCGGCGTGCGATCAGGGTCGAACCGAACCCGAGCATCGCGAGGGCGCCGGGGGCCGGGACGAGTTGGCCGGCGCTGAGGTTGTCGATGACGATGGTGTTGCGGTTCAGCGCGTTGTGCTGATCGCGGACTTCGTCGTTGACGTAGGCGCCGATGAGGATGGTGTCGAAGCCGCCTCCGGTGAAGCCGACGTATTGGCCGTTGGTCGAGTCGATGTCGAACTCGGCGACGAGGGTGTTCATGGAGTAGGCCTGGGCCCAGAGGTAGACGGGGCCACCGATATCGAGATTCCAGCCGCTGGCGACTTGCATATCGAGGGTGTCGAAGGCGCCGCCGTTGGTGAGGGAGATGGAGACGAGCGCGAGCGCGCCGGTTGAGGGGTAGTAGTGTCCGGAGTTGTCCATCCCGGGGACGTCCCATTCGTAGGAGATGGCGTTGACGGAGACATCGAAGCCGCCTTCGGCGTAGTTCGCGAGGGATTGCTCGTCGGGGATGCCTTCGAACTGGGCGCTGTTGGTGGTGGCGGTGACCATGGAGTCGTCGGCGATGTAGGAGACCACATCGGCGGATGCGATGGTCGTGGAGAGCGCGAGGAGGAGGGTGGCGGCGGTGATGTTCGTCGTCATGTCTGACCCCTGGAACTGAGAGCTGTGCGGGAGGGTGGTCCCGTGCGGATATGGGGAACGTCCGTATGAACGTCCACCCTTCAAGAGACACCGAGGGGGAGGGATTGGCCAATGGAATGGGGGTTTTTTTGGATTGGGGGGTGTTGTGTGGGTGGTTTTCGGTCGGGGTCGGGTTGTGCGGGCGAAAGGGAGGGGGAAGTGGGGAAATGGGTGGCATCGTGGGGGGGATGGGGTACGTTCCACCCACGAGATGTACTTGCACGCCCGTATTGTGGGCTCAGTCAGGGGTTTGTACAGATGAAGACACGATTTGAGACCATGTCGGCGCTTGTGTTGATTGCTTCGGTGGGGAGCGTGGCGGTTGCGGGTCCGGACTGGATCGAGGACGGGGACGCCGGCGCGACGATCGGGACGGCGCAGGACACGACCCAAGCGGGTCCGATCCAGACGATCGCGGGGACGATCGCGGGGATGGACGGGGACACTGAGGACGTGTACAAGCTCGTGGTCGAGGACGGGAACGATTTCGACAACGATGTGATGTTCGGATTCCGGGGGACGTTCGAGTTTAACGCGTCGATGTGGCTGTTCGATTCGCAGGGGTTCGGGGTGCTCGGGAACGACGATGATCCGCTCACGGGTGGTCCCGATGCGCGGCTGACGGTTCCTTCGACGGACGGGGTGACCCTGTTCCTTGCGCCGGGGATCTACTACCTCGCGATTACCGAGTCGGGGAATGTGCCCTTGGCGTTCCTGGACGGGATGGGGCTTGGTGGGGAGGGCGCGGAGCTCGCGGAGATCTTCCACTTCGAGAGCAGCACCGAGGTCTCGGGTCCCGACGGGGCTGGTGGGACGAGCGTGTTCGCGGAATGGTCCGGGGGCGCGGGGAACACGGGTGGGTACGGCGTGACGATTACGCCGACTCCGGGTTCGGTGGCGTTGCTCGGTTTGGGCGGGCTGTTCGGGGTGCGTCGTCGGCGCTGAGTTTCGGGTCAAGCAAGAGACAGGGGCCGACCTTTCGGGGTCGGTCTTTTTTATTGTTCAGCGGTGTAGGTCTGCGCGGCGCGGATCTCTCGGAGGAGGGTTTCGCTCTCGGAGAGTCTGTTGTTGAATGTGTCGCGCCGGATCTGGATGGCTTCTTCGACGTGGGTTTGGGCTTGGTCGAGGTTCCCGATGGCGAACTCGGCTTCGGCGAGGGCGTGGAGGGTCATGGCGACGGACGGTTTTTGGTCCGTGAGGAGGATGCGTTTGAGTTCGACGGACTGCGCGAGGAGGGGGACGGCTTCTTCGTTCTGGCCGAGCTTGGAGAGTGTGTTGCCCAGGGAGTGGAGCCCGCGCGCGAGGAAGAGGGGTTTCTCTTCGTCTTCTGGGAGCTGCTCGACGATGTCAACGGCTTGTGCGAAGAGCTCGGCGGCGCGGTCGAGCTCACCCTTGCTGGAGTAGTAGCTCGCCATGTTGTTGATGGACATGGCGAACTGGAGCGATTCGGGCGCGATGCGCGAGCGGATCTCGTGGGCGCGTGAGTAGTACTCGAATGAGCGTTCGGGGTCTCGGAGGACCCGGTGGACAGAGCCCAGATGGTCGAGGGTGAAGGCCATGTCGGCTTCGACCTGCTCGCTCGGGTCCCGGACGTTCTCGAAGATCCGGAGCGCGTGGTGGTAGTGGTCTCGGGCTTGTTCGAGGTCCCGGAGGAAGAAGTAGGTCTTGGCGATGTTGTGGTGCGCCATCGCGAGCTCGGGGTCGTTGTCGTCGTAGATGTTCTGTGCGATGTCGAGCGCGAGGCGGAACTCGTCGTTGGCGCGTTGGTAGTCCTCGTACCCGTGGTAAGCGGAGCCCAGGGAGGAGTAGAACATCGCGAGGGATTCGGGGTCGTTGGAGAAGATGGAGGGGTCGCTCGAGGCGTATTGATCGAGGAGACGGCGCGCGAGGTCGGGTCCTGTGCCTTTCTGGACATCGACTTCGTTGAGGACCCCGAGGATGTTCTGGAGCATGGATTTGGCGGCTCGGGTGCGCGCGACCCATTGGTTCATCGCGAACCCCCCGATGACGGAGGCGATGATGAGCACGACGACGCTCGCGAGGGTGAGCGCGGAGTTTCTCCGGACGAACTTGGTGGTCTTGTAGACCATGCTCGGGGGGCGCGCGGAGATGGGTTCGTTGTTGAGGTAGCGTTGGAGGTCCTTGGCGAACTCCGCGGCGGTTTGGTAGCGACGCTCTCGGTCCTTGTCGAGCGCTTTGTTGACGATGATCTCGAGATCGCCGCCGAGCTCGTTGCCGTACTTGCTGAGCTTGGTGGGGGAGGTTTCGCGGATGGTCTGGACGGCTTCGTGGAGTGCTTTCTGCTCGAGGTTGTAGGGGATGTGTCCCGTGAGGAGCTCGTAGAGGACGACCCCGAGCGCGTAGACATCGGACCTGGTGTCCATGGTTTTGACGTCCCCGATGGCTTGTTCGGGGGACATGTAGAAGAGGGTGCCGACGAGCTGTCCCATATTGGTCTGGAGGGTGGCGCCCTGGGAGTCATCGTCGGCGGCGCGTGCGACCCCGAAGTCGAGGACCTTGGGCTCGCCGTCCTTGGAGACGAGGACGTTCCCGGGTTTGAGGTCCCGGTGGATGACACCCTTTGCGTGCGCGTGCTGGATGGCGTCGCAGAGTTTGATGAAGAGTTTGAGTTTGGCTTTGGTGTCGAGTCGGTGCTCGTCGGCGTAGTCGGTGAGCTCGTGTCCTTCGACGTACTCCATCGCGAAGTACGGGGACCCTGTTTTCTTGTCGATCCCGGCTTCGTGGATCTGCGCGATGTTGGGGTGGTGGAGGCGGCCGAGGATTTCGGCTTCGAGGTCGAAGCGGCGGAGGGCTTTGCGGGACATGAGCCCGGCTTTGATGAGCTTGAGCGCGACGAGACGGTGGGGTTTGGATTGTTTGGCGCGGTAGACAGCGCCCATCCCGCCGACCCCGAGGACTTTTTCGATCTCGTACTTCCCGACTCTTGAGCCCGGGGGGAGGGTGGGGATCTCGTGTTCGTCGAGCCCGAAGTCCTGGAGGGTCATCCCTGCGTCGGAGACGATGGTGGGGAGGTCGTCGGGGGAGGATTGGACGATGGTGGGGCGTTCGTCGTTCCAGGTGGGGCCGCTGGGTTCGTCCTCGGGACCGAGGTCGAGGGTTTGCGGTTCGGGATCTTCGAAGAGATCGCGCGTGTCGTCGTCGGCCGGTTCGAAATCGGCGCGGGTTTCGTCCGGATCACGCTCGGGATGTTGGGGGGTGGTGTCCATGCATCGATGATCGTGCGGCGCATCCCCGCGCTCCCGATCCAGTTTTCGGTGCGCGTCGTCCCACGATTGTCTTGTCGGGAGTATACCCCATATGACGCGGATCTCGAAGGATTCCGGGTGCTTGATGGGTGGGGTGGTGGTGGATCAGGAGGGTTCGGAGAGCCCGATCGAGGCGATGGTTGTGTCGTCCCTGAGGTCTTCGGATTCGGCGAAGCGCTGGACATCCCGGAAGAGGATTTTCACGTCATCGGCGTAGGTGTGGCTCTGCTCGAGCATGCGTGCGGCCTGGTCGAGCCCGTATTGGTCTTCGGAATCGCCGTGGTTCTGCTCGACGACCCCATCGGAGAAGAGGACGAGACGGGAGCCGTGGGGGAAGGGGATGGTTTCGCCTTGGTAGTCCACATCGGGGTCGATCCCGATGACCAGGCCACCTTTGAAGCTGGGTTGGGCGGCGTGGTTGGAGGGATCGACGAGGAGCCAGTGGCCGTGGCCGCAGTCGAGGAACTCGACCTTCTCGTTCTTGGGATCGAAGAACCCGATCCACATGGTGATGAACTGTCCGGCGGAGTGTTTGGAGACGTGCTTGTTGAGGGCGCTGACGAGGGGGCCGATCTCGAGATTCTGTTCGAGGAGCGCGTGGAGGTAGGACTGGGTGGCCGCCATCAGGATTGCTGCGCCCGCGCCTTTCCCGGAGACGTCTCCGAGGAAGACGCAGACCCGGCCGTCCTTCATGGGCTCGACCCCGAAGAGGTCCCCGGCGACGGTGCGCCCGGGGCGCATGATCATGGCGTATTCGACCCCTTCGACGGTTCCCGAGTCGGGGGGGAGGAGGAGCTTCTGGGCGCTTGCGGCGGCGTCGAGGTCGAAGCGCATCGCGAGCTGCTGGATCTCGAGCTCTTGTCGGTTCATGTTGGAGATGGAGAGCCCGAGGAGTCTTGAGACGGCTCGGCCGAAGGAGGATGCGTCGTGCTGGACGCGGCCTTCGGATCCTCGCGCATCGAGATAGAGGTATCCGATGACTTCGTCGCTTGTGATGGAGACGGGGACACAGAGCGCGGAGTGGATATCGAGGTCCGCGATGGATTGGCCGTAGTCCTGGGACTTACTCTGGGCGGAGAGGCGGACGACGTCTCCTTCGGAGGCGCCTTCGAGGAGGGAGTTGGAGAAATCCACATCGCTGACGTCTTCGAGTTCGTTGAGACTCTTGAAGGAGAGGGGTTGGTATTGGTCGGTGATCTCGGGGTCGGGGATGAGGTAGGCGGCGCGTGCGTAGCCCGTGGACTCGACCATGGCGTGGAGGGCGAGGTTGGCGGCTTCCTCGATGGTGTCGGCGCGGTGGATCTTGTCCGCGCATTCGAGGAGGACGGCGAGTCGGTGGGAGGCGAGGTTTGCGAGGGGTTCGGCGCTGACCCGTTCGATGAGGGAGGTTTTGTCGTCCTCGTCGTGGAGGGTCTGGATCATGGTCGAGTCGGAGTCGGCGCGGGTGACGACCCGGAAGGACCATGCGCCCATGCGGAGGACGTCGCCGTGCTTGATGGAAGCGGGATTCTGGGGTTCGAGTTTGGACCCGTTGAGTTCGGTGCCGTTCCTGGATCCGAGGTCGCGGACCATCCAGCCCACCCCGAGGGGTGCGATTTCGAGGTGTTGGCGTGAGATGGAGGCTTTGGGGTCGTCGAGGGCGATGTCGCAGGTGGAGGATCGGCCGAGGACGTGGGGGCGTTGGTCGGCGATCTCGATGACGCCGCAGCGAGCCGGGCCGGAGCGTTGGGTGAGCTTGATTGGTTTGGCGCTCGTCTGGGTCACTGGATCCCCTCTCGGGCCCGTTTCGTTGGGTCGGAATCCCCAGTATAGTTGGCTCGAGGGTGCTGCAGACGTGAAATTGGTGAACTGGGTCGGTCCGGACCCGGAGGAGTGTGTGATGTCGGGATCGTCGTCGGCGGAGTATGTGCTCGGGACCAATCCTCGGGAGTTGGATCGGTTGGGATTCCAGCATCGGGTGTGGGCGAATGCGGCGTTTTCGCTGTGGGATCGGGCTGGATTGGTTCGGGGCGCGAAGGTGCTCGATGTGGGGTGTGGGCCGGGGTTCGGGTCGTTCGATCTGGCGCAGATCGTGGGTGTTGAGGGGTTGGTGGTGGGGGTGGATGAGTCGGAGCCGTTCATCGAGCACGCGCGGGGTCAGGCGCGGTCGAGAGGGATGGATCACGCGCACTTCGGGGTTGGGGATGTGGCTCGATTGGGCGAGGTTGTCGAGGGGATGGGGTTGGGGGGTGTCGGGTTTGACCTTGCGTATTGCCGGTGGGTGATGTGCTTTGTGAGGGATCCAAGAGCGGTGCTCGAATCGATCCGTGGGGTGCTCGGGGAGGGTGGGGTGCTGTGCGTGCAGGACTATCTCGGGTATGTCTCGATGGGCTTTGCGCCGGATGTCCCGAGCTTCGCGCCGATCGTTCGGGCGCTGGGCGAAGCGATCCGGTCGTTTGGTGGGGACCCCGATGTGATGAGAATGCTTCCTAACTTGGCGGCCGAGGTGGGGTTCGAGGTGTCTTTCTTAGACCGGATCCAAACACCGGCAGCCCGGCCGGGGTCGTTGATGTGGTCCTGGCCGGCGACGTTCTGGGATGTGTTTCTCCCGAGGTTGGTGGAGCTTGGTGGGGTACGCGAGGCGGAATACCGGGATTTCATGCGTGATTGGGCTGAAATTAGCCGGAATCCGTCAGCGATCATGCATTTGCCCCCGGTGTACGAGATGATCGCGCGGGTGCAATGAGCGCTTTGGTGCGGCGTTTCCCCTTTGTGGGGTAGAGCGGCGGGTTCGGATCGCCGACACAATTGTGTGCGGAGTGGGCTGATTTCCCCCTATGGGGAAACGGGGTGCTCTGATACACTGGACGGTGCACAGGAGGCCTTACATATGAAAAAGACCAATCAAACAGCAGTTGTGTGCCTGGGCGTGGCTGGTGTCGCGTTGGGTACGTTCTTGGTGTCCGGATCGGCGTTTGCACAACCCGACAAGCGAGCTGCGGCGCAGCCCGTTCGTCGTGATGTGCAGAAGCGGGTCCATATCCCGGTCGAGCGTGATCTGTCCAACCCGGATCCGATCCACGCGCCCCAGGGTGGTGCGCCGGTGTACCCGCTCCACTTCCGGACGATCGATGGCGCGTTCAACAACCCGGACCATCCGGAGTGGGGTGCTGCGGCGGAGCCCATGAAGCGGGCGATGCCTCCGGCGTACCCGGTTGCTCCGGGGACGACCCCGGCGCGTGCGAGCGGGCCGAGTGTTCGGGCGGTGAGCAATGCGCTCAGTGCGCAGACGACCCCGATCTACAACCCCGTGAATGCTTCGGATTACCTGTGGCAGTGGGGTCAGTTCCTGGACCACGACATCGTGGAAACGCCGCTGCACGATCCGAGCGAGGCGATGGACATCCCGGTTCCTTCGGGTGACATGTTCTTTGATCCGATGAACACGGGGACGCAGGTCATCGGGATGAGCCGGAGCGCGTACGAGATCGGTGGCGATGGGATGCGTCATCAGGTGAACGAGATCACATCGTTCATCGATGCTTCGAACGTGTACGGCTCGGACGAGACCCGCGCGGACTTCCTTCGTTTGCACGACGGGTCCGGGAAGCTCAAGACGAGCGCGGGGGATCTGCTCCCGTTCAATACCGCTGGGCTTCCCAACGCACCAACGGGTTCGGATCCGACACTCTTCATCGGCGGCGATGTCCGCGCGAACGAGCAGGTCGGGCTGACGTGCATGCACACGCTGTTCATGCGCGAGCACAACTACTGGTGCGATCAGCTCGCGGCGGAGTTCCCGGGGTTGACGGGCGATGAGTACTACGAGCGTGCTCGTGCGATCGTGGCTGCGGAGATGCAGGCGATCACGTACAACGAGTTCCTCCCGCTTTTGATCGGATCGGACGCGATGCCCGGGTACACGGGGTATCGGGTGTCGGTCGATCCGTCGATCTTTAACATGTTCGCGACGGCGGGGTACCGGGTGGGTCACACGATGCTCTCGGGTGATCTGATGCGGCTGGACGCGACGGACCTGGTCTCGGGATCGGGGAACCTGGCGCTCCGGGACGCGTTCTTCGCTCCGAGCGAGGTCCAGACGAACGGGATCGAGACGGTGCTCCGGGGTCTTGCGGCCCAGCGGGCGCAGAACATCGATCGGTTTATTGTGGACGATGTGCGGAACTTCCTGTTCGGGCCTCCCGGCTCGGGTGGTTTCGATCTTGCTTCGCTGAACATGCAGCGTGCGCGCGATCACGGGATCCCGGATTACAACTCGATCCGAGTTGCGTACGGGTTGCCGGCGATTGCGACTTTCAACGATGTGAACCCCGGGGATCCGTCGGTCGGCGCAGCGCTCGCGAGTGTGTATGCGGATGTGAACGAGATCGACCCGTGGATCGGGTTGCTCTCGGAACCCCATGCGCCGGGCGCGCTCGTGGGTCAGACTCTCCGTCGGATGCTCGCGGATCAGTTCACCCGTCTGCGTGACGGTGACCGTTTCTGGTACACCGAGTACCTCCCGACGGATCTGGTGAACCAGGTGAATGCGACGACGCTCGGGATGATCATCAAGCGGAACACCGATATCGGTGAAGAGCTCTCGGATGATGTCTTCATCGCGCAGACGCCTTGTGCGCCGGATGTGAACAACGACGGATTCCTGAACTTCTTCGATATCTCGGCGGTGATCCACGGGATCGGGGACAGCGATCCTCGTGTCGATTACACGGGCGATGGGTCGTGGGACTTCTTCGACCTGTCGGCGTTCCTGACGATGTATCAGTCGGGTTGCCCCTGATCGGGCGCATCGACGCGGAGCACGAGGGTTGTGCCGCTGAACTCGTTGGTGACGACGAGGAGCGGCGCACCGATCGGGCTTGAGGATGCGTCGATAAACAGCATGCCTTCGGGCGCGATATCAGCGGCGGCTCCTTCCGGGGAGCCGTCGTTTGTTGTGGAAGAGAAGTACGCCGCGAGCTCGGGTTTCTCGGGGTCGGTGATGTCGAGGGCGATGATGGTGCTGGTGCGTTCGAGGCCGACGAAGGCGTAGGTTCTGTTTCCGAGCTTCCCGACTGTGAGGGCTTCGGGTTCCGGGCCTCGGTCGTCGGATCGGGAGTCGATTTCGGTTTTGTCCTCGTTGACGTTGAAGCGTGTTGGGTCGAGCTGCGCGACGGTGCGTTCGAAGAGGGATCCCGTGTCGCTGACGAGTCGCCCGGTTCGGGTGAAGATGGAGACGGAACGGGATCCGAACGAGTAGAGCGTGTCGTGATCGTTGTCGTGGTCGGGGTCGCCGGACACCGAGGAGACCTTGAGCCGTCCGATGCGATCGTCTCGCTGGAGATCGGCGTGGTTCGGGAAGGCGCGAGGATCGAGTGTGAGGTCCTTGACCCGGATCTGTTCGTCGAAGGCGTTGTACCCGCGCGGGTCGCCTTCGTTCGCGGTGATGATGTAGTCGGTGCCGTCGATCCGGGTGCAGGCGATGGTGTCGGGTTGGCGCATCCCGTGGACGGGCGCGATATCGATCCGGATCCCCGAGTCTCGGTCAGATCCGTCGAAGGCGTTTGAGAAGATGCTGTGGTCGAGGGACCCGGCGCTGAAGAGGTCGATGACGATCCCCAGTTCGAGATCGATGACCGCGATGGCGTTGTTCTCCTGGCACGAGACGTAGGCGCGTTTGGAATCTTCGTCGATCGCGATGTACTCGGGCTCGAGATCCATGCTCGGGGTCGCGCCCGGGCCGGTGATCCGTACGCCGTCCGGGACCCCGAGGGTGTCGAAGAGCTCGAAGGTCGCGGTGCGCGCGTCTGCGTTGCTGATCGTGGTGGGATCCTCGGGGATCGTGATGATTGTGATCGAGCCCGGGGGGTCGATGGTGTAGTCGTCGGAGGGTTCGCCTTCGTTGGCGCTGCAGAGGTAGCGCCCATCGGGGGAGAACGTGACCATATCGGGGAGCGCGCCGGCGGGGATCGTCGCGATATGCTCGGCGCTTGTGGTGAAGATGACGATGGACCCGGGGTGTTGCTTCGGGTCCGACTCGACGGCGCAGGCGACGAGCCCGTTCTTGACGGCGACGGAGTTGATGCCTGTGCCGTAGGGGTCGAGATCGAGGGAGGAGATAAGTGTGGGGTGTTCGGGATCGGAGATGTCGAGCATATCGACGGCGTTCTCCGAGGCGTTGGTGACGTAGAGCTGTTGGGTGGTCGGGTCGTAGGAGACGATCTCTGCGGCGGAGGCCTTCCGGATCCCCGAGTCGTAGCGCCCGAGCTGAACGAACTCGATGGGGGCGGCGATCGCGGGGAGTAGGGTCAGGAACATCGGATCTCTCTCACGGGTGCTGGTGAGGGGGATCGTACGCTCGGGATCTGGGGAGTTGAACGCGCATCGGGGCGCAGCGACCCTGGTAGCGTTTTCACGCTCGCTCGGTGCTGGTCGCTTCCGTGTTGGGGGATCGGATCAATCTTCCCGGGTTACGGCTTCCCAGAAGCCCTTCTTGGTTTCTTGATTGAGATGGAGCATGTCGAGGACCCCGTTGCGGCGGACCCGGTAGAGGTTGCCTTCGTAGGTTTCGAGGGCTGTGACAAAGTCATCTCCGGCATCGGGGGCGCGGGTTGAGGAGCCCGCGCCGAGGAGGATGGTGGCGCCGAGTGCCGCGGACGCGATGATCGCGGCGGCGCGCCAACGGGTGTTGGCGCGTTCGAGATGTGCGAGGCGGGATTCGATGGATTCGTTTGTGTGTGGTGTCATGGGAGCATGGTACAGGATGTCGAGGATGGATGAAGGGGGATCTCTCGTGGGATCAAGGGGGTGATTGTCCGAGTTCCTCGAGGGCTTGCGCCGTCCTCTGGGTATCTCGGTGGTCAGGGCCCAGGAGTTCGAGCTGGCGCGCGTGGACGTGGCGTAGTTCCCAGACACCCAGTTCGAGATTCCCCATCGCGATCAACCACTGCGCGTGGAGGCATTGGGAGTTGAGTGTTTCGGGATGGTCCGGGCCGAGGATTCTTTGACGGCCTTCGTACGCGAGGCGAAGTGGCTCTTCGGCGGCTCCGGGGTCGGATTTGAGGAGCAGATTGGCGATGTTCCCGAGTGTCCTGAGGGTCGCTGGGTGGTCGAGCCCGAGTGTGCGGCGTTGGGCTTCCTCAACACGGGTGTAGAGCTCGAGGGCTTCTTGGTCCCGCCCGAGTTCTCTGTAGCCGCCGGCGAGGTTGTTCATGCTCTGGAGGGTGGCGGGGTGCTCGGGGCCGAGTGTTTCGATGCGTTTGGGGAGGACATCTTCGTAGATCTCGATTGCGTCCTGGAAGTCGCCTTGGAAGAGCATGGTGAGCGCGAGGTTGTGCTGGCTGAGGAGGGTGCCGAAGCCCATCTCGCCTTCGGTCTTTCGCCGGATCTTGAGAATTTGCTCGTGCATCGCTTTCGAGCGTTCGAGCTCGTCGATCCTTGAGTAGAAGAGCGCGAGGTCGTTCGCGCTGCGCAATGTGTCTTCATGATCGAACCCAAGAACACGCTCCCGGTCCTCGTAGAGCGATTCGAGCTGTTGGCGGGCTTCGGTCGTGCGGGCTGTGTTGTTCAGGAGCACCCCGAGCTCTTCCCGAGCGAGGAGGGTCTCGGGGTCGTCTTCTCCGAGATGTTCCGTGAAGAGTTCGATCGAACGCCGGAGGTGGGGCTCGGCCTCCTCGTACTTCCCGAGTGATACCTGGGATCGGCCGATCATCCGTTCGATGTTCGCGGCGACCACGGGATCATCCGGGAAGCGTTCGCCGATCCGGTCCGCGGCTTGCTCGAGTGCTTCCATCACCGTGAGCTCCCGGTTGGTGCTGGTGCGTGTGTCCGCTTGTTCGAGCATGTCGTTGAGGAGGAAGGTCATCATGGACTGCATGGTCCGGCTCTTGTCCTCGGCGAGTGTGCGTGCGTCTCGTTCACGTGAGAGCCCGATCGCGAGCGCGACGATCCCGAGGAGCAGGCCGAGGATGGCGAGCGCGGAGCCGATGGACACGGCCCGGTGTCGTCGGACGAACTGGTGCGCGTGGTACCACGCGCTGGGGGCGCGGGCCGTGATCGGCTCGTGGTTCAGGTATCGCTGGAGTTCGTCGCGGAGGTCGCCGGCGGATTGGTAGCGGCGTTGGGGATCTTTCTGGAGCGCTTTCTCGATGATCGTTTCGAGATCTCCGCGCAGTCGTGTGTTGATCGTGCCCAGTCGTTGGTGGGTGTGGTTGTCGAGGTGGCGTGACGCGCTCGCGAGTGAGAACTTCGAGAAGTCGTAGGGGAGTTTGTCGGCGAGCATCTGATAGAAGACCACACCCAGCGCGTAGACATCGCTCCGGATCCCGTGCGATCGGGTATCGCCGCGGAGCTGTTCGGGGCTCATGTAGGCGAGGGTGCCGATGATCCGTCCGGGCTCGGTGTAGAGGGTTGAATCGGTGGAGTCGTGGTCGGTGATGCGCGCGATCCCGAAATCGAGGACTTTGATTTTCCCGGCGCGGTCCACCATGATGTTCCCGGGTTTGAGGTCCCGGTGGATCACGCTCTGGTCGTGCGCGTGTTGGATCGCGTCGCAGATATCGATCATCAAACGGACACGGGATTCGATGCTCGGGTTGGTTCTGCGGATGTGTTCGATGAGGTGCTCGCCCTGAACGAGCTCCATCGCGATGTACATCGCGTTGGCCGTCCCGAGGGTCACACGTCCGGTTTGATACACGGACGCGATTCCCGGGTGTGTGAACGCGCCCATGATCTGGGCTTCGAGCTCGAATCTCCGTTCGAGGTCGCTCCGGATTCCGATCGTGGAGATGACCTTGAGGGCGACGGGTCGGCTCGGGTTTGATTGCTGCGCCTCATAGACGACGCTTGTGCCGCCTCGTCCGAGGAGCCGCTTGATCTTGAACTGACCGATCGTGCTGGGGATGTCGGGGTCATCGGTCTCGTTCATACCCTGGATGATCAGATCCGCATCGGAGCTGTCGATCTGCGAGTCCATATCGAGGAGCGAACGGACGGCGTTCCTGAGCTCTTTGTCATCCCCGCAAAGTTCGGAGAGTTGGTCGTGTTGCGATTCCGGGTCGAGATCGCAGATCTGGTCGAAGATCGCACGGGTGCGCTGGTAGAGTTCAGGATTCATGGTCACCCGATTCGGGTTGGTGCTCGGAGAGGCGGACGGCGAGCCAAGCCCGGGCCATCCGCCAATCGAGTTCGACTCGTTTCGGGCTGATCTCGAGGACTCCCGCGATCTGCTGGGTGGTCATGCCTCCGAAGAATCGGAGTTCGACGATCCGGAGCTGACGATCGTCGTAGTTCCCCAGCTCGGTGAGGATGGAATCCAGGTCGAGCAGATCGAACGCGAGTTCGCTGCCGTGCTCCGCTTGTGCGTTGGTGATCGTGATCCGTTGCCAATCTCCGCCTCGCTTGAGAGCTCGCATGGATCGGGCGTGATCGATGCAGACCTGTCTCATCGCTTTGGCGGCGAGCGCGAGGAGCCCGTTCTCGCTGATCGACTCGTCTTCGAGATGACCGTGCAGCTTGAGGTAGACCTCGCTCACGAGCACGGTGGGTTGGATCGTCGCTGATGTCCCGTTGATGAAGCAGATCTTTCCGGCGAGATTGCGGAGCTCTTCGTAGAGAAGGGTGAAGAGCTGCCCGTGATCGTTGGTTGGATTTGGTTCGGTGGTGTCGGGCATAGAACAGACGTATCTGGGGGGGATCGGAGATCATCATACAAAAATCAGAGTCTGGAGGGAATCAGCATGGTGTTTCTCGTCTCCTTCCTTGGGGGAGTCCCTCGAAAGGAGCAAGCCATGTATTCTCAACGTTCAAAGATCGGATCGATGATCAGAGCCCATTCCTTCTCTCGCTCGGTGTCCGGGGTGCTCGGGCTCGTGGGCGCGGCGGGGCTTGCGTGTTCCGTTGCGGGGGCGCAGCCGCTGGATCTTGGGGTGGATACGGAGGCGGAGTTCAACCGGCTTCTCGATGCGATCCGCTCGACGGAGTATGTCCGGGAAGACTTCATCGTTCGGATGCGGAACCCGCGGATCGTGGCTTCGATCGCTTCCTTGACGGCGTATGCGGAACTGAATCCGAACGCGGACGGGGCGCAGCTCGAAGCGTTTGTGATGGGGTTTGATGCGGGGATCCAGAGCGCGTTCTCCGAGGATCCGGACTTGCTCCGGGCGGGGACGTTTATGCGGGCGATCCGGTTCTTCCGGGTCGAGGACCCCGTGCTCGACGGGACCCGGACGGATACGGGGATGGTCGCCGCGGGGCTCCTGGGTGTCGGGCTCCCTGATCCGGATAACTTCTCGGCGACCCAGACCCGGATGGTGCGGTTCTCTCAGGGGATGGCAACGTCGTGGCACCACAATCCCCGGTTCGCTGATCTGCTCCTGCACGGATTGTACGGGGTGACGCCGGACGGTGCGGTGCGGGATGGATTGTCAGGAGCGATTGTTGCGTATCTGGAAGCTCAGGGGTTTGCGCCGACTCTGGGTGGTGTAAACAGCGATCCTCGGTTCGACGGGGTCAACCAGTCGATGGGAATGCTCCCTGTGAGCTACACCGAGTATCAGAGTGTGCTAAACCATCCGCTCTCCACCAACCCGCTCGTGATGAACGCGGATGCGAGCGGTGCGAGTGTCCGTGCGTTGATCGACGCGCGGCTGGTCGAACTGGGTCTGGAGCTTGAGAACGAGCCGGGGATGATCGAGGGGCAGGGGCTGGCCGAGGACATGGTGTTGGTCCAGGAGATCATCGACGAACAGCAGGCGGCGTTGATGGAAACCAGCGACGAACGATCGCTGCTGTACGGGACGGCGATCCTTCTGGGGCAGAGCCCGTTGGATGAGCTCGGGGACTATGCGACGCGGTATGAGCAGTACAACGCGGCGTTGCTGCTTGCGAGCGACAACATGGCGGAGATCAACGCGGGGCTCGGGGTCGCGAACCATGTCCTGACGCTCGGGATCGGGATCGCGGCGAGGGATCCGGGGACGGCGGTGGATTCGTTCTTCGGGCTCATCGGGGACGGGCTCGCGATCGCGGCGCTCTCTCAGAATGGTTCGGGGACACCCAGTGTGGATGAGCAGATCTATGCGCAGGTGGTGGCGCTGCGCCAGCAGGTCGAGGACCTGCGGATGGAGATGAATGAGCGGTTTGATCGGATCGAGCTCCAACTCGGGTTCATGTACGATCAGATGCTGATCGGTTTCAACGCGCTGGGGAATCAGATCGGAGATCTCCAGATCTCGGTGAACGAGATCGCGCTGCAGATGAACATCGTGCGGTCCCAGCTGTCTCGTCTGGAAGCGGCGTTATACGGGCTCGCACAGGATGTGCTGCTCTCGGATCTGACGAGCAGCGCGAACACGGTGCTCGACTATCGCGATGAGAACAACATCGATCTCGCGTACTCCGGGCAGAACCCGAGCTTCATCACGGGGTCCGAAGACTTCTTCACCTTCGCGACGAACACGGCTCGGTCGCAGTCGTTCGCCGGTTCTCGGGATGCGCCCGCTTTGAACCTGAGCAATGCGGACGATCTGCTGTCGGGCGCTCCGATCGCGCGATACATCAACGATCTGGCGGTGCTCCCCACGAGTTTCGGTGAGCAGCCGCTCGCGTTCGCGACGGTCCCGGCGCCCGAGCCCTGGGCGCAGGCGGCGAGCGCGTACGCGCAGCTCGCGCGGGAGAACCCGTGGTACTTCGCGTTCCGGTACGAGCAGCAGGTGCTGAACTACAACAGCGATCCGTTGAACGAGTCGCTTCCGGAGCTCGACGACATCATCGCGGGTGGTGAACAGTTCGTTGGGGTGGGGAGCAACGCGCGGGATGAAGCGTTTTTCGATGCGTTGATCGCGCTGTACAAGGAGAAAGCAGGGGATCTTCAGGAGGCTGTGGATGACGTCATCCATGAGCAGCTCGAGAACCTGATGCTCCGGACAGCGGACGGGAGCACGACGTTCGATCTTTGGTCTCAGGATGGCGCGATGGAGAATGTCACGAATCTTGCGGTTGAGTACTTTTCGGATCCGCAGACATCGGTGTATGCCTTCTCATCGATCTTTGATTCGATCCCCTGGGTGATGAGTTCGAGCAACAACCGGAAGCTGGAAGCGCCGGAGATGCTCCCGGATCTCGGTGGGGGGCTGATCGGGGGCGATGACCAGATCCTCGCGGGTCAGATCGGGACTTTCGACTATCTGCTTTCGCTCGACGGGAACCCTGAGTACGGGCATCGGGTGCGCTGGGATGCGTACGTCCCCGCGCCGTTGGCCCGGGGAACGTTCGCGACCTCTCCGAGTTTCGCACTTGAGTATCAGATCGATGACAATCCGGATCCGAACATCACCAACTGGGTCGATGCACGGAGCCGGACTATCCGATCAGGCATGGCCATTCACATTACAACGGGCGGGTCGGACTACTACTACCCGATCAATCTGTACTGGTACGAGGGAGAGGGTGAGGAGAACTCGAGGTATTGCGCGGCGGATGTCATCCTGGCCGGAGGCGGGACCGATGACGGTTGGGACGCGCTCCTGTTGGGGATGCCCTACGGCGATGTGGAGGGGATGGAGCTCGTGACTCCTGTATTCGCTGGAGGGGAGTTCGGGGACTTCTCGTTCCTGTCCAGCGGCGGATCGTGCGGTCCATGGGATCTGACCACGGGCGAGGACTACGACCTGTTCCGGGTTCTGCCTTGGTCGGACTTCACGAGCAACTCCGATCAGGGCGGATTGCTCCAGGGACACATCTTCGAATACCTGACCCGGTACCGGGAGGATGATGTCCGGCCTCAGGTCAACAGCGCGTTCCTTGACCAGTCGTCTGCGGTCTGGCAAGCGTCGCTCGAGCTCGATCATGTCGTCGCGATCATCAATGCGTATATCGAGCTGGCCGCGCCCGATGCGGTACGGCGGAGTGAGATCATCCGGAGTGCGCTCCGCGCGGCGCCCGGCGCGAGCGAGATCGGGCTGCGCTCGGACGACGTGCTTGTGCTGGTGAACGAGTTCGCGACCATCGCGAGCGAGCACGACCCGAGGTCCCCAGGGAGCGTGGACTTTGATATCCATGCGATCGATCAGGTGCTTGGGTCACGCGTCGATTTCTTCCACGACGAGATCAACAGGGCGCTCGCGGAGCCCCCGTCCGTGCCCGACTATGTCGCGTGGATGCTCGACGAGCTCGGTTCGGTCCGGGATCACGCGTTCGAGCTCGCGCTGGATGATACCTATCTCGCTGACGGAGCGATCCTCGTGGATGCGATCGAAGGTGTGATGTCCAATGACATCCTCCAGGAGTACCGGACGATCGAGGTTGATCCCGGGTTCGGGCTAGTCGCTTCGCATGGTGTGGTTTCTATGAACCCGGATGGATCCTTTGGGTACACACCGGACGCGGGTTTCAGCGGGACGGACAGTTTCATGTATCGGCTCGTTGGGACCGTGGTCGAGGGGACGCCCGATCCCGCCGACGGACAGTTTGTGTCCGATCCCGCGATGGTCGTGGTTCAGGTCGAGAGCACGATGTGTTCGGAAGCGGACCTGAACGGAGACGGGATGCTCGACTTCTTCGATCTCAGCGCGTTCCTCCAGGCGCTGCAAGCGATGGATCCCTCGGCGGACTTCAGCGGCGATGGGGAGTTTGATTTCTTCGATGTATCGAGCTTCCTGACCGTGTTCGGGATGGGATGTCCGTGAGGTTCGAGACGAACGGAGCGTGAGCGATGACCGAGGGGCCGGATCAGACCGGCCCCTCGTTTCGTTTTTGAGGGGTGGAGGAGCGATTGAATAGGCCTGGAGGGACTCGAACCCTCATGGGCTTGCGCCCCGCGGATTTTAAGTCCGCTGCGTCTGCCGATTCCGCCACAGGCCCGTGGTGGTGGGGGTGTAGCCCCTTGGAACGCTTTGGCTCAGGAAGCCTTGGCGCATTCGTCGCATAAGCCGTAGATCGTGATCTCGTGCCGGGTGATGGTGAATCCGTCGGGGAGCATAGAGGTCAGGTTGCCGACGCATCCGTGGGCCTCGAAGGCGCGGCCGCAGGACTCGCAGCGGAAGTGGTGGTGGTGGTCCTTCCCGGCGAGCTCGTATCGTGCGGGTTCTCCCGGGAACTCGACGGGGACGATCTCCCCTGCTTCTTCGAGGGCGCGGAGGGTTCGGTAGACCGTTGCGAGGGAGAGGGTGGAGATCGTCTCCTGCGCGAGATCCAGGATCTCGTTCGGGCTCAGGGGATTGCCCTCGGGGGTGAAGAGCGCCCGGATGGCTTCGCGTTGTGGGGTGATCCGTTCCATTTGTTTTTTAGTCTAGCGGGTCCGGAGCGAGTTGAAACCTTCGGGGTCGTGTCTATGCTCTTGTATCCGTCTTGAGCTTTTTCCGGTCACCCATTCTCACCAAGGGGTCATCCCATGATGAACCGCGATCCGCATTCCGAGGCTGTTTCTGCATCTATTCGTTGGCAAGCCGCGAGCTTGGACGGGAACCAGAACCAGCAACGGATCGATGAGATCTATGGCGCTGACGTTTTCGACCTCCGGAAGATGCGCGAACGTCTCCCCAAATCGACCTACAAGAGTGTCGAGAAGGTCATGAAGGGTCAATCCAAGCTGACCCTTGAGGACGCCGACGTCATCGCGACGGCGATGAAGGACTGGGCGATCGAGCGTGGGGTGACCCACTACACCCACTGGTTCCAGCCCATGACCGGGTTGACGGCCGAGAAGCACGACGGGCTCACCACCCCCGATGGAGAGGGGAACGTCGTGTACCGGCTCAGCGGATCGTCCCTCATCCAGGGCGAACCCGATGCGTCGTCCTTCCCGTCCGGGGGGCTCCGCGCGACCTTCGAAGCCCGTGGATACACCGCTTGGGACGTGACCTCTCCGGCGTTCATCGTCCGGGGTGTCAACTACGCAACCCTCTGTATCCCCAGCGCGTTCGTGTCGTGGAACGGGGAAGCGCTCGACAAGAAGACTCCGCTCCTCCGATCGATGGACGCGATCAACAAGCAAGCGAAGCGCATCCTCGCGATCTTCGGGACGGACGAAGGGGTCAACCAGGTCGTCACCACCCTCGGGTCGGAGCAGGAGTACTTCCTGATCGATCGGAACCTCTATTATGCGCGTCCCGATCTCGTGAGCTGCGGCCGGACCCTGTTCGGGGTCGAGCCCCCGAAGCACCAGCAACTCGACGACCACTACTTCGGGTCGATCCCGTCCCGTGTGCTCTCGTTCATGGCCGAGGTCGAGCGTGAGCTCTACCGATTGGGAATCCCTGTCCAGACCCGTCACAACGAGGTCGCGCCGGGTCAGTACGAGATCGCGCCCCTCTTCGAGACGACGAACATCGCGACGGACCACCAGGCGATGATGATGCAGGTCCTCAAGAGTGTCGCCGGACGATTCGGGTTCGTGTGTCTTCTTCACGAGAAGCCCTTCGCCGGGATCAACGGCTCCGGGAAGCACAACAACTGGTCCCTCTCGACGGACACCGGGGTCAACCTCCTCGATCCACAGGACGAGACCCACAACAACCTCCAGTTCATGACGTTCCTCTGCGCCGTGCTCCGCGCTGTCCATATCCACGGGGATCTGATCCGTGCGGCAATCGCGAGCGCGAGTAACGATCACCGGCTGGGCGCGAACGAAGCGCCCCCGGCGATCATCTCGATCTTCCTCGGGGACATGCTCACGGACCTGATCGATCAGATCGAATCGGGTTCCCCGAAGCGGACCATCAAGGGTGGTTCGCTCGAACTCGGTGCGCGGACCCTTCCTGCGCTCAAGCGTGACTCGGGGGACCGGAACCGGACCTCGCCGTTCGCTTTTACCGGGAACAAGTTCGAACTCCGTGCTGTGGGTTCCAACTCCTCGGTGGCCTGGCCGAACACGGTCATTAACACCATCGTCGCTGAATCGCTGGATGCCATCGCGGGCGAGATTGAGAAGGCCGTCGGGAAGAGCCCGACCGATGCGAAGCTTGAATCGGGTGTGCTTAAGGTCCTCCAGAAGGTTGTGAAGGAGCACCGCGCGATCGTGTTCAACGGGGACAACTACACCCAGGATTGGCACGAAGAAGCGGAGAAGCGTGGGCTCCCGAACCTCCGGACCACCCCGGACGCGCTCCCCTCACTCAAGGCGCGGAAAGCTCAATCGGTCTTTAAGAAGTACAAGGTGCTCTCGAAGATCGAACTCGAGAGCCGGATGGAGATCTTCGCGGAGCAGTACCTGACCCAGATCGGGATCGAGGTGCGCCAGATGATCGAGATGGCGCGGACCATGATCCTCCCGGCCGCGCTCGAGCACCAGCGCCGTCTGGCCGCCGCCGTGAGCGCCACCGAGGGCGCGGGGGTCGATGCTTCGAACCTGCGTGAACTCCTCGAGTCGTTCGCGGATCTGGTTCATGGGCTCCTCCAGAGTCTCACGGCTTTGGAGAAGCTCAGCGCTCACGATCACGATGGAGACGACACGCTGAAGCACACCCAGTTTGTGCGGGACCATGTGCTCGGTGCGATGGCCGACCTTCGGACGACCGTCGATGCGCTGGAACGACGGGTGGACCAAGAGCTCTGGCCGATCCCCGATTATCGCGAGCTTCTGACGATTCGATAACCGCTTTGGACCTTCACCGAAACACGCTGAAGTCACACCCGATCGGGTGATGACCACGCGTGATCTGCGCTCTGATTCCCCGGAAAGCGATCTTCTGCTCCTCTTTGGATCGAGTCTGGGGGTGGGTGTGCCGACACCGACGATGACCAATCGGGTCGGATTCGCGCACCCACGCATTCGGAGTTGCCAGGTATGGACACCACGCAAGCCAAGTCGAAGTTCTCGTTCGGGCTTTCGACAAAGATTATTTTCTCAGCGTTGACCATTATGGTCCTCGTCGTTGCCGTGAACTATGTCGTGTTCCTCAAGGGATACCGGAACGATGCGCAGGACGCGATGCTCCTTCGTGCTTCGGCCTTCACCGCTGTTGCTGACGAAGCCAAGAACGATGCTTCCCAGAAGATCCTCAAGGGTGAGATCAACACCGAAGAGCTCCTGGCGCAGGCCCTGAAGCAGATCGAGGAAGACGGGGCGCATTACTCCGAAACCCGATACTTCTCGTCGATCCCCGTCATCACGGGTTGGATTTCCGCGGCGAACGCTGCCGAGAAGGAAGACCTGATCTTCAAGATCGTCTCGCTCGAAGCCCGCAACCCGGACAACGCGCCCGAGCCCGGCGGATTCCGTGATTCGATGATCAAGGACCTGACCGCGCAGGTGAAGAGCGGCGGCGAAGTCACGATCTCGCGCATCAACGAAGACACAAACATGCTGCACTTCATGCGAGCGATCAAGCTCGACGAGTCGTGCATGACCTGCCACGGCGATCCCGCGATCTACGACGAAAAGGACGAGAACGGGAAGTTCGACGGCAAGGATGCGCTCGGTTTCCGTATGGAGAGCTGGACTGTCGGGTACATGCACGGTGCGTACGAGGTGCAGATGCCCCTCGATATCGTGGATGCCCAGGTCGCCGGCTTTTTCAACAAGGGTCTCATGTTCACGGTCCCCCTCGTGATTGTTGCGGGTCTCGGGCTCGTTGCGCTCCTCCGTGTCCTCCTCGCGAAGCCGCTCAACGCGACGATCGCGATGATCAAGGATGTCGCGACGGGTGACGGCGATCTGACCAAGCGACTCGCGCTCTCCCGGAACGACGAGATCGGTCAGCTCGGGCACTGGTTCGATACCTTCCTCGGCAACCTCCACAGCATCATCTCACAGCTCCGTGACTCAACGCAGGCGGTGGCGTCTGCGTCGACGGAGATCGCGGCGAGCGCGGAGGAGATGGCGGCGGGTCTTCAGACGCAGGAGCAGCAGACGCAGCAGGTGGCCGCGGCGGTCGAGGAGCTTTCGCAGTCTGTGGGTGAGGTCGCGGCGAAGTCCGCGGACGCGACGTCGGCTTCCGAGGAGTC
>JALUWX010000004.1 GCA_027019265.1 Phycisphaerales bacterium
CCGAGATCCACGACCTCACCAGCGCCGACCTCAACAACGACACCCTCACCGACCTCATCGCGATCGTGGACACGGACACCATCGCCGCCTTCCTCCAAACCGCACCCGGAACCTTCGCCGACCCCGTCACCCTCACCCTCGACGGCGCCCTCGGAACCATCATCCCCTACGACGTCCCCACCCTCGACGCGGCGCAACTCATCGTCACCAATCCCCTCCGAGGACGCACCCACATCATCGACTTCGCGATGGGCGCCCTCACCGAACACACCAGCTTCGAAACCTTCACCACCCAAGGCATCCGCGTCAGCGCCGACACCGACCTCAACGCCGACGGGATCAACGACTACGTCTACCCCGACAACGAGCTCAACGCCGTCGTCTACCACTTTATCAACGCCCAAGGCATCCCCGGCCCCGCGCACACCATGGGAACCTCCTCCGACCCCACCGCAGTCGCATGCGCCGACATCAACAACGACGGACGACCCGAGATCATCGTCGCCACCTCCGGATCCTCCGACGACCTCAACACATTCTTCAACACCGGAACACCCACCACCCCCATCTACGACACACGCACCGACTCCAACATCAACGGCGACGGATTCGACCTCGCCGTCCAGGACCTCAACAACGACGGATTCGCCGACATCGCCGTCATCACCTCCAACGCGCGATCCCTCCAGATCCTCACCGGAGACGGCACCGGTTCCTTCTCCCAACTCACCCGCGCCAGACTCGGAACCTCCGGAGGCCGCATCCTCCTCTCCAACCTCAACCCCCACTTCGACACCGACCCCGACTACATCGCCTCCACCGGGATCGGGCTCTCCATCCTCGACAACGACGGGACCGGAGACCTCCCCCCCAACAACGGCTACGCCGAAGGCACCCACTTCCTCAACTTCAACATCGCCAACCAACAAACCAGCTCCGACGACCCCGTCGATCAGATGGAGGTCCTCTTCGACCAGTGGCGCACCACCCTCGACAACAAAGTCGATGCTGTCCGCACCACCACAGACCTCCCCCCGCGCCTCCTCCCGGGACAAACCGCGCAAGCCACCATCGACCTCCGCGATTGGACCGACGCGCCCCTCCCCATCACCACCGCAACCTTCAGCGCCCAGTCCTTCGACAACCTCCTCAGCGCGGGCGCACCCACCATGATCGAACCCGGGATCTACACCCTCCCCATCACCGCCGCAAACGACGCGCCCACAACCACCACCAAACTCCGCGTCACCGTCTCCGTCGATGGAAACGACACCACCCTCATGCCCGAGTTCGTGATCCCCATCACCACCGAGCTCGCCGACTTCAACGCCGACACCCAGCTCGACTTCTACGACATCGCCCTCTTCCTCGAAGCCCTCCGAAACCACAACCCCATCGCCGACCTCAACAACGACGCCAACTACGACACGGACGACATCACCCTCTTCCTCAACGCCCTCAACTAAACCCTCACCAGAAAACCCACCCCGTGCCACCGACCTCGCTTCGAGGTCAGTGTTCTTTCATCGCACCTCCGAAGCTCCGGATCTCCAGCCCGGTGCCATAATCCTGCGCACCAGGACCATGACCCAAACACCAACCACCCCGGGTGCCCTGCGTTGACCCGAAGGGCAAAGCAGGAACAAGTTGCCCCCAATGTCTTCTCTTCTCCCACGCCTTCGACTTCTTCGATCTCCATCCTCATCCTCTCTCCTCCCCCGCTTCGCGATCTTCGCGTTCCCCCTGTCTCTTCTGCCTTCTCTGCGTCCTCAGCGCCCTCTGCCGCCTCTGCGCACCCCCGCTTTCCCAGACCAACGCACACAAGGACAACCCCCTATCCTTCCACAACCAATCCCACACACCCAAAGGAGGATCCCATGAAGAAAGTCCTCATCGTCCTTGTCATCCTCGTCGTCCTCTTCATCGGCGCCGTCGTCGGCCTCCTCGCCCTCGGGCTCTCACAGATCGACAACCTCGTCAAAGCCGCCATCGAACGAGGAGGCACCTACGCCACCCAGGTGGACACCACCGTCACCTCCGTTGACGTCGGCCTCACCTCGGGCACCTTCGCCATGAACGGCCTCACCATCGCCAACCCCGCCGGTTTCGACACCGACCACTTCCTCGTCCTCAACGACACCGACGTCGCCTTCGACCTCCAGTCCATCCAGACCGACACCATCGTCATCCCCACCGTCACCGTCAACGGCATCGACGTCATCCTCGACAAAGGCGGAGACCCCTCCAACTACAACACCATCCTCAACTCCCTCAAACGCTTCGAGTCGAGCGACAAACCCAAAGCCGCGCCCGACAACCAGGGCGGCAAGAAAGTCGCCATCGACTCCCTCGTCCTCGAAGACATCAACGTCCGTGTCGCCAACTACCCCGGGGTCTCCCTCGTCGCCGGAGACGTCGCCGTCAACATCCCCAAAGTCGAACTCCAGAACATCGGACGCGACGAACCCATGACCGCCGCCCAGATCGCCAACCTCATCATCAAAACCGTCCTCACCGCCGCCGTCGAAGCCGGAGGAGGCATCCTCCCCGCCGACATGCTCATCGACCTGGGCAACGGCCTCCAAGGCCTCTCCTCCCTGGGCGAGATGGGCATCACCGCCATCGGCGACACCGGACAAATCCTCGGAGACTCCATGAACGAAGTCCTCGAAGGCGCGGGCAAAGCCGTCGAAGAACTCGGCGAAGGCGCCACCGAAGCCGTCAACGAAGCAGGAAAGAAAGTCGAAGAAGAAATCAACAAAGCCGCCGACGAGATCAAAAAAGGCATCGGCAACATCTTCGGCAACAAAGAAGAAGACGAAGAACCCTAAACCTACGAACACCCAACCCCATCCCACCACACACAAAGAACCCCCGCACCATCGCGGGGGTTCTTCTTGTTCATCCACAGACTCCGCGCTACGGACACCCCGCCGAATACGCCATCAAAAACGCGCTCACATCAAAGAAGTCCCAGCTCCCGTCCTCATTCAGATCCGAACGCGCCGTCATCGAGGACAACTCCATCAAGAACGACGACAGATCAAAGAAGTCCAGCGCCCCGTCCCCCGTGAAGTCCGCGACACACACCCCCGCTTCCCCATCGAGATCGAATATCACGATCCAGCTCCCCGTCCCCCCGATCACGTTGAGCGCAAACCGACCGTTGTTGTCCAAAGGCATCGTCCGACCCACCCCGTTCGACCCGTTCGTCGTGTTCACCCGCCAGGGCACCAGCGCCCCGAGCGCAAACCCACCCCGATCCGTCACCAGGATCTCCGTCTGACGCGCCATCACCCACGGGAGCCCCCCGTCCCCCGGAAACGCCACAAACGCCAGCTCCCCATCGAGCGTGAGTTCCACCACCACATCCCCCCGATCGTTGATCGCAAAGTACCCCGCAGCCCCGATGTGCTCCACCACGTGACCGTCGATCACATCCCCCTCGCGCACCACCACATCGATCCCGAGCGGGTCACCCACGAACAACGCCGTGTCGCTCGCAAACGGCGCCCCACCGAGCTGCGTCACAAACGCGATCTCCCCGATCGCGTTCATCTCCGCGCGCCCCCCGATCACATCGTGCGTCAGCCCCGGATACGCCGCCACCGGATCCCCGTCCTTCACCAACGCAAAGCCACCCCCGTCCCCGTACGACATCAACACACCCGGAGGCCCGCTCGTCGTGTTCAGATTCGCGAAGAAACACACCGCCCCCGCCGCATTCATCCGGACCGTGTCCGTCGCAAACCCCGCGAACGTCGCCCCCCCCGCGCCCGGCGCGAGCGTCCCCGTCTGCGCGATCACACCCAGGTTCGTCGGATCCCCCCCGTACAGCACCCGCCGGTTCGCGCTCGTGATCCCGCTCCCCAGGTCCAGCGTCGCGCCGAACACCACCTCCCCCAGCGCGCTCGACACCAGGTCCTCCTGCTCGAACGAAATCACATCCACCAAAAACCCCGGCGCCGGAAGCTTCGTCTGCAGCGACGTCATGATCCCGAGCGAGCTCCCGTACCAGATCGACTCCGCCACCCCCTCCACATCATCGATCACCCGTCCCCCGAAACTCACCAACCCACCCGAGTGGATCGACACCGACTGCGCATCGAAGAGCTGAATCGCATCCCCCAGATCCGCCACCACAGGCATCGTCTCATACGCCGTCACCGTCAGCCCCGGCCCAACCGGCGCCGTCGTCAACACCGCATCCCGCACCGTCGCCCCCGTCAGCACCTCGCACCCCACCCCGATCGTCCCATCGCTCGCAAGCACCGGAGAGTTGAACACCGCCGTGTTCGCGCTCCCCCCCCGATACACATACCCCACAAGCCCGGGCACCGGATCCGCCTCCCGCGCCAACACCTCCCGCGTCCCGTCCGCACGCTCGATCACCAGCACATGGTCGTTGAACGAGTTCGACCCCGCCCCCGAGATCGTCGCCACAAACAACACCCCCCCATCATCCGCAAGCGACACCGCCCCACCACCCGTAAACGTAAACCCCGCCATCCCGGGGACCGGGTCCCCCCCGATCACAAACGCCGTCGTCGTCGCCGTCCCACCCCCCATCGCCATCCCCGCGCACCCCATCAGCACCAACCCCGCAACACAACCGCCCTTCAACATCACACATCTCCCCA
>JALUWX010000005.1 GCA_027019265.1 Phycisphaerales bacterium
TGATCCGCACCGACTCGATCGGCTCGAACACCCCGTCCCGCTCCCCCTCCCCCGGATCCTGCGCCAACACCCCACCCACAACACACCCCACGACCCCCACACACACAATCCTCAAGCAGCCCATCACGCACCTCCACAACCACCCATCGACCCTTCCCCATCCGTCCGGACACATCCCCCTGTTCCACTCCTATCGTCCCGACCGATGACCACCCGACCCACCAAACCCGCCCTCCTCACCGCCGCCGCTCTCATCGCGGCCGCCCTCCTCCCCTCCTGCGCCGGATTCGCCGTCGGCGGCGCCTCCGGGTCCTCCACCACACGCTCCGCAAACAACCTCGTCTTCAACGTCGAATACCCCATCCGGGTCTCCCAAGCCACCGACCGCAACACCGCCGACATCTACCTCACCGATCTCTCCGACGACGAACTCAGCGCCATCTTCGCCGAGCCCCAGGACTGGTCCGGGATCACGGGCACCCTCACCCACATCCACATCTTCGTCGCACCCGAACCGGGCAAGACCCCCATCGAATCCACCGCCGCCTCCGCCACCATCCGCACCATCATCATCGCCAACGGCCAGATCGGTGTCTACGACGGCGCGGGCTTCCTCCTACCAGGAGGATCCGTCACCAAAGGCCGCGTCTCCGCACGAGTCCGAAACGCACCCATGCGCCTCACCCGCGCCACCCCCGGATTCGCCGACCCCCTCGTCACCCCCGAGATGGACCTCTCCTTCTCCGTCCGACCCGACACCCAAGCCGCCTCCGAACTCGACGCGCGCGTCGAAGCCCTCAGCGCCGCCGCCGACCCCGTCCGCGACTAAACACACCCCGCGCAACCCAAAAACAAAGAACGCCGACGCACCCGCGCCGGCGTTCGTCATCAAATCCTTCATCCTGTGCTTACGGGCACCCCTCCGCAAACGCCGACAGGAACGCCGACACATCGAAGAAGTCGAACACCGTGTCACCCGTCACATCCGCCTCCGCCTGGAGGAACGACGACAGATCGAAGAAGTCCACGTCCCCGTTCCCGTCGAAGTCCGCGAGACACTCAACACCCATCGAGCACGTGTCGTCCGACACGATCACCCCATCGATCCCCGCCTCCACCGTCGAGTCCGCGCCCTCGTCAGCGATCGTGAACCGAACGTTGAAGATCGCGCCGGGCTCGAAGTAATCCTTCACCACATACCGGCGCTGCTCCCACCCGTCCGTCGTCCCGATCGAGTCCACCCCGACCCACGTCAGATCCGTGTGCGACCACAGCTCGACCGTCATCTCCTCACCACCCGGCGCTTCGACATACACCAGAACCGACACCGCGGGGTCCTCCATCGCGCCCACATCGAACAGCAAAGGCGAAGCCGCCGTCGTGGACCCACCGTCCACGTCCGTGCTCACACCCGCGCCCGTGTGCAGCGCGTTCCCCGTCCCATCCCCATCGCTCGTCGGCCCGGTCGTCGCAAACGGGTTCGGGACCCCACGCGCCCAACCGCCCACACCCGCGTCACCCGTCACCGTCCAGCCCGTGTTCGTCTGGAACGTGTCCTCGAACGACACCGCACGCGCATCGAGCGCGATCACACGCAGCGCAGCACCCGCGCCCCCCGTCGGGTGCGCCGTCGTGTTCCCGTCCGTGTCGTCCACCTCGAACCAGTACGACACAAACTCACCGCACCCCATCGGCGCCAGATCCGCCGTGTACGAACCATCACCCGTGGACACCGCAGGAATGCGCGTGATCGACCCGTCCGCCGATCGCACCACAAGCTCCGGAACCCCGCTCACCATCCGCTCGTGCAGATCCGTGATCGTCAGCCCCACCGGGTTCGCCACACCGGGCGCCACCACATCACCCACCCCCACGACATCCGCCTCGATCAACCGGGGGGAAGCCACACCGAGCGGGTTCGCCAGCGCCCCCTGAAGCGCCGAGTTGAACAGGTTGCACCCGTTGTTGAAGCTCGTCGATGACGTCCCGCACCCCGCGTTCGTGTGGATCCCGATCGCGACATTGTTGTTCTCGTCGATGATCACACTCCCGGAGTTCCCCCCCGTCGTGTCCGTCGTGTACCGAACAATGTTCCCGTTGTACCCACGGAACGGCCCGACATGCGTCTTCTGCGCCCCGTTCCACGTCCGGGGAACATCGCTCCCCGTCGTCCCGTACCCCGTGATCCGGATCGGACGACCGTCATTCACGATCGGAGACGACGCAAGCACGTACGACGCACCCTGCGCCTCGAGCGGATCAAGACCCGTCTGCGTGTTGTCGAACACCCCGAAGAACCCCCAGTCGTTCCCCAGGAACGTGTTCCCACCCGTCTCCTGGATCGAAGCCCCGTCCACGATGTACTGATCCGAAGGAGGCGGGCTCCGATACGCGCCCGTGCTCGACGACAAAGGCACGTTGAACTGGATCACGTCCCCACCGTCCGGGTTGCAGTGCCCCGCCGTCAGCATCGTCGATCCGTGATCCCCGAACAACCACGCGCTGCACCCAACAGGCATCAGCCGCGCCGCGCGTGGATCCTCCGATGGAAGACGATCATCCGTCGTCCCACAGATCGAACTCGGCGCAACCGGCGCCGAAGCGCGCACCGCGCGGATCCGAACCCGATCCTCGAGCTCCGAACCGGGCGCGGCCATGATCTCCACACGCACCGCATCCCCGTTGAAGAACGCGCTCGTGAACCCCCATTCCATCAGATCACGGTAATCCAGATACTGCTCGTACCCGTCCTCGAGCGACGTGATCCGCAGATAGCTCTCGCGCATCCCCTCCCGCGCCGGCGCAAGATCAACCTCCCCGAACTCCAATCGCACCCACGCGCTATCCGCCGGCCCGCGCACCTCCGTCGCCCACACCGCACGCTGCGCCTGATCCCAATCCCCCCCCCCCAAGCCCCCCCCACGCGCCACACCCGCGCCGACCACCCCACCCGAATCGATGTCCACCGCGAACACGCGCTGCGCCTCGCTCTCCGAAATCATCGCACCGAGCCGCGCCCCCTCGACACCACCCATCGCCAACGACGACCCCGCACCCATCGCCAGACCCGACACCACAACCAACCGCGCAACACGAACCATGCGACATTCCTCCTGATCACAACCAGCCACGAAGCGCCGCAGCCGCAGTTTCAATATCCTGCTTCAAACCCCGAGCAACCAACAAATAAACCCGCTCAGGACACAACAACCGAGCACGAACGCGCCCGCAAGAGACTACCCCATCTCCGCCCCACCCACAACGCCGGATCCACCAAACCCCCGTTTCCAGCCCCAAAACCGCCCTCACCCGAGCGAACGATCCCCCGAATACCACCGATCCAGCGACCCCGCGCACGCGCCCCGATACAGCACCTCCAGCATCCCCCGATCAAGCTCCCGACCCACAAGCGCCGGCGCGCTCAGCGCGTCGTACCGATCGGGCTCCACCATCATCAGATCCGGATCCGCGATATTCGACTCCCCCTCGTACCCCGTCTCCAGCATCGTCCGCAGCGCCCAGTACCTCGACGCGTACAGCTCAAACGCCTCCCCCTCCGAGTTCGCGAGCTGGTTCCCGAACTTCTGATTCCCCTCCTCGCTCGGCGCAAGATGGTCATCGCTCGTCACGATGTCCGACCCGAACAGCACGCGCCCCTCGTACTTCGTCAGGAATCCCACCAGATCCTCGCGCGGGTGCGTGCTCAGCTCGCGCACCATCCACTTCGTCGCGCTCGTATCAATCACCAACCCCGGATGACGATCCAGCAAACCCGACAAGAACCCCAGATCCTCGGGAGACCCCGCCATGTGCGCCCCCAGACACACGTTCCCCGTCACCTCGAGCAAACGCTCGAGCGACTCGTACTGCTGTGCCTTCGTCCCGTACCGATCCGAATCCTTGTACATCGTCGCGAACCACGTATCCGGATCCGCAACGTGCACCATCAGCGCCATCCCGAGCGAATCCGCCTTCTCCGCGAGCCGCAACTTCCACTCCGAATCGAACGACACGATCTCCTCCACCCCCATCCCCAGATCCCCCGCAAGATCCCGCAATCTCGGCGCCCCCCAGAACTTCACCATCCGCGCCCCACGCGCGGCCCACTCGTCCAGGTTCGCCATGAACCCTTCCGTAAACGCCCACACCCGGTCCTCGTGCATGTACTCCGGGATCGCCACAAACGAGATCCGATCCCCCATCACATCCTTCACCGCGTCCGCCTGCGCGAGCTGGGTCTGCGAGTACACCCGCTCGATCCCATACAGATCGCACACCTCCCGATACACCCCCGCCGCGCGCTCCCCGTTGATGTGCGCATGCGCATCCACAATCGGAACCACCGGCCGACCCAGCTTCGCCGCCTCCTCCCGGTAATCGAGCCCGAGCCGATTCGCCGCCCTCATCGCCGTCGTTCCCATCGCTCGATCCTCCGTATCCTCATCCCAGCGCCGAACACACGCGCCACCCGCCCACCATGCTAGACCCAACCGATCGTTCAGATTCAACCCCTCCTCCTTCACCCTC
>JALUWX010000006.1 GCA_027019265.1 Phycisphaerales bacterium
TTGCTGGGGGGAATCTGGGGGTGGAGTTCTCGATGCGGGTTGGGGGGGTGGGGTGGATGGATTGGGACGAAGATTGAGTGTTGGGGGTCTATGCTTTGGACCATTTGTGAAGCATTGAACCACTCAACCTGAACTGACCTGGAGAGTTACCCATGGAGACGACCCTCATCATTCTGAAGCCCGATGCGGTGCAGCGTGGGCTGATGGGCAAGATCATCACGCGTTTCGAGGAGAAGGGGCTTGCGATCGTCGGGATGAAGATGATGACTATCTCGCAGGAGCTTGCGGCGACGCATTACGAGGCGCACAAGGAGCGGCCGTTCTATGATGGGTTGGTGGGGTTCATGACGTCGTCTCCCGTGGTGGTGATGGCGGTGAAGGGTGTTGGGGCGATCACGATCGCGCGTTCGATGATGGGCGCGACGTTCGGGTCGAAGGCGGACGCTGGGACGATCCGTGGTGACTACGGGGTGTCGAACTCGTTCAACCTGATCCACGGCTCGGACTCCCCGGAAGCGGCGGAGCGTGAGCTCGGGCTGTTCTTCAGCGATGGTGAGATCCAGAACAAGGATCGCGCGATCGATACGTGGGTGTACGACATGGCTTCGGGGTCTCCGGAGTAAGTCGAGCTGCGTTTGTTGATGCAAAGAAAGCGCCCCGCTGATGCGGGGCGCTTTTTCGTGGTTGCTGGATGTCGAGCGGGGTTACTGCGCGACTGCGGGCTTGATGGTCCCGATGACGGGGGAGGGGGTATCCATCTCGTCGGTTTCGACGACGATCTGTTCGGCGATCTCTCGGCGGTGGATCTCGACGTCACGAGGGAAGTCGAATGCGACGCGGACGCGCTCTCCCTTGACGGAGGCGATGCGCACGACACCGATGGGGTTCTTGGGGTCGCCGATGACGACTTCTTCGCCTTCTCGTCTGGTGATGACAAGCATCCTTGGCACTCCGTCTTGCGCCGAACTTCCAATGGCGCGATGTGGGGAGTATACCCACGGTGGGTGTGGTGCGCCAAGGAATATCCACAAGTCCAGGTGTTGTACAGGTTTGTGGGGACTAAGTGTGGGGAGAGGGGGTGTTAGTCAACGGCTTCGACGGAGGCGACTTCGGGGATGCGTTCTTTGAGGGAGCGTTCGATGCCGATTCGGAGGGTCATGTTGGAGGAGGGGCAGCCGACGCAGGCGCCGTGCATGCGGATGCGGACGATGCCTTGGTCGTTCATGTCAACGAACTCGATGTCGCCGCCGTCGGATTGGACGGCGGGGCGGATGAGGTCGATGACGGCGCGGACCTTGTCGTGGAGTGATTCGGGGGCGCTCGCTTGCATGGTTGATTGTGTGCGTTTGGGGGCGGGGAATCAAGGGGGGCGATAGACTCGGGGTATGACAAGGATCAGTCTGTGCGCGTTGGTGTCGTTTGTTGGGTTGGTTGTGCTCGGGGGGTGCAATCCGGGGTCGAGGTATGAGCCCAGCGGGAATCCGATTCTGGATATGCGGAACCCGGACCTGGTGACGCGTGATCGTGTGGAGGCGGTGGAGTCGGCTTGGGCTGAGGTGGAGTCCGGGGTGCGGATGCGGGAGCGGACCCGTCAGGCGATGAAGAACCTGGCTTGGTCTTCGGCGACGGCTCCGGTGCTTCGGTATACGGCGCTTGATCTTTTGATGAGCGATACGAGCGAGTCGGGGGACGCGGACTCGGCGCGGATGGCTCGGTTGATGCTCCCGACGGAGACGGATCGGGAGGCGTCGAGGATTATTCTGCATCACGCGATCCGGGCGCGTTGGGAGGGGTTGGTGCCGGCGATTGTTCGGTCGTATGCGCGGGTGACCCCGGGGTTCCCGGATGAGGAGCGGATGGAGCGGAAGGCGCTGGAGGCGCTTGTGCCTGGGGAGCCGATCGAGTCGGTGATCTTTGGGGTGTTCCTGGATCCGTTGTCGGGGGCGAGTGCGCAGGAGGAGCGGTCGATTCTTCGGGTTGCGGAGCGGACCCGGGATGATGCGTGGGGGTTGTTGTCTCGGCTCGATCCGGATCGTTCGATGCGGCGGAGGTTGGTGGAGAGCGCGGGGTCGTTCGGGGAGATGGGGAGCGGGGCTCGGCTTGCGATCGAGGATCTCCGGGTGTGCGCTGAGGACTTCGGGGTGATCCCGGATCGGGCGATGGAGCTTGCGTGGCTCCGTCAGTTGCGGCGATCGGAGGATCCGGACGAGGCGGCGAAGAATCGGGTGTGGTGGTCGGAGGCGAAAGCTGCGGTGGGTTCGTTGAGCTCGGAGCAGAAGCGTGGGCTTGAGCTTCGGCATTTGGAGGCGATCCGGTTTGCTTCGATCCATCGGCCGGAGTGGTTCGGGATGGGGCGCTCGGGGTTGATGGGGGTGCTCTCGGATCGGCTTGAGGGGCGTTTGGTGTACAAGCGGGATGCGGACAAGGGGGAGGGGCCGAGGCGGGAGCGGTTGTCGGATTGGGAGACGGGGATGGACTGGGCTGATGTGCTCACGGTGTTGGTGATCGATGATGCGGTGCGCGCGGAGGCGGTGATCGATCGGATTGATACGCAGACGGCGCTGGATCGGAAGGATCGATCGACGGAGTACGGGGGGGTGATCGATCTGGATGGGGAGGATCGGTTCCGGGCGGTGTTGTTCCGTCCCCGTCAGCGGGATCGGGTGAGCGACACGCGGTTTGTAGCGAGTGATGACATGATCCGGTTCTCGGATCGGGCGCTGGCACATTACCACTTCCATGTGAACGAGCGGAACAACAACAAGTATGCGGGGCCTTCGGCGGCGGACCTGCTGTATGTGGGGACGTCGGGGCGGACGTCGGTGGTGTTCACGTCGATCAAGGAGGAGGAGTTGAACGTGGATGTGTACCAGCCCGACGGGGTGGTGATCGATCTGGGTGTGATCATCCGTCCTTGAGTAGATTTTTCGGTGGGGTGGAGGGGTCTATTCGGTTTAAACCGTGGTGGGCGAAAATCGGGGCTCATGGCGCGTGAAGGGCGATTTGTGGGTCGATAGACTCGGTCGTGAGTTTGCACGAATACGAGAAGGCGTTGGTTGCGGAGATCGAGTCACGGCGCGGGGCGCTGCTTGAGGATCTCCGTCTTCATGTGGGTATCCCGACGGGTGGGTTCAACGAGGAGGGGATCGAGCGGACGCGCGGGATCCTGGTTGGACGGCTCGAGGCGCTGGGGGCGCGGACAACGCACATCGATGGGGATCCGAAACCCGAGTGGCTTTTGGGCGGTGGGGCCGGGGCGTATATCCCGAGGACGAGTGTGTGTGAACGGCTCAACGGGGCGGAGTCCGGGCGGGTGCTGATCGCGGGGCACATGGACACGGTGCACGATCCGGAGGGGGACTTCCGGGAGTTGACGGTGTCGGACGACGGAAAGACGGCGCTTGGGCCGGGCTGTGTGGATATGAAGGGTGGGCTGGTGATCGCGGTTGCGGCGCTGGAGGCGTTGGATGCGTGTGGGGTAAAGGCGAACTGGTCGTTCTCTCTCAATGCGGACGAGGAGACGGGGACGTACCACTCGTGGAAGGCGCTGGAGGGGGAGGCGGGGAAGCATGATTTCGGGTTGGCGCTTGAGCCCGCGCTCCCGGGTGGGGAGCTTGTGGTGGAGCGGATGGGGGCGGGTCAGTTCATGATCGAGACGACGGGGAAGAGTGCGCATGTGGGTCGCGCGTTCACGGATGGCGTGAGCGCGGTGACGAAGATGGGCGAGTGCTTGGTCGCGGTTGCGGGGATGCCCGATCCGGAGGACGGGAAGATCCTGAGTATCGGACCCTTGGAGGGTGGGGTCGCGACGAACGCGGTGCCCGATCGGGCGCGTGCTTGGGGGAATGTGCGGTTCACGGACAACGAGAAAGCCGATGAGATCGGTGCGATGCTCGATGCGCTGCAGACCAACCCGGATGCGCTGCCCGGCGTGATTGTGCGCCGGAGCTTTAATCGGCCGGCAAAGCCCATGACTCCTGCGGTGGAGGCGCTGGCGTTGACGGCGCGGGGGGTTGCAGAGGACCTGGGGCAGAAACTTCCGTTTGCGAAGACGGGGGGGGTGTGCGACGGGAACATCCTGCAGCACGCGGGGCTTGCGACGATCGATACGGTGGGTGTGCGTGGTGGGGGGCTGCACACGCCGGACGAATGGATTGAACTGGAGAGTCTCGTAGAACGCTGTCAGTTGCTCGCGGTGTTGATCGCGCGGCTGAGCGCAGGCGGTTCCGGGTCGGGTCTGCGCGAATGAGCGCCTTTGGGTAATGAAGGAGGACGTGATGACGACCAAGACAGCGGCGACGATCGGTGCGGGGCTCCGTGAGGACGGGGCGATTTCGGACGCGATCGGGACGATCCTGGAGCGTGCGGCGCATTACAACGATCAGATCACGGACACGAAGGCGGCGGATCCGGGGCTCGCTTCGGATTTTGATGCGATGCTCAAGCGCGCGGGGGAGAACAAGGGGCGCGGGCTGCTGTACCCGTCGCTCCAGACGGGCGCGGGGAACGGGGCGCTCGTGGAGATGGAAGACGGGTCGGTGAAGTGGGACATGCTGACGGGGATCGGGGTGCATTTCCTTGGGCACGGGAACCCGAAGGTGCTCGAGGCGCAGCTGCGTGCGGGGATCATGGACACGACGAAGCACGGGAACCTGCAGACCTCGTATGACGCGTTCGAGTTCGGGGAGAAGCTGGTCCGGTTGGCTTCACGGTCGTCGAACCTGAAGCACGCGTTCCTGACGACATCGGGGGCGATGGCGAACGAGAGCGCGATCAAGGTGTGCTATCAGAAGCACGCGCCGGCTTCGCGCGTGATCGCGTTTAGTCACTGCTTCATGGGGCGTTCGGTGACGATGTGTCAGATCGGGGACAGCGCTGGGGGGCGTCAGGGGATTCCGCTCTCAACGCAGGTGGATTACATGCCCTTCTACGACCCGGCGGTGGCTGAGCGGATGGGTGGGGAGACGAAGTTCATCGATATGTCGGTGAACCATCTGCAGGATTACATCACGCGGTACCCGGGGCAGCATGCGTGCTTCATCTTTGAGCTTGTGCAGGGTGAGGGCGGGTTCAACGTCGGGACGCGGGATTACTTCAAGGCGCTGATGGACGTGTGCAAGGACAACGGGATCGCGGTGTGGGATGACGAGATCCAGTCGTTCGGTCGGACGGAGGAGATGTTTGCGTACGAGATGTACGGGCTCGGGGAGTACATCGATGTGTTCTGTGTCGGGAAGATGACCCAGGCGTGCGCGACGCTGTACACGGAACAGTACAACCCGAAGCCGGGTCTGTTGTCCGGGACGTTCACGGGCGCGACGGCGGACTTCACGGTGGGGAACGCGCTGCTCGACGAACTCGAGCACGGCGGGTACTACGGGAAGGACGGGAAGTTCGCGAAGCACCATGCGTTGTTCCGTGAGCAGGTGAAGGGGCTGATGGAGAAGCACCCGGATTGGTTCCCGGCGCGCCCGGACAACGGGGAGCTGGTGGGCGGTGTCGGCGGGATGATGCGGTTCACGCCTTTCGGTGGGGATAAGGCGAAGGTGATGAAGGCGTGTCGTGCTGCGTATGACGAGGGTGTGATTTGTTTCTACTGCGGGCACGGTCCGTTCCATGTGCGGATGCTCCCGCCGCTCCCGGTGTTCAAGGAAGAGGACTGGGGTCGGGTGTTCGGGTGTCTGGAGCGGGCGCTTGGTTCGGTTGCGAGCGGGAGCTGAGCGTTGGACAGGCTTCGTCAGGCGAAACCGGGTGATCTCGATGCGTTGATGGAGCTTGCGCATACGGGCAACTTCATCAATCTTCCTCCGTTCCGTGACAAGATCGAGCAGATGCTGTCGATCAGCGCGCGGTCGTTCGATGCGGTCCGGGAGAAGAAGGAGCCCGGGGCGGGTCATGACCGGACCCACGACAACTACATGCTCGTGCTCGAGAATGATGATGGGGAGTGTCTTGGGACGTCGGCGATCCGTGGTGGGATGATCGCGCGGGAGCACCCGAACCTGTCATACCAGCTGCTGAAGATCGTGCGTGAATCGACGTTGTTGTCGAAGACGGTGCATGGTCCGCTGGAGCCCGATGACGAGGACGATCGGATGATCGTGTCGGGTCGGATGGAGCACGTGTACGCGGTGCTGTTCCAGGACACGGCGTGCCCGACGGAGCTGGGTGGGAACGTGATGCGGCACGATGCGCGGGGGCGCGGGCTCGGGAAGCTGCTGTCGTACGCGCGGTTCCACTTTCTGCGGGATCATCCGTCGTGGTTTTCGGATCGGATCCTGGCGGAGATGATGGCGCCGATCGACATGTACAACGACGGGACCCCGTTCTGGCGGCATGTGGTGCGGAAGTTCATCAACATGACGTACGAGGACGCGGATCGGTTGTCCACGCATCAGGACAAGCGGGAGTTCATGTACGAGCTGCTTCCGAAGTTCGTGAACCTCTCGCTGCTGAGCGATGAGGTGCTCAGTTCGCTCGGGAGCGTGAATATCAACACGCTTCCGGCGCGGGAGATGCTGATGAACATCGGGTTCACGATCACCCATCGTGTGGATCCGTTCGATGCTGGGCCGCACCTTGAGATGCGTGCGAGCGATATGAAGGCGCTTGCGTGCGGTCGGGCTTCGGTGGTGGTCGGTGATCCGGGTGAGGGCGCGGCGGATGTGATCGTGTCGAGCGAGGACTCGGAGATGGGGTTCGTGGCGGTCCGTGCGCGGGTCGGGTATCGGCGCGGGGACGGGGTAGCGGTGCTCGGTCACGATGTGGCGGAGGCGCTTGGGGTTGATTCCGGTGCGATGGTGACGGTGAGCCCGCTGAGGTTTGAGCCCGATCGGGTGAAGCCCCCGGCGATTCCGACGATTCATCTGCGTGATGAGCTGAAGCGGAAGCGGCCGGATGTTTCGGGGCGTGAGCTTGCGGCGCTTCCGTTCGGTGAGGTCGCGGGGATTGTGCAGGACAAGCTGGATGAGATTCTGGATTCGCTGCGCGAGTGAGCGTGGTGGTTGACACGATTGGAAGTGCAGACATGACGACGATGACGAACGCGCCGATGAACCTGATCGATGGGGACTGGAAGGGGATCGAGGGGGACGGGATCGTGTCGGTGATGCCCGCGCATCCGGATCGGGTGGTGTGGTCGGGGACGTCGAGCGTGGGGGCGGTGCACGAGGGGATCGGTGCGGCGCGGTCGGCGTTGTCTGCCTGGGCGGCGACTCCGGTCGAGGCCCGGATCGGGGCGCTTCGCGCGTTTCAGGAGATCGCGAAGGCGCGGGTTGATGCGCTCGCGGAGTTGATCTCGGACGAGACGGGGAAGGCGCTCTGGGAGTCGAAGGGGGAAGCGGGGCTGATCGCGGCGAAGGTGGACATCACGCTCGAGGAGGGGGAGTGGTCGGGACGTCATCGGGTGACGGATTTCGAATTCCCGATGGGGGAGACGAAGTCGGCTCGGTGTCACTTCAAGCCGCATGGGGTGATGGGGGTGGTTGGGCCGTTCAACTTCCCGGCGCATTTGCCCAACGGGCACATCGTTCCGGCGCTGCTGACGGGGAACACGATCGTGTTCAAGCCATCGGACAAGGCGCCTGCTGTGGGGCAGATGCTGGCTTCGTGGTATCAGGAGGCGCTGGAATCGGTGGGGGCGCCGCGCGGGGTGTTCAATCTGGTGCACGGGGGTGTGGCGGAATCGATCGCGCTGTGCGGGTCGACGGACGTGGACGGGGTGCTGTTCACGGGATCGTGGGGCGCGGGGCGGGCGATTCTTGAGGCGAATCTGGATCAGCCCGGGAAGATCATCGCGCTGGAGATGGGCGGGAACAACCCGGCGATTGTGATGGGGGACGCGGATCTGGAGCAGGCGCTGGTCGAGGTGGTGCGGTGCGCGTTCAACACGACGGGTCAGCGGTGCACGAGCACGCGTCGGCTGATCGTGCATGAATCGGTGGCGGATCGGTTCATCCCGGCGGTGGTGAAGGCGGCTTCGATGCTGGTGGTTGGGGACCCGAGGGCTGAGGAGCCCGTGTTCATGGGGCCGATCATCAGCGCGGAAGCGCGGGAAGCGGTGTTTGCGTTTGAACGGAAGGCGGCGGCGAACGGGGGGCGGGTGCTGCTCGAGTCCACGGGGCTCCCCGGTCATGAGGGGTACTACGTGACCCCGAGTGTGATCGAGGTCCCGAGGTTTGATGTGGGGGTGGACGACTGCGGGTGCGATGAGGAGGTGTTTGGGCCTCTGCTTCGGGTGACGACGGTGTCGTCGTACGAGGAGGCGATCGAGCAGGCGAACGCGACCCGGTACGGGCTGAGTGCGTCGATCTTCACGGGGGATGAGGGGCTGAAAGAACGGTTCCTGCGTGAGGGTCGCGCGGGGTGCTTGAACATCAACTGCGGGACGGCGGGGGCTTCGTCGAAGCTCGCGTTTGGTGGGCTGGGGCTTTCGGGGAACCATCGTCCGGCGGGTGCGTTTGCGCTGGACTACACGGCGTACCCGGTCGCGAGCATGATCGAGCGCGGGGACGCGAAGGGGGTCGTGAACGGGATGGCGTTCGACCCGGCGTGGCTCAAGTGAGTTGATTGGGTGGGGGGATTAGCCCGAGTTGCGCCAGAGGTTGAGGATGAGCTCGATCTGGCCGACGGGTTTGTCGAGGCGCGAGGCGATCTCGGGGGCGCTGAGTCCCTGGGTGTGGAGCTCGCGGACTTTGTCCTGGATGGGGGCGCCGGTGTAGGGGGAGTGGAAGGCGATGGGCTCGGGGTCGTCGGCGTGTTCCACTTTGTCGGCGAGCTGGTCGATCGCGCTGCGGCGCTTGGGGGGTTCGTTGATCGAACGCTCTTCGAGGTCCTGTTCGATCCGGGCTCGGTCGAGGGCTTCGGGGGTGACTTCCCGGGGGCGTGGTGTGCTGGTGGGTTGTGATTCGCGCTGGGCGATGGTTCGTTCGAGGGATTCGATGCGCTCGGTGGCTTGTTCGAGGAGGAGTTCGAGCTTCGTGGCTTTGTTGTCGAGGGATGCGGAGAGTCGTCGGGCGACGTCTTCGAGCTCGACGTAGGCGCGTTGGGCGGGTTCCATGGAACGGGCGGCGTTTGAGCGGAGGTTCTCGATGCGCTCGGTGGGGTCGCTCATCGCGCGGGTCTGGGCTTTCGCGTGGACGGAGTTTCTGCGGACCCCTCGCATGACGACGAGGAGGGCGACGACGATCCCGAGCATGAAGAGGAGGCCGGGGAGGAGGGATTCCTGGTTGGCGCCGCCGAGGATCTCGAGGAGGGCGTTGGTGTTGGAGGGGGCGGATTCGGAGGTTTGTTCGGGTTGATCGTCTGTGAGCTGGGCTTCCACGACGGGGAGCTCGGTGGTGTTTGCGGTGTCTGTGGTGGTGTCGGTGGTTGTGGATGCGGTGTCGGCCTGGGTGGTCGTTTGGGTTGATTCGGGTTGGGGTGGGGTTGGGCCGTGCTGCATGGTGTGTTGTCACAATATCATGCGGATGCGATGTCGGCGCGCGTTGGAGAGGTTGATGCGGGGGTGATCGGTCGGACGGATCCGGTCGTGGCGCGTGTTCTGCGCTCGTGGCGCGGGTTGACGGGGGGGGCTGCGGTTCGGGATGGGGATCGGAGGACGGTTGTTGCGTGTTCGGGTGGGGCGGATTCGGTGGCGCTTGCGATTGTGTTGTCGCTCGTGGAACCGAAGCCCCTGATTGTGCATGTGGTGCATGACATGCGGTCGGTCGAGGAGTCGGAGGGGGATGCGGCGTTTGTGGAGGGGATTGCGGAGGTGCTCGGGTGTGATTTTGTTCGCGAGCGTGTCACGGTGCGCGGGATGGTGGGGAATCTGGAGGCGAATGCGCGTGATGCTCGGTATGGGGTGCTGGCTCGGATGGCGAAGGAACATGGATGTTCGTATGTTGCGACGGGGCATCATGGGGACGATCAGCTCGAGACGGTGTTGATGCGGTTGATCCGGGGTGCGGGGTTGCGTGGGCTTGGGGGGATGAAGGCGAAACGGGAGATCGGGGTGGGGGTGACGTTGGTGCGCCCGATGCTCGGGGTGTCGAGGGATGAGGTGGAGGATCTGTGTCGGCGCGCGGGGGTGGATTGGGTGGAGGACGCGACGAATGCGGATGTGTCGTACCTGCGGAACCGGGTGCGGGCGGAGGTGGTGCCTGTGCTGAAGGGGATCGATGGGGGGATCGTGGAACGGGTGGTCGGGGATGCGGCGTCGGTGCGGGATGCGAGTGAGGCGCTGGATCGGTTGGTTCGGGCTCGGTGGTGGGTGACTGCAGAACGGGATGGGGACGGGGTGGTGTTGTCTCGTGATGCGCTGCGCGATGAGGGGGGTGCTGGGGAGATCGGGGCGATTCTTCGGATCGGGATCGATGAGTTGTGTGGTGGGGTCGGGCACGATTCGGTGGGTCGGCGGGAGATCGGGTGTGTGGTGGACGCGGTGATGGACGGGTCGGAGGAACGGAGAACGGTGCGGGTGGGTCCTATGGTGGTGGTTGTGCATGCGCGTGCGGTCAGGATCGCGCGGTTTGATGGAGATGATGATGGGTGATCAAGTTGTTCGGATCGCGCTTGTTGGGCATTGCCGTCCTGACGCGTTTGCGCTGACGAGCGCGGTGAAGGATGCGATCGAGGGGGCTGAGGTTGTTCCCGTGAATGAGTCGGGCGGGCTCGGGGGCGCGTTCGATCTGCTGCTTGTCAATCGGGTGCTCGATGGGGCGTTCGAAGACGAGGGCGGGATCGCGATGATCGAGCGGCTTGGTGGGTCGAGGACGTGCATGCTTGTGTCGAACTTCGCGGAGTCGCACGAGGAAGCGGAACGGGTCGGTGGGGTTCCGGGGTTCGGGAAGTCCGAGCTCCGTTCGGAGAAGATGAAATCGGCCCTGCGTTCGGCGCTGGGACTGGAGGACTGAGCGATGGTGGATACGAGCATTCCTGTGTCGGAGTATGTGGCGCGTCGGAAGAAGGTGCTGTCATCGCTCAAGGGCGCGGTGGGGGTGGTGTTTGCTGGGGACGGGGCGCCGCCGCTGAGGGGGGAGTGGTTTCCGAACTTTGACTTTGTGTACCTGACGGGGATCCGGAACGAGCCCGGGGCTTGTGTGCTGTTCGATGCTTCGAACCCGGATCCGAAGAAGCGGATCATGCTGCTGCTCAAGCCCGTGGATTCGGAGATGGATGTGTGGGACGGGTATCGCGCGACGATCGGGGAGGCGCTGCGCGAATCGACGGGGTTCGAGACGGTGCAGCGGGTGTACCGGCTCCCGCTGTGGCTGCGCGAAGCGGCGAAGCGTTCGAAGAAGCTTGCGTGTCTGCACCCGCTCTCGGTGCACACGGCTCCGGTGTCTCCGGACCTGAAGATCTTCCAGGAGGTCTCGGCGCGGGTTCCGGGGTGCTCGATTGAGGATCGGAGCGATCTGATCACGGAGCTGCGCATGGTGAAGAGCTCGCGCGAGCTCAAGCACATGGGTGATGCGATCAAAGCGACGCATGTCGGGATCGAGCGGGTTGCGGAGCGGATCCGTCCGGGTGTGTCGGAGCGGGATCTGCACAACGCGCTGATCGGCGGGTTCAACGAGATGGGGGCGCTCCGGGCGGCGTTCAACCCGATCGTGGGATCGGGGGAACGGTCCACGGTGCTGCACTACAAGGAGAACGATCAGATCGCTGAGGATGGGGATCTGCTCGTGCTCGATTGTGGGGCGGAGATCAACGGGTATGCGAGCGATATCACGCGCACGTTCCCGGTGTCGGGGACGTTCACGGATCGTCAGCGCGAGATCTATGAGCTGGTGCTGAAGGCGCAGAACGCGGCGATCAAAGCGGTGAAGCCCGGGGTCACGATGGTGGACGTGGACAACGCGGCGCGGAAGGTGATCACGGATGCTGGGTACGGGGATGCGTTCCTGCACGGGACGGGTCACCAGCTCGGGCTCGAGACGCACGATCCGGGGACGCTGACGAAGCTCAAGCCCGGGATGGTGGTGACGATCGAGCCCGGGATCTATCTGCGCGATGAGAAGATCGGGGTGCGGATCGAGGACGACATCCTCGTGACGAGAGACGGGCGCAAGAACATGTCGAGCGCGATCCCGAAAACGGTCAAGGACGTCGAGGCGCTGCTCGCGAAGTCCAAGGGCGGATCGAAGTCGAAGAAGAAGTGATCGGGGGCTGAGGGATCAGTTGTCGGTGAACTCTTTTGCGTCCCGGATCAGGTCGTCGATCTGTTCGGGGTCGTCGTATCGGTAGAGCCCGAGGACTGTGCGGTCGGGGGCGACGAGGATGAGTCGGGTGGGGTGATTGATGAGTCGGCCGGAGTCTTCATCTTTGGGGTCTCCGAGGTCGAACTTGAGGCCGTCGAAGACGATCTGGTGGACGAGTTCCGGGTCCCCGGTCGCGAAGATCCAACGCTCTGGATCGGCGCTGTAGCGCTTTGCGTAGTCGTCGATGATTTCGGGGGTGTCGAGGTGGCCGTCGATTGAGACGGAGAGGAAACGGAGGGGGGTGTCTGTGGTTTCGTCCTGGACGCGGCGCATGGCGCTGGTCATCCCTGGGCAATAGAGGGGGCAGGACGTGAAGAAGAAGTCCACGACGGTGTACTCCCCTTCGAGGATGTCGTGGGTGATGGGGTTGTTGCGTTGGTCGGTGAGATTAAAATCGGGGATGTGGAACGTGGCGTAGGGATTTTCGTCGAGAAGGATGACGTTGTCTTCAGGGGTTGATGTGGTTCGTTTGTTCGAGACGGTGAAGAGGAGGAAGACGGCGATCCCCGTGAGGGTGATCCCGAGGAGTGTGAGGGAACGGATGAAGGTCTTTGCGTTCATGGGAGAGTTTAGGGGCGTTTGTTCTTGGCGCTCATGACGAGGGTGGCGAAGAGCACCATCAGGACTGCGGTGGTGATGCTGATGGTCCAGGGGAGCCATGTGGGTGCGGAATCGATCGAGGGGAGATCGAGGGATCGGCGCATGGTGTCGTGGATCCAGGTGAGGGGGTTTGCGTAGGCAATGGCTTTGAGCCATGGGGAGGCGTTGGTGACGGGAAAGACGGCGCCGGAGGTGATCCAGAGGGGCATGAGGATGGTGTTCATGACGCCGTGGAAGCCTTGGGAGGAGTCCACGAGCCATGCGAGGGCGAGGCCGAGCCCGATGAGGGAGACGGAGACGCAGACGAGCCCGGCGATGGCGCCGAGGATTCCGGTTGGGGTGAGGGGGATCCCGAGGATGGGGAGGACGGCGAGGATGATGAGCCCTTGGACGAGGGCGATGAGGGTCCCGGACCAGGCTTTGGAGAGGACGATCCAGAGGCGCGGGGTGGGGGAGAGGAGGGCGGCGCGGAGGAAGCCCTCGTGTCGGTCCTGGATGAGGGAGATGGAGGCGAAGATCGAGGAGAACATGACGGTGAGGGAGGCGATCCCGGGGATCATGGAGGCGGTGAAAGTCTGTCCCGACTGTTCGCCCATCGCTTTGGAGAACCCGGCGGCGATGAAGGCCCAGATGAGGAGGGGGGTGGCGATGGAGGCGATAATGCGCGAGGGCTGGCGCGTGATGCGGATGAGCTCTCGGTTCCCGAGGGCGATGGAGGCGCGGAGGGCGCTCATGTGACGGGCTCCTTCGCGAGGGCAGCGTGGGTGGTCCAGAGGTAGACGTCGTCGAGGGAGGGGGGCGCGAGGGTGATTGCGGTGTTGTCGAGGTTGAAGGCGCTGACGTCGTCGGCGCTGGCGTTGATGGCGAGGACCTGGTCGTCGAAGGTGATTGAATCGAGGTTGCGCGAGGTGGCCCATTGCGCGGCGTGTTCGAGATCGGTTGGGTCGTGAGCTTTGAGGCGGAGGACGGACGAACCGAGGTTGGCTTTGAGATCCTTGGGGGAGCCCTGGGCGGCGACTTTCCCGTTCGCGATGAGGACGACCCGGTGCGCGTGCTCGGCTTCGTCGGTGAGGTGGGTGGCGTAGAGCATGGCGAACGGGCGCTCATCGTGGGCGTTGATGAGCGCGTTCCAGAGGGTTCGGCGCGCGTCGATGTCGAGGCCGGTGGTGGGCTCGTCGAGGAGGAGGAGGTCGGGCTCGATGAGCATGGCGCGTGCGAGGTCGGCGCGACGTTTGAGGCCGCCGGAGAGGGTCTTGATGCGGTCGTTGAGCCGGTCGTGGATGCCGAGGTGCTGGGTGATGGATTCAATGCGCGGGGGGACGGCGGAGGGGTCGAGTTGGTGGATGGCCGCGGCGAGTTTGAGGTTCTCGCGGATGGTGAGGAGTTCGTCGAGGGCGTTGGTCTGGAAGACCATCGCGACGGCTTTGGGGTCGTGGTTCCGGGTGACGGTTCCGGAGTCGGGCTGGAGGGCACCCGCGATGACGGCCATGAGGGTGGATTTGCCCGCGCCGTTGGGGCCGAGGAGGGCGACACGTTCGTTGTGGATGTCGAGGGTGCAGTGGTCGAGGGCGGTGATGCTGCGATCGCGCGTGGTGTAGGTGACGGTGACGTCGTGGAGCGCGAGGACGGGTGTCACAGGAGGGATCTCAGGAGGGCGTCGGCGACGAACACGAGCATGTAGAGGGGGAGGTGGATGATGGATCCGAAGAAGACGATGCGCGCGGCGCGTTCGGTCCGGGTGGTGGCGAACTTGATCGAGAGGACGACCATGAGCAGCCCGAGGAGGACGGCGGCGATGGCGGTCGGGAGCCCGGCGAGGTCGGGGACGATCCAGAGGGGGGCGAGGGTGACGGGGATGAGGAGGAGGGAGGTGAAGATGAGGATCGATGCGGTGTGGTTCCCGGTTGCGTCGATGGCGGGGAGCATGCGGAAACCCCCTCGTTCGTAGTCGTGGCGGCACATCCAGGCGATGGCGAAGAAGTGCGGGAGTTGCCAGACGAACATGAGGGTGAAGAGCATGAGCCCGATGGGGTCGGCGAGTTTGGCGAAGCCGGTGGCCTCCGAGAGGGCGCAGGTCCCGATGAGGGTGGGGAGCGCGCCGGGGACGGCTCCGACGAGGGTGTTGGTGATGGTGCGGGTCTTGAGGGGGGTGTAGATGACGACGTAGAGGGCGGCGGTGACGATGGCGACGATGGCGCTGAGGAGGGAGAGGGTGAGGGCGAGGATGATCGCGCCGAGTGCGGAGATTGCGAGCCCGTAGAGGAGGACGAATCGTGGGGTGAGACGGGTGGAGGGGATGGGACGCGATTTGGTGCGGTCCATGCGCGCGTCGAGGTCGGACTCGTACCACATGTTGAGCGCGTTCGCGCCCCCCGAGGAGAGGGCGGTCCCGATGGCGCACCCGATGATGAGGGTGATCCAGGTGGTGAGCCCGGTGAGGTTGTGATGGAGACCCGAGAGGAGGAGCCCGACGAGCGCGGTGATGGTGACGAGGCGTGTGATCCCGGGCTTGGTCAGTTCGACGCAGGCGCTCAGGGTCGAGGGGCGCGCGTCGGCGCTGTGGTCGGCGGATTCGGGATGGGTGGTCTGGGCTGCGGAGGACACGGGGGGATCGTAGGGTTTTGAGGTCCGTGGGTCAGGGCGCGGGGACGGCGAGTTCGATCCAGACGGGGAAGTGGTCGGTGGGGAAGTGGTCGCCCGCGCCGTGACGGTAGATGCCGGTGTTGATGACCTTGAGGTGTTCGGAGGGGAGAACGTAATCGACGCGGAGGCGGAAACGGGAGGTATCGTCGGGGTCGAGACGATCGATCGGGATCTCGGAGGTGGGGTGGGGGTCGTCGGCGAGTCTGTGGTTCGTGAGGAGGTGTTTCTTGATGGGGTTGTCGAAGCTGGAGCCCTCGTCGGGGTCGGCGTTGAGGTCGCCCATGATGATGAAGTGCGCGTCGGGGTCGAGCCCTCCGCGGGTGGTGTGGTCGTCGTAGATGGCGGTGGAGTCCTGGAGGTAGAGGTTCCAGAATCGGATCTCGTCGAGGTTGCGGCGTTTGTTGCGTTCTTCGGGGCCGTCAAAGGCGGGGGGGGTGGGGTGTGAGATCAGGGCGTGGAGGGTGGCGCCGTTGGGGAGGGTGATGGGGACGTCGGCGTGGTTCTTGGAGGAAAGGCGGAGCTCGTCCCACTCGTGGTCGGTGTTGTAGGGGGTGTCGTCCGGGTTCAAGGGTCGGGATGCGCCGGGGAGGTCGGACCAGCGGTAGGTCTGGAAGGTGCGGATGTGGTCGGTGTCGATGGTGAGTCGTGGATCGACGAGGAGGGCCATGGAGTACTGGCCGGGGAAGGTTCCGAATCCGTAGCAGTCGTTGGCGTAGGCGCGGCCATCGGTTGTTTGACGTGAGGGGTTCCCGAACTCGTCGCTCGGATCGGGGTGGGGGTAGGTTGTGACGAGTCGGTCGTCGTTGTCGAGGTCGAGATTGGTGTGGATCCCGGTGTTGGAGGGGGGCATGTAGGTGGCGAAGGTGATGGGTTTGAGGTCGTCGGCTTGGGGGACGCTGAGGTAGAGGTCCACGAAGCGCTGGGCGTTGGATCCGGGGGTGCTGTCATCGGGGACGTCGGGGTATCCGGGCGCGTCGTAGGCGATCTCGTTGAGGAGGAGGATGTTGGGGCGGAGGCGTTGGATGATCTCGGCGATTTTCTTGAGGCGCGGGTTGGTGTCCGTGAGGAGATCGGAGGTGCGGACGTCTTCGATGTTGAAGGTCATCGCGCGGATGGCGAGGTCGGGTTTCATGGGGGATTCGGGCTGCGCGAGCGCGGGGGATTGGGGGAGGATGAGGGAAAGGAGGATTGTGGTGAGGTGGGATGCTCGCATGGGGCATTGAAGCCGTGTAGGATGGGTTTGGCGACCCGATTTTGCCCCGGTAGCTCAGCTGGATAGAGCAACGGACTTCTAATCCGTCGGTCGGAGGTTCGAATCCTCCCCGGGGTGCTTTCCTTCACTCGGTTTGGAGTGAGTGCGCGCGTTCGAGACGGGCTTTGCTCTTGGTGACGCGCGGGTGGGTTGGGCCGAAGGTTTGTTCGAGGACGGGGCGGGTCTGCTCGAGTGCGGCGATGGCTTGGTCGTACTCACCGAGCTCGATGAGGCACTCGGCGTAGTTGTCTCGGAAGATGGCGGTGTAGTAGTGACCCGGGGGGAGGACGGTGTCGCACATGGTGAGGAGTTCTTCGAAGTAGGGGCTGGCCTGGTCGGGGTGGCCGCTGGTCATGAGGAGCATGGCGAGGTTGTTCATGGGGGACCAGGTCTCGGGGTCGATCCCTCCGGAGGCGGCGTTTTTACGGATGTCGATGGTCTGTTTGTAGAGGTCGGCGGCTTCGTCGATGTTGCCTTTGTCCTCGAGGATGTAGGCGAGGTTGCCCATGAGGGTGAGGGTTTTGGGGTGCGCGTCTCCGAAGCGGGCGCGGTGGCCTTCGAGGGCTTCTCGGGTGAGCTGCTCGGCTTCGTCGATCTGTCCGAGTTGGATGAGGGCGACGGCGAGGTTGCCTTTGGAGAGGAGGGTGGAGAAGTGGTTGGGGCCGAGGACGTATTCACGGCGCTGCATGACGTCGCGGAGCATGGTTGCAGCTTCCTGGGTGCGGCCGAGCTTTTCGATGATCCCGGCGAGCCCGTCCTGGGCGATGAGGGTCTGGGGGTGGTCGGGGCCCATCGTTTCGAGACGGCGTTGGTAGACCTGGGTGAGGGCGGCTTCGGCTCCGGCGAGGTCACCGAGTGATTTGAGCGCCATGGCTCGGTTGTGCATGACGATGAGGGTTTCTTTGTGATCGGGGCCGAGGATCTGGGAGAGTTCCTGCTCGCTCTGGGTCCAGAGCTCGAGGGCTTTGTCGTGTTGTCCGAGTCGGAGCATGGCGTTGGCTCGTTCGGACTTGAGGCGGGCGGATTCAACGGGGTCGGCGTAGGCGTCGATGACGGGGCGGGCTTGGTCGAGGAGTTCGAGGGCTTGCTCGGGCTCGTTGAGGTTGAGGAGGACCCCGGCGAGGGTCCGGCGTGCGTCGGCGGTGGTGGTGTTGTCTTCCCCGAGTTTCTCTCGCGCGATGTTGAGCATGGCTTGGGCGTTGGTGCGGGCTTTTTCGAGTTCGCCCAGACTGAGGTAGGTGTTGCTGAGCGCCATGCGGACGGTGGCGTGGACGCTGGGGTAGTCGGCGAGTTCGTTGTCGAGGGTGAGGGCGGCGGTGTCGAGGACTTCGCGGACGGTGAGGTCCGCGCCGAGAGAGGACTCGGGGTCGGCGCTGATGAGCATGTCCACGAGGAACTTGTTGGCGGCGAAGGCGCGTTCACGTTCGGCGATGGCTTGGGCGCGTTGGTCCTCGGCGAGTTCGCGTTGCTGCTCGGCGGTGTTCCAGCCCTGGGTGGCGCGTTTGGCTTGGTAGGCAGTGGCGATGACCCCGACGATGAGGGCGAGGACGGCGAGGGTCGCGAGCGCGACGGGGAAGCGGTTGCGCTGGATGTATTTCCTGGTTCGGTAGGCGCGGGAGTCCGCGAAGACGGAGATGGGGCGTTTGTCGAGGTGGGCGCGGATGTCGGCGGCGAGCGCTCCGGCGGAGGGGTAGCGTGATTCTTTGTTGGGTTCGAGTGCGCGTTGGATGATGGCGCGGAGTTCGGGGTGGAGATTGGGGGCGATCTCTTTGGAGGGCTTGGCGACGACCTCGAGGGCTTCGTCGATCGTCATGTGGTGGAGATCGTGGGGACGCTGTCCCGTGAGGATCTCGTGGATGATGATCCCGAGGGCGTAGACGTCGGTGCGCCAGTCGATGTCTTCGTCTCTCCGGAGCTGCTCGGGGCTCATGTAGGGGAGGGTGCCCACGAGTTCGGAGACGGACTCGGCGTCCATGGAACGCGCGACACCGAAGTCGAGGACTTTGGGTCGTCCTTCGTCGTCGAGCATGATGTTGTAGGGCTTGAGGTCCCGGTGGACGATGCCCTTGTGGTGGGCGTGCTCGAGTGCGTCGCAGATGGTGGCGAGGGCGCGGAGCTTGTCGGTCGTGGACATGAGGGCGCAGGCGCGGTCGAGGGTGGTGCCCTCGATGAGCTCCATCGCGAAGTAGGGGTGGGAGTCGCCGTCGATCTCGGTTTGGCCGGCGGCGTAGATCGTGGCGATGTTGGGGTGGCGGAGCTTGGCGAGGGCTTCGGCTTCGAGCTCGAATCGTCGTTTGCGCGACTCGGTCATGGTTTCGGCGCGCATGAGCTTGAGCGCGACGAGGCGTTTCGGGCGTTGTTGCTGCGCGAGGTGGACGGTGCCCATCGCGCCCTGGCCCAGCTGTTTGATCAGGGAGAACTCGGCGACCTTGGTGGGCTCGTCCATGACGATGGGTTCGACGTCGATTTCATCGTCGTCGGTGATCTCGATGGTGACGGATTCGGAGCGCGCGAGGAAGCGTTCGATCCGGTCGCGGAGTTCGGAGTTGTCTTTGCAGACGGAGTTCAGGTAGGTATCGCGCTCGTGGCCGCTGAGTTGGCTTGCGTGGGTGGCGATCTCTTGGGCTTTGGGGTCCATCGGGTTCTTTGTTGTACCACGACGGGGGGATGAGTCCAGCGGATCAGGAGGATGGTGCTGGTTCTGGATGGATCTGTGTCCCTTTGGGGAGATATGGGACCAGCTCCTCGGGGATCTGTTTGAGTCCTCGGCGGAGGGCTTTCTCGACGGCGTATTGGAGGGAGTCGTGCATGCGTTGCTGGACCCGGTCGGTGACGTTCAGGTCGAGTTCACGCATGGTGTCGAGCGAGAACTTCCAGGCGTAGTACTCTTCCAAGCAGCGGGGTTTGTAGGTGCCGAAGCCGATGGCGTGGTGGCCGATCTCGTGGAGGAAGATGGCCATGGACATGGGGCCCTTGGGCTTTGGGGATTCGAGGAGTTTGGAGACGGTGCCGTCCTGGTAGGTGACTTGCCAAGCGACCCCGGACATGGAGGTGCGCCATTTGCGGACACGGACCCCGTGCTGCGCGAGCATGGATCGGGTGACTTCTTCGTAGCGGAGTTGGGCTTTGGAGAGCTGGCGTTTGGGTTTGGACTCTGTGGGCGCGGGGGGTGGAGGGGGTCGGCGTTTGGCGCGCTTTTTCGAGCGTGGGGTGAAAAGGTCACAGAGTGTCCATTGGTGGGTGGTCACGGCTTCGTGGATCCGGTGAGTTTCTCGTTGGGCTGGAGCTGGCGGCCGTTGGCGAAGTCGCGCCAGGGCATGGGTTTCTTGTTGGGGGGCTGGACTGTGATGAGTCTGAGGGTGCCCTTGGCGCAGGCGATGAGCCCTTCGGTGGGGTCGAGTATGGTGCCCGGCTCTTGGTGTTGGGATTCGTGGTCTTCGGGTGTTGCGCGGAGGAGTTTGAGGGGGGTGTCCCCGAGGGTGACGGTGACGGAGGGCCAGGGGGAGAGGCCGTTGATGCGCCGGGCGCAGGTGTTGGCGGAGGTGGAGAAGTCGATCCAGCCGTCGGATTTGGACATTTTGGGCGCGACGGTGACCTGGGCGGGGTTCTGGGTGACGGGGGTGAGGGTGTTCGATTGGATCTGGTCGAGGACTTGGGCGATGAGGGCTGGGCCGTCGAGGGAGAGGGCGTTGTGGAGCTCGCTTGCGGTCTGGTCGGGCTCGATGGGGCGGGTGGACTGGGCGAGGATGTCTCCTGCGTCCATTTCCTTCGCGATGGTGATGACGGAGTTCCCGGTCTCGGTGTCCTCGGCGACGATGGCGGCGTTGATGGGGGCGGCGCCGCGCCAGCGGGGGAGTTTGGAAGCGTGGAGGTTGATGGGGGATCGGTCTTCGATGAGTTTGGAGCCGAGGTACTGGCCGAAGGCGATGACGACCCAAGCGTCTGAGGGGTAGTTGCGGATCTGGGCGCGGACGGATTCGTCGTTGACGTTCTCGGGTTTGAGGACGGGGACGTCGGGGATGTGCTCGTGCGCCCACTGCGCGATGGGGGTGGGGGTGAGTTTGGACCCTCGTCCGGCTTTGCGGTCGGGTTGGGTGACGATGGCGGTGAGGGTGTGGTGCCGCGCGAGCATATCGAGGGTGGGGATCCCGAAGGCGCCTGAACCGAGGAAGACGATGTTCATCGGGTCGGGCTCCGGTTAGCGCCGTTTGGCGCTTTTCTCGAGGGCTTTGATCTTGGTCCGGTTCTTCATCCGCGCGAGCTGGGGCATTTTGTCGATGATGAGGACCCCGTCGAGGTGGTCGTTCTCGTGCTGGATGCATCGCGCGAGGAGCCCGGTGGCTTTGAGTTCGAAGGTGTTGTTGTTGAGGTCGGTTGCGCGGACGGTGATGGTGGAGGGTCTGCGGACTTCGCCGTTGATCCCGGGGAGGGAGAGGCAGCCTTCTTCGAGGGGTTCGAGGTCCTTGGAGGTCTCGGTGATCTCGGGGTTGAAGAAGACGAGGGGTTCGGCGCAGGTGGAAGGGAGATCGGGGTTTGGGGGTGTGTCCTCGTCGTCACGGTTGTGGGGGACGTGGACGACGAAGAGTCTCCAGGTGAGCCCGACCTGGGGGGCGGCGAGTCCGATACCCTCGGCGCTGTGCATGAGGTCGATCATGCGGAGCGCGACGGCGCGGGTCTCGTCGGTGAGCTCGACGGGGTCGGCCTTGGTGCGGAGGACCTCGGTGGGGTAGAGATCGATCTTGAGGGTGGAGGGATCAAGGGGCATGGGAGAATCGTATGGTGGTTGTTGGTGGCGGATCGTGCTCCACACGCGCGGATCTGATCGCATACACTGACCGACCCAACTTCCTGAGGAGCGGCGAACCCCGTGGCATTTTTCGGCAAGAAGAAAGATAACGGCGACGAGGGCGACACCAACGACGATGTCACCCAGCCTTCTGCGTTTAACCCCAAGAAGGCGAAAGCGTTCTTCGATCGGGCGCCGACGGCGCATGATTCGGGGTCGTACGAATACGCGATGCAGCTCTGGCTCCAGGGGCTCCGTCAGGATCCTTCGAGCTTGGAGGGGTTCAACGGGTTCCTGCGCTCGTCGGAGGTGTTCGCTGTTGAGAATCCGAAGAAGGGGGTCTCGAAGGAGACCAAGAACCTGATCTCGGCGAAGGGGGCGCTGGGGAAGTTCATCGACGCGATGCTCGACTTCGGGCTCAAGCGTCATGATGCGGGCGCGGCGCTCAAAGCGACGGAGTGCGCGTCGAAGCTGGGGTTGAATCAGCAGACCAAGGAACTGGGGGAGCACACGATGGTGCTGCTCCGGAACTCCCCGAAGGTCAAGAAGGATCACTACATCAAGCTGCTCAATGCGTTCGAGCAGGCGAAGGTGTACGGGCTCGCGGCGACGGCGGGGGATCTGGCGATGCAGCTCGACCCGAGTGATGGGGAGCTGCAGGTCCGGGTGCGGAACATGATGGCGGCGAACACGGTGTCGTCGGGGGGGTATGACGACACGAGCGAGGGCGGGTTCCGGAAGAACATCCGGGATGCGGACAAGCAGCTCGAGCTCGAGCAGCAGGACTCGATCGCGAAGTCGGATTCGACCCGTGATCAGATCGTGGAGAAGCGGAAGGCGGAGCACGAGGAGCGCCCGGACGATGTTCCCCGGATGAATGCGTACGCGACGGCGCTGCTGGATCGTGCGAATAAGGGGGACGAGGCGCTCGCGATCTCGTTGTTCACGAAAGCGTACAAGGCCTCAGGTCAGTTCCGGTACCGTCAGTCCGCTGGGGATGTCCAGATCCGGTTGTGGTCCCGGAAGATCGCGAAGCTCGAGAAGAAGCTCGAAGCGAACCCGGACAACGCGGAGCTCGCGGAGAAGCTTGAGCAGGGGCGGAAGGCGCTGACGAAGCTCCGGATGGACGAGCTCAAGCTCCGGGTGGAGAACTACCCGACGGACCTGGGGCTCAAGTACGAGCTGGGTCGGGTGCTGTACGACCAGGGGTTGTACAACGAAGCGATCGAGCAGTTCCAGGAAGCGCAGAGCGAGCCCAAGCTCCGGAACAACGTGCTGACGCTGATGGGCAAGTCGTTTCTCAAGCTCGGTGGGTGGGAGGACGCGGCGATCCAGACGTTCCGTCAGGCGCTTGAGGGTGTGAACGACAAGGCCTCGGATCTTGGGATGGATCTCCGGTATTCGCTGATGGACGCGCTGTTCGATAAAGCGAAGAAGGAAGAGGATCTCGAGTGCGCCACGGAGGCGGAGCAGATCGCGGCGGATATCGCGATCCAGTCGTTCAGCTATCGGGATGTCCGTGACAAACGGACGGAGATCCGCGAGTTCATGAAGTCTCTGAAGGGCTGAGTGTTGGGCGCGGTCGCGATCATTCCGGCGCGGATGGGATCGACACGGTTTCCGGGGAAGGCGCTCGCTGCGGAGACGGGACGGCCGCTGGTTGTGCATGTGTGCGAACGGGCTTCGGGGGCTTCGAGTATCGAGCTGGTGGTGGTTGCGACGGACTCGGAGGAGATCCGGGGCGCGGTCGAGTCGTTCGGGTTCGAAGCGGTGATGACGGGGGAGCACCCGAACGGGACGTCGCGGTTGGCGGAGGCGGCGGAGGTGCTGGGGCTCGGGGATGATCGGCTCATCGTGAATGTCCAAGGGGATGAACCCGAGATCGAGCCCGGTGTGATCGATGCGGCATGTGATGCTTTGGGGTATGTGGATGGGTACGGGACGGGGACGGTGGTGAGCCCGATCGAGGATGAGGCGACGTTCCGGGATCCGAATGTGGTGAAAGCGGTGCTGGGTCGGGGGATGGGTGCTGCAGGGCGGTTCCATCGGGCGTTGTACTTCACGCGCGCGGGGTCGCCGTTCGATCGCTCGGGAGGGACGGCGCATCGGTTCCGTCATGTGGGGATCTACTCGTATACGGTGGGGGCGATGAAGGCGTATTTGGGGATGGAGCCCGGGGTGCTCGAAGGGGTGGAGTCGCTCGAGCAGCTGCGATGGCTCGAGCACGGGTGCGGTATCTGCGCGGCGGTGGTGGGGTCGTCCCATGAGGGGATCGATACCCCCGAGCAGTACCGAGCGTTTGTGGATCGATTCCGCGCTGAGTGACTCGGGATTGGTCCGATTTGTCCGGGGCTTAGGATTTTTCTTGACAGATTCGGGTTTGGTCGTCGGGCGGGGTTGCACAGTCGGGCGCGGCGTTGATACGATGGGCTATGCCCACCCAACGCGATGAGTCGGATCCGTCGAACTCCGGTACCAGCAAACCCGACGGATCGCGGCCCGGTGCGTCGAATCTGCTCGCGGGGGCGGGGAGCACGACCAACACGGAGCGCGAGTTCTACTCGCCGATCCCGGACGGGTATGAGTTCGGAAAGCACAAGTACGTCGCGATCCTGGGGACGGTGATGTCCGGGCTCGGGAAGGGGATCTTCTCGTCGTCGATGGCGAAGGTGCTCAAGGACAAGGGGCTGTGTGTCGCGCCGATCAAGATGGAGGGATACCTGAACATCGATTCGGGGACCCTGAACCCGTACCGGCACGGCGAGGTGTTCGTGCTCGATGACGGGACCGAGTGCGACATGGATCTGGGGACGTACGAGCGGATGCTCGATCAGGACCTGACGCGCCGGAACTTCGTGACTTCGGGACAGATCTATTCGGAGATCCTGGATCGGGAACGCCAGGGGGTGTACCTGGGGCGCGATGTCCAGATGATCCCTCATGTGACGGGCGAGGTGAAGCGGAAGCTCCGGGAGCTGGCGCTGCGCGGGGACGGGACCGGGCCGGCGGATATCGTGTTCGTCGAGGTCGGCGGGACGGTGGGGGACTACGAGAACGGGTTCTATATCGAGGCGCTGCGCGAGCTTGCGTTCGAGGAGGGCGAGGGGTCGGTGTGCTTTGTCGCGTTGACGTACGTGATCGAGCCCCGGGCGCTGGGTGAGCAGAAGTCGAAAGCGGCGCAGCTGGGGATCAAGCGGCTCATGGAGTCAGGGATCCAGCCGCAGCTGATCGCGTGTCGGGCGGAGAACGAGGTCGAGCCCAAGGTGCGCGAGAAGATCGCGATGTTCTCGAACGTGCCCATGGAGCGGGTGTTCTCGATGCACGATCGGGAGAGCATCTACACGATCCCGGACGAGCTGCGCGAGCAGGGGTTGGATCGGGAGATCCTTTCCATCCTGAATCTGCACGATCGGGTGGATGTGCGCGTCGAGGATCAGGCGCGGAAACGGTGGGCGACGTTCGTGGACGGGCTTACGTGCGAGCGTCAGCACGGGGTCCGGGTGGGGATCCTCGGGAAGTACGCGGAGCTCAAGGACGCGTATGCGTCGATCGATAAGGCGCTGGAGCATTGCGGGGCGCATCTGCGTTGCGACATCGAGCAGGTGTGGATGGACACGACGGACATCAACGATGCGAATGTTGCGGCGCACCTCGAGAATCTGGACGGGGTCATCGTTCCGGGGGGGTTCGGATCGCGCGGGGTGGAGGGGAAGATCTCGTGTGTGAAGCATTGTCGTGAGAACGGGATCCCGTATCTGGGGATCTGTCTCGGGTTCCAGGTCGCGGTGATTGAGTTCGCGCGGAACGTGCTCGGGATCACGGATGCGTACTCGACGGAGTTCGATCCGATGACGAACTCGGCGCTGATCTCGGAGCTCCCGGATCAGAAGAAGATCGAGGGGCTCGGGGGCACGATGCGCCTCGGGGCGCAGGACGTGGCGATCACCCGGGGGACGTTGGCTTGGCAGCTCGCGGACAACAAGGACTCGATCCACGAAAGGTTCCGGCACCGGTACGAGGTCGAGCCCGCGTATATTGAGCGGCTGGAAGCTGGGGGGTTGATCTTCTCGGGTCGTCACCCGGACCAGCCCATCATGCAGGTCCTGGAGCTTCCGAGGGATTCGGATGATCTGCGCGGGGTGAAGGTCGAGAACCCGATCACGCACCCGTACTTCGTTGCGGCGCAGTTCCATCCGGAGCTGACGTCGCGGCCGCTGCGGCCTCAGCCCGTGTTCATGGGGCTTGTTGCGAGCGCGATCCGGCATCGGTACGAGGGCGATGCGGCGAAGTGGGAGGAGATCAGGGGTCGGGTGCCCGTGATCCAGCGTTGGTTGCCTTACGGAACGAACGGGCCGAAGGCGGCGATGGGGTGATGGTCAGGTCCTGCGGAATCAGGGGTGGGTTGACTCGAGCCAGTCGGCGGCGTCGCGCAGGATGAAGGCGCTGACGAGGTCGGGGTGGGCGAGGGTGATGCAACAGTTGTGGGCGAGGGTCTGCGCGTGAAGGGTCGCGGTGGCCGCGATGTCCGGGTCGGGGGTGGTGTGCGCGTGGTGGATGAAGGCGTGGATCGCCCAGGGTCGGTTGATCCCGTTGTCGGGTTGGAGCTCGGCGATGTTCCACTCGATGAGCGGGACGAGGGATTCGGGGGTGGTGAGGTGGGTGAGTGCGTGGAGGGCGCAGAGCTCGATGTGGGTTCGGTGCTCGATGGCGTAGTCGTCGGGGTTGACGAGCCCATGGTTTGGCTCGATGGTGGGGAGGTCGGGGGGGAGATTCAGCGCGAGCGCGGTCCAGAGCTGCGCGTCGAGGTCGGGGTTGTTGAGGTTGGTGCAATGGGGGACGCTCAGGGCGCGGGCGATGAGCGCGAGGGCGCTTGTGCTCCGGGCTCCGAACTCGTCCCGGAAGGTGTGGGCGTATTGGGTCCGATCGGGCTCGGACGCATCGAAGGGGACGTCGGCGAGGACGGGGATCGCGAGGGATCTGAGATGGGTGATCCACTGGGCGATTGTGGGGGTGGTTGAGGGGGTCGTCATCGGTGGATTGTTCGCACGGGGACTACGATCGTGGGCAACACGAGCAGACAAAGGACCACGATGACCCAGACGACCCTGAAGACGACCCCGCTCCATTCGTACCACGTCGATCATGGCGCGCAGATGGTGGATTACGCCGGCTGGGAGATGCCGATCCGGTACTCGGGGACGATCAAGGAGGAGCACGAGCAGTGCCGGAACTCGGGGGGGCTGTTCGATGTGTCGCACATGGGTCGGTTGATGCTCAAGGGCTTGCATTCCCGTCGGGTGCTCGAGCGGGTGTGTTCGCGCCGGATCGGGGACATGCAGGAGGGGCAGTGCCGATACTCGTTCGTGTGCAACGAGCGGGGTGGGGTGATGGACGATGTGATCGTGAACCGGATGGACACGGACGAGTTCATGGTGGTGTGCAACGGCGCGAACCGTGAGAAGATCGTCAACCACATCCAGAGCGTGATCGATGAGCGCGGGTTCAAGGTGAAGTTCGAGGACCGAACCGAGAAGACGGCGATGGTTGCGATCCAGGGTCCCAAGGTGATGGACCTGATCGGGCGGGTGTCGTCGGAAGTTCCGACTCTGAAGAAGTTCCGGTTCACGGTCAAGAACCTGATGATCCTGAAGCTGATCGTGGCGCGGACGGGGTACACGGGTGAGGACGGGGTGGAGATCATCCTCCCGGCGAACGCGGTCGGGATGGCGCTCAAGCTGCTGCTTAAGGACGTGGACAACGATCCGGATTCGAAGCTGCTCGCGCCGTGCGGGCTCGGGGCGCGGGACACGCTCCGGCTCGAAGCTGGGCTTCCGTTGTACGGGCACGAGCTGGGTGAGGAGATCAGCGCGTTGGCTGTCGGGATGCCCTTCGCGATGAACCTCGACAAGAGCGAGGAGAACGAGGGGGAGACGTTCATCGGTCAGGAGGCGCTCGTCAAGCAGACGAACAGTGGGGGTCCCGGGATCAAGCTTGTCGGGCTCGTGATCGATTCGAAGCGGACGGCGCGTCAGGACATGCGGGTGCTCGACGGGGACTCGGATGTCGGGTTCGTGACGTCGGGGTGTGCGTCTCCCACGCTCGGGAAGTCGATCGCGATGGCGTATGTGAACGATGCGCAGAGCGCAGTGGGGACGAAGCTGAAGGTCGATGCGCAGAAGGCCGTGCTCGATGCGGAGGTGGTCCCGCTCCCGTTCTACAAGGCGCCGAAAAAGGGCTGATCGGCGGAGCCCTGGGAGGTCAGACGGAATCGTCGTCGGGCTCGGGGTTCCCGTCGAGGTCGAGTTCGGCCCAGCCCGCGTTGGTGTGACGGACGATGGCGCCGGTGGATTCGTAGATGATCTGTTCGGCGATGTTGGTGCAGTGATCGGCCATCAGGACGGCTTGGTGGATGATGGCGTGGAGCTCGAAGGCGTGCTCGACGCTGAGACGGGCGTCGGCGATGCGCTGTTCGGATTTCTGGACGACGAGGTCGTAGAACTCGATGACGGTCCCTTCGGCGGCGAGGACGGATTTGGCGCGGATGGGGTCGATGGATTCGAAGGCGCGGACGGTGTCTCGGAGGATCCCGACGACGGAGTTGGTCATGACGCGCGTGGACTTGGGGAACTCGGGGTCCCGGTCCCCGAGGGAGACGACCCGTCTTGCGATCGATGAGGCGGCGTCGGCGATGCGTTCGAGCTCGTTGTTGACCTTCACACAGGTGAGCATGGAGCGGACACGGGGCTCGCTGAGGGCGACGGCGTTCTTGGTGACGCGCATCAGGAGATCGACGGCGTCACGTTCGATCTCGACGTCGGCGCGATCGACCTGGTCTTCCCGTTCGAGGAGCGCGAGCGCGCCGGTTGAATCCATCGCGTAGATCGCGTTGAAGGCGCCGTCCACGATCTCGACGACCAGGTTTCCCTGCTCGACGAGCCGTTCGCGGAGCGCGGTGAGCTGATGATCGAACTGCTCGGGGGTGATGGGCATCGTGGGGTCGGGGCGTTGGCGCTGGGGGCTTGCTCTCGATTGCTTGATCGTCTTCACAATAGCGGATCGTGGTGAGCGGTACACGTGAAAGCCGGCTATCGTCGGGTTGGGGACGTGCTGAGCGTCCTAGAACCACCATCTCCGAGGGAGTGAACCCGTCATGGCATTCGATATCGATCTTGTCCACGCGCGCCAGGTGCTTGATTCTCGTGGGAACCCGACGGTCGAGGTGGATGTGGTCCTCGAATCGGGGGTTGTGGGTCGCGCGGCGGTTCCTTCGGGGGCTTCGACGGGTGAGCACGAGGCCGTCGAGCTCCGGGATGGTGGGGAAACATGGATGGGCAAAGGGGTTGCGAACGCGGTCGCGAACGTGAATCAGCAGATCGCGCGTGAGATCGAGGGGATGGATGCGCGGGATCAGGAGGGGATCGACGCGGCGATGTGCGAGCTCGACGAGACGGGCAACAAGGGGAATCTGGGCGCGAACGCGATCCTCGGGGTGTCGATGGCTGTGGCGAAGGCCGCGGCGGAGACGAGCGGGATGCCGCTGTACCGGTACCTGGGCGGGACTGGCGCGAAGACGCTCCCGGTTCCGATGCTGAACATCCTCAACGGCGGGAAGCACGCGGACAACACGGTGGACTTCCAGGAGTTCATGATCCAGCCCTGGGGGTTTGATGACTTTGGTCAGGCGCTCCGGGCCGGGACGGAGATCTACCACACCCTGAAGTCGGTGCTCAAGAAGCGGGGGATGTCCACGGCCGTCGGGGACGAGGGCGGGTTCGCTCCGGACCTGAAGGACAACGAGGACGCGCTGAAGGTGATCGAGGAGGCCGTCGATAAGGCGGGGTACTCGTGGGGTGAGCAGATCTTCGTGGCGCTGGACCCGGCGACGAGCGAGCTCTGGAACGAAGCGGAGAAGGACGGGAAGAAGGGGTACAAGTTCTTCTCGTCGTCTCAGGAGATCATCTCGAGCGACGATCTGATCTCGATCTGGGCGGATTGGTGCGCCAAGTACCCGATCCGTTCGATCGAGGACGGGCTCGCGGAGAACGACTGGGACGGGTGGGTGAAGTTGACCCAGAAGCTCGGGGAGAAGGTCCAGCTTGTCGGCGATGACCTGTTCGTGACGAACAAGAGCTTCGTCGAGAAGGGGATTGAGAAGGGCGCGGCGAACGCGGTGCTCGTGAAGGTCAACCAGATCGGGACGTTGTCCGAGACGTTCGACACGGTCAACCACGCGATGCGGAACGACTATGCGTGTGTGCTGTCGCACCGTTCGGGTGAGACGGAGGACTCGACGATCGCGGATCTCGCTGTGGCGACGAACTGTGGTCAGATCAAGACGGGTGCGCCGTGTCGGAGCGATCGGAACGCGAAGTACAACCAGCTGATCCGGATCGCGGAGGAGCTGGGTGAGAGCGCGGTGTACGGGTCTTCGACGTGGAGCAAGTAAACCGATCGCTCGTGATTCGGTATGCTTTGGGAGCATGAGCGAGCGCGGTTGGCAGGACAGTTATGGTGAGGGTCACGGGGATCGCCTTGGGGGCGTGAAGCGTGTGCTTGCGCGGATCTTTGGGGATGGGGAGGATCCGCTGGCTTGGGGGTTCACCTACCTGCGATCGCGCGGGGTGGTGCTCAAGGCGCACCTGCTGTTCATCGTGTGGGTGCTGGCGGAGCTGATTTTCACGCTTCCGGGTCATCAGGAGGGGGTGATGTTTGTTGGGCCTCGGTTGGTGGGGGTGTGGGTGATCGTGACGGTGAAGGAGTTCGTCAGGGCTCGGGTGTGCGCGAGGTATGGGGGGGTGTGTGATTCGGTGATGGTGTGGCCGATGGGGAGGTTGGCTCAGCCCGAGCTCCCGGAATCGAGGCGCGGGGACTGGATGACGGCGGTGTCGGGGTTGGTGACCCAGATCCTGATCGGGGTGGTGCTTGGTGGGGTGTTGGTGGGGATCACGGGGTCGGTCGGGGGAATGGTGTTCAATCCGCTTGAACCCTCGTCGTCGATCGGGGGGGTGACGCTCCGGGACGGGACGACGGCGTGGTGGCTCATCGCGTTGTGGTCGGTTTATGCGGTGAACCTGGTGATCCTGCTCGTGAACCTGCTCCCGATGGAGCCCTTGGATGGGGCGGTGATGCTCCGGGCGGCGTTGGTGCCCTCGAAAGGGGACATGGGGGCGCGGGGGGTGGTGTCGGTTGTGGGGGTGGTGTGCGCGACGTTGGTGGGGATCGTGGGGCTGGTGACGGCGGACGGGAGGACGCTCTTCACGATCGCGGTGGTGTGCGGGGTGGTGGTGACGATCGAGCGGTCCCGGATCCGGTTCTTGCGGACGGCGTCGTTGTTTACGGGATCGCCTGATTTGGGGGCTTCGGGTCGGAAGGTCGAACACAATGGGGATGGGGAGCGTTTGAAAGGGGGCGGGGTCGATCCCGAGGAAGTGGATCGGGTGTTGGCGAAAATCTCGGCGAGCGGGGTCGAATCGTTGAGCCGGGCGGAGCGTCGGGTGCTCAAGCGGGCGACGGAATCGAGCCGAGATACGGAGTAAGGGCCGCGGACCCTGAAAGTCGCGATGGAGCACGAGGTTCATGGGTATCTACGACCGGGACTACAACAGGGACGACACGGGGATCGGGTATGGATCTCGGGGTGGGGGCGGTGGTGGTCTGATCATGCACTCCCCGGGATGGTCGGTGAACACGTGGATCATCGTGATCAACATCGTGGTTCATGTGCTGGCGGTGATGGTGTTCCGTGCTCCGAGCGGGACCCATCCGATGAACGGCGCGCTGTACAACCTGGGGGAGCTGTCGATCTATCAGGGGTTCCAGCGGCTCGAGGTCTGGCGATTGATCACGTTCCAGTTCCTCCATGATCCGACGGGGGGGCTGATCTCGTTCCACCTGATCATGAACATGTTCGGGATGTGGATTTTCGGGCCGATGGTCGAGCGGTTTTTGGGTGGGAAGAAGTACCTTGCGTTCTACCTGGTGTGTGGGCTCAGTGGTGGGTTGTTGTTCTCGGTGCTGACGGTGCTCGGGAAGCTGACGGGTGGGGCGATGCCCGGTGTGCTGACGAACGACTTCACGACTCCGCTGATCGGGGCGAGCGCGGGGGTGTTCGGGGTGATCGTGGCGTGCGCGTACATCCAGCCCAACACGATCGTGCAGCTGTTGTTCCCCCCGATCCCGATGAAGCTGAAGTGGTTTGCGTATGGGTATGTGGGGCTCGCGTTGGTGCAGCTCCTGATGGGGTCGGCGAACGCCGGGGGTGAAGCGGCGCACGTGGGGGGTGCGATCGCGGGGTATTACTTCATCCGGAACTCGCATCACTTGCTGGATTTCTTCGATGTGCTGAACGACTCGAGGGATCAACGGAACGCGAAGAAAGCGATCAAGACCCAGCAGAAGAGAGCGAAGCTGGATCAGGAGGTGGATCGGATCCTGGCGAAGGTGCAGCGCGATGGGATCGGGTCGCTGAGCGAGGCAGAGAAGAAGACACTCAACGAAGCGAGCCGGGAGCAGCGGCACGCGGGGTGATCGGGTTGGTTGAGCCCTAGTCTTGGGGTATGGCAGATCCGCTGACGTTCGAGATTGATTCCACGCATGGAGAGGCGCGGACGGGTCGTGTGACGACGTTGCACGGCGGGTTTGATACGCCGGCGTTTATGCCCGTGGGGACGAAGGGGACGATCAAGGGGTTGGTGCCTGAGATGGTGTCGGGGACGGGGGCGCAGATCATCCTGAACAACACGTACCACCTGATGCTTCGTCCGGGGTCGGAGCTGGTGCAGGAGATGGGTGGGGTTCACAAGTTCATGAACTGGGACGGTCCGATCTTGACGGACTCGGGGGGGTATCAGGCGTATTCGATGGCGGATATCAATGCGATCGACGAGGACGGGGTGTCGTTCAAGTCGATCATTGATGGATCGACGATCCGGATGAACCCGGAGATCGCGATGCGGGTCCAGAACGAGCTTGGGCCGGACATCATGATGGCGTTTGATGACTGTCCCCCGAGTGTGGACCCGGACGCGGGGTCGATCAATCAGACCCGGCTCCGGATCGCGAAGCAGCGGGATACGAAGAAGGGGTCGTACGACCACGCTGAGCGGTTGCGGGTTGCGAACGAACGGACGGTGCGCTGGCTCGAGCGGTGCAAGTCGTCCCATGCGCGCCCGGACGAGCAGTCGTTGTTCGGGATCATCCAGGGGGGGACGGATCTGGAGCGCCGGGACTGGTCGATCGAGCGGATCTGCAATATCGAGCTCCCGGGGTATGCGATCGGGGGGGTTGCTGTGGGGGAGACGTTCGACCAGATCTCGAGGGTGGTGGGGCACACAGCGCCGAAGATGCCCGCGCACAAGCCCAGGTATCTGATGGGGGTGGGGTACGAACGGGACATCGTTGTCGCGGTGATGAGCGGGGTCGATATGTTCGATTGTGTGCTCCCGACCCGGAACGGGAGGAACGCGAACGCGTTTACGTGCGAGCCCGGGGAGGACGGTCAGATCCGGCTCAAGAACGCCCGGTTCGCGCGGGACCCTCGTCCGATCGAGGAGGGGTGCGACTGCGCGGCGTGTGATCCGGGGGCGCATGGGTGGAGGACCCCGGACGGGGCTGGGTTCTCGAGGTCGTACATTCGGCACTTGTTTGCGGCGGAGGAGATGCTGGGGCCGATCCTGGTATCGATCCACAATCTGCGGTTCTTCCAGCGGTTGATGGGGGATCTTCGAGATTCGATCCGGTTGGGGGATTGGGGGGAGTTGGTGCGTCGGCGGCCGCATTTGGCTCCGATCGTGGAATCGAAACTGGGGATAGCCCAAGAAGGGTGACCCCGGATCGGGTGCGATTCTCACAAATCCTCGTCGGGCAGGAATCTCGGGTCTACGATCCAAGCCCGGATGGGATCGGCCGTCAGGGTATTGAAAGGGACTTCTCGTATGAGCGATCGCTCGTCGTTTGGTATGCATGTGATGACGCTGGGTCAGGATGGTCGGATGCTCGGCACCCCTTCCGCTTCGGGTGCTGGTGAATCCGCTCCGGGGGGGACGGCCGGTGAGGGTGGATCCGGGGGTGCTGGTCCTGCTGGGGGCGGTTCGTTCTTCTTCATCATGATCGCGATGATGGTGGGTCTGATCCTGCTGACATCGATGTCGGGTCGGAAGGAGAAAAAGAAGCACGCGGCGATGGTGGGGGGTTTGAAGAAGAAGGACAAGGTTCGCGCGGCCGGCGGGATCATCGGGACGATCGTGGAGGTCAAGGGAGACGAGTTGCTCCTGGAGACTGATCGCGCGTCGAACACGCGGATCCGTGTGGCGCGTGGGAGCGTGTCGAGCGTTTTGAGCGAGAGCAGCGTTGCTGCTGAGGCGGAACCGGTCGAGAACTGAGAGCAACGACTGATCAAACGCCCTTGAGCGGGTGTTGACGAGGGATCTTCATGCGACACTACGTCCGCAATGTCATCATCGCGATCGCGATGCTCGTGCTCGCTGTTTGGGCCGCGTATCCGCCGGATCAAAAGATCGGGCTGGGGAAGGACCTCCGGGGCGGTGCTTCGCTGCTGTACACGGTGCAGCTGGATCGGACGGAGAACGCCGGGGAAGTGATCCCGAAGGTGATCGAGGTTCTGAAGCGCCGTATCGACCCGAACGGTCTGTACGAGATCCAGATCGTGCGTCAGGGTCAGGACCGGATCGAGATCACGATGCCGCTCCCCAGCGAGCACGTGAAGGCGCTCCGCGCCGATTTCGAAGAGGAACTCGCGAAGCTGGGGGTTGCTTCGATCGAGCCCGCGCAGTTCGAGCGTGTCATGGCGATGGAGCCCGATCAGCGGAGCGCTGAGATCGAGCGTCTGGGCGCGAATAGCCCGAAGATCAAGGGGCTGCTCGAGCGGGCCGCGCGTGCGTATGACGATGCGGAGCGTTTGCGTTCCCAGATCGAGGTGATCTCGGTGAATCCCGAGGCGCCCGAGGACGTGCTGGATACGTTGATCGATCAGGCCGCGGACGCGGAGATCGAGTACGAGATCGCGCGTGACCAGTTGTTTGCGAGCGCGGTATCGACGGACGATGTGCGCCGGGCTCTGGAGCAATCTCAGGAACAGAAGACGATCCGGGACGAGGACACGGATTCCGTGGTGACTCTCCCGAGCGAGCGCGAACGCGCGATCCAGCGGATCCGGGATCAGTACCCGGATCTGAACGATCAGCTCGATCGTGTGATCGAGTCGTACGACACGTACTCGAAGAACCGGAACTCGCTCGACGATACTTCGGACCTGAAGCGGCTTGTGCAGGCGGCGGGTGTGCTGAGCTTCCGGATCTCGGTCGATCCGGCCGGGGGCGGGTCGTCTGCGTACTCCCATCCGGACGAGCAGCGGCTCCGGGAACGGATCCGTGAGGTCGGCCCGGCGCAGGCCGGTGCGCGTGATGCGCGTTGGTTCAAGCTGAACAAGCTCGAGTCGTGGTTCGATTCCAAGAGCGGGTACGAGTCGATGATCGAAGCGCCCGCGGCGTACTTCGCGACTCGGTACAACTACGTCGTCGAGGAATACGAGGGCGACTACTACATGCTCTGCTGGGACACGCGCGGGCTGCGCATGACCCAGGATGATGGTCGTTGGCAGGTCTCGGGCGCATCGCGGAGTGTGGACCAGCTGGGTCGTCCGGCGATCGGGTTCACGATGGACGCGGCCGGGGCGAACCGTTTGGGTGAGCTGACGGGTCCGAACTCGGGCGCGAACATGGCGGTGCTCCTCGATGACGAGGTGTACACGGCGCCCCGGCTCAACTCGCGCATCACGACGCGCGGGATCATCGAGGGCGAGTTCACTCCGGAAGAGATCGATTACGTGGTCCGGGTTCTGACGGCGGGTTCGCTCCAGGCGAAGGTGTCGCCGGAACCGGTGTCGGAGAACACGATCGCGCCGGAACTCGGTCAGGACAACCTGGACGCGGGGATCAAGGCGGGGATCGTCGCGCTGGTGATCGTGTCGATCTTCATGGTGCTGTACTACTTCGGGTACGGGTTCGTGGCCGTGCTCTGTTTGGCGGCGAACGCGGTGCTGATCATCGGTGCGCTCGCGATGTCTCGCGCGTCGCTGACGCTCCCGGGTATCGCGGGGATCATCCTGACGTTCGGTATGGCCGTGGACGCGAACGTGCTGATCTACGAGCGCATCCGTGAAGAGATCTACAAGGGGTTGGAGCTGCGCCAAGCGGCTCGACTGGGGTATCAGAAGGCGTTGTCGTCGATCGTGGACGGGAACGTGACGAACCTGATCGTCTGTTTCGTGCTCGCGAACGTGGGGACGCAGGAGATCAAGGGGTTCGCGATCACGCTCGGGATCGGTGTCGTGTGCACGATGATCTCGGCGCTGTTCATGAGCAACATCATCATCCGGACTCTGGTTGACAAGATCCGCATCAAGAAGATGGCGATGCTCCCGATGGTCGTGAAGCCCATCGAGAAGATCCTGTACCCGAAGATCAACTGGATCGGTCTGCGTTGGTTGTTCCTGCTCATCTCGACGGGGTATGTCGGGCTTGGTCTCGGGATGATCGTGTTCCAGGGCGAGAAGATGCTGGACACGGAGTTCCGTGGGGGGACGCAGGTCACGATGACCACGATGCGCGAGAACCCGGACGATTCGTCGTCTCCCCGGGTGACGCTCACCCGTCCCGAGGTCGAAGAACGGGTGCATGCGCTGGGTGACGAGGTCGAGGAGGGGTCCCCGATCCGATCGCTCCGGAGCGCGGAGGTCATCCCCGTGGATCCCGAGGACGACGGGATCACGTCGGACACGTTCCTGATCAAGACGATCTCGACGAACCGGGACGCGGTGGGGAACTCGATCAGCGCAGAGTTCCAGGACGTGCTCGATGCGCCTCCAGCGCTTGTGTTCCGGTACTCCTCGAGTGAGGACGCGGCCGGGGCTTCGGTGTACCCGATCCTTTCGGCGCGTCTGGGTGAGAACATCGCGCGTCCGGAGTATCGGAACAGCGTGTCGGAGTTCGTCGGGGGTGTTGCGGTCGTGATCGAGGACATCGATCCGGGCGCGACGCTTGAGAGCATCGAGTCCCGTCTGAATATCACCCGTCGGAAGAGCGACTTCAGCGACATCCTCGGGCGTCAATCGGAAATCATGATCCTTGAGGGGACTCCGGAACGGGTCGAGACGTTCGTGCTCGTGAGTCTGGACGAGGGTCTGACGTATTTCGACAATGTGGATGCGTGGTCGAGCGAGATCGCGCAGCGTGAGTGGGATCTGGTCCGTGCGGCGTTGACGACGTCTTCGGATCAGCTGAGTGTGCAGAACTTCTCGCCGGCGATCGCTGAGAACTTCCGCGCGACTGCTGTTGCTGCGGTGGCGCTGTCGCTGTTGCTGATCCTGATCTACATCTGGGTCCGGTTCGGTTCGGTCCGTTACTCGGCGGCGGCGATTGTGGCGCTTGCGCACGACGTGCTGACGGCGATCGGGATCATCGCGCTGGCGGAGATCCTGTACGACCACCACATGTTCACGGGATTGGCTCAGTCGCTGCTGATCGAGCCGTTCAAGATCGATCTGAACCTGGTTGCGGCGCTCCTGACGATCATCGGGTACTCGCTGAACGACTCGATCGTCATCATGGACCGTATCCGTGAGAACCGTGGGAAGCTGTCGTACGCCTCCAAGGAGGTCGTGAACCAGTCGATCACGGAGACGATCTCCCGTACGGTGATCACCTCGGGGACGACCCTGCTCGCGGTGCTGATCCTGTACACCATGGGTGGTCAGGGTGTCCGTGCGTTCTCGTTCACGCTCCTCGTGGGCGTGCTCGTCGGGACATACTCGTCGATCGCGGTGGCGGCGCCGCTGGTGTGGTCGAGGAAGAAGGACAGCTCTGCTCCCTCGGAATCGGCGGAACGCGGCGAGATCCAGACGGTTTGAATGTGCCATCGAAGATCTGTTAGACTGAAGGGGACCGTGTTGTGATCGACAGGGACCCCGGAATGGACGACCGATCATCCAGGATTTTCGTGGGCTTGTGCGTCCTCGTGGTCGTGTGGATCGGTGTGTACTGGATGTGGGAGCCCGGGGGCGCGAAAGCGAGCCCACGGATCTCGGTTGCTGATGACCCGGTCGTGACGATCGAGGAGCCCGAGGAGGTTCCGGGGGACACGGGTCCTGTGGAGATCATCAATGCGCCCGTTCAGGATCCGAGCCCCGATCCCGTGATCCGTCGGCCGACGACGGGGGCTGTGGCTCCGGAGTTCCGGACGTACACGGTGAAGAAGGGGCAGACCCTCCAGGACATCGCTCGGATCGAGTACGGGCGTTCGGCGATGTGGAGCGTGATCGCTCGCGCGAACCCTCGGGTCGATCCACTCAGACTCCGGGAGGGGATGTCGCTGAGGATCCCGGTGGATCCCGGGAACGTCCAGGGTCGGGATATCGAGGACGAGAACCCGAACCAGGGTGGGGATCCGGAAGCGATCGTGATCGAGTACGTGGTTCAGCCCGGGGACTCGCTCTCGAAGATCGCGAAGAACTTCTACGGATCGACGAGATATACGGACTTCGTATACGAATCGAATCGGGATGTGCTGAGGTCGAAGGACTCGATCCGGGTGGGGCAGACGTTGAAACTCCCCCCTCTGGATGAGGGCGAGGATTGAGCGAATCCGAGGAAAACGGGGCGTATCATCCCTGCAATGAGTTCGGACGGACCTGTTTACATCATCACGGGGGGCGCGGGGTTCATCGGGTCCTCGCTCGTTGCGACGTTGCAGCGCGACGAGCCCGATGCGCAGCTGTACGTGATCGATGATTTCTCGACGGGGTCATACGCGAACATCGTCGAAGCGTGTGATCGCTTGCGGGCGGGGGTGTTCCGGGGGATCGTGATGGCGGACCCGGTGGGGGAGCTGAATCTTCAGCCGGCGATTATGGGGATGAAGCCCAAAGCGGTGTTCCATCTCGCGGCGATCACGGACACGCTCGTGACGGACGAGCGGAAGATGATCTCGGTGAACTCGGAGCCGTTCGAGGAGATCGTCGATGCGTGTCTCGAGAGCGATGTGCCTTTGGTGTATGCGTCGAGCGCGGCCGTCTATGGATCCCCGGACACCCGGAGCGCGTTCACGGAGGATCTGGGCGGGAGACCGAACAACGTGTACGGGTTCTCGAAGTGGCTGATGGATGTGACGGCCCAGCGTGCGATCGATGAAGCGGGGGATGGGGCGCATGTGGTGGGGCTCCGGTATTTCAACGTGTTCGGGCCGGGGGAGGCGCGGAAGGGGCGGATGGCTTCGATGGTGTACCACCTGACCCAGCAGATGCTGCGCGGGGAGCGCCCGAGGTTGTTCGAGCACGGGCACCATGAGCGGGATCAGGTGTTCGTGGATGACATCGTGTCGGGGACGATCGCTGCGTCGAAGCGAGGGGCGGAGTCGGGGATCTACAACCTGGGGTCGGGGAAGGCGACGAGTTTCAACGACATCGCGCAGGCGGTGAACACGGGGCTCGGGACGTCGCTCGAGGTCGAGTACATCCCGATGCCCGACGAGATGGTCTCGACGTATCAGCATTTCACCCAGGCGGATCTGACGAACACGACGCGTGCGTTGTCGTGGGAACCGGGTCATGATCCGATGGAATCGATGGTGTCGTACGCGCGGATGCTCGCTGAGGCGGGTCGGCGTGTGACGACGAACTGAGTGACCCGATCCAGGGACGGAGCTTGATCAGGATGATGGACACGATCACGGAAGCGAAGCCGACGAGGAGCAGGACGATGCCGATGAAGCGTGTGTTGGTGACGGGGGGCGCGGGGTTCCTTGGGTCTCACCTGTGCGAACGGTTGGTCGAGCAGGGTCACGATGTGATCTGTCTTGACAACTTCTTCACGTCGCAGAAGTCGAACGTGCTCCACCTGCTGGACCACAACAACTTTGAGCTGATCCGTCACGACGTGACCCACCCGATCTGGCTCGAGGTCGATCAGGTGTACAACCTTGCGTGCCCCGCTGCGCCGGGTCACTACCAGTACAACCCGATCAAGACGATGAAGACCTCCGTCATGGGTGCGATCAACACGCTCGGGATGGCGAAGCGGTGCAACGCGCGGATCCTTCAGGCCTCGACGTCCGAGGTGTACGGGGATCCGACGGTGCACCCGCAGACGGAGGACTACCGGGGGAACGTGAACCCGATCGGTCCCCGCGCGTGCTACGACGAGGGGAAACGGGCGGCGGAGACGCTGTTCATGGATTACTACCGTCGGCACGGGATCGACATGCGGATCGCGCGGATCTTCAACACCTACGGGCCGAGGATGCACCCGTTCGATGGTCGGGTGGTATCGAACTTCATCCTCCAGGCGCTGATGGGTCGGGACATCACGATCTTCGGGGACGGGTCCCAGACCCGCTCGTTCTGCTACCGGGACGATCTGGTCGAGGGGCTGATGCGCCTGATGAACGCGGAGGAGGGGGACCTCCAGAACCCGGTGAACCTGGGGAACGAGAGCGAGTTCACGATCAAACAGCTCGCAGAGCTGGTGATCGAGATCACGGGATCGAAGTCGAGTGTGATCTATCAGGATCTGCCGGCCGACGATCCGTTGCAGCGTCAGCCCGACATCACCCGGGCACGGAAGCTGCTGGGCTGGGAGCCGACGATCGCGCTCCGTGAGGGGCTCGAGAAGACGATCGAGCACTTCCGGAAGGTGGATCTGAGCGAGTACCGGGAACCCACCCCGAACCACGCGATCGCGTAAGCGGGGTGAACCCCCCCCCATCCCCCATCGGAACCGGGGGGTGTGAGGTTGTGATTCACGACATCCGGGGTCGATATCCGATAGATTGAGGGTCATGCTCACCCCGAGATTGCCATCGGAACCGTGTCTGGTCATCGCGGACGGCTCGCTGAGTTCGTTGGTGCTGTGCGCCCTCTCCGGGGAGATGGCGCGGCTCCGGCGTTCGGACGAGAAGTCGTTGCTGTACCCGGCGTTCTGGACGCGGGGACGGGATCAGGAGGATGTGCTACCGGCGGTGGACCGGGCGACACAGACGCATGCGTCGCTGTACGGGCTCGAACTGGTCACGGACCGCGCGGGGTACCCGTCGGGCGATGACGAGATGGGGATGGACACGGATTCGGGGGCGGGGACACACGAGACGAGATTGCTGCTGGATGCGTGCTCGATCGCGATGAGCCGGGGGATCCGGAAGGTGGTCTGGGGGGTGCAGATCGACGGGGAGGAGGAGGGGGGGACGGAACGGATCGATCGGATCGCGCGGGTGCTTGATCGCGCGATCCTCGTGGGTCGTCTTGCGACCCTCGATGCGCCGAGTTCGGGTGCTGTGGAGGTTGTGGTGGAGACCCCCCTCGCGGATCTGACGGATCAGCAGGTGGTGGATCTGGCGCTGGACCTGAGTGTGGCGCACGATTCCTGCTGGTGGCGCGGGGTTTCTCATCCGTTGGCCGATGAACAATCGAGACGGTTCGAGGATCTGCTCTCGGGGGTTCGGGTCGGTCGTTGATCGTTGTTTGAAGGGTGATGGGGCTCGGTTTGGACCGATCTCCGGATGGAGTGCGCGTACACTCTCCGACCATGAGCAACGCTGCAACAACGACGTCTCCGATCTCGACGAGTTCATCCGGGTGTGTCCATCGCTGGACCCAGACGTTGATTCCGACGACGCGTGATGCGCCGAGCGACGCGGAGACGCCTTCGCACATCTTCATGGTCCGCGCAGGGTACATCCGCTCGGTGGGGTCGGGGATCTACACGTACCTGCCCTTGGCATGGCGGGCGCTGCGGAAGATCTCGGAGATCGTGCGCGAGGAGATGGATGCGGCCGGCGCGAGCGAACTGCTCATGCCGACCCTGGAACCCATCGAGCTGTACAAGGACACGAAGCGGGACGTGGACTACGGGGATCTGTTGTTCAAGCTCGAGGATCGTCACGGGCGGATCGCGGCGCTCGGGCCGACGCATGAAGAGGTGATCACGGACCTGATGTGCTCATCGCTGACGAGCTACAAGCAGTTCCCGCTGAACCTGTACCAGATCCAGACGAAGTTCCGTGACGAGTTCCGTCCGCGCGCGGGGCTGCTGCGTTGTCGTGAGTTCATCATGAAGGACGCGTACTCCTTCCACCTCGAGCTCGAGGGGGACGCGGGGCTCAACGACACCTACGACAAGATGTACCAAGCGTACACGAACATCTTCACGCGCTGCGGGCTCGACTTCAGCGCGGTGGAAGCGGAAGCGGGTCCGATCGGGGGGTCTGCTTCGCACGAGTTCATGGTGAACTGCGTGAGCGGGGAGGACACGATCCTGTACTGCCCGTCGTCGGGGTACGCGGCGAACGTGGAGAAGGCGGAGATCGGGGAGCGCTCGTGGTCGTTTGATGGCGCTCCCGGGAGCGATCTGACGAAGCATCACACCCCGAAGATGCCGGGGATCGAGCTGGTCGCGGAACACCTGGGGACGACGGCGTCGGGGATGCTCAAGACCATCGTGATGCGCACGGTCGAGGACACGCCTCGCTGGGTGCTCGCGGTGGTACGCGGCGATCATGACGTCAACGAGGGCAAGGTCCGCGATGCGGTGGGGTGCGCGGTCGAGATGGCTCCCGAGGGAGAGGCGCGGAAGGCCGGGTTTGCGATCGGGTACGTGTCCCCTCGGATGGGATATGTCGCGGAGAACTCGTTGGTACTGATCGATCCGGATGCGGCCGGGGGCACCTGGGCGACCGGCGCGGACGAGAACGACTACCACGTGACGGGCTGGCACTGGTCGAGAGACTCGGAGCTCGTCGATAGCCGGCTCGAAGAAACGGGTGTGAGTGAGGATGGGCTCGTTCGGATCGTGTCGATCCGCAATGCGGTGGCCGGCGATCCTTCGCCCAGGGCTGAGGGGTCGGTGCTCGAGGAGCGGCGCGGGATCGAGGTCGGGCACATCTTCAAGCTCGGATCGAAGTACTCCGACGCGATGGGGCTGTCGGTGCTCGATCGCGATCAGAAGAAGCGATCGGTCATCATGGGGTGCTACGGGATCGGGGTCTCGCGCACGCTCGCGGCGTGTGTGGAGATGGCGCACGACGAGAACGGGATCGTGATGCCGTTGGCGATCGCGCCGTACCACGTGCAGATCGTGGTCATCAAGCCCGAGGGTGACGGGGTCATGGATCATGTCGATGCGCTCTCGAAGGAGCTTTCTTCGAACGGGTTCGATGTGCTCGTGGACGATCGTTCGGAACGTCCCGGACCCAAGTTCAAGGACGCGGACCTGATCGGGATCCCGCTCCGGATCATCGTGTCCCCGAAGACGATCGAGGCGGGTGAGGTCGAGTTCAAGCGCCGCTCGGACGAGGGGAAAGCGGTGCTCGTCTCGCGCGGCGAGATCCTCAACACGTGTCTGGATGCGGCGAAGTCGCTCTGAGTTCTTTGTCGGATAGGAAACGGATCATGATCGACGGACCCATCAATGTGCTGCTGATCGGTGGCGGTGGACGTGAGCACGCGCTGGCGCTCGCGATCAGCAAGTCCCCGAAGCTCGGGACCCTTCACGCGACTCACACGGGGAACCCGGGGATCGCGAAGCTCGCGAAAGCGGTGGACGTGCCCGTGAGCCACGAGGAGCTGTACCGGCTCGCGCAGTACTGCGACAAGCACGAGATTCATCTCGTCGTGATCGGTCCCGAGGACCCGCTCGCGCAGGGGTGGGCTGATGCGCTCCGGACGAACAAGAACACGGGGAAGGATCGTCTGGTGTTCGGTCCTTCGCTTAAGGGCGCGATGCTCGAAGCGGACAAGGCGTATGCGAAGCAGGTCATGCGCGGGGCTTCGATCCCGACTGCTGAGGGGAAGACGTTCAAGGACGCGGGGTTCGCGATCGAGTATCTGCGGACGCGGGATGAGCCGTACGTCGTGAAAGCGACGGGGCTCGCGAAGGGGAAGGGTGTGATCGTCCCCGAGACGATGGAGGATGCGGAGGCTGCGATCAAATCGATCCTTCGGGATGGTGCGTTCGGGGAGGCCGGGAAGGAGATCCTGCTCGAGGAGCGGCTCAAGGGAACCGAGGTGTCGGTGCTCGCGCTGACGGATGGGTCGAGCCTGTATGTGCTCCCGGCTTGTCAGGACCACAAGCGCCTCATGGACGGGGACAAGGGACCGAACACGGGGGGGATGGGTGTGTTCTGTCCGAGCGGGACGATCGATGAAACGACGATGCGCGAGGTCGAGCGCGAGGTGCTGGTGCCCTTGCTCGATGCGCTCCGCCGGGACGAGATCGAGTTCCACGGGGTGCTGTACGCGGGGCTGATGCTGACCCCGGGCGGGGCGAAGGTGCTCGAGTTCAATGTGCGGTTCGGGGATCCGGAGTGTCAGCCCTTGATGGCGCGGCTTGAGAGCGATGCGCTCGATATGCTGTGCGCGACGGCCGACGGATCGCTCGAGGATGTGGATATCCGTTTCAGCGATCAGGCGGCGGTGTGTGTGGTGCTTGCGAGCGAGGGGTACCCGGACAATCCGAGGACGGGGGATGTGATCTCGGGGCTGAAGGCCGCGGAAGAGGTCGAGGGGGTCACGGTGTACCACGCCGGGACGAAGGTCGTCAACGGGAAGGTCGTCACGAACGGGGGGCGTGTGCTTGGCGTGACGGCGCTCGGGGACACGATGGAGCAAGCGAGGGAACGCGCGTACCGGGCGTGCGATCTGATCGAGTTCGAAGGGAAGCAACTGCGGCGCGATATCGCCCTCGGGGTGACGGCGAACGCTTGAGGTCGGTCAGTCTCTTGCGATGACACTCAGCCAGGCCGCGGCGGCGGTGGCTTCTTGCGATGCGCCGATCCAGATGTAGGGGAGGGGATTGCCGCCCTCGTCGAGGGGGCGCATCAGGAGTCGGATCCCGGTCTCCGATGGCTGGATAAGGACCCGGACACGCGTTGGGGGAGCGGAGTCGTTCTGGCGGAGTTCGATGAACCCGATGAGGTTCGCGCCGTCGATGGATTCGCTCGGATCGTGCTCGACCACGCCGGAGGACTCTTCTTCGCAGAGCACGTGGAGGAGGCGATTGATGGCGTCACGTTGGTCGGGGCTCGCCGGCACGGATTCGACGGACCAGGAATCGAGGTCCCGGGTTGCGGACCAGATGGGTGTATTGTCCGGATTGGTGAGGGTGACGGTTCGGACGAGTGAAGACCCGAGGGTGGTCGGGGATTCGTGCACGTATGCGAGGGGCGCGGGGGTGATGGTCGCGATCCCCTTGGTCTCGACGAGGACCCGGATCCCCGGGGACCCGGATCTGGAGATCCGCGCGTAGACGCGCTGGGCGCTGTCGTCGATGGGGGCGCCGATGGAGAGGGTGTATTCGTCCTGGGTGGCGCTGTCCCGGACTCGGAGGGTCGCGCGGGGGTTCGTGAGTCCGGCGAGGTCATCGGTGATCCGGTCGTCGTCCACGAAGGACTGCGCGTCGATGGAGAGGAGGACCCCGAGCATGGTCTCGACCTTGGACTTTGAGGCCGGGGCTTGGGTGGGTTCGGTGAGGGTCCACCCGCGCGGGGTTCGTTCGAGTGTGACGGATCCGGAGCGGGTTGCGATGTTGACCCGGTCCGCGCGGGAGAGGGGGATGGGGAAGAGATCTGCGCTGCGCCAGGGTCGGAGTCCTTCGCGCGCGAGGTTGTCTCGGATGGGGGTCTCGACGGTCCCGAACCAGCGCGACGTCACGATCTCGCTCTCGTCTCGATGGGTGACGCTGACCCGGACCCGGCCTCCGATGGTGTTGGTGTCGAATCGGAGCTCAGCGCGTGACTGGTCCCGGGACTGGAAGATCAGGGTTGCGCCGATGTTCATGTCGGACTCATCATCGCTCGGTTCCATCGGGATCGAAGCGATCGCGCGGAGTGCGGCTCGGACCCGGGTCGGGTCGGCGCTGGTTGTGCCCTGGGGGGTCTCGATCGTCCAGGTGTCGGGTTGGTTCGGATCCCGGTGCGCGTTCTGGGATCCGAGGGGTGGTGATTCGACGGTGACGCTGACGATGTTCGCTGGATCGATCCCGAGCGTCCGTGTGGTTGGGAGCTGCTGGGACTGGTCCTCGGAGGGGCTGAATGAGCCGTCGAGGAGGACGAGCCCGGCGAGGATCCCGGCGACGATGATCGAGATGAGGACGGTCCTGAGGGACATGGAATGACTGTATCGGCGCTATCGGGTTCGGGGTTGGATCGCCGACAATGATCGTGTATGGGTGAGCGGAAGCCATTGATCGGGATCACGACGGATCTGTATGACCGGGACGGGATGCTGACGTTCCGGGTGTCGTCGCACTACAGCGCGATGGTTGAACGTGCGGGGGGAGAGCCCGTCCATCTTGCGACGATGGGGACCGGGGTATGCGATTTCGCGCGGTACGACGGGTTCGTGCTCACGGGGGGTGATGATCCGGTCATGGAGGGGTTCGGGGTCCCGACGAGTGAGCACTCGGTGCGGGTGCTCCCGGAACGACAAGCGTTCGAAACGGAGTTGTTGGGGTACCTTCATGCGCATGACGGGGTCCCGGTGCTGGGGGTGTGCTTGGGGATGCAGATGATGGCGCTGACTTCTGGGGGGACTCTGAATCAACACCTCCCCGATACCCACGACACTCACGGGATCCATTGGGAGCATGAGCACGGGATCGTGTCGGTGGATGAGGGGGTGATGGTGAGCGGGGAGGTACGGTCGAAGCATCGGCAGGCCGTCGATGATCCGGGGGGATACCGGGTGCTCGCGCGGGCTCCGGATGGGGTGATCGAAGCGATCGATGATCCGGAGGCGCGGTTCCGGGTGGGCGCGCAGTGGCATCCGGAACGGACGGCGTTTGAGCCGCTCGGGTTCGGGCTGTTCGATCGGTTGGTCCGCGCGTCTCGGGGTTGAGCGATCAGATCTGGAGTGAGGGGTCGTCCGTGAGCTGATTCGAGTTCTGGACTCCGAGGGTCTTGTAGATCTCAAGGGTGGCTCCGGATTTGTTCAGGGTGTAGAAGTGGAGCCCTCCGACATCGTGGTCGAGGAGGTCGCGCGATTGTTCGGTGGCCCAGTGGACCCCGACGCGTCGGATGGATTCGTCTGAGCCGTCGGTTCTTCGGATGGCGCGGAGCATGGAGGCCGGGAAGCGCATCCCGAGCGCGAGCTGGGCCATCCGGCGCATCCCCTTTATGGACTGGACGGGCATGATCCCGGCGATGATGGGGATCCGGATCCCGGCGAGGTTGCAGCGGTCCCGGAAGTCGTAGTAGTCCCGGTTCTCGAAAAACATCTGGGTGATGATGAAGTCCGCGCCGCACTCGACCTTGGCTTTGAGGTGGTCCATCTCTTCGAGGCGGTTGGGGGTGGAGGGGTGGCCTTCGGGGAACCCGGCGACCCCGATCGCGAAGTTGACCTTGTTGCGATCACCCCACGACTTGATGTGGTGGATCAGGTCGCTTGCGTATCGGTACTCGGAGGTGTTCCAGTCGTAGGGCTCGTTGTTAGGCGGGTCCCCTCGGAGCGCGAGGATGTTTCGGATCCCTCCCTGTGCATATCCCTCGAGGATCTCGTCGATGTCCGCTCGGGTGTGCTTGACACAGGTGAGGTGGGGCATGACCGTGAGCCCGGTTTCTCGGTCCGTCCGGAGGACGAGGTCCTTCGTGAGTTGGCGCGTTGATCCCCCTGCGCCGTAGGTGACGGAGACGAAGGAGGGCGCGAGGTCTTCGAGCTTCGTGATGTGGTCGAAGAGCTTGTCCGCGCCCTCGTCGCTCTTGGGGGGGAAGAACTCGAAGGAGAAGGTGGGCTTTTTGGGTCCGATCAGATCGGAGATCAGAGGCTTCATGAGCGGCTCCGGGATCGTCGTCTCGGGTTCTGTGGATCTATCGGCGATCGACTGTGGTATGCTCATAGCGATGGAGGGCTTTCGTTGTGATGTTTGACGATGTTTCGAGCACGGACGTTCATGCATGTCACTCGCTTGTGGCGGAGTGCCGGGATCTGGGCGCGGATGTCGATGCGTGGCGTCTCCATCTGATCGAGACGCTCCGCTCGCTCGTGGGGGCGCGGGTGATCATCGCGACGGAGATGGAGCATTTCGGGGTTCATTCGGAGGACGAGGAGACACGGGCTCTGGGACGTCACCGGGTGGGGTGGGAATCGGATCGTGCTGAGGAGATCTGGCGCGAGTACGCGAGTTCGACCCCGACGGAACGGACCCCCGAGTTCCCGTATCTGTCGAAGTACTCCGGGGATGCGATGCTCCTTGGTCGTGACGAGATCTGGGGGAAGGAGAACTGGTACCGATCGAGGACCTACAACGAGATCCATCGGGTGTGCGGGATCGATGACTACATCATCTCGTTGTCCCCGATTCCGGTGGAGGGGCGCTGCATGACCCTGTGGCTCCATCGGGGTGTGGGAGACGGGGGATTCAGTGATCGGGAACGCGCGATCGTGGGGATCATGCACCAAGCGGTGACGCGCGAGATCGGGACGTATCTCGCGGCGGCCGACGAACCGAGGTTGGCTTCGCTGACCCTGCGCCGGGTCCAGGTGCTGGATCGATTGCTCTACGGGGACTCGGAGAAGCAGATCGCGTTTGCGATGGATCTGTCGAAAGCGACGGTGCACGAGCACGTGCTGGCTGTCTACAGGCACTTTGGGGTGTCGTCGCGCGGAGAGCTGCTGGCGCGGTTCATCGGGCGTGCTCGGCCTCGGCTGGATCGGAACTGAGCGACGGGTGCGATGAGAAATTGGACGGACCCCACTCTTAAGTGGGGGGGGTGTTGCGTGATGAGGGAGGAATATACGGGTGTCGTCGGCACACGGCCGGCGGAGACCCTTAGACCCTCTTTCGGAAGGAATCTGTACATGGCACGCAACATTCGCACGACACTCGGTCTCTCGATCCTCACGCTCGTGAGCGGGTCGGCGCTGGGGGGCGAGCTGCTCGTCGGCGGCGATTCGGGGATCGTGAAAGTCCTCGACACGGAGACGGGGGTGTCCTCGTTCCTCGGGACCTGCTCGGGACCCATCAGCTCGATGGCGATCCTCGGCGGCGACTTGTACCTCGGGGATCAGAACGGGTTCGTGTACGCGTTCGATACGCAGACGAACTTCGTAACCAACGCGTTCAACGTCCCGAACGACGCGAGCGCGATGATCAGCGTCGGGTCCGATCTTCTCATCGGTGGCACGGACAGCATGGTCGTCCGTGTTGACCCGACGACGGGTCAGGTCGTCGATGACCTGGGGAATGTCGGGACGGATGTTCAGGCGATGGGTGTCGATGCCGGCGGGATGTTCCTCGGCGGGCACTCGACCCTCGCGATGCGTTCGCACATCGGGAGCGACGATTTCCAGTTCTTCGCCGCGTGCGCGTCGTCGGTCAACTCGATGGCGTTCGGGCCGAACACCATGTTCCTCGGAGGGATCCAGTTCTTCGGCGCGACCGAGGGGACGGTCTACCTCTTCGACAAGTTCGTCGGCGGGGTGAGCTACTCGGGGACGTACGACATCGACACCGACGTGACGGCGATGGTGTTCATGGACGGGATGCTCTACATCGCGGGTTCCGACGGGATCGTCCACGAGATGGACCCGAGCAACGGGAATGTCGTCAACACCTTCGACACGGGGACCCCCATCCAGGCGATGATCCCCCGTGATGGGAGCGTGTCCTGCCCGGCTGACTACGACATCTCGGGTGATCTGGACTTCTTCGATATCTCGACGTTCCTGAACATCTTCACCCAGGAGCTCCCCGCCGGCGACACGAACGGGGACGGGAACTTCGACTTCTTCGATATCGATACGTTCCTCGACGTGTACGACGCTGGATGCCCGTGATCGATCAGGCATGACCACAACCCCTCGGCCCTGTCGCGGAGATCGTGATGGGGTCTTTTTCTTTGATCCTCTCGGTGATGATGCACGTGATCGCGCGATCGATCGGGTAGACGAAGACGACGAGTTCCCGATCACCCTTCCCTCGGAGGTGGCGCTGTTCCTGATCGGGGTCGCACGCGCCGGCGCGGGATTTGACAGCGACGATCCCGGCGCTGTGGGATCGGAGGGAGGCGATCGCGTGCTTGCGCTTCCAGGGGAGGGTGTCGAGGACCCGGTACCAGGTGATCATGGGATGCAGGACGGGTTCTGTGGCCGTCAGCAACCCGGCGCCGGGATGGACGAGGTTGGTGTTCGTCTCGTCGAGGAGAGCATGGACGAGGTCCGCGCGTTCGATGCTCGGGTCCATCGTCGCGATGTGGGTGTCGATGGGGGTGGAGTCGTCGGGTCGATCGGGGTCTGCGGCGATGGTGTAGTGAGAACCATCTGCGTGGAGAAGGGTGGCGCGTCGCTCGGTTGTTGCGAGGTCCCCGGTCCAGCAGAGCGCTTGGGTGAGGGATCCGGATTCGGAGATGATCTCGAGTTCGGACGGGGGGAGGTCGTGGGCGCTGACCCCGGGGTTGAGTTTGATGCACCCGTGGGTGCGCGATTCGACGAGTTTGTCCCAGGTGCTCGGTGGGGGGGTGTAGTCGTCGATGACGAGGGTGCGCCCGTTGGCGCGGCGGGAGGGGTCGAGGTGGAAGGCGCCATCGGGGACCGATGGGTCGAGGACATCGCACGGGAGGACGGTGGTGTTCGCGTTGTGAGAGCCCATCCATGCTCGGAGGGGGTCGAGATCGACTCCGGATGCGTTGAGCCCGGCGGAAACCAGTTCGATGAGATCGCCTCCGATTCCGGAGCAGAGATCGACGACGGGAGCGCCTTCGCCCAGGGCTGTTCGGAAGCGTTTGGCTTTGTATCGCGCGGCGACGGGGGAGGAGGCCATCTGGATCCCGGGGTCGTCGCACCAGAGGGTGCTTGCTCGGTCGGGTCCGAACTTCTTGATGGCGCGTGCGCGGGCACGGGTGAGCTCGATCGCGGCGCTGACGAGGTCGGGATCGAACTGTTTGCGGAGCGCGGTGATCTGCGCGACGCTCGGGTTGAGCGGGGTCTGCGCGAGGAGACGGGTCCCTTGATCTCCGGCGAGACGGGTCCAGAGCTGGACGCGCGTGTCGGGCTGTGGGGAGATGGGGTCGCTCATGAAAGCGGGCGGCGGCCCTTTCGGAACGCCGCCCGTGGTTCTCGTCAAGTGAGATGGCTTAGTAGCGGTAGTGCTGGGCCTTGTACGGGCCTTCGACGGGGACCCCGATGTAGTCCGCTTGCTCCTTCGAGAGCTTGGTGAGCTTCACACCGAGCTTGTCGAGGTGGAGACGCGCGACCTCTTCGTCGAGGTGCTTGGGGAGCATGTAGACCTGGTTGTCGTAGGCGTCGTTGTTGGTGTGCAGCTCGATCTGCGCGATCACCTGGTTGGTGAACGAGGCGCTCATCACGAACGAGGGGTGCCCCGTGGCGCAGCCCAGGTTCAGGAGTCGGCCTTCGGCGAGGACGAGGATGGACTTGTCCATGGAGTTGAAACGGAACTCGTCGTACTGGGGCTTGATGTTGATGCGCTCGACATTGGGGTCGCGCGCGAGCTTCTCCATCTGGATCTCGTTGTCGAAGTGCCCGATATTGCCGACGATGGCTTTGTCCTTCATCCTCTTCATGTGGTCGAGCGTGATGATGTCCTTGTTGCCCGTCGTGGTGACGAAGATGTCGGCGGTTTCGACGAAGTCCTCGAGGGTCTTGACTTCGTAGCCCTCCATCGCGGCTTGGAGGGCGCAGATGGGGTCGATCTCGGTCACGACGACACGGCAGCCCTGGCCCTTGAGGGACTGGCAGCAGCCCTTGCCCACGTCGCCGTAGCCGCAGACGACGGCGACCTTGCCGGAGATCATGACGTCGGAGGCGCGGTTGAGCCCGTCAATGAGGGAGTGGCGGCAGCCGTAGACGTTGTCAAACTTGGACTTGGTGACGGAGTCGTTGACGTTGATGGCCGGGAAGGGGAGGAGCCCTTGCTCGGCGAACTGGTAGAGACGGTGGACACCCGTGGTGGTTTCTTCGGAGACGCCGCGGATGGCGTCGGAGATCTTGGCCCAGCAGCCCGGGAACTCCTTCTCCTGTTCACGAAGCTGCGCGAGGAAGGCGCCGAACTCTTCGGGGTGCTCGTTGGGCGCGAACTCGGGGATGGAGCCGTTCTTCTCGTACTCGAAGCCCTTGAGGACCATCATGGTGGCGTCGCCGCCGTCGTCGAGGATGAGGTTGGGTCCGTCGCCGCCCGGCCAGTTGAGGATCTGACGGGTGCACCACCAGTACTCGTCGAGGGTCTCACCCTTCCACGCAAAGACGGGGACACCCTGGGGGTTGTCGGGGGTGCCGTTGGGACCGACGACGACGGCGGCGGCGGCGGAGTCCTGGGTGGAGAAGATGTTGCACGACGCCCAGCGGATCTCCGCGCCGAGCTCGGCGAGGGTTTCGATGAGGACGGCCGTCTGGACGGTCATGTGGAGCGAGCCCGCGATTTTGGCGCCCTTGAGGGGTTTGGAATCGCGGTAGCGTTCACGGAGGGCCATAAGACCGGGCATCTCGTGCTCGGCGAGACGGAGTTCGTTCCGGCCTTGGGGCGCGGTGCTCAGGTCACGGACCTTGAACTCGAGGTTCCCGATCTTGTCGATGGTCATGGTGGGGGGGGTTGCTGTTGCGGTCATGTCGTACTCCTTGGTTCCGTCCGTTGAGTGGGTGTGTTATGGTTCGATCCGAGCGCAGGCCGCGAAGAGCGGTGGACCGGATGCGTTGACGTCGGGTCTGAGGGGGCGCACACGCACGTGCTCGAACCCGGCTTGGTTCATGAGTGATTCGATCTGGTCGGGCGCGAACCCGAGGTGTTCGTGTCCCATCGCGCGTCTGTAGTCGGCGCGTTGGTGCGCGAGCATGTCGATGATGAGCGCGAGCCCTCCGTGACGGGTGTTCGTCAGGACCCGGCGCATCTCGCGGAGGACTTCGAGGGGGTCGGGGACATGGTGGAGGACGAGCATGCAGACGGCGGCGTCGATGGACTCGTCCTCGAATGGGAGCTCGCAGAGCTCGGCTCTCCGGAACTCCACATGGGAGAGGTCGGTCCCCATGTGCTCGAGGCGCGCCCGAGCGCCGTCGAGCATCTCCGGGGATCGATCGATCGCGATAACCCGATCAACCCAGGGCGCGAGGAGTTCGGTGACGTTCCCTGTCCCACACCCGAGATCGGCGACGCGCCAGGTGGGGTCGATGAGCCCGAGCATGGCTTGGTCGGTGAATCGTTCCCCGAACATCTCGGTCCGGAGCGAGTCCCACTGACCGGCGTGTTGGCCGAAGAAGGATTCTGAGTCCGTGATCCGTTCCGCGATGACGGAGATGAGGCGGGTGTCGTCGCCTTGGGCTTCGGGGAGTGTGTCGGTTTGATCCCGGACGGCCAACCAGAGGGTGCGCATGGCTGGGGGGAGTTCGTCGAGGACGACCCGGTAGTACGCGGCCGTCCCGACATTTCTCCGGATGACCCAGTTCCCTTCACTCAGGACCTTCAGGTGGCGGGACCCGGAGGACTGGGGGATCTGCATGACCTTCACTAGCTCGCCGACACTGAGTTCCTGTTGGCACAGGACCCGGAGCATGCGCAGACGGAGGGGGTCACCCAGCTGGGTGAGGTGTTCCACGGTCTTCGGGAGCTCGGATTGTCGTTGACGAGGTGGCATGGCCTTTATCCGTTGTTTCGGATGAAAGGATACCAAACGGGTTTCTGAGCGTCAAGCGAACCGAATGGGGGATTTACGATCAGAAGTCGTATGCGACCATGGGGTCTTTCGCGAGGGAGGGGCCGGGGGTGATCCCGATGGCCAGGAATCGCGCGTCGAGCTCGTTGGAGGCGGGATCGAACCAGAGGGCACGGGCGAGGGCGGCTTGTTCGAGCTTGGTGTTCCCGACGGTGTGGGCGAAATCAGCGAGCGCGAGGTGGGGTTCGGCGCTGTCGAGCCCGCCCAGCGCGACGGCGTGGCGGAGGGCGAGTTTGGCGTCGTCCATGAGTTGGGCGCGGGTGGCGTAGCGCGCGATCCGGAGATATCCGGTGACTTCCCCTCCCTCTTCGACGGATTCCCGGAGATGGCTCATCATGGACTCGATATCGCCGGCTTTGAGGAGCGCGTCGGCGAGGGCTTCGAGATAGCTCACATCACCCGGACGGAGATCGTGCGCGATGGTGAGGTGGGTGATCGCTTGGTCCATGAGCCCGAGTCGGGTTTCGACGAGCCCGAGTTCGTGCTGCGCGTAGTGGGCTTGGGGACGGCGATCGACGTATTCCGTCCAGAGCTCGTAGGCGCGTTCGTCGTCGCCGTTCTTCGCCGCGGCGCGTGCTTGGCCGGAGAGTTCGGAGAGGGCGAATGTGCGCCGGACTTTCTCGGGGGCCGAGCAGGCGCTGAGGAGCGGGGTGGTGAGCATCGCGGCGGCGAGGATGAGGATTCTGGTGTTCACGGTTCGCTCCTTGGTCCGGGACGCGCTTGAATGGGTGCGCCCTTATGCGCGAAGATCATACGGACCAAACTTCGACTCGTTCTGTCGTCCTCCTCCACACACTGGGAGACGGAACATCCCACCTGGACTGGATGATCGAACGCGCGGATGTTGCGGATGAATACCGGCTGCTGACGTTCCGGGTGGGGGCGCGTCCGGATTCGTGGGTTGCTCGGTTCGGCGGGACCCGGATCAGGGACCATCGGGCGGCGTATCTCGATGATGAGGGAGCAACACGGAGCGGGGTGGGGTCGGTCCGTCGGCTCGCTCGGGGGGAAGTGCTCGGGCTCGAGATCACGGAGCGGACGATCCGCTGCACGATCGAGTGGGCTCAGGACGTTGTGTGCTATTCGGGGGTGGTGGCTGGGGATAGGGAATCCTGGGTGTTTGAACGGGAATGAGGGGCTCGCACTTTGGGTGTGGATCTGATAGGATGCCCTGTCAGGAGCCGACCATGCGACATCATCCCTTGTTTGATCCGCTCCCTCCTGGGTACTCCGGGCCTCCGGGGAACAATCAAGGCAGGGACGCATCCAAGAAAGCCAAAGAAGATGAGCCCGAACTCGGGCTCGATGACACGCTGCCCTTGGATCTCGGATCCCCGGGCGGGGGAGAGGGAGCGAAGGCGGAGCCGCGTCCGAAGATCACGACCTTCGAGCAGAAGCTCGGGGCGGGTCGGCACGAGGATTCATGGGATCGCTCCCCGAACCTGACTGGGACGGGTGCGATCCATGTGAAGAGCTTCCATTGTCGGTTGACGGGAGACTCGCTCGAGTTCCTCGATCAACAGATCAACGAATGGCTCGACAAGCATCCCCAGTACGAGGTGAAGCTCGTGACGACGGCCGTCGGCACGTGGTCCGGGAAGCTGAAGGAACCGAACCTCGTTGTAAATGTGTGGGTGTAAGCGATGGGGGGGCGCATGCGAGTTCGTCGATCCTGGATCGGGATCACTGTGCTGCTCGGGCTCGGGGTGCTCGGCGCTTTTGCGCCCAACGGGGCTCCGAGGATGCCGACGATGGAGAAACCCGATCCGTCGGCGCTGCTCGAGGGGGTGGTCCATCGGGTGATCGATGGGGATTCCGTCGAGTTGTTCGTGAACGGTCGAGTGGGGAGGTTCGAGCTGTCCGGGGTGGATGCGCCGGATCTGCTTGATGGGCGGGAATCGCAGGTCCCCGGCGCGATGGCCGCAAAGCAGACCCTTGAGCTGCTGATCGTGGGTGAACGCTTGTCGGTGATGATCGATCCCGCGCGGCCGGAGGATGCGGCGGGTCATGCTCGCGCGTTCGTGTTCCGGGATCCGGATCGGACTCTCGTGAACCTGGAGATGGTTCGGCTCGGGCTCGCGAAGCACCCTCGGCGTCACGGGTCGTGGAACTCACCCGTGTTCGAATGGGCGCAGGAGCAAGCTCGATCCGCTCGGAAAGGGATCTGGGATCCCGAGTTCGATGTCCAGCCCGAGCTCGAGCGTATCGAAGAGGATCAGAAACCCGAACCTGAGGTCGTCGAGCCATCGCCGGAGACGAAACCCGCGCGGGTTGTTCCGGAGCCCGAACCCGAGCCCGTGGTGTCCGCGACTCGGGGGGACACGGTGTACGTGACCAAGAGCGGATCGAAGTACCATCGGGAGGGGTGTCGTCACTTGGGGGATGATGGGGGACGCGCGATGGAGCGGGAGCTGGCCCGGAAGTCGTTTGAGCCCTGCAAGGTGTGTCGCCCGGACGATCCGGACGAGGACTGAACGGGTGTTCAGTGTGTCCCTGATCGGGGTGATTGACCGATAGATCGGTCATGTGCGGGATTGTCGGGATCATTTCGGAGAACCCCGGTGTGAGAGCGCCGATCGTCGCGATGCGCGACGCGTTGTCCCATCGTGGTCCGGACGGGGTGGGGGTGCTGGACACGGGTCATGTCGCGCTAGGGCACACCCGTCTCCGGGTGATCGATACGAGCGATCATGGGGCGCAGCCCATGTCCACGATGGATGGACGGTTCACGATCGTGTACAACGGGGAGCTCTACAACGACCACGAGGTCCGTTCGGAGCTCGCTTCGATGGGGGTGGTGTTCCGGACGGGGTGTGATACGGAGACGGTGCTCCATGCGGTCGCCGTCTGGGGGCTCGGGGCCGGGGATCGGCTCCGTGGGATGTACGCGTTGTGTGTGGTGGATCACGGATCGGGGATGTGCGTGCTCGCGCGGGACCCGCTCGGGATCAAGCCCTTGTACACATCGACACTCGGGGACGGCTCGCTCGTCTTCGGATCGGAAGTGGGCGCGCTGCTCGAGCACCCGTTGGTGTCGAACGAGCCCGATCCTGGGTCGATGAGCGCGTACGTCACGAACATCCGTCCCGGGTACGGGGGGCGGACGATGTTCCGCGCGATCGGGTCCCACGAACCGGGGCGATGGTCGCTCGTGTCGCTCTCGACGCGCGGGGTGATCGCTTCCCGTGTGGTGACGACGGATCCGGAGCACGGAATGCGCGATCCGGGTGAGACGAGGGGGGTGATCGAGGACTCCGTGGTGCGCCATCTCCGGACGGATGTCCCGATGTGTGCGCTCCTGTCTGGGGGGCTCGACAGCGCGATCGTTTGCTCGATCGCGAAAGCGAGATTGGGAGCGCTCCACACATTCTGCGCCGGTGCTCGGGGGACGGGTCACGATGACGACTTCGCGTTTGCGCAGGCGCTGAGCGAGCGCATCGGGAGCGAGCACACGGAGGTCGAGGTCTCGCGGGATGTGTTCCTGTCACGATGGATCGAGATGATCGACGAGTCGTGTGTCCCGATCTCGACCCCGAACGAGATCGCGATCGATCGGGTGAGCCGATCGCTCCGGGATATGGGGTTCGTGGTGGCGTTGTCGGGGGAGGGCGCGGACGAGCTGTTCGGGGGGTACGAGGTCCCGATGCGCCAGGCGCTTGCGTTCGCGGAATCGGGGGACGAGACACGCGCGGGCGCGTTCCATCTGCTGACGAATGCGTGGATGAACCCGGAGCACAAGGATGTGATGTGCACGTCGGCGATGCTTGAGAACTCGGATTCCGACGGCGAACTCGCCGGTTGGTATCAGCGGGTGTACGAGCGTGCTCGCGCGTCGTGCGATGACCCGGTCCAGGCGCATCTGCTCTTCCATCAACGCGTGAACCTGACGAATCTGCTCCGTCGTCTCGATGCGCGGACCATGCGCCACGGGGTGGAGGGGCGGACCCCCTTCGCGGATCTCGAGGTCGCGCGGTTCGCGAATGCGATCCCGATGGGGTCCAAGTTCGTGGGTTCGGACCCCGCATTGACGAAACAGTGTCTGCGCGAGACGTTCGCGGCGGATCTCCCCGAGTCGATCGTGTCCAGACCCAAAGCGAGCTTCCCCATGCCCTTCGAGCGTTGGGTGTCGTCGATGGCGCCTGTGCTGCTCTCGTCGGAGGTCGCTCGGGAATGGTTTACGGAGAGCGCGATCGAGCTGGTCGCACGGGATGCGACGCGCCACTGGAATCTTGCGTGGCCGATGCTGAACCTGGTGCTCTGGGGGGAGCGGATGTATGGGGATCGGGGATTGGCTCGACGGGTGCTCGATGAACAGGCCGCGGCTCCGGTGTGATCAGTCGTCGCTGTGTTGATCCGCGCACCACTTGAGTGCTTGGTAGAGCAGTTCGTCGCGCGATCCACCGCTCGGGATCTCGTGCCCCATGCCTTTGACGGTAACGAGGGTCACGTCCGCGCCTCTTTCTTTGAGCTCTCGTTTCGCTTGGACATAGGTCCTGGACCACGGGTCCCGTGACCCCGAGATGAGCGCGATGGGGGGGAGGGTGACATCCTCGTCCGCTTCGACAAGCTGGGGTTCGTAGTGCCCGCAGATCGGGACAACCCCTGCGAAGAGGTCCGGGTGGGTCTGCGCCATGGTGATCGCGATGTTCGCGCCCTGGGAGAACCCGAGGAGATAGACCCGATCGGGATCGATCCCGTGTTCCTCGGCGGCCCATTCGATCATGTGCTCGACCATCCATTCGGATTCGTCCCGGTAGGTCCAGGAGAACCCTGCTCCTGATGGGCGGAGCGCGTCGGGCGCGACGAGGACCATCCCGAGACGATCGCACGCGGAGCGGAGGGGGTTGAGCATGTCGTTGCCGCGCATCCCCGTGCCGTGGAGGGCGAGGAGGAGCGGGGGGGGCTCGTCTCTGACGCTCGGGACATGGACGCGCGGGGTGTGATTCCTGGCTTCGGCGATGTAGCTTTCGAGACGGGCTTGCGCGTTCAAGCGGACCGTGTCGAGGATCGTTGTGAACCGTTCGTCGTCCCGGAGTGGGTCGAGGTCCTCGGATTGTTCGAAGGATCGGACCCCGGTATACCCGAGCTCGGCGCACGTCTCGAGTTCCTCGATCGCTCGGTCGTGCTCCCCGAGACGCGCGAGCATGGAACCGAGATTGAAGCGCCAGACGGAAGACTTGGGGTATCGATCGACGATGGCCTGGGCTGTTGAACGGGCGATGTCGTACTTCTCTCTCGAGACGAGTGAGTCGTAGCGATCGACGAGGGCTTGGTCGCTCTGCGCGAGGACGGCGGGTGAGCAGAGCACGAAGAGCAGCGCGATCAGGATGGTGGTGCGTGGCATGGGGTCCCCTTTCCACCATGTCCGTGCGATCCGTCGGGTGTGTTCCGTCGGATCAGGCGCTTCGGTTTTTGAGCTGTTCGCGTTGGATGCGCATCGCGAGTCGTTCCAGGACTTTACGCTGGGGCGCGTGCATGTCCCGCGCATCAGGGTGGACGAGGAGGGTCCCGACCCGGCAGGTCGAGCCCTGGAGGTCCTTGGACTGGCGCATCTCGACGACGTAGTTCGTGGGTTCGGGCTCCTCGGGGAGCTGGAACGAGAGCACGAGGCGTTCGAATCGGTCGAGCTGCATTGCGGAGACGTTGTACATGAGGATCCCGAGCCCGTTCGGGGTGAGGTCCACGAGCCGGGCGACGGCGTGGGGGGTCTCGGTGGTCATGACCCGTTCCATGATCTCGTTCCAGTCGATCGGTGGGGGCTCGGGCGCGTCGGGGTCGTCGCTGGGCTCGGGGAAGAGCGACTCTTCACGGATGGCGGCGAGGAGGTTGGTGTAGCGGGTGTTGTTGGTCGAGAAGTTCATCGAGCTCGGGGCGCTGTTGCCCTTCCGGACCCGGTCGAGGAACCAGAGCCTGACTTCGACATCGCCCCAGGAGACGGGGAGCGAGACCCGGTAGGCCGCTCTCCGGTCACCCTCACGGATCTGGATGGGGTCCTTGAGCTTGACGGCGCTGACGATCTTCTGTTCGTTGAGTCGTTCGGGGGTGTCGATGTAGGTGATCTCGGACTCGAAGGTGATCATGTGTCCGTTGAACATGAAGAACGCTTCGACCCGCGTGGTGGAGTTGAAGTCGGTTTCTCTCCCGATGATCTGGAGTTTCTCGATGACGAGCTCGCCGTCGTTCCATTCGAGGAGGCGCCCCTGCGCCATGGGATCGACACCCGAGCGACCGAGACGGACGATCCCGATCGAGGCATTCCGCTCGACGGCTTCGCGCAGCATCTTGAGATAGCGCTCGCTCGAGTTGGAGCTGGTGCTCTTGCTGCTCTTCGTGTTCTTGTTGCGTTTGGAGAACATCGCGGGTGTGTGATCGGACGGATCGGGGGCTCGCTCGTGTGAGATCGGCTGAATTCGGGGGGATCGGGGTCGTGGGCCACTGGATTCGGGGGATCTGATTCAGGATTCGGCGTATTCAGGATCGGTGAATTCCCCCAGAATTTGGCACATATATGGGGCGATTCCCTTGCATCGCGGATCGTGTGGGTCATGTTCTCGGACATACACACAGGTTCTCGAGGGGAGCATCCATGACACGCACCGCATTCACGATGGCCGCCGGACTCGCTTGTTCGTCCGTCGCGCTCGGACAGACCTTCAACCTCGGGCTGTACGAGGGGCAATGGGACAACAACACGTTCGGGTCCACGGGTGGCGCGTCCGTGCTGATCGATGACCTGGGTGGGGGGGCGCTCGGGATGACGATCGACCTGGACGGGTTCGTGTTCGGGCTCGGGGATCCCGGGCCGATCTCCGTCTCGGGGATGCTCATGGGGGACACGTTCACCCTCACCCCCCAGAGCGATCCGCTCTACGGCGACATCTCGGGCGGGGTCGATGACATGGGGAATCTGAGTGTTGATCTCGTCGATGCGGCGATGGGGGATTTCGCGTTCGTCACGCTCCGGGGGACGGCGATCGCGGACTCGATCCAGTTCGACTACACGATTTTCACCGAGGCCGGGACGGCGCCGTTCGCGGTGGGTGAGGTGAATGTGCGTTTGGTTCCCGCGCCGTCGGCGATCGCGCTGCTCGGGCTCGGGGGGCTGGTGTCGCTGAAGCGTCGTCGCTGAGATTGGAATGAGGAGAGGATGATGAACATGATCAAAGCCACCACACTTGTGCTCGCGGCCGCGGCGAGCGTCGCGCTCGCTGATATCCAGTACGTCGGTGATCCCGGTCTGGAGTTGGTGTATTCGTTTGCTGACGAGGGGGGGACCCGGACCCTGTTCATCAACGTGGACGGGCGCGAATCGCACGACCTGGAGTTCAATATCCTCAACGACTTCGAGTTCGGGGACTTCTATGTTGCCGGGCTCGATTCGACCCGGAACGGGGGGTTCCTGACGTCGTTCGATGACAACGACTACGGGGTGCTCCAGTCGCTCCAGTTCGGGACGGGGATCGGTCCCGAGCTCGAGGACCAGATCGGATTCGAGACCCTCTCCCATGCGGGGTATCTGTACGACGCGTTCGGGAATCCGGAGAGCGGGGGGATGCTCCTCGGCGGGACCCATTACCTCGGGTTCTCGTTCATGGGCTACATCCCGGACCCGGACAACATCGGCGAAGAGATCCTCGTCCCGATGTGGGGGTGGATGCACGTCGAGTTCGGGATGCTCCAGCTCGATGCGGGGCGCGAAGTGGGTGACGAACCCGAGGTCTTCGTCCGGGTGCTCGAGTACGGGTACGAGGACACGGGGTCCGCGATCTTCGTCGGGCAGGTGCCGTCCCCCGGTTCGCTGGCGCTGCTCGCGCTCGGCGGGTGTGTCGCGGCTCGGCGCAAACGATGAACATCGGATGATCCTCGCGCCCCCGGGTGAACCCCGGGAACCGCGCGGGGGACGATCCGTATCGATGATGTCCGGAGCGCGGCGCGCGAGCTGTGTGCGCGGGGCGCTGCCGATCGGGGTTCTCTCGATCGGGTGACTGTGTTGACAATCCGAGGGGACGTCGTGGGGACGGGCTCTGGAACAGCCCGAGCGATCGGTGTGTCCGCTGTGGACCCCGGGCTCGGGAGATGTCTCATTGGTCCTCGTGGGTGCAGGAAAGGAGCGCATCATGCTCATGCTGACTCTGACAACGGCGTTGTGTATCCAGCTCGGAACGATCGATCCCCTCCACGGAACCCTCGAACGGGCTGAACCCGTGTCGATGACGTCCCCGGACTCGATCACGAGCGGGAACCTCATCGCGGATCTCAACGGCGACGGGGTCGTGGACTTCCTCGACGTGTCCATCTTCATCCAGTGCCTGAACACGGGGGCCGCCTGCGCGGACCTGAACGGGGACGGGGTGGTGGACTTCTTCGATGTCCAGCTGTTCATCGCCGCTTGAGTTCGTCGGCGGCGATCTCTCCAGCGCCCCGCGCCGATCGGAAGGTCGGCCGGGGTGTTCGTGTGCGCGCTGAAACGGGACCCACAACGAACTCGATCATCACCCCACCCAGGGTGATGATCGAGTTCTCTAGATCGTGTGTATTGCTCGTTAAATCAATCTCGATCATGGCTGGGGGTGGGGGGGTGATCGAGTTCGAGAGCGTTGTTCGATCACGACCAAGTCAACCCGACCAACCCCGCACCCCCGGGTGGTTGGCTTGGTTGATTGGCTCAGATGAATATGTGTTCTTTCTCTCTCAAGGGGGTTCATCCCGACCAAGCCCGCACCCTCGGTTGGTTGGTATGGATCAATCTCTCTTTTTACACGCTCAGAGGGGTTCATCCCGACCATGTCATCCATACCAACCAACCCCGGAGGGGGGTTGGTTGGTATGGATGACGGGGGGAACGTGCTCGGTCGGTCGGGTTGATCCGGATCATCTCCCCCCCACAGGGAGATGATCCGGATCAACACACACGGGTCTACACACACAAAACCCTCTTGAGAGATCAGAAGTCAATCCGGATCATCGCTGGGGGTGGGGTGTGATCCGGATCAATGGGGCACCCTGGGGGGTTGATCCGGATCGATCCATGTGTGGGTGACCCCCACCCCGGACGACCCACACATGAAACCAACAGATGAAAGACAACAGATGAACCAAGAGAGAGAAAGAGAGAGAGAGAGGTGACCGAGAGCAATCAACTGGTGTGTTGATGTGTGGGTCCATCCATGTGTGGGTTCCCCGGGGAGGGGGGAACCCACACATGGATGGAGCCCGACGATCGGGTTCGGGTGGGAGGAGTGTCCGTCGGGGGATCGGTTCGTGGAGGATGTGGAGGAGGTTTGGTGGGGAGTCGGGATCCACAACTAGTGGAGTGCCATTTTCGGTCATATGCCACATGTTTTCGCAGTTGGTATACTGGCATCAGATGGCTGCACCAATCTTCACACAGCATGAAGCAGATCACCTGATCACGGTCAAGAAAAATGCGATTCTTGACGCTTGGTCTGAAAAAACGACGGATCGACAGAACAGCATCGAGTCAGCAGTTCTTGAAGGTGAATCAGATGAAGCAACGCCGGTACCTGTGAGAGTCATTTTTCATCGAAAGCTCGATGTTGGGTCGACAAATATCACGCTAGAGGCCATGCTTCCAGGCAGGCCGATGGCAGCATTGTGCAGGTATGACATCCACGATTCCCCACATCTGAACAAGAAACAATGGATGCGGCCACCTGATCTGATTCCACCGTCTGCGCCCCACAGGCATATTTACAGTGAGCGATCTGAGAGAGAGATTGGTGTCTGGGATGCACGCGCCGAACTCCTTGACCCAAAGCGATGCTCATCTCGAGAGAGGCTGCTTGGCGCTTTTTTATCAGACATGCGGTTTCATTTTACTGATAATGAATCACAACAAGAACTGTTCGAGTGGATCAACCAGTGAAACTTAAAACTCTACACAAACTGATGTGCAGCGATCTCGATGTCGAGCATCACGTGGTATCTGATCGGGAATTTTTATCCAGCAGATTTCAATATGCTGACGGTGATTTGGTTTGTGCTTACTACAACGAAGGCCGAAACGGGCCGTCGCTTACGGACCGCGGAAACACCCTCTATAAATTAAAGATAAGAGGACTGTCCCTTGGCGAAAATCGCATTGATTTAATTAGAAAGCTGCTTGCTCCACACGGTGTCGATCTTGTCGGAAGTGAAATCGTCAGACCACTAGAACCAGCGTCGCCCCAGAGATCTTTTATAGATTTTTGTATAGCAGTCGAACGAGTGTCCACACTTGAGATTCAGTTCGCACACAAAAAACCGAACTATCTCGCTCAAATGATGGATTATTTAATCACTGAAAGAGTAGAGCCTGCGCGATCTGTACTGAGAGGTTGGACATCCAGCACTATCGACCCCATGGGTGCGTACCCTATTGATTATTATTGCAATGGATCGGCAAACACAAGGTGTTTATTCACTGTCGCAAACAGGGAGAAGGGGCTACTTGTATCTGCAGTCTGCAACTATTTCAAAGCTCACAATCAATACAGTCCGACTCTTGTAGTATTTGATTCTGATTCTCCGCTACCAGAGAAACACGTCAGCCGTGTTCGTGAGTCTGTCGATGAAGTCGTATTCGGGCTCTCAGGGTTTGAGGATAGAGTTGTTGACTTCGCATTGTCTTGAACGAATCACCACTCCGGCCCACCAGTGTACCGCCCGTAGATATCCGCCATCGCTTGCACCATCTCCCCGAGGGTGCAGTTCGCAAGCGCCCCGTCCACCAGCGCGGGCATCACGTTCTTGTTGTCCCGCGCGTCTTCGCGGATCCGGGTGAGGGCGGCCTGGACCTCGGACTGGTCCCGCTTGTCCTTGAACGCTTTGAGGCGCTCGACCTGGGTGGTCTCGACGGAGTCGGGGATCGTGAGGATGTCGATGGGACGGTCCTCGGACTCGTCCACGTACTCGTTGACCCCGACGATGATCCGGTCCCCGGCTTCGCACTCCTCGGAGAAGCGGTAGCTCGCTTCGGCGATTTGTCTGCGGAAATAGCCCTTGTGGATCCCCCCGACACACCCGCCGTCGTCGAGGGTGCTGGTGGTTGCGTGCTCGGGCTTCCACGGGCCTCGCCCCATGTTGTCGATCTCTTCGATGTACTGGAGGGCTTCCGCTTCGATTTTGTCCGTGAGCTCCTCAATGAACCATGAGCCCCCCAGGGGATCGACGGTCCGGGTGACCCCGGTTTCGTGCGCGAGGATCTGCTGGGTCCGGAGCGCGACGGTGACGGCCTGCTCGGTCGGGAGCCCGAGGGTCTCGTCCATGGAGTCGGTGTGGAGGGACTGGCACCCCCCGAGGACCCCGGCCATGGCTTGGTAGGCGACACGGACGATGTTGTTGAGGGGCTGCTGCTCGGTGAGGGAGCACCCGGCCGTCTGGACGTGGGTCTTCATGTACCAGGAGCGTTCGTTCTTGGCGCCGTATCGATCGCGCATCATGCGCGACCAGATCCGACGCGCGGCCCGGAGTTTGCAGATCTCCTCGAAGAACTCGTTGTGCGCGTTGAAGAAGAACGACAAACGCGGCGCGAACTCGTCGATGTCCAGACCACGGAGGAGACACGCTTCGACGTATTCCATCCCGTCGCGCAGGGTGAACGCGAGCTCCTGGGGCGCGGACGATCCTGCTTCACGGATGTGGTAGCCCGAGATGGAGACGGAGTTCCACTTGGGGAGGTGCTGGGACTGGAACTCGATGGTGTCCACGACGAGTTTGACGGAAGCTTCGGGTGGATAGATGAACTCGTTCTGCGCGTGGAACTCTTTGAGGATGTCGTTCTGGAGGGTCCCCCCGAGGGTGTCCCAACCGATGTCGCGTTGTTTGGCCATCGCGAGGTACATGGCCCAGATGACGCAAGCGGGGCCGTTGATGGTTTGGGAGACGGTGACCTGGTCGATGGGGATGTCGGCGTAGAGGCGGTGCATGTCCTCGATGGTGTCGATCGCAACGCCGCACTTCCCAACTTCACCCGTGGAGAGGACATCGTCGGAGTCCCGACCCATGAGGGTGGGGAGGTCGAAGGCCGTCGAGAGACCCGTGTTGGCTTTGGACTTGGTGTTGGCTGCTTTGAGGAGGTACTTGAAGCGTTGGTTGGTGTCGTCAGCGGACCCGAACCCGGCGAACTGGCGCATGGTCCAGAGGCGCGAGCGGTAGCCCTGGGGGTAGAGCCCACGGGTGTAGGGGAAGGAACCGGGGTCGTTGATGTCGCGCTCGAAGTTGGCGAGGGACTCGGGGGGGTTGGAGGGCGCGTAGAGCGCGTCGAGGACGATCCCGGAGATCGTGACGTTGTGGGGGTCGATGGGGGTGTCGTTGTTGAGTCCGGGGCCGGAGATGGTCGTGGTGCTCATGGGGGTGTTGCTCCTGAAAGGTCCCGGTTTGTCGGGTCCTGTTATTGTAAGTTGGAGCACGTGCTGAGGCAAAAAAGAACAACGCCCTCCGTGGTGGAAGGCGTTGCGATCGGGTCGAATGGGCAGACCCGGACTTGAACCGGGGACACCGGCATTTTCAATGCCGTGCTCTACCAACTGAGCTACCTGCCCGACTGACGGCTGTATCGGCCGCGACGACAAGAATAGACGCGCATCGGGCGACGTCAAGCGTTTGTGTGTTCGGGAGTGGTTGGGTTGTGCGGATCGTGGGGGTCGTGTGGGACCCTGGACGTCCGTCATCGGCTTGCGATCACGACTCTCCGGGACATATCCGACACCCAGACCCCCCCGGGCTGCTCGATGGTGAGCGCGAAGGCGGCCGCACTCGAGACGGGGATATCCGGGTCGTTGATCTCAACGATGAGCTCTCCCGTATCCGGACAGTTGAAGACCCCGCCGTTGATGCGCTGGGTCATCCCGCGTTCCGCATCGATGATCCAGAGCTGGTACTGGGACTCGCTCGGATCGTTGACGGGGAGCCCTTCGAAGCGCATGTACCCGTGCTGTTCCGAGTCGGACCAGACGATGTCGCCCTGAACATTGGGGATCTCGGGCGGGGCGCCCTCGCTCTCCCAATCGTTCCAGTTGAGCGTGATCGTGTCGGGTGCGTTCTGGATCAGCGCCGTGCGCTGGAGCGAGAGGGGCGGGGGATCGTTGATCGCGCGGGCGAAGGAGACCGCGAACCCGACGAAGAGCATCGCGGCGACACTCCACCCGGCCGCGGCGAGCATGACCCAGGGCGCGATCGATCGGGGACGAGCGGTCCGGGAAGAATCGGGTGCGCACGACAGGGGGGAGCAGTCCGCGCTCCGCTCCTCCTCGTCCTCGATGATCCAAGCGATCGAGGCGCTCGTGGCAACAAGTTCGAGTTCGAGCGCGAGTTCCGCGAGTTCGGGATCGGAGACGAGCGCCCCCTCGATGAGTTCGAGATCGTGCCCGTCGAGATCGCCCGTCGTGCGATCAGCGATCATCGTCACGACTCGTTCGTATTCTGGATAGCGTTGATCCACGTTCATCCGTCGCTGTCCATCTTGTTTGACTCGTCCTGCGATCCCTGCTCGTTCACGAGTTCACGCAAACGGATCATCCCTCTCCGGAGGTGGGTCTTGACCGACCCGAGCGCCATCCCCGTCGAATCCGCGATCTCCTGGTGTGACATCCCGTCGCGGAGCGACAGCCGGAGCACGAGCTTCTGGGGCTCGCTCAGCTCCCGGATCGCGAGGGTCGCTCGCGCGAGCTCCTCGTCCATATCCGAGAGGTGCTCGTCCTGGCGCTCACCGAGCCCGTAGGTGGTCTCGATGGGTTGGTGCTTGGGCCTTCGCGCGTTCTTCCTGACCTTGTCGATCAGTCTCCGGCGCGCGATCATCGCGATAAAGGTGGACTCCGATGCTTTCTCGGGGTCGAACCGGTCCGCGTTTTTCCAGAGCTCGATGAAGACTTCCTGCACAGCGTCTTCGATCTGCGCGGGAGGGAGGAAGCGCCGGGCGAGCGATGAAACCAGCCCGGCGTAGTTGTGCATGCACGCTTCGATCGCGTCCTGTTCGCCGGCGGCGATACGCTGGAGATATGACGCGGTGGTGCTCAAAGAATCAACTCCTGGACGTTCGTCTGTCGTGACCATAGAGAGATCCCTGGCGCGAGAGCGTGCTCGGGTCCCTTCTCAGGGACTTATTCGGGCAAAAGCACGGAGTCGATGACGTGGATCACCCCGTTTGTGGCTTCAATATCCGCACTGACGACCTTGGCGTCGTTGATCTTGACGTTTCCCCACTTCTTGGAGATGGTCAGATCGGATCCCAGGGCGCTGGTGGCTTCCCCGAGCTTGATCGCTTCGTCGGCGTAGATCCGTCCGGGCACGACATGGTACTTCAGGATCGAAGCGAGCTTGTCCTTGTTCTCGGGCTTGAGCAGCGATTCGACGGTCCCGGCCGGAAGCTTCGCGAACGCATCGTCCGTCGGCGCGAACACGGTGAACGGCCCCTCGGACCCGAGGAGATCCGCGAGCCCCGCGGCCTTCGCCGCAGCCAAGAGGGTGTTGAAGGTCCCCGCTTCGCTCGCAACACCGACGATGGTGTCGTCCTCGGGGATCAGGACCGTGTCGATGACATGGATCACCCCGTTGGAGGCCTGTACGTCGGCGCTCACGACCTTGGCGTTGTCGATCATGAGATCGGAGCCCTTCGCCTTGATGTCGATCCGTTGACCCGAGAGGGTGACGGCGTTGTTGAGGGATTTGACGGTCCCCGACTCGACCTTCCCGGGGATGACGTGATAGGTGAGGATCCGTGCGAGCTTGTCCTTGTTCTCCGGCTTGAGAAGCGACTCGACGGTTCCCTCGGGGAGCTTCGCGAACGCTTCGTCGGTCGGCGCGAGGACCGTGATCGGACCGTCCCCGGTCAGCGCGTCCACCAATCCCGCGGCCTTGGCGGCGGCGATGAGGGTGTTGAACGACCCGTTGGACTGCGCGACCTCCACGATGTTCTTCATGGACTCGTGGGAGACCAGTTGGGCGGAGCCCCACGTTGAGCTCTTCTCGCTCGAGCACGAGGAGGAGCAGGGGGACCCCGCGAGGGTGAGCGAGGAGGACAGTGCGAGCACAGAAATCGCGCCAAGGTTGGCCTTGTTCATGGAAATCTCCCGTGTGTTGTCAGGGTTTCGAAACGGTTGCCGGTTTGGGTGTGTTGAAAGCCGGCTCCTGCGTCGGGAACGGTTTCGGAGCGATCCGGCGCATGGATTCAGCTCTCTCCAAGAATCCGAGACGGGATCCGTGTGAGCGTGATACCATCGCCCTATGACCCAAACGGCCACACAGCCCATGACGACACCGAGCGAATCCTCATCCGGCGCAGCCCCGCTGCTGAGTGTCCAGGATCTCAAGACCCACTTCCCGATCCGTTCGGGGCTCCTCCAACGTGTCACGGACCATTTCAAGGCTGTGGACGGGGTGTCCTTCGAGATCGGATCCGGCGAAACGCTCGGGCTCGTGGGGGAATCCGGGTGCGGGAAGACCACGGTGGGGCGCACCCTGCTCCGATTGATCCCGGCGACCTCCGGGAGGGTCACCTTCGAGGGACGGGACGTCTTCGCCGCGCACGGATCGGAGCTCCAGAAGCTCCGCCGGAACATGCAGATCGTGTTCCAGGACCCGGCCGGTTCGCTGAACCCGCGTATGCGCATCGCTTCGATCGTGGGTGAGCCCTTGGTGATCCACGGGATGGTCACGGACAAAGCGGAGCTCCGGGAACGGGTCGAGAACCTGCTCGAGCGTTGTGGGATGCCCAGAGCGGCCGCCGATCGGTACCCCCACGAGTTCTCGGGTGGTCAGCGCCAGCGTATCGGGATCGCTCGCGCGCTCGCGCTCGAGCCCAAGTTCATCGTGTGCGACGAGCCGACGAGCGCGCTCGACGTGTCGATCCAGGCGCAGATCATCAACCTGCTCTCGGATCTCCAGAGCGAGTTCGGGCTTTCGTACCTCTTCATCTCCCACGACATGGCCGTCATCCAGCACGTGTGCAAGCGCATCGCGGTGATGTACAAGGGCAAGATAGTTGAAGAGGGAACCCGCGAAGAGATCATCGGGAACCCCCAGCACAAGTACACCCAGTCCCTGCTGTCCGCCGTCCCCGAGCCCGACCCGCGCAAGACCAAGGAGCGCATCGTGTTCGAAGGCGGCGCGATGTAACGAATACCGCGAGGGATCGTGGCGCCGAAGAACTTCAAAGTCCGACGCGGACCTCGTCCCGACGATCCGCGCGTCCGGTTCCTCGTCGAGCTGGCGCGGGCGCTCGGGACATACTCAACAGCATCCTATCGGCTCGAGGAAGCGGTCAGTATCTGCGCGCAATCCATGGGGTTGTACGCCCACGTGTTCTCAACCCCAACCTCCGTGTTCCTGTCCATCGAAGAGGACGGGGAATACGACACGTACCTGACCCGGATCACCCCGGGTGAGGTGAACCTCTCGAAGCTCCGCTCGATCGACACGATTTTCAACGCTGTCTTCGCAAAGAAGATGACCCCGCTCACGGGGATCCGGAAGATCAAGGAGATCGTGCTTGAGCCCGATCGCGTCCCGCTCTGGGCGCACGTGCTGAGCTTCGGGGGCGCTTCTGCGACGGCCTCCGTGTTGTTCGGGGGTCACTGGCAGGAGATGCTTGGCGCGGCGCTCATTGGGGGGACATGCGGTGCTTTGATCGATATCACGGCGAAGAACCGGGAGTATGCACGGCTGTTCGACTTCCTCGCCGGGTTCTTCGCGGCCGTCATCGCGGGGCTGCTCTCACTGCTGATCGGGCCGTACACAACGACGATCTCGGTGCTCGCGGGGATCATCGTGCTGATCCCGGGTTTGACCCTCACGACGGCGATGACGGAGCTCGCGACACGGAACGTTGTCTCGGGGAGTGCGCGTCTTGTCGGCGCGATCATGATTTTGGTCCTGCTCGGGTTCGGCGCGGCGGCCGGGGACGAACTGGTCAACGTACTGCTCGATCCACCTCCCTCGCTTAAGCACGACGGGTTCAGCACCCACTGGCGCGGGTTCGCGGCCGTGATGGGTGCGGGGTTCTTTGTCGTGCTGTTCCGTGCACGACTGAACGACTGGTGGGTCATGCTCGCATCGGTGTTGTGCGCGTATTACTCGTCCCGTTTCGGGGTCGCGACGTTCGGGCTCGAGTTCGGGATCTGCTTCGCGGCCGCGTGTGTGGGGGTGCTCGGGAACCTGTTCGCGCAGTTCGCGGATCGTCCGGCCGTCACGGTCGTGCTCCCGGGGCTGATCATGCTCGTGCCCGGGTCGATCGGGTTCCGGAGCGTGCAGTCGTTCATGGGCGCGGAGACGTTGAGCGGCGTGGAATCCGCGTTCCGGGTGGTGGTCATCGGCGCTGCATTGGTGGTTGGGCTGCTGCTGTCGAACGCGGTGATCCGTCCACGCAAGGTGCTCTGATCGCTCAGGAATTCTTCTGCCGTTCGATCAATCGCTGCTGCGCGAGGAGATCGCAGTAAGAGACCCGGATGGGCTCACCCAGCGCGGGCGCGAAGGTGGCGCGAATCTCTTTGGCGTATCGGTCGGCCTTCTCGTCGTCCATCCCCTCGTCGAGCACGATCTCGAACTCGAAGTACCACCCGAGTTCCTTCACATCGTCGATGTGGATCCGGACGGACTCGAACATGTAGAGCTCGCGCCGTTTCTTGACGACGATCCACTCGGGGATCGAAGCGGACCCGAAGCGCTCATCGAACTCCGCGCGGGTGAGGAGCGAGTAGTCGGAGTGCTTGGGGGTGATCGAGTCTGGACGGGTGTAGACGATGTACTGGTCGTCTTCCTTCGAGCTCCCGCTGGAATCGATCGCGATGGTTTCTCGGCGCTTGAGTCGGCCCTTCGCGACGTTGTAGTAGGTGTCGGTCTGGTCGAGCGTGGCGGCCAGATCCGCGCCGATGTGCTTACAGAGGATCCGCGCGAGGTTGGGGTCTCGGAGCTCGGATTTCCATTCGAGGTTCTTCATCCGTCCTCCAGATGTTCGAGGAGCGTTGCTTCATCCCAAACGAGGATACCAAGATCCTGGGCTTTGGTGAGTTTGGACCCGGCGCTCTCGCCGGCGACGACGAGATCCGTCTTCTTGGACACGGATCCCGTGACCTTCGCGCCCAGGGCTTCGAGCTTCTCGGTCAGCTCGGGGCGGGTGAAGTGTTCGAGGGTGCCCGTGAGGACGATGGTCTTCCCGGCGAAGTCGTTGTCCTGATCCTGATCGACGGCTCGGTAGTCGTTGCTCGAAAGGTCAACGCCGCACGATTTGAGTCGGGCGAACATATCCCGCGCGGGTGTGCTGGTGAGGTATTCGTGGACGACGGGCGCGGTGTCTTCGCCGAGCCCGGTTTCGTATTCGGTTTCGAGCTTGTCCTTGGACCCGAGGAGGGCTTCGCGTTTGGTTCCGCTCATCCGGTTGACGGCTTGGGGCATGAGCGCCCATACGGGCGCATCAATGAGTGCATCGATATCCGGGAATGCCCGCGCGAGGAGTTTGGAGGTGGTCGCGCCGACGTGCCGGATCCCCATCCCGGCGAGGACCCGGGCCATCCCTTGGGACTTCGCGTTCTCGATCCCCTGGAGCATGTTGTCCACCTTCTTCTCCCCCATCCGCTCGATCTCGATAAGCGCGTCCCGGTGTTCGTGGAGGTGGAAGATGTCAGCGAAGTGCTCAAGCTTGATGTCCGAGCCCATAATCGCATCGATGGTGAGTTCACCGAGCCCGTCGATATCCATCTGATTCCGACCGACGAACCAGACAAGCTTCTCCCGGATCTGCGCGGGGCACTCGGGGTTGAGACACCGGCGGGTGGTTTCCAGGGTGGGGTCGTCTTCTGATTCGGGGGGTTCGATCTCGAGTGGGGACGCGCAGGCCGGGCATTCATCCGGGGGGAGGACGGGAGCAGCACCCTTGGGGCGTTCCTGCTCGTGGACCCCGACGACCTGGGGGATGATCTCGCCGGCCTTCTCCACATCGACGAGATCCCCGATATGCAGATCACGCTGACGGACCATGCCGTAGTTGTGGAGGGAGGCGTGGGAGACGGTGGTCCCGGCGAGGAGGACGGGTTCGAGGGTCGCGCGGGGGGTGATTTTGCCCGTCTTCCCGACCATGTGCTCGACGCTGAGGAGGCGCGTGGGTTTGCGTTCGGCCGGGAACTTGTAGGCGATGACCCAGCGGGGTGATTTGCTCGTCGTCCCGAGCGCGTCCTGCTGGGTGTACGAGTCCACCCGGATGACGACGCCGTCGGTCGCGAACTCCATCTCGTGTCGTGCGGTGTCGATGGTGTGGATCGCATTCATGACGCCGACGAGGTCTGTGTGGGACTTCCGGTGATCGCCGACGTAGAACCCGAGCCCTTCGAGCTTCGTCATCATCGCGCTGTGCGAGTCGGCGTATCCGGGTTCGCTGATCTCTCCCCGTCCGTGCGCGAGGAACCCAAGCGAACGGGATGCGGCGACTTTGGGGTCGAGATTCTTGAGAGTCCCGGCGCAGGCGTTGCGGGGGTTCATGAAGGGCTCGTCGCCGTCCTGCTCGCGTTGTTCGTTGATCTGCTCGAAGACACTCAGGGGGATGTAGACCTCACCCCGGACTTCGAGGATGTCGGGGACATCGCCTTCGAGTTCGAGTGGGATGGAGCGGATGGTCCGTGCTGCGTGGGAGACGTCGTCGCCTTTGGAGCCGTCGCCCCGTGTCAGGGCTCGGACGAAGGTGCCGTTCTCGTAGCGGATGGAGAGGGCAACGCCGTCGATTTTGGGTTCCGTGACGTAAGTAGGCGCTTCCGAACCGGTGAAAAGCCCCCCGTCAGAGTTCGGGTCGGACCCGAGGTTCTTCGCGCAGCGTTTGACCCAGTCCTCGACCTCCTGCTCCGAGTACGTGTTGTCGATCGAGAGCATGGGGACCGAGTGCTCGATCGTCGTGAAGCCGTCGATGGGGTCCCCGCCGACCCGGGCCGTGGGGGAGTTGGGGTCCCGGAGCTCGGGATGCTCGGCTTCGAGGTCGGCGAGCTCCCGGAGCTGCTCGTCGAACTCCTGGTCCGACATGATGGGTTGCGCGTCCGTGTAGTACGCGCGGTTCGCTCGGGTCAGGAGGTCTCGGAGTTCTTTCGCTCGTTTGGCCGGGGCTTTCACGGGGGCATCATAATCATCGGCGGCTATGATCGCGCATGGGCGCAGCAATCATCGATGGGAAAGCACTCGCGGCGGAGTTCCGGGCTGAAACGGCGGAGCAAGCGAGGGCGCTGCGCGAGCAGGGGACCCCGGCGAAACTCGATGCGGTCCTCGTCGAATCGGGGGACAATGCTGCTCGGATCTACGCGCAGAACCAAGCGAAAACGTGCGCCGCGATCGGGATCGAGTACGAGCTCCATGTGCTCGAGCAGGGGTCGTCATCCGAAGCGATCGCCGACAAGATCCGCGAACTGAACGGAGATCCGGGGGTTCACGCGATCATGATCCACATGCCCCTCCCCGACGAGGTGGATGCGTACTCGATCAAGAAGCTCATCGACCCCGACAAGGACGCGGAGAGCGTGAACCCAGCGAACATCGGGAACGTGGTGTACGGGCGATCGCTCCGTGCGCCGTGCACCGCGCTGGCCGCGCTGAAGCTGATCGATTCGACAGAAGTGGATCTCAAGGGGAAGCACTGTGTGGTGGTGGGGGCTTCCGCGGTGGTGGGGAGGCCGACGGCGGTGCTTCTCATGCAACGAGAAGCAACCGTGATCTCGTGCAACAAGTACACCCGTGAGCTCCGGAACCTGTGCTTGGATGCGGATGTGCTCGTCGCCGCCGCCGGGGTTCCGGGGTTGATCACGAAGGGCATGGTCCGTCCTGGCGCTCTGGTCGTGGATGTCGGGGTGAACCGGATCCAAGACCCTGAATCGGGTGAATCACGGACGGTCGGGGATGTCGATTTCGACGATGTCCGTGAGATCGCTGGGTGGATCTCGCCTGTCCCCGGGGGGGTTGGACCCATGACGGTCGCGGTTCTGCTCCATAATGTGGTGGAACTCGCGCAATCCTCGGCGAACGCAAGACGTTCGGACCCCGTGCGTTGACTCTGGAGAAGGACTCCCATTGAATACCCCCATGACCACATTCGCGTTTCTTCCGAACCTCGGCTGGCCCGAGATGCTCGTCATCGGGGTTGTGATGCTCCTTCTCTTCGGCCGCCGACTCCCTGAAGTCGGGCGGAGCTTGGGACAGGGCGTTGTCCAGTTCAAGAAGGGGCTGAAGGACGTGGAGGACGAGGTCCGTGGGCAGGGCGCTTCCGGACAGGCCCAGCACACCCAGTCTCCCCAGTTTGAGAGCGCCAAACCCCCGCACAACCCGGATCTGGCGGGGTCCGCTCATGCTTCGAGCACGGGCGCCCAGGCCGTGACAAGCGAGCCTGTGCAGCCGAAGACGGACACGTGAGCTTGCTGACTTAATGGGAGTGGGGGTCTAGAATCGCCGCTCAATCAAGCGGCGAGGTAGCTCAGCTGGCTAGAGCGGAGGATTCATAACCCTCAGGTCGGGAGTTCGAGTCTCCCCCTCGCCATTCATGCCGCCCTTTCGGGCGGTTTTTTGATAGAATGATCTTTGTCGGAAAGTGTGCAGATTCAGGGTGATACGCCGACTCTTCGAGCGTTGATCTTGGTATACCCGTCGGAGGTTTTTCGCATGAACAGCAAAGCACTGGTTGTTGGCGCTCTCGGGATCGGGGTTCTTGGGCTCGGCGCGATCCTTGTGTTCGATACGGGATCGAGCGACGAGACAGATCTCCTCGGTGTGAGCTCGACAGGCCTAACCCTGGATATCGATCCGGGCCAGAGCGCGTATGCGTTGGACACATCCAAAGCGGACCAGCCCGCTCCGGCAGCATCCGAATCGGGCTCTGCTGAGCAGGGGCCGCGTGAGCTTCAGGGGGCGCGTCGGGGAGGTCCGGAGGGGCGCGATCGGGGACGGGATCGGTTCGAGGAGATGGAGGCTCGGATCCTTGAATACGACAAGGACGGGGACGGAATGCTCAACGATGAAGAGCGCGAAGCGATGATGCAAGCATGGCGTGATCGTTGGATCGAATCGCAAGATTTGAACGGGGATGGGTTTGTGAGCGCCGAGGAGATGGTGGCCGCCGGACGGGAGCGGATGCTCAACTCCCCCCGCGTTGATCGGATGAAGTCCCGGTTCGACATGGATGAGGACGGGCAACTCAATCCGGAGGAAGAGCACGCGTTCAATCAGTGGCTCGACGAGCGGGATCAGAGCCGGATGGATCGGATGGTCAAGCAGCACGACACGGACGGTGACGGGATCATGTCCGACGAGGAAACCCTCGCGATGCAGCAGCAGTGGTCGGACCGGTCCCGGAGTTGGATCGATTCGATGATCCAACAGTACGACTCGGACGGCGACGGGATGCTCAATGCCGACGAACGGTTGACAGCGAACAACACGATGACCCAACAGCGCGAGATCGATCGGTTCATGAACCGGTACGATTACAACGAGGACGGCGAACTCACCACCTCGGATTACGACCGGTTTGTCGCATTCTACGGCGAGAAACAGGGGGGCGCGGATGTCAACCGTGACGGGGTGGTAAACGTTGATGACCTGACGGCGTACAGAGACATGACCGAGATCATCAAGGCGCAGGACAACTGACCCGGTTGTGACGGCTCTCTATAGAGGTCTACTCGTAGAACGTCTGAACAACCCCGGCGAACGGCGACTGGGTATCCATGCCCGGTTCGTAGATGAATACAGAATCATCGAGCGTTGCCCACCCGAGCGCGATCCAATCGCCTGCGAGGAGGGTCGGGTGTGGGTCGGAATACTCAGCTGCGCGGTGAGGGGCAGACCCGGTCGAGCTGGGCTGGTTCGAGAGGAATCCGAGTTCTTCGAGAACCAGGGCGCGCTGCTCGTTCGAAAGCGTGGGGGTCGCACGCTTCTCACACCCTGCTTGGGTCAAGAGCAATGCAGCGGCTCCGGCCATCGGAAGGATGAAGCATCGAGCAGATCTGCGCATGTTGTGCGCATCGGCTCGATTCGTCGGGGTCTTGGGCGAGATCGCGCGATCATGCTGTGTCGGAGCTCCGAAAGGACCGATGGGTGCTGAAGGAGATACCCCGATCTTGTTCTCGGACGGGTTTGGGTGTCTTGTGTTTGTATACGATACCGGTGATGAGGATCGTTGCGTGCTCTCGCCGCCGCCATTGAGGTCCCTATGTCGAGCAAAAGTTTGATCCTGAGCGTGATCGCGGCCTTCGCGATGTGTGTGTCCGTGGTGTCCGCTCAGACGACGCTCGATCCGGAGCGTGATGGACGGGTGTACCCGGTGAGCGGGTTCTCGTTCGTCTACGCGCGCGAACTCGACGGGCTTGAGCCACTCGACGGACTCGGTTCGACCATGGTCGAGCTGTCCCTTGTTGACGGGGTGTACATCGCGCCGCGCGACGGTTCCGAGGGGGTGAAAACCTCGCTCGACGATCTGGTCCGGTTCGGACCCGTGGATCTGAGCGGGAGCGCGATGAGCGCGGTGCTCCAGGCGGTGCGTGCGGAAACGGAAGATCGGCTGGGCTTGATCGGACATCTGGTCACTCCCTCCCCTGAGGAGATCGCGTTCGAAACCACACAGGAGGACCTGCGTGGCTCGGGTTCATTGGTATTGACCGTCCTGATCTGGCCCGCCGACGTGGCTCTTGTGCGCACGATCGCTCGAGGCGAGCGGATCGCTGAACGTGAGCACGACGACGACGTGTCGAATGTGAATCATCCCCTTCACAGCCGTGTGCGCGGCAGGATCACCTTAGCACAAGGTGATCTGTTGACCAAGAAAAACGTGGATTCGCCCGTATTTCGGCTGAATCGGCACCCCGGACGACGGGTTGATGTCTCGATTTCTCCCAGCGAGGAGCGTGGCTCGGTCGTGGTGGACTACCTCATCACGGAACCCAAACAGTGGTCGGCGTATGCGAGCGTGTCGAACACGGGAACCAAGAGCACGGATGAATGGCGCGAGCACTTCGGATTTGTCCATCGTCAGCTCACGAATAACGACGATGTGCTCCAGATTGACTACATCACGGCGAGTTTCGATGAGGTCCATGCGTTGCTCGCTTCGTACGAGTTCGATGTCACGGAGCAAGCTCGGGGGCGGGTCCATGGACGATGGAACCAGTACACGGCGAGCGATGTCGGGCTCGGGTTCGAGAACTTCGAGGGCGAGGGCTATGAGGTCGGCGCGGAGCTCGCGCTGAACGTCTGGGAAGACGGCCCGGCGTTTGTGGATCTGGTCGGGGGGATCCGTTTCGAGCACACCGAGGTTGACAACCGGGTCCTCTTGGTCCAGGGGGACGAGGATTTCCTGCTCCCGTTCATCGCGCTCCGATACGAGAAATCCACTCCGCTCCACAATGTGTTCGGGGAGGTCAAGGTCGAGACCAACCTTGCGGATGCTGCGGGGACGTCCGAAGTGATGATCGCGAATCTCGGTCGGCCGATGGTCGAGAACGAGTTCACCCGTCTGACAGCTCAGCTGACCCATTCCTTCTATCTGGAACCGATTTTCGACCCCGAGGGCTTCCGTGGGGATCGTGGGCCGGACGACATGACTCTGGCGCACGAGATGGTGATCCGTGTCCGTGGACAATCGACCTTTGGGTCTCGTCTTGCGCCCTCGTACCAGTTCATCGCGGGTGGTGCGGCGACGGTCCGGGGGTATGACGAATCGGTCGCGGCCGGTGACAGCGGGGTGGTGGCGTCGCTGGAGTACCGATATCACCTCGGGAAAGCGACCCCGATCGCTTCGACAACGACCGATTTGTTCGGTTCTCGGTTCAGATCTTCAAGAACTCAGCCATTTGGGAGCGCGGATTGGGATCTGATCCTGTCCGGGTTCGTAGATATAGGACGGGTGGCCGTACAGAACGCCCTGTTTTTTGAGTCGGACGAGACACTCATTGGTGCGGGTGTCGGAATCGAGGCACAGTTGAGACGGAACCTCACCGTCCGTCTCCAATACGCGATGGCGTTTACCCGAATCGGTGAACAAGTCTCGCCGTTCGTGGCGACAGACGTTGGGGACTCCAGGCTGCACTTCGCAGCGACATTTGTGTACTGACATCACAATATCGGAGGCCGTTATGACAACTCAAGACACGACACGCATGCGCGCCCAGTTCGGGCTCGCTCTTATCGCCACGGCCGGGCTCTGCGCCGGGCTCGCTCAGGCAACCCCGGAGGGGGGAGATGTTGTCTCCGGATCTGCGACCATCGACACGGTGGGATCGAACACCACGATCACCACGGGTCACTCCACGATCATCAACTGGACCTCGTTCGACATCGGGTCGGGAGAGAGTGTCCAGTTCATCATGCCCGGCGCGAGCTCCCGAGTGCTCAACCGGGTGAACTCGGTCAACGCGACGATGATCAACGGCTCGCTCAGCGCGAACGGCCAGGTCTACATCGTCAACCCGTCCGGGATCGTGTTCGGTCAGGGCGCGGTCGTGAACGCCGGCGCGATCCACGCGGCGGCGGGGAATATCTCCAACGCTGACTTCACGGCCGGGGTTGATCGTTTCACGGGGGTGACAGGGAATGTCACCAACATGGGTCGGATCAACGCCCAGCTCGTGACCCTCATCGGCGCGAGCGTGGGGAACATCGGGACGATCGATGCTTCCGACGGCACGGTCATCATGGCTTCGGGTGAACAGGTCATGATCGGGGAGCACCTCGGTCATCGGTTCGTCCAGGTCGAGGTCCCGGCGGATCTGTCGAACATGCAGCCCGTGGACGGGTCCCCGCGCCTTGCGGCGGGGGATGTGTACTCGATCGCCGCGTGGAATACGGGCTCGATCAACGGACGCGATGTCACGATCGCGACGAGCGGCGCTGACGTCATGAACGCGGGTCGGATCAACGCGACGGGCGAAGTGAATATGTCGGGCGACCGGGTCATCGCGACCCGGATGAACGACGCGCTCGAGCTCGGTGGCGCTCCGATCACAGCCGCGAGTGTCACGCTCACCGGATCGACGATCGATCTGGGCGCTGATGTGACGGCGACTGGGGGGGACATCACCCTCGCGGGGAACACCCGCTTGATCGACAACGTCTCGCTCAACTCCACGAGCGGCGCGGTGGACTTCTTCGGGAACGTGTTCTCTGAATCCGGGATGTACTACGGGCTCGACGCTGACGCGGCCCTGAACGTCAACTTCATCGGATCGATCGGGGACAACCCCACAAGCGATATGCGCCTCGGGTCGATCCATATCGATTCCATCGGCGGGACGATCCGAGGGAACGTCTCCACGCTCGGGGACATGGTCTTCCTCGGTGACTTCGGGCTCGCGGGACCGAGTGTCACGTTCCATGTCGGAGAAGGAACGGCCTTGTTCGGTGGCAACCTCTTCGCCGTGGTCCGTGGGACGACGGATGTCGCGTTCATGTACGACGGGGATCCGTTCGCTGGGCTCAACGAGGGGCGGACCCCGTTCAAGTTCCAGGGGAGCTTGGGCGTCGGGCGTGTGTTCGGGCCGACCATGCTGAGCGGGTCGTTCCGGAATATCACGTTCGGGGACGATCGCTCCAGCGCGATCGACGTTGCGAGCTTCCTGTTCGCTGACGGAGCGAACGAGGGTCTGGTGCTCACCGATCTCGGCGGGTTCGACTCGAGCGATCGGTTCTTCGTCAGCGCGACGGAGGGCGTGACCATGGGTGAGGGACAGCGGTTGCTCTCCTTCGGATCGCTCGATATCGGTGCAAAGAACCGGAGCGGCGTGGCTCGACTCGAACTCGGGGACCTCAGTGTCCTCGGGAATCTCAGAATCACGGCGACGGGATCGGGTGGTTCGGAGATCGTGTTCCTTGAACGCCTGGCCGGCGAGGTCGATCGTCGTGAGAACGAGTTCGATCGTCCGACCGATGTCTTCATGGATCTCGGGACGGACATCATCGCGACGGGTTCGATCGATCTGATCGGGACCGTGGTCGGGACCCCTAACGTGATCTTCGCGACGGGTTCGGGGACGGCGAACAACGGCGGGCTCCCGGTCGTGACGTACACGGAAGACCCGACGATCGCGTACTTCGCGGCCGCTTCCGGGATGGGGGCGTATGCCTACGACCTCGCTGTCGGCGAGCATATCGATCCGGTTGGACCGACAGGAACCACCGCGAACCTCGCGGAAGCCCTCCTCGATGAAGACACGATCCAGATCCGCGACAACGACCCGTATCTCGCGTCGCGCCAGGTGCTGATCGAGCTGGGGCTTCAGCCCGATATCGCGAACGACGATCTCGTGCGGAGCGCGGCGAAGGACGGGGTGACCCGCTACGCCGCGGACCCGACGAACCCGTCGCTCCCTCTTGAGCGTCTGTCCCCGCGATCCGTGGATCGGTTGGTCGATTCCTACGTCGGGCTCCTCGGCGCGTACGACGCGCAGAGCGAAACCCGGACCCGGATCGACGAGGTCCGCGACGCGCTCCGTGGTTCGGACGAAGAGCGTGCGATGGCCGCGGATCGGATCAACGAGGTGCTGGATCGGATCGACCTTCTCGAGCTGACCCCGCTCGAGCGGAACCGTGCGAAGGCGAACTTCCTCACCCGTGTGCTCCCGAACTCCGTCGATCCTCAGTCGATCGGGATCAAGCTCGCGAGCAACTGATCGGCCGCGCGAATAGACTCGGTCCATGCGATCGATCGATGTCGCGCTGACATACCAACTCATTGAGTCCGCACTCGATCGCGATACCGTCGCGATCGATGTGCTGCGCGCGACGACCACGATGCTCGCGGCCCTCGGGTCCGGGGCGGAGCGGGTCATCCCGGTCGAGTCGATCGAGGATGCGTTCGCTGCGAAAGCGCGTATCCCCGACGCGATCCTCGCCGGGGAGCGCGACGCGGTCCCCCCCGAGGGGTTCGATCTCGGGAACTCGCCGTTGTCGATGAGCCAGGAAACGGTGGGGGGGCGGACATTGGTGATGTCCACGACGAATGGGACCCGCGCGATCCATCGGTGCACGGGCTCGGCGCGGGTGCTCATTGGATCAATCGTGAATCGGGGCGCGATCGCGCGGACCCTGTTCAATGGGGGACGGGACGTGCTGCTCGTGTGCTCGGGGACGCATGGACGGGTGTCGCTCGACGACACGATCGGGGCGGGGTTGATGATCGAGCGACTGCTTGAGTTGGGATCCGACTGGGCGCTCACGGACTCCGCGCGGATCGCGCTCGATGTGACCCGATCCACGATCCACGGAAGCGGGGGGGTGGAACCCGCGATCCGCTCGGCGGCTCACGGACGGAAGCTCGACTCGCTCGGAATGGGGGCGGATATCGAGTTCGCGGCGCGACTGGACAGCTCATCGCTCGTTCCCACGTGGGATCCCGAGCACAACGAGATCCGGATCCGCTAGTATCGGTCACCCACACGAACGAAGGAGCGATATCGTGCACACCTTGGTCCTGATCCGTCACGGCGAAAGCGTCTGGAACAAAGAGAACCGGTTCACGGGGTGGAAGGACGTTCCGCTCAGTGAGAAGGGGCACGAAGAGGCAGCAGCGGCCGGGAAGCTCCTCCGGGACGAGGGGTACACGTTCGACGAGGCGTACACGTCGGTCCTCAAGCGTGCGATCCGGACCCTTTGGCACGTCATGGAAGAGATGGACCTCATGTGGCTCCCGGTGACCCGCGCGTGGGAGCTCAACGAGCGCCACTACGGAGCGCTCCAGGGGCTGAACAAAACAGAGACGGCCGCGGAGCACGGGGAGGATCAGGTCAAGATCTGGCGCCGCTCGTACGACATCCCGCCGCCCGCGCTCAAGGAGAGCGACGAGCGCTACCCCGGGCACGACCGGCGGTACGCTTCACTCGCGAAGGACCGGATCCCCCTGACGGAATGTCTGAAAGACACGGTCGAGCGGGTGGTGCCCTACTGGGACAACGTGCTCGCGCCCCGGATCCGGGTCGGGAAGCGCCTCATCATCGCCGCGCACGGGAACTCGCTCCGCGCGCTCGTGAAGCACTTGGATCAGATCAGCGATGAGGACATCGTCGGGGTGAACATCCCCACGGGGATGCCGCTCGTGTACGAGCTCGATGAGCAGTTGAACCCGATCAGCAAGAAGTACCTGGGCGATCCCGAAGCGGTCGAGGCGGCGATGGCGGCCGTCGCGGCGCAGGGGAAAGCGAGGTAAGCGGATCCGCTTACTTCCAGGTGAGCCCCTTCTGAAGAGTGTTGAAGTTCTCGCATCCATCGTCGGTCACGACGACCATGTCCTCGATTCTGATTCCACCGATGCGCTTCGAGTAGAGCCCGGGCTCGATGGTGAGGACGTCCCCTCGGACAAGTTCGACCCCGCCGACATCGATGAGGGGGGGCTCGTGGACGTCGAGCCCGATCCCGTGCCCTGTGCCGTGGACCATCGCGATGGTGTCGGGGTCGTCGGGGATCCCGGCGTAGTAGCCGTGCTCGGTGATAACGCCGAGCGTGGCTCGGTGGACGGCATCCGCCGTCACTCCGGCGCGGGTTGCGTTGATGGCGGCTTCCTGCGCTTCGACGACACAGGCGTGCATCTTTGTGACTTCGTCGGGGATGTCGCCGTGGACGACACAGCGGGTGCAGTCGCCGTGGTACTTGGTGGCTTTGACGTGGGGGAAGAGATCGACGATGACGGGCTCGCCCGTACGGATCGGGCCGTGCCCTCGGTCGTGGCAGTCCCCGCCGACGGGGCCCGCGGCGACGATGGAGCCGTGGGGGGATGAGGCACCGCGTTCCATGAAGTAGAGATCGATCAGGGGGAAGATCCGTTCGCTCGTGAGGGGGGAGCCGTCGAGATGGAGAACCCCTTCCTTGTTGGGGTTCGCGTTCGCGATGAGCTCGCAGACAAAGCTCATGCACCCTTCGGTGAGCTTCTGGGCGGCGCGGAGTGCATCCAGCTCTTGGTCATCCTTGGAACGACGCTCCATGACCCCGAGCATGGGGTCGCACTCAACGTTCAATCCACGCTCGCGCATGTAGTGGGCGTAGATCTCCGGGAGAGTGCGATCGACGATGACCTTGGAGATCGCATGATCGAGCAGGCACTGCGCGACGGACTGGGCCGTTGCGAGTTCGCGATCACCCTCGTTCCGTACCTCGGGCTTGTAATCCCCAGGGCAGACGACCCGATCGGCGCGTGCGTTCTGCTTCGCGCGGTCCATCTCGATGTCGCGGATCATCAGGATCCGCTCGGAGGATCCGTCCGCGCAGACCAGATCGATCGATGCGGTGGGATCACCCACGGCGAATCGGATCCGGTGGTACAGCGAGAGGTTGGACTCGGGGGATCCAGCGACAACGACAGCGTGGGTGAACTCGGACATGACCGACACTAGGGCTAGAGTCGGACATGCGTATCGCGACATGGAATATCAACGGGATCAGGGCGGCCATTAAAAAGGGTTGGGACGAGCACATCGCTCGGGTCGATCCGAGCGTGCTTTTGCTCCAGGAAGTCCGCGCGCTCCCCGAGCAGATCCCCACGGATTGGCGCGATCCCGAGGACTGGAACACGCTGTGGCACCCGGCGGAGAAGAGGGGGTACGCCGGGACCGGGATCCTGGCGAAGGACACGATCAAAGAAGAGTCGAGGGGCGCGGGTGAGGATGAAGACCTCGAAGGGCGGGTCGTTGTGGCACGGGTAGGTCCGGTTCGGGTCGCTTCGATCTATCTCCCCTCGGGGTCGTCTGGGGAACATCGACAGGAGATCAAGGACCGGTGGCTCGGGTTCTTCCATACCTGGGCCGACACGCTCCGGAAGTCGCGCGTCCCGACGATCCTTGGGGGTGACTTCAATATCGCGCACACCGAGCGAGACATCTTCCACGCGAAGTCGAACCAGAAGACCTCCGGGTTCCTCCCCCACGAGCGCGAATGGATGGGCTCGTTTATCGACATGGGGTGGCACGACATCGTGCGAGAGGAGTTCGGGGATATCGACGGTCCATACTCATGGTGGTCGAACCGGGGCCGGGCTCGGGAGCTCGATCGGGGATGGCGCATCGACTATCTCTTCCTGAATCCGGCCGCTCGGAAGGTACTCAAGGGGTGCCATATCGATCGGGAATCCGGGCTCGGTGTCTCCGATCACGCGATGGTGATCTGTGATCTCGATGTCTGATCATGCGCGCGGACGGTACAATGTCCACGATCCAGGGCGGCCCCATAGCTCAGCGGTCTAGAGCAAGCGACTCATAATCGCCTGGTCCTCGGTTCGAATCCGAGTGGGGCTATTGACCATGACCATGGCGCACCCCACGAGCACAGGCCGGGACACGTGGCGCGACACGCGTGTCAGGATTATCGATCGAGCGAATCAGCTTCTCGAGCACCACCGACGATCGGGGATCGTGGATCCCGACGAACTCCGTTTGCGCTCAATCGTGGGGACGCTCCGAACAGTCCTCCCCGAATCGGCTGTGTGCTTCAGTCCTGACTCAGGTTGGCCGGAACCGTTGCGGCTCCTCCGTGAAGATCGGATTGATTGCGATCCCGGGTCGGCGTATGAAGTGCTCCTCGGGCTCGATGTCAGCGTGGTCGATGGAACAGCGAGGTTCATTCCGAGAGCAAGGGGTGCCCGGACGGGTTCGGGAACGTTTTACACACCGATACCGCTGGTTGAACACGTGCTCGATCATGCGCTCGACCCGATCCTCGATGGGCTCGACGATCCCGATGAAACTTCGATCCTCTCGATCCGGGTGTGCGACCCGGCTTGTGGGTCGGGACGTTTTCTGGCGTGCGCGGCGCGACGGTTGGCCGCCCGGCTCCGGGAAATCACGGGTGAACCGGAGTCGAGCGCGATCTCGCGCGTGATCGATCGATGTATCTACGGCGTTGATCTCGATCGGATCTCGGTCGAGTTGTGTATCACGGCGCTCGTTCGCGCGGGCGGCTCGAGCGATTCGATTCGGGATCACATCAGATTCGGGAACTCGCTGCTCGGGGTTCTCGATCCCGCGGTCACGATGAAGGGGGAACGATCTTGCGATGCATGGTGCGCCGAATATCTGGGGTCGGAACCGCTCCCCTCTGACCATCTTTTCCACTGGGGGCTTGAGTTCCCGGAAGTGTTTGAGCGGGATGGTTCAGGCTTCGATGTGATCGTGGGGAACCCGCCGTTCCTCAATCAGTTGACCCGCGCGACAGCATCGGATCGGCGGACGGCTCGGCTCCTCAGCGCGTGCTGCGATGATGCGGTGGGGGGGTACGCGGATCTTTCCATCGCGTTTCTCGTGCGCTCGATGCAGCTGTGCGCGAAGCGGGGACGGGTCTCGCTCGTACTGCCGCAGTCTGTTCTTGTATCGGATGACGCGGGTGCGGCTCGGAAGGCCGTACTGGAGACTGGAGCAATCCAGGCGCTGTGGATCTCCAACGAGCACGTCTTTGACGATGCTGGGGTCTATACGTGTGCCGTCACTCTTGAGAAGTGTGGCGAACGGACTTCCAAACTCATCCGGACCCACACGGGCGCGTTCGAATCGATCGATCCGATCCAGATTCAGAACGACACGCTCCGAGACGAACCGACTTGGGGACGATTGAGCGCCAGCACGCTCGGGGTTCCGGATCTCGTGGTCTCCCGGGATCTGACGATCGGGGACATCGCGCATGCAACGGCGGATTTCCGCGATCAGTACTACGGGCTCAAAGGGCATGTCCGGAACTCGGAAGACATCAATGAAACGGACGATCCGATCGAGGATCGCTATCCGCGACTTCTGACCTCGGGGCTGATCGATCCCGCGTGCAGTCTCTGGGGGGAGCGAACGACCCGGATCCATAAGCAGACGTGGCGCTCCCCGAGAATCCATCGTGCGGGGCTCTCGGGAGACACCAAGATGTCCTCCTGGATCGACATCCGGCTGGTCCCGAAGGTGCTGCTCGCGACGCAGACCCGAGTGATGGAGGCCTACGTCGATTCACAAGGGATCTATGTGCCGAGCGTCCCGATTGTGTCTCTTATGCCCTTTAAACACGATGATCTTTGGAGTGTGGGAGCGGCGGTTGCTTCACCCGTGAGCACTATGATTGCTTGCCGGGACTACTTTGGGGCCGCGCTCAGTATCGGAGCGATCAAACTCAGCGCGAAACAGGCGCTCAGACTCCCTCTCCCGGGTGGCACGAAAGGGCTCGAACGGGCCGCTGGGGTCTTCCGGGAAGCCCACGAGGTGCGAGACCCCCATGAACGGCAGGAACTCCTGAACTCCTTCGGGAGGATCAGCTGTGAGAATCTCGGTGTGAGTGGCCGATCCGCTCGGCGGCTGGAAACCTGGTGGAATCAACGGCTTGGCTCACGGAGGGGCTGAGCGACGAATCTTCATCGTCCTCTCGACGAGACAGTCGCCGAAGCCGGGAAGGGGACCTATAATGCCCATCGCGTCAAGGAACGCACTGACGCGGGTGTAGTTCAGTGGTAGAACGTCAGCTTCCCAAGCTGAATGTCGCCGGTTCGACTCCGGTCACCCGCTTTCTGAAGCCTCGAACAATCAAGCACTTGTGACGCTTGGCTCAATCTCGCCTACCTTCGACGGTATCAGGTGCGGCTCTGTAGATTCGGATCGACTCTGACCTCATGCGAGGACAGCGGGACTATCGCCGGTCACCCTTCCGGTTCGGCGCGTTGGTCCAGTTCCCACGGCGACAATCTCTCCGGTGGTCAGATCCCGTGAGGGGGTCGCGAGAATCTGATGTCTTTCCCACACTTCCAACCCCGAGAGAGCGGTTCGTATCCGGTCAGTTGCTCTATTCCATTCTCAGCGTTATTGATTGCCGAGTCGTTCCAGACGACACCGTCGATCTTCATGTTGACCGGTGTTCGCACACTCACTCCCGTGCTGCGAAGAGTTCATTCCGTCCTGGATATCTGTTGTGGTTGGTCCAGTAGAGTCCGAACTCACGGATCATCTTCTGAAACTTGACGAAATCGATGGGCTTTGTCATATAGCTGTTGACTCCGAGTCGGTACGCCCGCTCGATATCGAGATGGTTGTCCGATGTCGAGAGGACGACAACGGGGATGTCGTGGAGTTCTGCATCTGCTTTGACCTGCTCGATCACTTCGTGCCCATTCAGACGCGGGATTTTAAGGTCGAGGAGCACGAGATCCGGGCGCCGTGCGTATCTGTATTCTCCGCTTTGGCGGAGGTACAGGATCGCGTCTTCTCCGTTGCTCACGTGCGAGATCGTGGTCTTCACATCGTTGTTCTCGAGCGACATGCGCACAAGATCGGCGTGTGTCGGATCGTCCTCGACGAGAAGGACGTGGATCGGCTTTCCCCGATGGGCTCGGGCTGTGGGCTGAGAGTTCATGCGCCGATCTCCGTAAGCTGAGGCGTTGTGTGCGTGAGCGGAGCGGAGAACACAAACTTCGCGCCTCCGGATTCTGATTCTTCGACCCAGACGGATCCCCCGTGAGCTTCCGCGACCCGTTTGACAATTGCGAGCCCAACACCGGTTCCTTCGAACTCGGATTGGAGCCGATTAAAGACTTCGAACACCTTGTCTCGGAATCGTGGATCGATACCCGGTCCTTCATCGGCGACCCAGACACGGATCTGCTCCTCGGTCTGCTCCCCCCCGATGGTCAAACGGAGCACTCCATCATCGGATCGTCCGTATTTGATCGCGTTGGTGATCAGGTTCTGGAACACCTGCTGGAGACTCGAAGAATCGCCGTACAGGTCAGGAAGATCGGCCTGGACATCGATCTCGGCGTGCACGGAATCGAGCATGGGGGCGAGCCCGTCGATCAGTTTTTGGATCAGGGAGGATGTCTGGATCGGCCCGTGCTCTCGTTCGGCCTTTCCGATTTTATTGAACAGGAGTAGATCGTCGAGGAGTCGCTGCATCCGTTCGGACGCGCTGCGGATCGCTTCGGAGAATCCGATCAAGCGGTCGGTACGCCCCGCTTCGAGGTCCTGGTGGAGGAAGCCGTTGTAGCCCTGGATCGTCACGATGGGGGACTTGAGATCATGGGAGACCATATATGTGATCTGTTCCATCTCCTTGGCCCGCTGGACGAGTTCTTTGTTGATCTGCTTGATGCGTTGTTCAGCGAGTCGGTGAGCCGTGACATCGGTCCGGATCGCGACAAACTTGGTAATCTTGCCCTCGTCGTCCTTGAAGGGGGTGATGGTCGTGTTCACCCAATACAACGAGCCGTCTTTCGCACGGTTGCAGATATCGCCCTGCCATACCTGGCCCGACGCGATCGTCCTCCACATGGAAACGAAAAAGCTCTTGGTGTGGACCCCCGAGTTGATCACACGGTGGGTTTGTCCAACAAGCTCATCCCGAGAATACCCGGAAAGTTTGCAGAACCGGTCGTTGCAATAGGTGATGACACCCTTGACATCCGTGACGGCGACGATTGCGTGTTGATCGATCGCTTGGTTCTGGAGATCCTGAAGATCACGGGAGACTCGGCGTGTTTCCTGATCCTTCTCTTCCAATGAGCTGACAAATGCTCTCGTGCTCAGGAAGAACGAAACAACGAGACTGAGCATGACCGTCAGGAACAGCCCACCCATGACCACGAGCGTCGAGAGCGGAGTCTTTGCTGATTCAATCGTGGTCTGCGCCGGCCATATTTCGGCCACAAGAAGGATCCTGTCTTCGACGATGTATTCCCGAACTTCTCTTCGGGCCAATCCTGCACCCTCGTTCTTGTCCGAAGGCACATGGCGTCGTGTGGTTCCGAAACTGATAGTGGATTCGTACTCGCTCTTCGGATCGATGGCCGACCTTGCGTGGTTGTAAAGGCGGGGGACCGATGCGATAGAAACGATTACGGCCGGCTGATTATTGTTCGTGTTCGTCGTGAGGACATCGAAGAGGAGTATGTCGCCTACAACGCTGGCTGTGATGGAGCCGGCCTTGGCGTTGTGGGAATCAAGCTGATTCTTGTGTGAATCCAGAATATCGCTGATCGTACTCCGGATCTCTGAGCTGACCGGCTCATCGCCGCTCGAGGACCAGAGGAGGGTGTTCTCAAGCCCATAGATCATGAGCTTCCCATCGATGGATTCGATCCGTTCTTCGGCCGCGTAGATCGGTCTCTGTGGGTTCTTGAGGTCCAATGCAAAGGAACCGAGGTTCAGTGTCGTATCGCGCAGGTTCTGGATGATCTCATCCAGTTCCTGGATGATCTCGTCCGCAACATTCTGAGTCATGAGCGACTGGGAACGGACTTCATTGCTCCGGATCGTGAAGTAGACCTGGAACGACAGGACGAGTAGGACACACGTCGCGACGAGAGGGGTCGATCTCCAGACCTGCGCTCGACCTGCGTAGGTTGCGTCGCGACGAATGAACGTCCCCGCGATACCCGACCCGATCAGGAAGAACGAGATCGCTGTTTGCGGCGACATACCTGGGAACGCACCCCAGCTGTATCCGAACTCGAATCCTGAGATATAGCCAAGGATGGACACGGCAGCAAGGATCGTGACGAGCCCCCCGATATTTACAATGAAGCCGCTTCCGAACGTGGTTTGCTATCGGATCACGGGGAGGAGAAGCGCGATCGAGCACATACAGAGACACAGTGTGGTGTTCGGACCGGGTCTCCCTGGATAGACCGACGTGTCGCTCTTCAGTGGGGATACGAGCAGTGAATCGATCCCGAGATTGACTTGAAGAAGGTACTGGATCGCGGTGAGGAATCCGATGACTCCGGCGACAAGTGCGCTGATGAGTACCGTGGTTCGGTTCTGAGTTTGACTTCCGAGGAGCGCGAACGCACACGCAAAGAGTCCGAGCGCCGTGTTGAACTGCATCGGTTCGGATGTTTCGCTGATTCGGACGATGTGGGTGACACCGAAGATCCAGCTGAGGAGGACGGCCGTCGTCAGCAGCAGTACGGACAACGAAGCGATCCAAACCATTCGGTTCGTCGTGCTGCAAGCTGGTACATTGGTTCGTCGCACGTGCGGCCCTTGCGTGGAGTGGGGTTGGATACAGAACCGTGTGATCTATCGTCACAAGATCACAAGATTCTCAATCCGGACAGCGGAATCCCGAACCGGATGTGCTTTCAACACACCCAATATGGGCATCACGGGTCTGAGGAATTGCCCAAACTCGGTGGTCATTCTGGCTGATACAACGGACATGGATATTTGCACCTACCCGCGAACCCGAAGGGATTCCCAAGGTGATGAGCGGACTCGATAGCCAACCAATCCAAGCGGTGCTTGTGGACGACAACGGGGATCATCTGAATCTCTTGGCTTGTGCTCTCGAGAACACGATGAACAACAGGGCCCAGTTCGTGGTCCACAAATACAGGGATCCGCATGTCGCGCTCGCGGAGCTGCCGGCGGAAGGTCCCGCGATCATCCTGTGCGACTATCAGCTCGGGAGCACGTCTGGGATCGAGTGGCTGAACGATTTTGAACGCGCCGAGATCGGCCCGGTCATCATCATCACTTCGAGCGGCGATCAGCAGATCGCTGCGGAGGCGTTCCGGAACGGCGCCTCGGATTACCTGGATAAATCAGTCGCGTTCGAGAACCCGCACGAGTTCGAACAACGGATCCACGATGCGCTGCGCCGGTTTACACTCGAGAACGCGAACAAGACGCTGACCCGGCAGCTGAAGCTTTCGAACACCGAACTCCGAGAGACGAACACGCGGCTGAGCGAGCTCGCTGATACCGCACACCGATTCGTCGAGGATGTTGCCCATGAGTTCCGTACGCCCCTCGCGGTGATCATGGAGTTCGCGAGCATCATCTCCGACGGCCTGGGCGGTGAGGTCACCCCTGCACAGCGCGAGTATCTCGAGTTCATCACGTCAGCGACGAGCGATCTGACACAGCTCGTCGATGACTTCCTCGATTCCGGGAAGCTGAGGGCAGGCACACTCCGGGTCGAGCGCAAGCCGCAGAATATTCTGCATGTTCTCGAAGACCTGCTTCCGATCGTGAGGGCGCGGGGATCGATCAAGAATGTCGATGTCGCCTGCGAGTGCCCGACCAATCTTCCATACGTCTACGTCGATGCTGAAAAGACACGTCGGACGATCGTCAATCTCGTCGTCAACGCGATCAAGTTCTCGAACCCGGGACAATCGGTGCGGATCTGGGCGGAACAGGACTCGGACGACATGATCCGGATCGGTGTCAGCGACATGGGGCCGGGTATGTCACCCGAACAGGTCCAGCAGCTCTTCAAGCGATTCGAGCAAGGCACACCCGATACACAGATCTCGGCGAAGGGATTCGGGCTCGGTCTGTGCATTGTGAAAGAGCTGGTCGCGATCAATCTCGGCTCCGTGTCTGTGAGCAGCGTGCTCGGCGAGGGCTCAACCTTCTCGGTCACGGTGCCCATCGCGGGTGCCAAACATGTGCTCTACGCGTTCATCGCTCGAGCGCTCGAGCGGGATCGGAACGGGCGTGTCCATGCGACCTCTCTGCGTGTGAATGTCCCCAAGCTGGACATGAACGGGATCCGCATGTTTGTGGCGTCGGTCTGTCATCCGAACGACATCGTGCTTCCTGGAATCGAGGACGGACAGGTCGTGATCTTGAGTGATGGATCCGACTGGACCGAACTGAATGAACGTCTGTCTCGGATGAGCTCTGACAGGATCAGCCGGCTCAGCGACCAATCAGAATCACCGTTCTCGATCGAACCGCTCGGTTCGTGGTCGATCTATGCGGCCTCTGACCAGATATCCGAATTGATCGATCATACCCACGAGGAGTTTTATCATGGGGAAGTCAGTACTCATTGTTGATGACGAACCCGGGATCACCGCGGCGTTGATGACACGGATTCAGCACGCGGGCTACGAGGTATTCCACGCGATCAACGGACTCGCTGGAGTCGAGGCCGCGGCGATCCATCGTCCGGACATCGTCATCCTGGATATCCGGATGCCCGACATCGATGGGTACGACGCTTGCTCACGGATCAAGCGGATCCCGGGGCTTGAAGAGACCCCGATCGTGTTTCTGTCAGCGAATGTGCAGGACATGGCGCGTCAGCGTGCTTACGAAGTTGGAGGATCGGGGTTTCTGAGCAAGCCTTACAAGGCGAGTGAGGTTCTCGCGTCGATCGAGGTTCATGTCGGGGTTCCCGATTCAGAGAACAAGGAAGGCGTGAACCATGCCGCTTGAGAGACTTTCGATTCTCCTTGTGGACAACGACGAAGCGATGCTCGCAGCGGTGAGCACCCGGTTGTCCGCCCTTCGCGCTTCGTGTGTGTGCGCGAGAACGGGTGGACAGGCCTTGTCGATTTTCAAGGAACGTGTGTTTGATCTTGTCATCACCGATCTGAACATGCCCGGAGGCGACGGGATCACACTCGCACGATCGATCCGGGATACCGGGAACACACCCGTCCTGATCATGACGGGTTTCCGTGAACGGTTTCAAACCATGATCGATTCGATTGATGGGGTCCGCGTCCTCCGGAAGCCGTTCACGAACGAACAACTCGTTCGTGAGATCCAAGGGCTTCTCGGGAAGGAAACGAGCCCCTGCCCGGATCACGCGCCCTCACTGGTTGAACTCCATGACTGACCTGAACTCCTCTGGGGATACCCGATGACACACAAAGTCTTGATCGCGGATGACGACACCCGGCTACTGAAGGCACTCAGCGTTCGTTTACAGCGCGAAGGACTTTCCACGATCCTGACGAGCGATGCGTACCAAGCGCTCGACCGGACCCGGCACGAACTACCCGATGTGCTCGTGCTCGATATCAATATGCCCGCGGGGAGCGGATTCAGTGTCCAGGAACGGCTTGAGCAGATCCCCGAGATCGCGCATACACCCGTGATCTATATCACGGGAATGGATCCATCCATCACCAAGCACCACGACGTGGCGCGTCACGCGTTCCGTGTGCTCCAAAAACCTTTCTCAAGCGAAGAGTTCATCTCTTGTGTGCTTGAGGCGCTCCGTTTCAGGGAGGAGATCCGGGATTGCCTGGTCATCGGAGATGACACGGACGACCCGATCTTCTGATGGATCACGAGTGACTCAGACAAACAGAAAGGGCGGGAGCGACTCTGGCCGCTCCCGCCTGGATATCCATCATTCAGCCCAACTGAGCAAGATCAGGGGCAGCCGGCGTTCAGATCCATCAGGAACGAACTGATGTCGAAGAAGTCAAACTCGTTGTCGCCGTTGTAATCCGCGAGGGGATCCTCGGCGCTGAAGAGTGTCAAGAACGCGCTGATGTCGAAGAAATCGAGTTCGCCGTCGCCCGTGTAATCCGGACGGCAGGCGGAGATCTCTGTGATCCCTTCGAACACGATGTCATCGATATTCCAGCCGTGGTACACGACCGAAGTATCGGTGGTTCCCATGATCCAGCGGACCCGGACATCGCTCTGATCGTCGGCCATTCCCGAGATGTCGTAGGACACGCTCGTCCACGACGATTCGCTCATGGACGTGCTGAAATCGTTCTCCCAAATGGTTTCCCAGCTTCCGCCGTTCACGCTGACCTGGATGACGGCGTGGTCATACTGGGAACGTTCGACCCCGAGCCAACGCTCGAATGTGAGCGTGACCTGGGTGACGCCCGTGAAGTCGAGCGACTCGGAAGTCAGGAACTGCTGTGGCATGTTGTTGGGATAGTCGCCGTTCAGGTTGTACCCGTAGACATTGTCGCCCGTCGCGCCGGATGAAGGATCCCCGCTGGATCCGGCTGGTTGACCGAAGGCCCAAGCACCCGTCGTGTCCCAGCCGGGGTTGGTGTCATCGACGAGGAATGAGTAGACGGGCTGAGGTCCACCGACGGTGACGGAAACCGTCCCGACATTGGACTCGCCGCCGTCGGGAGCTGTGCCGCCGTCATCAGCGATGTACGTGAAGGACACGACACCTTGGTAGTTGTTCGCCGGGACGAACTCCACCATGTCGCCCTGCGAAGCAAGGACATGGGGGACACTGACGATCTGCGAACCACTCCCAACATCGAAGATGGTGCCCGTGCTCGGGAGCGAGACCACGGAGTACGTAAGCTCACCCGGACGCTCGGGCAGACCATCATCGGCGCCAGCGAGCTGGACGATGATGGTCTCATTGATGGGGGTCTGGACGGAGACATCTGCGGCATACGGCGCACGGGGGCCGCACGAGTCGTAGACACTCAGATCCGAAGCGATGAAGTCAGGATCCTGACCATTGCCCTCGGAGAGACCGATGACGGCATCGTTCGAGTCGAGGGAGATCCACGACATGGCGATGGTGCCGTCGTAGTAGAGTTCGATCTGGAACGAGTTCGAGTTGTTCCCGTTGTGCTCGGGGACACCATCGAAGGTCACGACGACACGGTCACCCAGCTCGAGGTACGAGACGTTCCCGCCCTGCGATGGATTCAGGTCGTCGAACAGCGCCGAGACCTGCTTGGCGCTGAAGTGCTCACCGTACGATTCGGAGTACGTCGAGCGGCCGGAGCCAAAGGTAACGTACCCGTTGGAACCGATGTAGAACTCGTCGTACACCTCTCCGTAGAGCTGGACTGTGTGTCCACCCGAGAGTGAGATTTGCTCCGAATCGTCGTCGGAGAGCGACACACTCACGCCGCCGGCGGGGGATACGGGGAACACACCCGGGGTGATCGGATCGATACAGGCTTCGTAGCCCTCGACGGTCGCGACCGGACGGAACTCAACTCGAGAGCCCACGAGGTCAATCCCGGAACCGAACTGCTCCGTGAAGAAGTCGGGCACATCGGGGGTGGTGAAGGCATAGCCCACGCCGCCGTTGTCGTCCGTGCTCATGTTGCCCGCCTGGTCGGTCGCATCGACCACGAATACGTAGTCGTGCTCGTCCTGGAGACCCGTCATCGCGACGTCATGGGACGTGCTGAGCGAGTTAGAACCAGCGGACTGGGTCAGCGAACCGATGGTTTCGCCGTAGCGGACCGTGATCGACGAGGGTTCGTCGAGAGTCACGCTCGCGACCGCGGCACGGGGCTCGATGTCCGTCGCGCTGGCGCTCAGGACCATCGGCGCGGTGCAATCCACGGTGGCCGTCGAGTCGTTGAAGACACCGAAGTTGCCTTCACCGTCGTCCGCGTCGATGTAGGTCGCGGTGATCGTGTCACCCTCGTTGACCCCGAGATCGGCGCCGCCGGAGCTTGAGAAGGTGAAAGAACCGGTGAACGCGGCGGATTCCGCGGCCGTCTCGGTCAGGGTCAGCATGAAGCCCGCATCGGTGGTGGACGAGATCATGACATCGACCGTGTCAACGACCTCGTCGGAGGTGTTGAGATCGCAGTCGATGACCTGGACGTTGAGGGATCCGTCGCACTGGACGCGCGAACCGCTCATCGAGATGAGCCCGTTCGAGGAGCAGTTGACGAGGAACCCGTTCGAGACCACACCGAAGCCCTGGGTCGCGCCGACGGCGACATTGAACCCGGACACCTCGACGGTGTACGCGCCGGGCGCAGCGTTGTCGATCACGACCTGCTCGATGTTGTTGATCCCGTCACGCGTGGTCCGGACGGCCGGAGCGCTGGGGTTGCTCGGATCGAGGGTCCACGGCATATGGATGTTCGACGAGGAGTCGATGACCCGGATGTCGAGATCGTTGACGAGCACGGGATCGACGTTCGGGGTCCCCGGCGCGTCGTCCCAGGCCATCGTGACCTTGAGCTCGGAGTCGTTCTCGCCGATGATCACGACGAAGCGATAGATGTCGCCCTGACCGACCTCGGCTTCAACGACGTTCTCCGCGATGACCGCATCGACGGCCGCATCCGCTCGGACGGAGCCGTACCCGTACTGGTAGTCCGGGCCGGTGTTCCCACGATCGACGGCGGTGTTCGCGAGGATCGCTTTGAGGGTCGAGTTCCGTAGATCGTCACGATCCGGGAAGGAGAGGCGGTACTGCTCGAGGATGAGCGCGGAGATCCCACAGACAGTGGGGGAGGCCATCGATGTCCCGCACTTGACGCTGTATCCGGCAGGATTCAATGACGATGTTGAAAGCACGCCGCCGTCGCCGCCGACCTGACACCCCGGAGCGGAGATGTCGGGCTTGATGCGACCGTCATCCACAGGACCCCACGAGGAGAAGCTCGAAGTGAGGTCTGTGTCCGAATCGACGGAGCCGACGGTGATGTGGTTCTTCGCGCCGGCGGGTGGCGCGGTGGAGAAGTACTCGCCGAAGTTGCCGTTGTCGTCGCCGAGACAGCGGGAGGTCTGGCGCTCGTTGCCGTTCGCCCAAACGATCCGGAAGGGATTGCCGAGTGAACCGCGCGCGATCGCATCGATCAGGGCGCCGGTCGCGCCGTAGTTCCCTGTCCAGTCACAGGGGTAGCCGTTGGGCGCGGTGTTCGTCCCGATGGAGTTGTTCGAGATGTGCGCACCGTAGACATTGATCGCTTCGGTGTAGTCATCCTCGATGTCGCCGGGGTCGGTGTACAGGAAGCCCTGCATGAGCCCCCCGGGTTGCTCGAACCCGTAGGAGATGAGGTTCACACCCGGCGCCATACCGCGGTTGTTGTAGGTGGCTGTCCCATCCCCTCCGACCGTCCCACCGACGTGCGTTGCGTGGTCCGAGGTATTCGCCGTGTCGGACATCCCGATCGTGAGACGAGAACCAAAGTCGTTGTGGTTCGCCATCTTCCCGCCGTCGTAGATCAATACATTGACACCCGTGCCGTCGAGCCCGTAGGGGGCTGCATTGACGAGATCGACATTGGTGAGCGCACGGTTCTCGGCATTAAGCTCGGCCATGGGGGGGAGCGGGGGCTCGACCCACATGATGGAATCGTCCATCGCGAGCTGGTCGATCTGAGAGAGATGCATGTGGAGCACGGCCGCGTTGATCGAACGGATCTGCGAAGCGACCGTCGCGTGGAGCTGACGACTCAGGCGTTGGGACTCGGTCTTGTGGTCAACGTCCTGATGGAACATCACGACGACAGCAACAAGCGGATCCGCACCGGCCTTCTCGAACTCCTCGCGTGAGACCATCCCCCGGTCGAAGGATTCGCGGAGCTTGCCCTGACGGGTGGGCTCGTCGAGCGAGATCATCCAGTCGTTGAGCCGGCCCGTGAGGAGGTCGCCGTGGAGCTTCTGGTGACGTTCGATCTCCGTGACCATCCGGATCGGGGCGTTCCCGAGCGCACCGAGGTCCGCACCGTCCCGGAGGTTCGCGAAATAGGTCGTCGAACCGAGGGACGAGAGGAGGTCCAGACCCTTTGCGGCGAGGTCGTCGCGCTGGGCTTGGGACAGGGGACGCTCGAAGCGCACGAGCACGTGCGACGCATCTTCGCGCGAGGAGAGTGTCTGGAGCGAACTCCGGATCTGGGATTGGGACATCGGCGCGAGGCGCTCGATGATCCCCGAACTCCAACGGATCTGGTCTTGACGGGTGAGGTCAACGCTGGTCGGCGCACCTGCATAGGTGGTCCCGGCGGCAGCGCAAAGCAACCCCAACACACTCAGCGTGTGTGTCACACGAGGGCGGATCTGCATCGCACAAACTCCAATCTTGTTGAGCAGGAATTCCACACAGAATCGTATGGATAGATCCGAATTTCCCGGAAACTGCTTCTCCTGTCAAGGGGAAGATACCCGATTTGGAAGCGAAAAAAGATACGATCTCGTACCTGCTATCCCCCCATCAGCAGATCCATCCATTGATCGCCGCCCAAGTGACTCAGACATTGAGACTTGTGGTTTGGGATGGTTCTCCAGATCCGGGATCCGGATTTGTGCACCACTCATGACCCACGACTCGGGATCAAATATCGCGGTTTCTGGCCCGGGATGCTCATAGACTCCGGAATGCCAAACACGGAATCAACCACCTGCGCCCGGATCTTTGACAACGTCCTTGAAGCGATCGGGAACACCCCGCTCGTCAAGCTCAATCGGATCGCTGATCCTCAGGGGGCTTCGGTCTACGCGAAATGCGAGTTCATGAACCCTGCGGGGTCGATCAAGGACCGGATGGCGAACTTCATCATCGCGAAAGCAGAAGAAGAGGGGCTCCTCAAACCGGGTGGGACGATCGTTGAGAACACCTCGGGGAACACGGGGATGGGCGCGGCGATGACAGCGGCCGCCAAGGGGTACAAGGCCGTCTTCACCATGCCCGACAAGATGTCCCAGGAGAAGATCGACGGGCTCCGCGCGTTCGGCGCGACGGTCATTATCACGCCGACCGATGTTCCTGGCGATTCCCCCGACCACTACGTCAACGTCGCGAAACGGATCGCGGCGGAGACTCCGAACTCGTTCTATATGGACCAGTACCACTCCCAGTGGAACATCGAAGCGCACGAGGTGCTCACGGGGAAAGAACTCTACGAGCAAACTAACGGCGGCGATGTCGATGCGATCGTCATCGGGACGGGGACCGGGGGAACCGCATCCGGGATCGGTCGCTATTTCAAGAAGATGGGTGCGAGAACCAAGATCATCGGGGTCGATCCGCTCGGTTCGGTGCACTATTCGATCTTCCATACGGGCAAGCCCAGCACCCCGTATGTCTACAAGGTTGAGGGACTCGGGGAGGACATCGTGTGCCGGGCGTTCGATCCGAGCGTGATCGATGAGATGTACCAGGTCAATGACTATGAGTGCTTCACGACAGCACGCCGGTTGGTTCGTGAAGAAGGGCTCTTCGCCGGAGGATCGTCGGGGGGGATGGTTCACATCGCGTGCCAGATCGCGAAGGCGATGAGCCCGGACCAGAAGGTCATCGCGATCTGCCCGGACTCGGGGACGAGATACGTGACGAAGTACCTGTCTGACGAATGGATGAAGATACACGGGTTCATGGAACCCGAGCGTGGGCTCGGAACAGTGGGGGAGTTGGTCGATCGGAACAAGCCTGTGATCACAGCGAGCGAGCACGCGACTGTGGGCCAACTCGTCGAACTGATGCGGACCAAGGGGATCTCCCAGATCCCGCTCGTCGATGAGCTCGGCCGCCCCACGGGGATCGTGCACGAGGTCGATATTCTCCGAGCGCTCCAGGGGAACGACGTGTCCCTCCACGATCTTGCGCCTTCGATCGCGAACGAAGTGGGGGGGGTGCTTCCTCCATCCGCGCGGGTCGAAGAGCTGTACGGGATCTTCGGCGCGGACCAGGTCGCGCTCGTCATCGATTCGGGGACGATCATTGGTGTGATCTCGCAGATCGACCTGATCGAGCATCTCGCAAAGCACGCCGGCGAAGGAACCCGCCGCTAATCTACGCACGGAGGAGCAGAGCATGAGCAACGACAAGAACCAAGGTTTCGGAACACGTGCGATCCACGCCGGTCAGGTAGCGGACCCCTCGACGGGCGCGATCATGACCCCGATCTACCAGACCTCGACCTATGTCCAGAAATCTCCGGGCGTGATCGTCGGGGAATACGACTATTCACGCGCCGCGAACCCGACCCGCGCGGCGCTCGAAGCGAACCTCGCAGACCTCGAAGGCGCGAACCACGGGCTGTGCTTCGCGTCGGGTGTCGCGGCGACGAGCGCGGTGCTCCACCTGCTCTCCTCGGGCGACAAAGTCCTCTTGGGTGATGACGTCTACGGCGGCACGAACCGGCTCTTCAACCGGGTCTTCAATCAGCTCGGGATCGAGACGGTCCATGTCGATATGACGGACCTCGACGCGCTCAAGGACGCGATGGACGAGCGGGTGAAGCTCATCTGGCTCGAGACCCCGACGAACCCGACCCTGAAGATCGCGGACATCGCGGCTGTCTCGGAGATCGCGAAGTCGAACAACGTGATCCTGGCCGTGGACAACACCTTCGCGACCCCGTTCCTCCAGAACCCGCTCGCGCTGGGCGCGGACATCGTGTGCCACTCGACGACGAAGTACATCGGGGGTCACTCCGACTCGATCGGCGGGGCGCTGCTCACCAACTCGGATGAGCTCCACCAGAAGCTCAAGTTCATCCAGCTCTCGGTGGGGGCCGTCCCCGGGATCAACGAGTGCTTCCTCCTCCTCCGCTCGACCAAGACCCTCCATGTCCGGATGGAGCGGCACTGCGAGAACGCGGCGAAGGTCGCGAACTGGCTCGACAACCACGAGCATGTCGAGCGTGTGATCTACCCTGGTCTCGAATCCCACCCCCAGCACGAACTCGCGAAGAAACAGATGTCCGGGTTCGGTGGGATGATCACGATGTACCTCAAGGGCGGGCTCGAGGAGTCGCGCACCATGCTCGAGCACACGAAGCTCTTCGCGTGCGCCGAGTCGCTGGGTGGGGTCGAGTCGCTCATCGAGCACCCGGCGATCATGACCCATGCGAGCGTGCCGCCGGCGATGCGCGAACAGCTCGGGATCAGCGATAACCTCATCCGTCTGAGTGTCGGGATCGAAGATGTCGATGATCTGATTGCGGATCTTGAAAACGCGATCTGTGCCACGATGAAGTCGGGCGCCGCGGTCTGATACACCGATTCCGTTAGACGTGGTCGTCCATGGAGACGAGACCCAGCGCGAGCTCGGTCACGAACTCCTCCGCCGCCTGCGCGGGGTTCGGCGCGTCGATGATCCGACGGACCAGGGCGGATCCGACGATCGCACCGTTCGCGTGTTCGACGACCGCGCTCACCTGCTCGCTCGTCGAGATCCCGAACCCGCACGCGATGGGGGTCTGCGACCCTCTCCGGATCGTTCGGACCCGGTCAGCGATGTCGGGAAGGTCCTTCCGCTCACCCGTGATCCCCGCGCGAGCGAGAAGGTACACGAATCCGCTCGACGCGTTCGCGATTTCGACAGCCCGTTCATCGGATGTGCTCGGAGAGACGAGCAACGAGAGCGTGAGCCCGTGGGCTTTGCATGCTTCCTGGTAGGTGGGTGACTCTCCAAACGCAAGGTCGGGGAAAATGCACCCATCAAATCCTGCTTCCTTCGCTTTCGCGCAGAAGCTGTCCGGGCCACCCATCGCGTTGACGATGCTCACGGAGACCATCGCGACGAGTCCGAGTTTGATCGAATCGCGGACACCTCGGACTTGATCGAAAATCATGTCCGGCGTGACCCCCCGTTCGAGCGCATCGTGCATCGCGGCGGCGATGGTGGGGCCGTCGGCAACAGGGTCGGAATAGGGGAATCCGACTTCGACGATCGATGCGCCCCCCGACTCGAGCGCCCGGAGCAGATTCGGGAGCGAATCGTGGGTGGGGGACCCGGCGCACACGAACGGGAGGAGCACGGGCATCCCCGTTTCCTTGGACTGCTTGAAGATCGAGTCGATCCGGTTCATCGTGTGATCACATCCGTGACTTGTTCGAGCCCGGCGGTGAGAATCTCGGGGCCATCATCAGTAATGAGAACATCGTGCTCGTAATGCACGCTGAGCGAGTTGTCCGCGGTGTAGATCGGCCAATCCTTGGGTTTCTGGGCGATCTGCCCGGTCCCGACCCCGATCATGGGTTCGACGGCGACGATCGTCCCTGGGAGACAGCGCCCGTGCGCATCTGACCATTCACCCGGGTAGCTCGGGACGACGTTGGAAATCCAGGGCGCTGTGTGTAGAGCGCGCCCGACCCCGTGCCCACCGAGCCCACGGATCATGTGGAACCCGTACTTGTTCTCGACGATGTCCTGCACTGTCCGTGCCCAGTCGAGCCAGGTGTTGTCGGGCCGGAGTTCTTTGATCCCTTCCGCAAGCGACTCCTTCCCGGAATTGGTGAGTTTCCGAACTTCGGGTGTCATCTCCCCGAAGACGTAGGTCCATGCAGCATCCCCGAACCAGCCCTGGTATTTGACACCGATATCGATGCTCAGGACGTCGCCCTTCTCCATCGGACGGGTGAGGTATCCGGCGGTCCCATGAACAACGCACTCGTTGACACTCAAGCACGCTTGCGAGGGGAAGGGGGGCATGCGACCTGGACGGTACTTGTAGAAGCACGAAGCACAGTTCAGCCGATCGAGTGTTTCTTTGACGAACCGATCGATCTGCGCGAGCGTGAGCCCGTGCTCGAGATAATCTGCGAGCGCGTGATGGACTTCGACGACCTTCTGAGCCGCCGAGAGCGCCCCTTCCCGATCCTTGGTGCTCTGTACCGCTGTTTGCATAAGGACGATGATAGGGGGGTGCACTACAATCGGCACCTTTCCCGACCCACGAACGCTGAGCCCAGAGGAACAGAACCCCATGCGCGTCGGCGTGCTCTCGAACCCCACATCTGGTCGCAACAAGGCTTTGCGCTACGCCGAGCGTTGTTCCAGTGTGCTCAGGGATCGAGGGCACAGCGTTGTCCCACTCTCCATCCGGGATCCAGGGCGGGAAGCCCTCGGATCCGAGCTCGATCGGCTCATCATCATCGGCGGCGATGGGACGGTCCATCACGAGCTCCCGAACATCCTTGAGAACCAGATCCCGTTCCTTCATCTCCCAACGGGAACTGCAAATCTCATCGCACGGGAGTTCGGGATGCCCAAACGGGCCGATTTGTGTGTGAACTGGATCGAGCGGGGGGGTGAAATAACTTTGGATGTACCAACCCTCGACGGGGTCCCGTTCCTGATCATGGTGGGGGCTGGCGCCGATGCGGGGGTGATTCATCGATTCGAGCACGCTCGATCCGGGTCGGGGGGGTATCTGAACTACGTGATCCCGGTCATCCGGGAGGTTCTAGCCCCCCGATCGGCGCGGGTTGAGATGGTGGTGGACGGGAACCCTGTTCCCATTCCCTCCGAGGCGAACGTGACCATCGCAAATATGCGTTCGTACGCGCTCGATTTGAATCCGTGCGCCTACGCCGACCCGCACGATGGGCTCCTTGATGTGTGCGTATCCAGCAGTCCGAACACGTTCGGGTGGTCGATCGGATCAATCCGATCACGGCTCCGCCGACACTCGAAATCGACCGTGCGTCAACGTGGCGAAGTTGTGAAGCTCAGAGCGCTCGCGCCGACGCTGATCCAGTTCGATGGAGAGATCGCACGGACACCGAACCTCCCCGAGGGGATCCTCGACACGGACCGTGAGGTCGAAGTCCGGATGACGGATCGTAAAGTCCGTGTGATCACGGCCCCTGGTTGAATCCGTGACCGTTTCAACGCCTGAATCGCGGCCTCGAAACCAGAATCCCTTAAGTCCGATAATGCATGTTCTGTAAAATATGACCTATAGTGGCGTACCCTGAAATCAGACACTCAGGGGGCTGAGGATCCGAGGGCTTTGAGTTCGGTCTCGGCTTCCTTCATCCCGGGCATCAGATCGAGAGCCGTGTCGAGGGACGCGCGGGCGGCCGGGATGTTGTCCTGGAGGATGTGGATCTGTGCAACCCTCCAGTGGACATAGGCCGGCGGGATCTCGGTGCCCTCGTGCTCAAGGTAGCGTGCGAAGGCGAACAGTCCTTCGTCGGCGTGTTGCCCAGTGAGGGCGCTGAGCCGGCCGAGCTGGTAGAGGCCTTCGACTCCCCGATCACCCATCGCGATAAGTTCATGCGCCGTTTCAAACGCACGTTCGGTCTTGCCGGCTTCGTGGAGTGTTCGGATGAACTGGGTCAGGAGGCGCGGGTCGGGGGGTTCGGTTGGGTTCATCGCGAGGGCTTCGTCGAGGAGTGTGATCGCATCCCCATGGCGTTCCTCGCGCATCGCGATCTGAGCGTGTGCGATCTTGCCTTCGCGCACATCGACCCGGGCGATCTCCTGCGCGTGGAGCTTTGCCCCATCCAACCCCCCTGCCACGAAGGGCGGCGCCATCATGGCCGCGAACATCAGACCCTGACGCGCACCGATGTGGTCCGGGTCGAGCTTGATCGCCTTCTTGTACTGCGCAATCGCGTTCATCCCGAGTGACATCTGCTGGAGGGTGCTCGCCGACATCGCTTCGGCCCCGATCGATGTGCCGTACCAGTAGCGATAGTCCGCAATGTCCGGATGCGCATCGACGGCCTGTTTGATCAACGCGCTCGCTTGGGGCGCGTCGTCCATCGCGAGATAGCAACGCCCGAGCAAGACGATCGCGTCGGCGTTGCTCGGGTGGGATTCGAGGTAGGACTCAACAATCGGCTTGGCCTCTCCCGGGTTGTTCTCATCAAGCCATACACGGGCTCGGTCCAGAGGTTCGAGATCCCGATCACCCCCCTGCTCTTGAGATTCACCCTGAGCGAGCGTCGTAACGGCTTCCGGGCGAGTCGGTGAGCTGAGCGAAACAATCGCACCGATTCCTGTAAGGACGAGCACGACTGTTATCACCAGCAAGATGAGCAATGCGCGTCGCATAGAGGCACTCCTGTTCTCCTCAATGATAGCGAATTTGAATCGGATCGCTGCGGTTATTTGATGGTGATACCGCTTGCGTTCGCGTGGAGAACCTCGAGTGTTCCCATCTGCACACACTCCCCCCGCACCCTGACCGAGCGCCCAGCGAGCCCAAGAACCGGCTCTGGGAGGGTTGTTGAGCCATCCACGACAAGGAGTGCGAAGCGTGTGGTTTTGTCCTCATCCGTGTAGGCAAACATCGGGGGAAGCCCGCCTTGGATGCAGAGGATCGCGCACGCACGGTGCCCCATCCCGTCTCCCGGCTTCATCGCGCCGAGATAGCACTTGCCGTCCACGATCTCGCCTGTTTGATCGAATGCCTTCGGATCTTGGTACGCGCTCGGACGCGCCCCCGTCCCGGGTTCGATCATGATGATCGCGTTGTCCTCGGGCGCGAGTTCGATCATGGCTCGTCCATCACGCATTAGTCTCCACCCTTCGAGCAAGACGTGTGCGCCGTCGAACGCTCGAAGTCGATCATGGACACCGTGCTTGCCCATCGCGACGACGAGTCGGACATCGCTCGGATCAGTCTCCGAGATCAGCATCGGGTAGGGGGTCATCGCGATGCGTCCTTCCCAGGTCCGGATCTGTCCCGAATCCCAGGTCGCGTTGCCCGGATCACGCATCATCGCCGCGAAGACCAGGCTCATCGAACCGATCCAAACGAGCAGGAACGTCCCGGCGAGGATCGCCGCCCGTTTCGAGGATCGGGGCGCGGGGAGGTAACCCACGTAGAGCCCGTCCCGCTCAGGGGTGACACAGGTGTGCTTGGTCATCCGCTCCCCCCCTGCTCTGTTCGCGCGGGCTGCGTGGGTGTTCCGGGCGCATTGGGAGTTGGATTGAGTTCGATACGCTCCCCAGACACCCGGAGTTCGTACGTCTCAACCTTCTCCGTGTACGGCGGTGGTGAACACCCATCGTGCGCCCGGTACTGGTATCCGTGCCACGGACAGGTGACGCACCCGCCGATGATCTTCCCCTCCCCGAGCGGCCCGCCCTGGTGGGCGCATACGTTCGAGATCGCGCTGTATGAACCTTCGTCGGTCCGGAAGACGGCGACTCGATCCCCATTCGCGAGGGTCACGATCGCGGCGCGATCTACGGGGATCTCGTCAAGACCCGCGACATCGACCCAGTCCGAGTTCGGCGCCCTTCGTTCTCGAGCCCCACGGAACCCGGCGACAAGATGGAGCGAGCACACAACGAATGCGCCGATCGCCATGGAGATCGCAAACGCCGGGGATCGTTCGCTCTGGAGGGCCCCCGCTGTCACATGCGCGAGGACCAGCGCGTATGCGAAGTACACACACATATGAAGCGACTTCCAGTACCGCGCACCGAGGTTTGCGAGCCAGAAGTCGTGGGATGTGGCCGCCATCGTGATGAACACGAGGAGAGCCGCGAATCCGAGCAGTTCAAACGGGACTCCCTCGACACCGAGCGGATCGAGGACAGCCGCGAAGGGGTTGCGATCTCCGAACCCGCCGTAGTACCCGATCGCGAGGATCGCGTGGGCGCATGCGAGCAGCGCCATGGTCACCCCGAGGTGTCTCCGATTGTAGAGCAATGGGAGAAAGGCCGGGCGGAGTCGGCAGAGCGGTCCGATGACGAGGATGACATGGAGCAGGAGGACGGCGGTAATCGCGAGGGCACGCATCATCGCGATGACGGGGTCGAGGGGATCCGATCGGAGCACGAGACTCTGGATCAAGACCATCGAGATCGAGAGAAGAACCCCGAGCGCGAGCACGATGTCGTATCGTTTCTTGTGGGGGTTCCACTGAACCCAGGTGTAGACGTTGGTCATCCGGGCCCCCCCGAGATGGAGAGGGCTTGGAGTACGATCGCGGCGCAGACCACGCTCACGACCACCCAGATCCACGGATGCGCCCGTCGCTGTGAGCGGTTCACGATGGATCCCCCCCGCTGTTCTCCCGGCCGACTCGCTTCGAGAGCATCATCGGCCAGAGGAGGACGAACCCCGGTATGAAGATGAGACGAACTCGGATCC
>JALUWX010000007.1 GCA_027019265.1 Phycisphaerales bacterium
GGGTGTGGGGGAGTGACGGGGGCGGGGCGATCTGGTATCCTGTCCGGATGCGCACCACGACGGGGATCGATGTATGAACTTGGGATGGGCACTCACGCTGGCGCTGTCGAAACGCGCGGGTCGGACGCTGATGGTGGACGACATGCGTTCGTATCGGGGGGTGGATCTGCTGGTGGCCGGGATGCATGTCGCGGCGATGGTGGAGGCGAAGTCATCCTCGGCGCGGGTGGGGTTGCTGCTTCCGACAACGGGCGCGTTCGGGGCGGTGTTGTACGGGGTGATGCTTGCGGGGAGGACGGCGGTTCCCCTGAACTACCTGCTCGAGCAGGAGACGCTCGAGTACTGCATCAGGGACTCGGGGTGTGATCTGGTGATCGCTTCACGGAAGCTTGTGGAGCACCTTGGGTGCGAGCCCAGGGGGGCGCGGGTGGTGTATCTGGAGGACATGGACTTTCGGTCGGTCCCGGTCCCGAGGTGGCCGGTGTGTTCGGGACGGGACGAGACGGCGGTGGTGCTGTATACGTCGGGGACGTCGGGGCGGCCGAAGGGGGTGATGCTGACGCACGGGAACTTGCTGAGCAATGTGTGTCAGATGCGTGACCATGTGGGGTTCGGGGTTGATGATCGGTTGCTGGGGGTGCTGCCGCAGTTCCATTCGTTCGGGATCACGGTGCTGACGTTGCTCCCGATGCTGCGTGGGTGTTCGGTGGTGTACACGGCGCGGTTCAACGGGGCGCGGGTTGCGGAGCTGATCGCGAAGCACGGGGCGACGGTGTATATCGGGATCCCGTCGATGTTCGGGGGGATTCTTGCGAGCAAGAGCGCGAAGCGGGAGCAGTTTGCGAGTGTGCGGCTCGCGATCTCGGGGGCGGAGCCGCTCCCCGGGGATATCCGGGATCGGTTTTTGGAGCGGTTCGGGATCCCGATCTGCGAGGGGTACGGGCTGACGGAGACGTCGCCGGTGACGAACGTGCTGCTTCCCGAGGACAACAAGTTCGGGACGGTGGGGCGGTCGGTCCCCGGCGTGAGGTATCGGGTGGTGGATCCGGAGACGGGTCGGGACCTTGGGGTGGACGAGGACGGGGAGCTCCGGATCAGCGGTCCGAATGTGATGAAGGGGTATCTGAACTTGCCCGAGGAGTCGGCGGCGGCGTTTGACGAGCTGGGGTACTTCCGGACGGGGGACATCGGGAGGATCGACCCGGAGGGGTTCGTGTCGATCACGGGTCGGCTCAAGGAGATGCTGATCGTGGGTGGGGAGAACGTGTTCCCGCGCGAGATCGAGGAGGTGCTCAATGCGCATCCGGCGGTGCATGCGAGCGGGGTGGTAGGGCGCGAGGATCCGGTTCGGGGTGAGGTCCCGGTGGGGTTCGTGGAGCTGGAGGATGGGGAGTCGGTGAGTGATGACGTGCTGGTGCGTTGGTGCCGGGAGCGGCTTGCGGGGTACAAGGTCCCGAAGCACATCGAGATCGTGGATGCGCTCCCGAGGAATCCGACGGGGAAAGTGCTGCGCCGGGAGCTGAAGAAACGGCTCGGGGAAATGGCGAAGGCCTAGAGTCCGAGGGACCTCTGGTGTGGGTCCTTTTTTTCACCCGATCACTGCTCTTTGCGGCACAGACAGGAACGGCGCGATCATGGAACTGTACATCGACACGGCGAACATCGACGAGATCAAAGAAGCGAACGACCTGGGTGTGCTCGACGGGGTGACGACGAACCCGTCGCTCATCGCGAAGGAGGGTGTGGACTACGGGGATCGTCTCGCGGAGATCTGCGAAGAGGTGTCCGGTCCGGTGTCGGCGGAGGTGATCGCGACGGAGTTCGAGGCGATGGTCACGGAGGGGAAGGTCCGCGCGGCGATCGCGCCGAACATCGTGGTGAAGCTCCCGGTGACGGTGGACGGGCTCAAAGCGTGCAAGGCGCTGTCGGACGAGGGGATCAAGACGAACATGACGCTGTGCTTCCAGCCCATGCAGGCGATGATGGTGGCGAAGGCGGGGGCGTTTCTGATCTCGCCGTTCATTGGTCGGCTCGATGACATCTCGCACGACGGGACGGAGCTGATCTCGCAGATCCGGACGATCTACGACAACTACGGGTTCGAGACGAAGATCCTTGCGGCTTCGATCCGTCACCCGAAGCACATGCTCGAGTGCGCGATGATCGGCGCGGATGTCGCGACGGTTCCGATGAGCGTGATCAAGCAGCTTATGAAGCACCCGCTGACGGACATCGGGCTCGAGAAGTTCCTTGCGGATTACAACAAGGCGTTCGCGTAAGCGTTAGTCGCTGACTTCGACGATGAACTCGATCTCGACGGGTGCGCCCAGGGGGAGTGATGACACTCCGACGGCGGCGCGCGCGTGCTGACCGATGGACTGGCCGAAGATCTCGACGAGGAGGTCGGAGCAGGCGTTGATGATTGTGGGGTGGTCGGTGTAGTCGGGGGTTGAGGCGACGAACCCCCCGACCTTGATGATCTTGGTGATGGTGTCGAGGGAGCCCAGCTCCTGGGTGAGACATGCGAGGGCGTTGAGGGTGCATTGACGCGCGCACTCGAGCGCGGTGTCGTTGTCGATCTGGTTCGGGACGGTGCCTTTGGCGATGAGGGCGCCGTCGCGCATGGGGATCTGTCCCGAGACGTGGACGAGGTTTCCGGTGCGCCGTGTTGGAACGTATGACGCGACGGGTTTGGGGGCGCTGGGGAGGGTGATGTCGAGTTCGGAGAGTCGCTGGGTGATTGTCATGGCTGGTGTTCGGAGATGGTTCGGGTGTGTGGAAATGGGTGGTTTGCCGGGAACTGTCTGGGGGTGGTTTGCGGATATGATGGTGGTGAGCGGAAGCTCGCTTGGTGTGCTGGTCCGGTGATTGCAGCATATCCGCACTGATTGGGTTTTGAGCCCTTCATTGATTCCTTGCCGGACCTGGATGCCGACAGATCGGCCCGCACGTTGACAGGGCGCTTGTGTCAACGGTGGTTGTGTCCCGCACACTCGGGACGCTGTTTGGGAGTCTCGGGCGTTGTTGCTCGGGACATTTCGGAAAGGAGTCGTTCATATGACGACTTTGAACAAGGGACGCCGGAGTGCGTTCACGCTTATTGAGCTGCTGGTGGTGATCGCGATCATCGCGCTGCTCATCGGTATTCTGCTGCCCGCGCTTGGGAAGGCGCGTCAGCGTGCGAACCAGCTGAAGGACAGCACGCAGGTGCGTTCGATCCTTCAGGGTATGGTGGTCTTCGCGGGGAACAACCGCGACAACTACCCGCTTCCCAGCCGTATCGACAAGAACGACAAGACGATCTTGGTCGGCGGTGAGATCGCTTCGGCGAAGGAAAAGGACACGACGGGCAACATGTTCTCGATCCTGATCTCGCAGGGCATCATCGAGACGGAGATCTGTGTGTCTCCGGTCGAGACTGGTGACTTCGAGGCGTACGAGGATTACGAGTTCGATTCCCCCTCGGGCGGTGTGGACGGCAACGCGAACATGCCGACCGAAGCGCTGTGGGATCCGAACTTCCGCGCGACGAAGGGTTCGTACTTCTGGGAGAACGGTTCTCGCTCCGGGAACCGGAACACCGCGCCGAGCGGGAACCCGGACCTGAACCGCTACGTCGGTGTGGGTAACTTCAGCTACGTGCACACGCCCCCGTTCCTCCTGCGTGCTTCGCAGTGGGCGAACACGTTCGATGCGCTCGAGCCCGCGCTGGCGAACCGTGGTCCGGTGTACCAGCTCGACGGCAACGGCGATCAGGGCACGTGGGAAGTCCTTCCCGCTGCTCAGGAGCAGTCGGCTGGTCAGTTCGGCGAGAACCCGCAGGGCGTGAGCTCTGTGACCCTCGCTGCGGGTGGCTCGCGCACCGAATGGGCCGGCAACATCGGCTTCAACGATGCGCACGTCGATTACTTCACCCGTCCGGATCCGGAGAACATCGTCTGGACGTTCACTGGTCTGATGGACCAGAACCAGAACCAGGGCGACAACATCTTCGTGAACGAGGATGACCAGGATCGTGTGCCGGAAGATAACCCGGTCATGAGCAACATGGTCACGCTCAGCGGTGAGTACAACAACCGCAACGCGTACCTGACGACGTACTACGACGTCGATGCTGACACGAACAACTTCTCGATCACGGTCTACTACGACTAATCGAGCGATTGTTCAGGATGTATACTCGACCCGCGGCGGGGTGACCCGCCGCGGGTTTTTGTTTGGAGCGGCGCATGGATCGTGGATCGTTCATCGCGGAGCTTTCGGGGCGCGTGTCGGGGCGGGTGATGTTCGATGCGCACGCGCGGGGGTTGTACTCGACGGATGCTTCGATCTATCAGGTGAGCCCGCTGGGGGTGGTGGAGCCCGATGGGGTTTTG
>JALUWX010000008.1 GCA_027019265.1 Phycisphaerales bacterium
ATCATACCCATTAACAATATACCAGGTAGAAGCTGATATGTATTATTTTGTATCACAACAAACCAAAGCTAATAACAATGCATATATTAAAAGGACAACAATAACCGCGGTACTACCAACGCCAACATCTGACCCATATTTAGCTATATATACTGAAGCAAAAAAGCCGTATGTAATGACTCAAGACGTATAAATGTTATTTTGTAAACAATGGCATATTTTTTAGCATAATTATGAACTTGATTTTTATGTTAAAGATAAAATCGTAAGTTAGTGCACTGCGAGTCATGCTGGTATGCTGCCCAGTCTTATAAGCAGGGTGTAGGGGGTTCAACTCCCCCGCGGTGCATTAATTTTTTTGCCATTTTTCCATGTGTTAAGCGTAAAAAATGATATTTCAATATATTATTAATAACGTATGGAGTTATCAGTGGATATAAATAATATAACATATACATGTTGCTGTTGCTGTGGTATCAATATAAAAAACAATAATAATTATTGTGAATTTCTAGCAGCGCCTTGTTGTATTAAATGCACAAATACAAACGGCAATAGCCTTAGTTGTTTGTTATGCTGCGAATACATATATACAAGCATATCAAAAGGAGAATATAAAAACAACCAGGTAGATATGAAATTTGCAAATTTTATTAATTCAAATGGATTTTATATCATCAAACATATTAGAAGATGTGATATTTGCTATTGTATTTCGTATTATGAAAGTACATTGACAAAGCCTTTTAATGAAATTTATGACAAATATATGTTTATTAACAGTATAGAGTCTCAGCAAAATATTAATAAACATCTTCGCAACGTATTGCTAAGCTATCAAATGGGCGAGCAAAACCTTGCCCCTAAAATCATGGAGTTTGTTTAATTGCATCCTCTACGGCCTCTAATCGTTCTGTGAGCTCCTGAATAGCCCGAATAATAGGCGCTATAAATTCAACATATCTTAAACCATATCCTTTTTGTTTTTTGCCAGAAAGTGGATGTATCTCCTCAGATTCTATATAACCAGCGAATTCTTCTGTTGTTTTGCCTATATTTTGCAATGTATCGCGTATATCTTGCGCAATAAGCCCATAATGTATACGTTTATGCTTAACTTCAATAGTATCAATAATATCATCTGGGTGATTACATCCATTTTCCCTAGTATATATATTTGTTAGATAATCACGCCATTTAAAAGATACTGGAGTTAAGGCATTTATAAAATCAAGGCCTAAATCGCATTTTGTTATATTTTCTTTTTTGTTTCTATCAGATACGTTGATAGTAGCGTTGGCCGCAAAGATTTCAGACCATCTATGAGTAGCAGAACCACAAGATACTATTCCATCAGATACTGGTTGTACTGCTATCGTAGCATTAAAATAATGATTAGTTGTTTGGTTACCTCCATACAAAGCACTATTAGATTCCATAGGGTATAAAAATGTTCCATTTGTATTATGCCCTATAACAGTTACACTATCGCTAGTGTTAGGGTTACCAAATGGCAAAGATACATTTTGACCAAGTAATAAGCAGTATTTAGCAGTTGTTATATTAGCACCTGTTTGATAACCTATACAAATATTATCATTTGTTGATACTGTAGAACTGCCTCCGGAAGCGTACCCTATACTAATGCTGTTATTATCATACCGCGATATACTACTATTAGCTCCGATAGACACACAGTTATTATAAGTTTGTGCATTAGTGCATGCGTTGCCTCCTATTACTACATTATTCGTAAGGGTTGAATGTACGCTATTAGCAACATAATGCCCTATAAATACATTGGTATCTAAATGATAAGATGAGCTATTTGTTCCCTGACATGCATTAGCGCCTATTATAATATTTCTTAAGCTACTCCCTGGATACCATACACCATTATGTGATAAAATAACATTATAACTACCGTTTAAATTATAAGCTGCGAACATTCCCATAATAATATTTTGAGTAGCTGTAGAAATTCCAATTTTACATGCACTATTACCAATTATATAGTTATTTGTGCCTGATGTAAGTAATGGCGCTGTTGTACTGTCACCTACTACAAAATTATTTGCACCTGTTACGGCTGCCGTTACTGCATTAGATACCGTGCTACTACCTAATAATTTAAATGCACCGCCTGATGCTGCTGGTGTTTGCCATGTTGCCGTAGTTCCACTTGTAGCGGTTAATATTTGCCCGGCTGTTGGTGCTGCACTACTAGCAACGTTAACACTAACACCGCTAGATATTAATGCATTCGTAGCAATTGATAAATTAGGAGTGCCATTTATCCATACAGCATTAACAGAATCATACATTAATACATCATTAATGACTGGAGTGGTAATGCTAACATCTAATAAGTCCTTGAGTTGTGCAGCAAGGCTAATTGTCCCTGTATTAGTAATAACACCACCGGAAAGCCCTACGCCTGCAGTTATACTAGTTACGCCCGTAGTTGGTACATTTGCAGGTGTCCATGCGTTTAATGATGTATTATATGCTAACATCTGCCCATTTGTAGGCAATGTTGTAGTGTTTACATCGAGAAGATCCCCTAAGTTTGCAGCAAGTGCAAGCGTACCGCTGGTTGTAATGGTACCACCGGAAAGCCCTATGCCTGCAGTTATACTAGTTACGCCCGTAGATGGTACATTTGCAGGTGTCCATGCGTTTAATGATGTATTATATGCTAACATCTGTCCATTTGTTGGCAATGTCGTACTAACATCTAATAAATCCTTGAGTTGCGCAGCAAGGCTAATTGTTCCTGTATTAGTAATAACACCGCCGGAAAGCCCTACGCCTGCAGTTATACTAGTTACGCCCGTAGTTGGTACATTTGCAGGTATCCATGCATTACTAGCTGAATCATAAGCAAGCATTTGGCCATTTGTAGGCAATGTCGTACTAACATCTAATAAATCCTTGAGTTGCGCAGCAAGGCTAATTGTCCCTGTATTAGTAATAACACCACCGGAAAGCCCTACGCCTGCAGTTATACTAGTTACAGTACCACCTCCCGATATGATACCAGGTACCCATTTATCATTAATCGCATCATATATTAAAGCATCTCCATGTATTGCGCCGTTAATATGTACATTAATCAATGCCCCTAAATCACATCTTGATATTGTATCCCTTGATATATTATCTGGGTGTGTTAGTGTTTCGTAAATTCCAGCTGTGCTAGTCATTTATATTATTGTATTGAACATTTACAACAATTATTATTGCTATCACTGTTATCACTGTTATCACTGCTATTACCATTGCTGTCATCATAAAATATTGGTTTATCGTCTTCTGTTGCTCTGTTTGGTGTTGGAAATATTACATTATCACTTGTATCATGAAATTCTGATATATTAGGTGTAAACTTGAGAATCTCATCGACAAGATTACGATCAAACATATCATATTGCGACATCGCCGCATTTAATGCTTCACGCTTTGCTTTTCTAGTACTAATTAGTACATTATGACAACGAAACCCTCTAATATAATATTGTTTAGTAATTGAATTATCACTAATAACAATAATAGCGGGATTTTGAAATTCGCGCCCCTGTATAACATCATAACCTCCGTCAATCCAACCATTGCGTTTCTTTACATATATGCGTTTATGTCTGTGAGGGCGCCTCTCTAATGTATAACGTACTAATTTACCATGCTCATATATATTTTCGCTGCGTATTATTATATTACGCGAATTATCAGCCGATGCTGTAAATACGCTCCCCGTGACATTAGTTAATTCTGCCATTCTATATAAATGTAAATTTGAAATTAATTAAAGAAATACAGACATATTAAGCACATATAGGAAGATGGACAATAATGCACCTATTGGAGAGCAACCTAATAATATTCATGATGAATTTGATATATTTTATAAGCAGGATACTAATAATCAGCTTATTATAGATCTACCTAGGGGTTATATTTTGCCTAATAATATTAAGAAAATAGCCCCTGAAATATGGGTCAAATTGTTTAATAATATCAACGAATTAATGACTGTTGATTTTAATACATCCCCAGACATTAAACTACTGCTAATTACTCAAGAAACAAAAATTAAAGATGATTATACAAAAAAAATTGCATCATATACAGATAAGATAGAGCAATTGCAGAATGAGATTAAATCTCTGCATAATAAACGCCTTGATATTGATAAAGTGAGCAAAATTTTAGAATCTAAATATTCAAAACAGATAGCTAAACTTCATGAAAAAAATGACCGTTTACAAGACAAG
>JALUWX010000009.1 GCA_027019265.1 Phycisphaerales bacterium
CTTCGGGTGGTGAGGAGGAGGATGGGGAGGGGGGTGAGTGTGGATGGGGTTGGGATGACTTGGTAGGTTCCGAGGAGGTTGGCGGGGTCGGTGTGTTGGTGGTTTGAGGCCGGGAAGTAGATGTTTCCGGTGGTCTGGCCGTTGGCGAAGTCGTCGTAGAGGGATGGGATGTCGAAGGTGGCGGATCCGGTGAAGGCCTGTTGTCCTTGGGTGAAGGTGAGGGTTGGGTCGTTGGAGAGGGCGTAGATGTTGAGCCCGTAGTCGGCGGGGCCGGGGGCGCTCAGGAGGGGCGCGGTTCCGAGCTGGTTGGCGAATGCGGTGAGGGTGGTGTTGATGACGGAGGATCCGGAGCCCGAGCTTGCGAACTCGGACCCGATGATGCCTTGGAGGTAGATCCCGGTGAGGTTGCTGCCGGAGAGGGTTGCGGCGGAGGCGCCGGTGGTTGCGGTGATGGTGATCCGGTCATCGACGGAGAGGTCGATGAGGAGGAGGACGTCGGCGTTTGCGGATGCGGCGAGGGTGGCGATGAGGATGGTGGGTGCTTTGCGCATGTGTGATCTCCCCTGTGTCTGGTTGGTGTGGACCTGTCAGGGTATCGGGAGAATTCGGGTTGTGTGATGAGAAGCGGGTTTCGGGGGTGGATCAATCGGCTTCGGAGACGGTGTATTCGACGATGACGGAGTCAACGCGGAGGGTGTTGTTGCCCGGCCAGTTCGAGGAGAAGACGCGGAGGTAGTAGGCGTTGGTGGCGTTGTTGACATTGGGGAGCAAGACACTGTCGTCGACCAGTTGGATGACGCCTCCGGGGGTGCCCAGGGTTTCGACGAGGGCGATGGTGGTCCCGGCGCTGGCGCCGTGGGTGGTGCGTCTCAGTCTGACGCTGATGTCGCCTGCGGCGGTGTCGGTGACAAAGGCACGGAGTCGGGTGATGATGGCGCCGTCGGGGAGGTTGACGGGGGCGACGAGCCAGCCGGACTGGTTGGGGGCGGTGATGTAGGCGCCACCGACACCGGTGGAGACGGCGAAGGGGTCGCCCGATCCGGAGAAGAAGGTGTTGCCCGAGATGGAGAGGTAGCGGGTCTTGGGTGTTTCGTAGTTGTAGTTCTCGGCTTGGATGTCGCGCGCGACTTCGACGTTGTTGTCGGAGGTGACCCGGAGCGATGTGATGAGTCCTGCGCCGACGACGTTCCAGGAATCGTCGTTCGAGTTGAAGTAGGTGTAGGCGCTGGTGACATCGTTGACGGAGTAGCCGTAGAAGGGGGAGGAGTTCGCGGGTCCGGAGACGTACATGCCGACGAAGCCCGGGGTGTTTGCGTGGACTCCGAAGTATTCGGTCGGGTTGATGCGGTATTGACGGTTGATGAGGAATCGGTCGGTGCCCGAGCCTGCGGCGTAGTCGAGGTCGGGGGTCTGTTCCCAGAGGGGGTTGGTGAGCGTGTCGGCGGTGAATGCGTGCTGGGCGAAGGGGGCGGGGTTGACGGGGGTGCGCGGGGTGATGACGTCGTGGACTGCGCCGGAGTCTCCGGGACGGACCCGGATCTCGATGTAGCGTCCGGTGGAGCGGAACTGGTGGGGTCCGAAGTCGAGCTCGACGGTGAAGAGGCCGTTGGTGACTTGGGTGTTCTCGTGGACATCGAGGAAGCCGAGCTGGGTCCCCCCTGCTGCTGCGTCGTAGAGGGCGATGTTGAAGTCGTACTCGCCGTTGGCGGGGGCGCCGTTGTCTTCGAGGTAGCCCTGGTAGGTGAAGGGCTGGGCGGTGGTGATGGTCGCGGTGAGCGCGGTTGTCAGCGCGGCGATGATGGTGTTGAGATTCATGGGGTCTCTCTCTCGGGGGTGTTACGGGTGCGTTGGTTCGTCGCGTTGGAGGAGGTTGGACGAGGTGTCGGACGCGGTGATGGGTGCGCGGGGGGGGAGGGGGGCGCGGCGCTGGAGGTCGTGATCGGTGATCGGTGAGGTGAGGGGGGTGAGGGTCTTGGGTTGTTGTCCTCGGAGGATGGGGGCGCCGGTGGGTTTGTAGACAACGACGTGGAAGTCGTTCTGTTCGCGCACGCCGGTGACGGGGTCACGGAAGAAGACGAGGAGTCGGCCTCCGAAGGAGGTGGTGCTGGCGATGTTCGCTGCGCCGGCGGAGGTGACCACGGTGACGTAATCGGTGAAGTAGTAGTCCTCGTTGTCGATCTCGATCTCGTAGCGCATGAGGGATGCGTTCCAGACACAGGTGAGGTTGGGGGTTCCGGAGTAGATGGTTCCGGTGAACTCGATGTTGGCGTAGGCGATGGGGGTTGCAAGGTCGTAGGTGCTCGGGGCGTAGCTCTTTTCGAGGTTCCCGGTGACCCGGGCGTTGCCGTTGAACTGGGCCGCGAGGTCCTGGTACCCGAGGATGGCGGAGGTGCCGGTTTGGAGATTCTGGGCGAGGAGGGCGGCGCTGTCGGAGGGCGCGTCGGTTGCGACCTGGCCGTAGATCGCATAGGAGGGGAGCGAGGAGCTGTTGAACTGGTTGACGATCCCGGCGATGGGGAAGCGGTCGGCGGTGGCGAGGATTCCGATGGGTGCTGCGACGGACTCGGTTTCCATGATGCGTTGGTTGAATCCGTCGAGTGCACCGTTGGTGGAGCCCTTGGTGACTCGGAGGGCGGCGTGGTCGTCGGTGAGGGTGTGTCCGATCGTGACGGTGGGCGCATCATCGGAGGAGTAGATGGCTGCGGGGGTGTTCAGTGTGTCCGCGGTGTTGGCGTTGGTTGCGTTGTCCGCGGTGTCGGCGTGGTAGCTGTAGGGCGCGACTTTGATTTCCTGATTGGGGCTCAGGGTGGTGTAGGACCCGGAGCCCGAGGTCCGGACGGAGATCGCGAGTTCGAGGGGTTGGCCGTCGAAGTGGACGTTGTCGAAATCGAGGTCGAGTTCGAAGACTCCGAAGGTGACCTCGACGTCGGTGTAGGTGCGCAGCTCGAGGAGGGTGGCTCCGCTGTAGAGTTCGACCCGGAAGTCTGCGGATCCGGAGTAGACGTCGCCTTCGAGTTTGAGTTCGCCTTGGTAGGTGAATCCGGTGGGGGCGGCGGGTGCGGTGGTGGTGAGGGCGGCGAGGGCGATGGCCGCGATGAGGGTCCGGATGGGGGTCATGTTGTCTCTCTCTCGGTGTGGGTTGGGATCCTGCTCGGATGGGAGCGGATCGTGGGTATTTTGCCCGACTCGGGGGGGTGAAGCAACTATGAAACGGGGAGATTGGACTCAGGTGGGACAAAAGCACAGCACGGACCCGGTTGGGTCCGTGCTGCGATTGGGATCAATCTTCATCCGTGCCCGCGATGCGCGGGGTTGGATGGGTGTCGTCGCGATTAGCGGCGACGACGGGCGGCGGTGAGGCCACCGAGCCCGAGGAGGGCGAGGGCGCCGGGGGCGGGGACGACGACGTAGGTGCCGAGGGACTGGGCGCCGGCGATGTCGCCGGAGTCATCGGCGGGGAAGTAGATGTCGCCGGAGGTACCGACGGCGGCGAGGTCGGCGAAGAGGGCGGCGGGGACGTCGAAGACGACGGACCCGACGAAGGCCTGGGTGCCGGCGGTGAAGGTGAGGGTGGAGGAACCACCGAAGGACCAGATGTTCAGGCCGGTGTCGGTGCCGGCGCCGCCGACGAAGACGGAGGGCGAACCGTCGGAACCTTCGTTGAAGGTGCCGAAGTCGGCGACGCCGACGACGGAGGTCCCGGCGGTGCCGCCCGAGGCGCCGCTGAGGATGTTGTCGAGGAGGATGCCGGTGAAGTTGGAACCGGAGGCGTCAACGGCGGAGAGGCCGTCGGTCGCGGTGATGGTGATCTGATCGGCGACGCTGACGTCGATCTCGAGGAGGACATCGGCGGAGGCGACGGAGGCGGCGCCGGCGAGGGCGATAAGGGCGAGCTTGTTCATTGTGTTTCTCTCTTTCACATGTTGCTCTGACGAAAACCAGCGGCCGCCCTGTTGCACGAGGACGGCACGAACGAATGCACGTCGGACTTCGGTCCGGCGTGTTTCCCAACGAAATCATGTCTGTTTGGAGTCTCTCATCTCTCGGGCACAGACACCGGGGGTATACCCCCTGTGGGGAGTGGATCATTCTGGTTTGACACGGATGATCAAAGAAGCGGGTGGAGAAATTCGGCAGATTGTTCGGAAAATCGGGAGAATGGACTGGGCGGGGCGGCGTGATCGCGGTGTGCGGTACTTCTCAGTCGGCGGGTGTTGGGGTGGGGAGTTCTCTTCGGAGGGTGAGGAAGCCGATGGTGCCGCAGAGGGTGATGGCGAGGCCGACGGCGAAGACCCAGGAGCCCTCTCCCGGGAAAACGGCTTGGATGGCTTCGTAGATGGCGACCCCGAGGAAGGGGGCGGTGAGTCCTCGGGCTCCGGTGAGGGTGACGTGGACGGCCATGTAGTCGGTGGAGCGTTCGGGTTTGACGTAGGAGAGGTGTCCGAGGTTCCATGCGAGGGCGCCGCCGCCGAAGGCGATTCCTCGGAGGACGGAGGCGGCGTAGAGGAGCCAGAGTGTTCCGGTCTGGCCGGCGAGGAGGGCGAGGAGGAACATCCCGATGAAGACCCAGGAGTGGACGGAGCGGAAGACGACGATGTGGACCTTGTCGAGATAGGTTGCCCAGAGGGGGATGAAGAGGGGCATCATGATGAGGGGGACGATGTGGGTGAGGAGGAGTCCGGGGAGGTAGTCGAGGTTGAACTGTTCCTTGGCGATGATGACGAAGGGGGTCCAGGACATCATGTTGCCCATCCCGATCATGAGCTGGCAGGTCTGGTAGCGCCGGTAGTCCCGGTCGTCGGTGAGGACGCGGAGCATGGCGCGGATGAGGGAGAGCCCGGCGCCCGTTCGGGAGGTGGAGTCGGCGGTGGTTTCCCGTTCTCGCGCGAGGAGCTCGGGTTCTCTCCGGACACGGATGCGTGCGTAGGACCCGACCCCGAGGAGCGCGACGGAACCGAAGATGGGGAGGAGGATGCGGTAGCTGTTTTCGTACTCCTGCATGGCGAGCCCGAGGGCCATGGCGATGATGGAGGAGACGGCGACCATGATGGTCTGGATTTTGCCCGAGATGCGTGCTCTGGATTTGGGGTAGTTGACACCCCAGACGGTGGCGCGGATCGTGACGACCCCGGCGAGGCAGATGCGTGCGGCGAATGCGGCGATGAGGAGGAGGGCGAGCCCGGCGGGGGTGCGCGGCGCGAGGGCGATGATGAAGACGCTCACGAGCATCGCGAGCTGGATGGCGGTGATGAAGGGGATTTTGCGTTTGCCCGAAGCGAGCATGGCCCAGAGGAAGGAGGTGATGTTCGCGAAGGCGGGGGCGGCGACGAGGGCGCCGACGCAGTAGTTGAGGACGGTGGGATCGACGACGCCGTCGTAGAGCTTTCGGACGATGAAGCCGATGACGCCGCCTTCGGTTGCGGCGATGGCCCAGGGGAGGAAGAAGGCGGCGCGGAGTTCTCGCGCGTAGTTGGCTCGCGCGAGCCAGGGCATGGCGCTGGGGTGGAAGGAGAGGAATGCGAGGAGGACGAAACGGAGGGGCGCGCCGGCGCGCGCGATCATCGTGCGGGGCGGCTCGGGGGAGCGCGCGTCCGGGTTGGACGGCTCGGGGGGGGAGGGCACGGGGGAGTATTGGCGCGGAGAAACGACCCGTGTGCGAACCTCCCAGTCTCAAACGGACGGATTTTGCGGCGGCCTAGACCACACAAATTTGGGATAGGGCTCCCGCTTTATGTGCACACCGACGCATCCAACTGTCTGCAGCCAGCGGTTCGGCTCACTCAGGCATCGAGTCCAATCTCGACGGAACCACACAAATATATGACACGTCGTTGACAGTAGATTTCACGCACTGTACTTTGATATTGAATCCCTCGGAACGAGGATTCAAACGATTGACAAATGACAGAAGGAGTCTCCATGGCTATGAAAACATGCCCGTCTTGCGGCGGAAGCGGCGTCAAGAACACGTCAATTTCCAAGGGCGCATCTAGCAATATTTGCTCCGGCTGTGGAGGCTCAGGACAAGTCGTCGACCACAGCGGCGGCGGAGGTGGGGGCGGCCAGGCTGGCTGCTTTCCGAGCGGCACCATGGTGAGGACACCGGAAGGGGAGACGCCAGTTGAAAAATTACGCCCAACGGATCAGGTAGTTACACAGAACCGGTCAGGTGACTTCGTAACGCGAGAGATCATCCGGAAAAATTTGTATACAGCCAAGTCGGTGTCCAGCATCTACTTTGAGGACGGAACATTTTTACGCGTTACTGATCACCACACAGTGCGGTCTCGCAGGGGATGGATCCGGGTTCGCGATCTGACTGAAGGATGCGAAATCGCGAAAGCTTGCACACATGGAGGCCGCCGATGGATTGGTATCGACCGGATCGAGAGAGAGGTATCTGTAGAGAGCGTCTACAATATTGTTGTAGCTGGCGAGTGTACGTTCGTAGCCGAGGGTGTTATTGCGCATAGCTTTACGTACTTCAGACGCACACGCACTGCCCTTCAGCGCCTTCGGTATTCCATCACTTCATTTGACCATGCAGGCACACGCGCGAGACAGTCACAAACTGGCCTAGAGCCTCTATTCTTTTGATCTCACTTCGAGACGGCTAATTTGCATGTTCCTGACTTCCCGGATTCAACACAGTTTCAGAATGATCTGAATACATTTAAACCTGATGCATAGTCGGCCGTAGTACTTGGATCTCATGCGCCAGAGTCTGCCTGCTCAAATCTCTCTGGGATGATGATTTTCAATCTAGCTGGGCTTGTGGTGGTGGACCTGGCGAAGCCTTGAGTGGGCGGCGTAGGATCGCGCATGATGGACTTTGTGCGCGAGAGCGGTCGGATCGGGGTTGTGACTGGGGCTGGGTTTCTTCCGATCTCTCAGATCATCGGGATCGGGCGGAACTATGCGGATCATGCGCATGAGCAGGGGGCGGATGTGCCGGAGCGCCCAATGGTGTTCATGAAGAATGTGCGATCGCTGTGTCTGAACGGGGAGGCGATCGTGGTGCCTCCGGTGGCGCGGGAGCCCGAGAATCGGACGGACTTCGAGGCGGAGCTCGGGGTGATCATCGGGCGCGACGCGAAGGACGTGGCGATCGAGGATGCGCTGGATCATGTGCTGGGGTACTGCTGCGCGAACGATGTTTCGGCGCGGTGGTGGCAGAAGGAAGGGTCGGGGGGGCAGTTCTGTTTGGGGAAGTCGTTCGATACGTTCTGCCCGGTCGGGGCGGGTGTTGTTCCGGCGGATGAGATCGGGGATCCTCAGGATCTGGAGGTGGTGTGTCGGGTGAACGGGGTGGAGATGCAGCGGGCATCGACAGCACAGATGATGTTCGGGGTGGCGGAGCTGATCGCGCGGCTGTCGAGGGGGACGACGCTCGGGGCCGGGACGTTGATCCTGACGGGGACGCCGTCGGGGGTGGGGATGGCGCGGGATCCGAAGGTGTGGCTGCACGATGGGGATGTGGTGGAAGTCGAGATTTCGGGGGTTGGGGTGCTGCGGAACCCGGTGCGGTTCGGGTAACGGGTTCGGTGAAGGGGGGAACCGGGGGGGCTCGGATACGGATGGGGTGTTGCACCCGGGGTGGGGGGAGCTCGCACGATGGGTGCGCGTGCGCATGCACAGGGGATCCAGAATGTCGGGATATACGGGAACGGAGTTCGGCGCGTGTGCGTTGGTCGTTGGGATGTCGCTCGGCGCGTCGCTCGTGCACGGATCGGACGGGACGGGCGCGGGATGGGCGCAGGGGCAGCGCCGGGTTGCTGAACAGGTGCGCGAAACCAACATCGGGTTTGATCTCGGGGTGGGTCATGCGTGCGGGATTGACGGCTCGGTCCCGATCGGGATCACGGCGCTGGGTCCGGGGGGTGTGGTCGGGACGGGGGGATCGGTGATGGATTGGGACACGGGTCCCGGGGGGTTCCCGGTGCTGGAGCTTCCGGTGTTTGCGGTGATCCTGTCGGATGACGACGGGGGACGGCGGACCCCGGTGTCGGGCGCACAGATCTCGCAGTGGGTGGATCGCGCGAACGAGGTGCTCGGGGGTTCGGGGATCGAGCTGTTGTTCGATCCGAGCGCGGGCTCGGGGGACTGGATCGAGTACGAGAGCACGCTACTGAACGAGATGGTCGGGGATTCGGATCCGCGCTGGGGGACCCAGCGTGTGCTCGCGGACGCGATCGCCGCGACGAGGCCGGAGGCGATGACGGTGTTCTTCCGTTGGGGTCCGGGCGCGGGCGCGACGGGGGCGGCGTTCTCCTGGACGGACATCGACTTCATCGTGATGCCGGGGTTCGGGGTGACGAACGTGTGCGGCGAACAGAACATCGGGCTCTTGGCGCACGAGATCGGGCACTACCTGGGGCTCCCCCACACGTTCCGGTACATCGGGGGGTCGGTTCCTTCGGTCGAAGCGTTCTTCGAGGTCAACGGGAACGATCCGTTCGTGTTCGACGGGGACGGGCGCGACGAGACGGCGCCGGATCCGTTCGTTCAGGACGGGTCGGTCCAGTGCGGGTCGGGTCCGTTGGTGCTCGATGGGGTTCTGTTCGAGCTGCCGCGCGAGAACGCGATGTCGTATTACCACCCGGTTTCGGAGTTCGTGGAGTCGCAGAGCTCGACGATGCGCCAGACCTTGCGCCTGCGCACGGGGATGGGGTTGTCGGAGGACGGGGTGGTGATCGAACCGGAGCTCTCGGCGCTGCACGTGACGGGGGGTGGATTGCTCGATCAGTCCATGCTCGGGTTCCTGGGGCGCTGGAGCGGCGATTCCCAGGTGCTTTGGATCGACGGCGAGATCGGGGATGTGCTGAGCACGACGATCTCGGTCCCCGAGTCGGCTCGGTATCGAGTGTTTGCTTCGTTGACGTGCGCGAACGATTTCGGGATCGTGGAACATCGGATCAATGGTCAGACGAGCGATCCTGTGGATCTGTACTCGAGGATCGTGCTGAGCATGGGTCGGGTGTATCTGGGTGTGTTCGACTTTGAGGAGGGGGCGAACGGGCTCGAGGTCGAGGTCGTCGGCGTGAATCCTCGTTCGGTGTTCCCGAGACAGGGGTACGGGCTGGATTATCTGATCCTGGAACGGGCGTGCGCGGCGGATTTCGACGGGGACGGGGCGCTGAGCTTTTTCGATATCTCGGTCTTTTTGAGCGGGCTGGGCGCGATGGACCCGGGTTCGGATTTCAACGGGGACGGATCGTGGGATTTCTTTGATGTCTCCTCGTTCCTGAGCGCGTATATGGCTGGGTGTTCGTGAATCTGGGGACGGGATTCGCCGTAGAATGAGGGTGTGAAGCCTTTACCGACTCATTGGATGTGGTTGGTGCGCGCCGTGATGATGGTGTGCGCTGTTTCGTTGCTCGGGGGCGCGGCGCCGGACGGGGGGACGGGGGGAGGTGTTGCGAGTGTTCCTGCTGCTCGTCAGGCGGATCGGGTGGCGATTATCACGATCGAGGGGGCGATCGATCAGGTGACGGCGATGAGCGTGAAGCGCCGGATCGCTGAAGCGGAGGCCGGGGGGTATGGGGCGATGGTGTTCGAGATCGATTCCCCTGGGGGCGGGGTGGGCGCGGTGCTGGAGATCACGAGCGCGATCAAGTCGTCGTCGATCGCGAACACGGTGGCTTGGGTGAACCCGGAGGCGTATTCGGGGGGTGCGATTATCGCGCTTGCTTGCAACGAGATCGTGACGTCTTCGCCGGCGTCGATGGGGGATGCGTTCCCGGTGATCCCGACGATGTTCGGGGAGGGGCTCGATGCGCGGCCGGGGCTGATGGGGCTGACCCCGGATGAGCGGACGAAGCTGCTTCCGCCGCTGCTGGCGGATGTGACGGATTCGGCGCGGCGGAATGGGTACGACGAGTACCTGGTTCAGGCGATCGTGATCGATGGGATCGAGCTGTGGCTTGTGGAGGATCGGGAGACAGGTCGTCGGTACGCGGTGAACGAGCGGGAGTATCGGGTGATCTTCGGGGGGGATCCGGGGCGCGGGAAGCCCATGATCGCGGAGGTGACGGGGGGTCGGCCGACGGGGGTGACGGCGGAGGATCTTGAGACGGCGGAACGCGCGGGTGCTGAGGGCGACGCGGGTAACGCGGAACCCGAGGGCGACGGGGCGGAGGGAGCGGGGGACGCGCCGGTGGTGGATGAATCGCTGGCGGAGGGGGATGCGGTCGGGGATGAAGGGCAGGCGGATCCGAATGCGTTCCGGCCTGCGAGTGATACGTTGGCGGATGTGGTCCGGGAGTTCGGGTCGAGCGAGCGGATCGGGGAGTTGACGCTCGAGGCGGTGACGACGCGCCCGGTGTTCCGGGAGGGTGATGATGCTCGGTACGCGTTGGTGGGGTACGTGACGGACGGGTCGGCGCCGATCGTGATGCGGGATGATCAGCTCGGGGTGCTGGGGTTCTCGTCGGGGGTGGTGAACAGCGATGAGGAGTTGCAGCGGTTCATGGGGGCGGTGGAGATGGATCGCGCGGATGAGTCGTGGTCGGAGGGGCTGGTGCGGTTCATGACGGGGATGGGGGTTCGGTATGTGCTGATCGCGGTGTTCTTGATCGCGGTGTTCGTGGAGCTGATTACGCCGGGGACGGGGATGGGGGGCGCGGTGGCGTTGGTGGCGCTCGCGGGGTTGATGGTCCCCCCGATGATGATCGGGATGGCGGGGTGGTGGGAGGTGATCGCGATCGGTGTGGGGATCGTGTGTCTGCTGATCGAGGCGTTCGTGATCCCGGGGTTCGGGGTGTTCGGGGTGATCGGGATCGTGACGCTGTTCGTGGGGGTGCTCGGGACGTTCATCCCGGGTGGGTCGTCCTTGTCGAACCCGGCGACGCAGAAGGACTTGCTGACGGGCGCGGTGACGATCATCCTGGCGCTGTGCACGGCGGGGGTGGTGATCTGGCTGATCGCGCGGAACGCGGAGCGGCTCCCGATCCTGGATCGGATCGTGCTGTCGGGCGCGAGCGGGGTGACGGCGGATGCGGGCGCTGCTGGGGTGTTCAGCGCGATGGTGGTGGATGATGTGGTGCGGGTCGGGGACGAGGGGGTTGCGACGACGGATCTGCGCCCGAGCGGTCGTGCGGAGATCGAGGAGGAGCTGATCGATGTGGTGGCTTCGATCGGGTATATCGATCGTGGGACGCGGGTCCGGGTGGTGAAGGTGGAGTCGTACCGGATCGTGGTGGATGCGATCGATGATGAGGGGAGCGCGTGATGGAGACGTTGCTGCTGGCCGGGATCGGGCTGATTCTGCTGGGTGGGTTGTTGATTGTGATCGAGGCGTTTGTGCCTTCGGGTGGGGTGATCGGGCTTGCGGCGGCGGCGTGCGCGATCGCGGGTGTGGTGGTGTTGTACCGTCACGATGCGATGTGGGGGACGACGGGGTTGTTGTCGGTGGTGGTGCTTGGGCCGATGATGTTCTTTTGGGCGTTGAAGATGCTTCCGAGCACCCCGATCGGGAAGCGGATGCTGGGGGACAGCGGGGATGAGATCGCGGCGCGTCGTTCGGTGGAGGATTCGGTGTGGCGGGAGACCCGTCATGCGCTGCTGGACATGGAGGGGACGGCGCTGACGGATCTGGTCCCGGCGGGGGTGGTGGTGATCGAGGGGGCGCGTCACGACGCGATTGCGCGGGGTGGTTTGATCGATAAGGGGTCGAGGGTGCGCGTGACGCGCGTGGACGGGATGGAGATCGAGGTCCGTGAGGTTGGCTGAGATCGGAGCGGATCGGGGGGAATGCCTAGGATGGATTGCACTTTGACCAAGAGCGCGAGGCGCGGAGGATCTGATCGATGAATCCCTTGTTCTACGTCCTGATCGGTGTTGCGGCGCTGGTCGTTCTTGTGCTGTTCATCGTGATGATCAACTACTTCCAGCTGTGGTTCCAGGCGCTGCTGTCGAACGCGAAGGTGAGCTTGCTCTCGATCATCGCGATGCGGTTCCGGAAGGTGAACCCGAGCGTGATCGTGATCAACAAGATCCGTTTGGTGAAGGCGGGGATCACGGACATCAACACGGATGATCTGGAGAACCACTTCCTGGCCGGGGGGAATGTGAGCAATGTGGTGAGCGCGCTCATCGCGGCGTCGAACGCGAAGATCGAGCTGCCGTGGAATGTCGGGACGGCGATCGATCTTGCGGGTCGTGACATCCTGGACGCGGTGAACACGTCGGTGAACCCGAAGGTGATCGAGTGCCCCAACCCTCAGCTCGGCCGTCCCACGATCGATGCGGTCGCGAAGGATGGGATCCAGCTCAAGGCGCGTGCGCGGGTGACGGTGCGGACGAACCTGGCGCGTCTGGTCGGTGGTGCGACGGAGGAGACGATCGTCGCGCGTGTGGGTGAGGGGATCGTGTCGTCGATCGGTTCGGCGGATTCGCACGCGGTGGTGCTCGAGAACCCGGATCGGATCTCGAAAGCGGTGATGGCGCGCGGGCTCGATGCGGGGACGGCGTTCGAGATCCTGTCGATCGACATCGCTGACGTGGATGTCGGGGAGAACATCGGGGCGAAGCTCCAGGCGGACCAGGCGGAGGCGGACAAGCGCCGGTTCCAGGCGGAGGCGGAGAAGCGTCGCGCGATGGCGGTCGCTGAGGAGCAGGAGAACAAGGCGGAGATCCAGAAGAACCGGGCGCTCGTGGTCCTCGCAGAGGCGGAGGTGCCCAAGGCGATGGCGCACGCGTTCAAGTCGGGGAATCTCGGTGTGATGGACTACTACAAGATGAGCAACATCCAGGCGGACACGTCGATGCGTTCGTCGATCGCTGGAGAGGACCAGAGCAAGCCCGGGGGCGCGAACGGCTGATCGTTCGACCCGGTAGGGAAAAGACTCCAGGGAGAGACTCGCAATGCGGGTCTCTTTTTATTTTGCGGTCGATCCGGATGCTCTGAGGATGCGGAGGGGGTGTGTATCCCGGCGCGACGGGTCTCGGCGCGCCTTGCAGGTTTCCCTTTCAGCACGGTCGATCCGGATGGAGTTGATGATGTCGGCGATCACGAAGCCTTGTGTGTACTGCGGTGATGAGTGCGAGGGGAAGGCGCGGGTGAAGCGCAAGGACGGGTCGTATGCGCATCGCGCGTGCGTCGAGGCGCGGGCTGCGGGACGGGAGCTCGGGGAGGGGATGTCGTCGTTGCTTTCGGATCTCCCGGATGTGAAGTCGCGCCCGTCCTGCCCGGGCTGCGGGACCATGCTTGCGAGCTCGGATGTGGTGGTGTGTGTGCGCTGCGGGTTCAACGTCGCGCAGGGGAAATCGATGGGGACGAAGACGGGGCGGAAGGCCGGGAAGAAGAAGGTGGGGCTGAGGGCGATGATCGGTCTGGGTTGAGTGCTGGGTGAGATCCTCGGCTTTGTGTGGGCACGCCTTCGGGGTGTGCTCTTTGTTTGTGTGGGATCTCTCGGTGGGGGTTTCGCCTTGGGTGGGATTCTGTTAGTCTCTGGTTCGTCGTGAACTGGGTCTTTGTCTGCGCTGAGGGGTGCTTGTCATGTCGGGATCGGTCGAGAAGCCGTGCGTGTATTGTGGGTTGTCGTGCGCGGGAGAGCCCAGGATCAAGAGCGCGGACGGGAAGTACGCGCACAAGTCGTGTGCGCAGGCGAGGGGTGAGGCGAAGGCGAAGACTCCGGCGAAGGCGGGGTCGGCTCCATCGGGGGCGATCCCGGTCGAGGGCGAGGTCCCGATGGCGGCGTTTCTGGATGATCTTCCGGACCCGACTGCGGCGGCCGCGGAGGGTCGGTGCGGGGGATGCGGGGCTGCGCTCGGGGAGGGCAACGTGATCTGCATGAAGTGCGGGTTCGACACGAGGACGGGCGCGAAGGCGATGACGACGGTGAAGAACGCGCCGAGGGATGTCGGGGGGTCTTTGGGTGGTGTGGGGAGTCTGGGCGCGAAGGCGGGGGGGATGGCGTTGACGCCGTTCTTCCCGATCATCGGCGCGTGTGTCGGGGGCGCGATCGGCGCGGCGGGGTGGGCGGCGATTGCGTACGGGACGGGGTACGAGATCGGGTTCATCGCGACGATCGTGGGCGCGATCTGTGGTATTGGCGCGTTTATGGGCTCGCGCGGGGAGGGGGGGATCTGGGCGGGCTGTGTCGCGGTGGTTGTTGCGTTGTGTTCGATCGGGGCCGGGAAGATGATCACGTTCGACATCTACATGCAGGATCTGGCGGATGAGCTGGAGGCGGCGCAGTCGGAGTACGAGGACCGCGCGGCGATGCTCGGGCGGGAGGACTACGAGCAGTACATCGCGGACGAGATCGTGGAGGCGCGGCTCGATGCGGGGGAGGCGGTGGATTGGCCGGACCCGGAGATGACGGTGGAGTATGCGTACTTCCCGGAGGACTACCCGGACGACATCATCGAGGAGACGCGTGTGTCGTATGACTCGATGAGTTCGTCGGAACGGGATGCGTATGCGGAAGCGATGCTAGGGAACATCGATGAGGCGATCGCGGCGCTTCGGAGCCATGATTTGTCGATGTCGGGGCAGACGATGATCGAGTCGCTCAATCTGTTCGATGCACTGTGGGGGTTCTTGGCGCTGGGCGCGGCGTGGGGGATCGGGTCGGGCGGATCGATGGATTGATCACGGGTTCGGGAGGGTAATCTCGACCCCGAGGGGCGCGGTGCGCGGCGCGGTGCAGTGGGTGTCGGCGCAGGCTTGGTAGGTGATCCCGAGGACGGGTGCGCCCGGGGTTGGGCCGACACCTTCGGCGAGCTCGAGGGCGATGTCGAACTCGATGCGCCCGGTGTGGGCGTTGATGGTCCCGATGGCTTCGACCCCGTGGGGGTGTCCGGTTGGGTAGTCGGCGAAGACTTTGACTCCTGATCCGGAGATGAGCCCGACCCGGAGGGGGACGAGGGCTTTGGCCGGTTCGGAGTCTCCGGGGTCGGCGGCGACGATGTGGTAGGGATGGGCGATGTCGAGCGCGACTTTGATGGATGCGACGGGGTGGTCGTCGTCGAGCGCGATGGTGTCGTCGGAGACGAAGACGGAGATGGGGGAGCGTTCGCGCGGGGTTGCGGCGGCGGGGGTTTCGAAGGTGTAGAGATTGGTTGCGGCCGGTCCGAGGCGCATGAGTGTGAGGAGGGCGCGGGTGACGTTGGTGGTGCTGAGGGGGGACTGGGCGCAGGCGCTGGAGGCGGCGTTGAGCGTGTCGATCGCGCGGGTGATGCGTTCCTCGGTGGGGTTGTCGTGCGCGAGGCGCGCGAGGGTGAGGGTGAGGAGCCCGAGCCCGGAGGGGGTGGCGCCGTCGTGGAGGGTGCGGGGGCGGACGAAGAGGTCGGATCGGTCGGCTTGGGTGTCGTGGTAGACCCCGGGGGCGCTGGCGAAGTGGGTGTCGAGGGCTTCGAGGGTTTGGGAGAGGGCGTTTTCGAGATCGGGTGAGGGCGCGGCGCGGTGGACGTCGGCGATGGCGGCGAGCAGGGCGGCGTGGTCTTCGAGGGTGGCGGGGATGATGGGTGCAGCACCGGCGCGGGTAGTTCGCGCGAGGGTGCCCGTGTCGGTGCGCATGGATTCGAGGAGGAAGGTGAGGGTGTGTTTGGCGCGATCGAGGATGGACGGATCATCGAGCGCGATGCTGGCGCTGACGAGGGCGCTGATGGTGAGCGCGTTCCAGTTGGTGATGATCTTGTCGTCGAGGGTGGGCTGGTCGCGCTGGTCGCGGGCTTCGAGGAGCTTCGTGTTGAGTTCGTCGAGTCGGGCGAGGTCCTGTGCGCTCGGGCGCTCGGTGAGGCGCGGGACCCAGGTGGCGGGTTCGTCGGGGTGGTGCGGGTCTTTGAAGTTGGGGGCCGTGTCGAGGTTGTAGAGTCGGATGACGAAGTTTGCGTCGTCGTCGCTGAGGACTTCGCGGATCTGGTCGGGGGTCCAGAGGTAGTTCTGGCCTTCTCGGTGGTTGACCTCGGCATCTTGAGCGCTCGCAAACCCCCCACTGCTCTGGAGCATTTCGCGCTCGAGGTAGTCGAAGGTTCGGCGCGTGATGCGTTTGTAGAAGTCGTCGTTGTATTCGATGGCGGCTCGGGCGTAGGTGCTCAGGAGCTGGGCGTTGTCGTAGAGCATTTTCTCGAAGTGCGGGACGGTCCAGTGCGCATCAACGCTGTATCGGTGGAACCCGCCTCCGATTTGGTCGTGGAGCCCTCCCAAGGCCATCGCATCGAGGGTGCCCTTGATGGCGTGGTTGAGGGCGGTGCGGGTGTCGTCGTCCACGATGGGGCGCGCGTCGAGGAGGAGGTCGAGGAAGACGGGCTGGGGGAACTTGGGGGCGCTCCCGAATCCGAAGTTGGCTTTGTCGAGGCGCGCGATGAGCCCTTGGACGGCGGAACGGATCTGGTCTTCGCCGAGTCGGACGGGGGTTGCGGGGGTCTCGACCTGTTCGCGCACGGCGGTGGCGAAGGCTTCGGCTTGGGTGAGGACGTCGTTGCGTTGGTCGGTCCAGGCGCTGGACATGGCGCTGAGGAGCTGGGGGAAGGAGGGGCGATTGAAGGCGGGGGCTGGGGGGTAGTAGGTGCCGCAGTGGAAGGGGCGGCGGGACTCGGGTTCGAGGAAGACGGTCATGGGCCAGCCGCCGGACCCGGTGGAGATGGTGGTGGCGGCCATGTAGATCTCGTCGATCTCGGGGTGCTCTTCTCGGTCGAGCTTGATGCAGACGAAGTGGTCGTTCATCTGCTGGGCGATGGTGTCGTTCTCGAAGGATTCGCGCTCCATGACGTGGCACCAGTAGCAGGTGGCGTAGCCGATGGAGAGGAGGACGGGGACGTCGCGCTCGCGTGCGTCGGCGAAGGCGCGGTCGGACCATGTTCTCCAGTGCACGGGGTTGTGCGCGTGCTGGAGGAGGTAGGGGGAGGAGGATTGGGCGAGTTCGTTGGGCATTACGTGAGGTCGATCGTTTCGGGTTCGCGGAAGAGGGCGGCGATGGCGGTGTGGCCGTGGTGGAAGATGTGGTCGGAGATCGGGCCGATCTCTCCGGCGGCGAAGAATCCGGCGAGGGGGATGGCGTTTTCGCCGGCGTCGACCTGGTGTCCGGATTTGGCGCGGGTGGCGCCGTCGGGGGTGGGGTCGAAGGCGTGTCGGATGGCGCGCGCGTCGTGGGCGGGTTCGCCAAAGAACTTCTGGGTGCGCCCGGTGCAGGAGACGACGAGGGCGCCTTTGGGTCGGTTGTAGAGGCGCTGCGCGTCGAGGAGGAGGGCGAGGTCTTCGCGCGCGGTCTGCGCGTCGTGGAGGTGGAGCTGGATGGTTTGTCCGGCGCTGACGAGGTCGGCGACGGCGATGGCTCCGGATTGTTCGTCGCCGCCCATGAGGTTGCGGATGAGGAAGTCGGCGCGGCCGAAGTGGGCTTTGGCTTCGTTGATGACGCGCCCGATGAGGAGCCCTTCGGAGAGGAGTTTGCGGTCGTCGTCGCTCAGGGTCGCGAGCTGTTCGCGCACCGCATCGACTGCGGGCTGTCCTCCGAGCTCGAGGATGAGGTTTCCTCGGGCGCGAGTGATGACCATGGGTCGTCCGAAGGGTCTGCACCCTTGGGAGACGATGGTGTCTACTTGGAGGTCTCCGGAGAGGGTGATGCCCATGCCTCCATGGTTGCGGATCTGGCCGTCGAGGAAGAGGGTGTTGTGTCCGGGGGTGGTGGCGCCGGAGGCGAGTCCTCCGAAGATGGTGCCGATTTTGTGGGTAGTCCCGTGCTCGTCGCTGTATTCGACTCGGGATTCGGAGAGGGTGGGGACGAGGTTGACGAGGGGGACGGAGAAGGGGTCGGCGATGAAGAAGGAGCAGGCCATCGACTCGGTGGCGTTGATGGTTTGGGCGATCTGCGCGGCGCGTTGTTGGGGTGGGTCGTTGGCGTTGAGGTGCTCGGCCCAGTAGGGGTGGATGTCCACGTTGGGGAGGGTGGCGCCGAGGAGCGCGACGGCGGGGGTTTGGTCCACTTCCTGGTCGGCGCACATGACGGCGGCGCTGGTGACGAGCATGAGGTGCTTGGGGGCGCAGTGGTCGCGGATCGCGTCGGCGATCATCCCGACGCGCTGGGCGAAGGGTGGGGTGACGAACCCGATGACGAGGTCGGGGGTGGACTCGAGCGCGTTGGCGATGGTTTCGCCGGCGCGGGATCCGGACTCGACGGGGTCGTGGCTTGTGGAGAGCGCGTGCGCGAACTGGAGCGTTGATTCGCTCTGGGTGTTGTCCGGGGATGCGTCGGTCATGGTGTTACTGGTTGCTCAGATCGACGATGCGCGAGGCGCGGACGACGGAGCGGCCGAGCTGGTCGTCCCGGACTGCTGGGCCGACGATGCCGACGAGTTTGCCCAGGAAGCGGCGCGGGTCGGCGGCGTCGGTCGGCGCGACGTACCCGACGGTGCGCTCGATCCCGGTGATGGGATCGGGGGCGCTGACCCGGAAGAGGAGGGGGAGGGGGTCTCCGGTGTAGACGGAGGAGGCGTTGATCGTTCCGACGAGGGTGTAGGCGCGGGAGGATTCCCACTGGTCGATCTTGGCGCGGAGGGCTTGGGTTTGTTCGTCGGCTTGCGCGAGGGCGTTGTCGATGGCGCGGCGCGCGTCGCGCGTTTCGATCCGGAGGTCGATCCAGGCGAGGCGCTGGGAGAGGGACTTGACGAGCCCTTCGTCGTCTCCGGCGTCATCGATGGCGCGTTGGTACTCGGCGCGGAGTTCGGAGAGGGCTTCGTCGAGCTCGGCGCGGGGCATGGCGCGGGCGCTGGCGAAGGCGGACTCGAGTTGTTCGAGGGAGGAGGTGGAGATGGAGCCCGCGTTGTCCACAGTGCGCGGGGTGTTGTTCTGGATGACGGCGGGCTTGGGCTCGGGCTGGGTGACGGGCTGCGTCACGGGCTGCGTCACGGGCTGGGGCTTGGGCTCGGGCTTGGTCTCGACGGGCTCGGGGAGCTTGGTGTCCTCGAGGAGTTCGTTGGAGATGGGCGCTTCGGTGGCCTCAGGCTCAGACTGGGGCTCTTCCGTCTGTTCGGGCTTGGTCTCGGCGGGCTTGATGTTCCCGAGGGCAGCGATTTCGGCTTGGGTGGCCGGGCGGAGCGCGTCGGTGCGGATGTAGGCGATGGGGTGGGCGCCCGTGGTCGGGTGGACGGGGGGTCGGACCTTGTAGGCGGTGACGTTCCCGTCCTCGTCACGCTCGATGGAGAGGACGGGGAGTTCGGTGTTGACTGGGAGGGGGGACTGGAAGACGGGGGACCAGGAGCCCTCGAGTCCTCGGAGGTTGGAGGCGGCTCTGAGACGGGATTCGGCGGTGAGGCGGATCCTGTCGCCGGACCCGATGGCTTGGGCTTCGTTGGCCGGGACGAAGGCGCCGAGGGTGTTGGGGTAGCGGACCTTGGTGTAGAGGGCGGAGGTTCCCTCGGCGACGAGGACGGTGCCCTGGTTGAGGGTGGTGATGGCGTAGTAGATGTCCTGATCGCCGCAGCGGAGGGGTTCGTCGTCTTTGTTGACGGCGACGTGGGTGGCTTTGGTGTCCTGGAGGGTGGTTGTGGCCGCGGATGCGGTGTGGATCGGGGTGATGGGGGTTCCCAGCGCGAGGATCGCGAGCGCGAGGGGGGTCGCGAGGCGAAGGGTCTTGGGGTGAATCATCGATCGATCTCCTGGGGTGTCAGGGCGCTCCGTGTGAGTGTACGCGTGGGTTGGGCGCGAGTTTAAAACTCGTGTGCGGAGCGCCCCCGGGGGGTCGGGGGTGTGTACTGTTGTCCGATGACCCAGCACAACCCCCTTTCGTCGATGCGCGCTTTGACACCTGCGACGTGTTTCGGTACGTTCGGTCTGATACTTCTTTCGGGCTGCGCGTCGCCTTTGGAGAAGACGAGCGAGCGCGACATGCGCCGCGCAATGATCCGTTCGGTGCAGCGCGAGGTGGAGGGTGCGCGGGGGGACGGGGACGGCGCTTCGGCGCGCTCGGTCGATGTCGATTCGACCACGGATCTGACGAAGCTGGAGATCCGGGAGGATCATCTGGAGCAGATCCAGAAGTCGTACTCGACGGAGGGGTACATCGAGGCGCTGCGCGAGTCGGACCCGGATGCGGAGGATCCGATTCTGGCGTTGCTCGGGGACAACCTGCTGGGAACGGAGACGGCGCTGGTGGGTGTGAACCTGGAAGGCGCGGTTCGGGGCGCGGTTCGGAACAACCTGGATGTGGAGTACGCGCGGTACGGGCCGGCGATTTCGCAGTCGGCGCTCGTTGAAGCGGAAGCGGTGTTCGACTGGACGCTCTTCGGGAGTGTGACGGGGAACGATTCGGCGGTTCCGCAGACGAGCGCGGGCGTGTTCGGGACGGGGGTGGTCCGTCCTGAGAGCGACGGCGCGAACGGGGAGGTCGGGCTCCGGAAGACGCTGACGACGGGGGGGTCGCTGAGCGTGTCGCACCAATCGTCGTACACGAACGTGGAGTCGTCGTTCTTCGGGAGCGCGGCGCCGAACCCGAGCAACGGCGCGAACTTTGTGGTGGATTACACGCAGCCCTTGCTCGACGGATTCGGTCGGGACACGGCGTTGGCGCAGGTGTACCTGGCGCGGAACGCGGAGCGGAGCTCGGTGTCGGCGCTCAAGTCGTCGCTGATCTCGACGGCTTCGGAGACGGAGCGCGCGTATTGGCGATTGGTGCTTGCGTACAAGGAGCTGGTGATCCGTTCGAAGCTGCTCGAACGTGGGATCGAGGTCCGGGACGACATCAGGGCGCGTCGGGTTCAGGACGCGCGTCAGGCGCAGGTCGCGGATGCTGTGGCTCGTGTGGAGCGCCGTCGTTCGGACGTGCTGACGGCGCAGACGGCGCTGCGGAACGCGAGCGATGCGCTCAAGCGGCTTATCAACGACGAGCGGATGCCCGTGGGTTCGGAGGTGCTGCTCGCGCCCGCGGCGACGGATGTGATCGAGCCGATCACGTATTCGCTGGTCGATGCGATCAGCACGGGGATCCGGGAGCGCCCGGAGATCGAGCAAGCGCTGCTGACGATCGATGACGCGACGATCCGGGAGAACGTTGCGAAGAACGGGAAGCTCCCGACGCTGGACTTCGTGGCGCGGGCGCGGATGCTCGGGCTCGATGACTCGGTCGGGGATTCGTACGACGATTCGGTGTCGGGTCGGTTCGTGGACGACTGGCTCGTGGGGCTGACGTTCGAGCAGCCGCTCGGGAACCGCGCTGGGGAAGCGGGGTTCCGTCGATCGCGTTTGGAACGGTTGCGTTCGATCGTGGGGTATCGGAACGCGGTGCAGGGTGTGGTGCTAGAGATCAAGAACGCGCTGAACTCGGTGGTGACGAACGCGCAGCTGATCGGGCAGACCCGGTTGTCGCGCGTGGCGCAGGGTGAGGCGCTCCGGACCCTCGGGGTCGAGAAGGAGCTGACGAACCTCGGGTACTCCGTGGAGCGTTTGAACCTGGAGCTGACCCAGCAGGAGACGCTTGCGAGCGCGGAGATCGCGGAAGCGGCGGCGATCGCGAACTACAACATCGCGCTGGTGGATCTCCACGCGGCGATGGGGACGACGTTGTCGCGGAACCGGATCGACTTTGTCGCGCCCGACGCGAACCAGCTCACGAGCGCGGAGTCGATCGGGTCGGTGCGTGATCGGGACGATGAAGACGACGAGCCCGGGGCCGACTGATCATGGCTCAGATCCTCGAGGGTCCCGAAGCGATCGCGCGCGGCGTTGAGGTGCTGTCGTCGGGCGGGGTGGTTGCGTTCCCGACGGAGACGGTGTACGGGCTCGGCGCGGTCGCGATGGACGAGGGCGCGGTCGCGAAAGTGTTCGCGATGAAGGGTCGTCCGAGCGAGAACCCGTTGATTGTGCACGTGAGCGGCGAGGGGATGGCGCGGGGGGTGTGCGGATGGAACGCGCGGGCGGAAGTGCTCGCGCGCGCGATGTGGCCGGGGGCGCTGACGATGGTGCTCCCGAAGGGGGAGGGGGTCCCGGGGATCGTGACGGCGGGGGGCTCGACTGTGGGTGTTCGGTGTCCGGCGCACCCGATCGCGCTGGCGCTGATCGAGGCGCTGGGGGAGGCGATTGTGGGGCCGAGCGCGAATCCGTCGGGTCGGGTGTCGCCGACGAGGGCGGCGCATGTGGCGCGGGGGTTCGGGGACGAGGATCTGG
>JALUWX010000010.1 GCA_027019265.1 Phycisphaerales bacterium
GAGGGCGGCGTCGGAGGGGGCGGTGGAACCCGCTGGGGGGGAGCAGAGGAGGGCGCGGACCCCGTCCATGAGATCGATGCTGGCGATGGGGATGCGGGACCCGAGGGTATCGGTGAGGGTGCGCCAGACGACGAGTTCGGGTGCGGGGGTGATGCGTCCGCGCTTTCCGGGTTCGATGCGGAAGGGGTCGTCGAGGGTGACGCGCGCGGCGCGGGGGTCCTGGGTGTTGCTTGCGAGCGCCCACCAGGCGCTGACGGCGCGTCGTGCGAGGTTCGCGGCGCGGTCGCGCGCGGTGCGTGGGCTTGTGTCGGATTGGGTGGTGGGGATCCGGATGGCGAGCGCGGATTCCTTGGGGTTCCCCGCTTCGGTGCGGGCGTTGTTCCAGGAGGTGACGAGGTCTTCGAAGAAGCGATCGGAGTATGCGCTTTCCGCGCGGACGGTGAGCGCGGTGGACCCGATGATCAGCTCGGGCTCGAAGGTCCGATCGGGGGCCCAGGGGACGGCGATGACGGCGCCGGGGATGTAGGGGTCGAGGGTGTTGAGAGCGCTCTCGAGACGCGGGGCGAGGATATCGGCGCGTTCGAGGGTGTCGGACTGCCCGAGGCGCCATCGCTCGACGACTTGGCCGTAGCGGTCGAGGATGGGTCCGAGGGCGGGCATGAGGATGGGTGGGTGATCGACGATGAGTTCGTGGACGGCGTCGGGGTCGAGGGCTGCGGCGTCGGCGAGGTCCATGGGGACTTCGTCGATCGAGAGGGAGACATCGAGCCCGGCGCGGACGAGGGTGTCGATGGTTTTGAGGATGGGGCTCGGGGTTGCTGCGTCGGTTCGGGTGGTGGAATCCCAGAGGGGGAGGTCTACGCCGGAGACGTTGGCGCTGCGCGCGATGTCGGGGATGGCGTTGATGAGTTTGGGGTTGGTGGAGGTGGTCCCGAGTCGGAACGCGCCGGGGAGGGGATCGTGCGGGGGTGGTGCCCATGCGAAGTCGAGGTTGCGTCGTCCGACGAGGATTCCGTTGCTGGTGACGGAGAGGGTTGCGTTGTACCAGCCGAAGCCCTGGATATCGGGGGTCCATGATTGTTTGAGTCGGGCGGTGCCGTGTTCGTAGCTGGTGGAGTCGATGACGGTTCCGGTCGAGTCCTGGACGACGACGGTGGTTTTGAGCGCTTCACCCGTGAGGTCACGGACGTGGATGTCGAGGGTGGGTGGTTGGTGCGAGGCGGCGATGTTCCCGGTCGCGCCGGCGCTGAGTGTGATCATGGGGATCTGGGCGATGATGACATCGTCGAACCATGCGGCGCCGTTGAAGTCTTGCTCCCAGACGGTGAAGTCCTGGGTGAGTCGGGTGCGGGGTTGGTGTTCGGGTTGGAGGAGTTCGAGTTCGAGACGGATGAAGGCGGCTTCGGGCTCGGTGCCTTCGAGGAGGACGGAGAGGAGGGTCCATCCGTTTTCGGAACGGACGAGATCGGAGCTGACCTGCGAGTCGGGGAGTTCGTTGCCGTCTTTGTCGATGAAGGTCGCGACGAGTCGGGCGCGGGCGTGGACGAGTCCTTCAGTGTGGACGCGCGCGGAGATGACGTAGTCGGCGCTGGGGAAGATGGAGAGTTCGCCGTAGCGGAGGATGAGGGAGGTGGACCCGCCGTCGGTCGGGAGCTGGACGGATCCGATCCCGGAGTAGGCGGGAGATTGGTAGTCGAGGACGGCGCGGTTCCAGATGGGGAACCCGGGTCGGTCCCTGGGGACGTTGGGGTCGTGCTGGGCGCGGTACCAGCCCCTGGGGACGGGGAGGGGGTTGGTGTCTCGCTCTTCGAATCCGAAGGCGCGGGTGACCCGGCCGGCGAAGGCCGGGCGTGATATGGTGGATCGGGATTCATCCTGCGCGTGAACGATGGGCGCGATGGGTGCGATCGCGAGTGCGAGGATGGGAATGATCCTGGCTCGTTGGGGCATCTCTGGGGAGTTATCGGCGGTTTGGTGTGTGTTGGTCCAGATGAGCGGAGGTATGGATGGACGAGTCGAGCGGAGATCGGGCGCGTGGGGACGGAGTGGGGTGGGTGCCTTATGTGGCGCACGATCCGGGGGTTGCGCCGGTCGAGGCCGCGAAGGGGTTCTATGAGGTGATCCGGACGAGGAGGACGGTCCGGTCGTTCTCGGATCGTCCTGTGGATCGGGGGGTGATCGAGCAGATCATGCTCGCTGGGGGGACGGCTCCGTCGGGGGCGCACAAGCAGCCCTGGCGGTTTGTTGCGGTGTCGAATCCGGAGATCAAGCACAAGATCCGGGTGGCCGTGGAGGAAGTGGAGAAGGAGTTCTACGAGGAGAAAGCGAGTGATCGGTGGCTCCAGGATCTCCAGCCCTTCGAGACGAACGCGGACAAGTCGTACATCGACACGGTGCCTTGGTTGATCATCGTGATGGCGCTGCGCCAGACGGATGAGGGGGGGCAGGTGTATTACCTGAACGAGTCGGTGGGGATCGCGACGGGGCTTTTGCTCGCGGCGGCGCATCATGCGGGGCTTGCGACGTTGACGCACACCCCGAGCCCGATGGGGTTCTTGCGCGAGGTGCTGGGTCGTCCGGAGCATGAGCGCCCGTATCTGATGATCCCGGTGGGGTATGCGGCGGAGGGGTGCACGGTTCCGGATCTGACGCGCAAGGGGCTCGATGACATCGGGGTGTTCATCGAGTGATTGGATCGAAAGAGAAAGCGCTCCCTGAACGGGAGCGCCTCGTGTGGATCTTGATTTCGAGCGTGGATTACTCGAGCGCTGCAGCGCCGGAGATGATTTCGGTGAGCTCGGTGGTGATCTGTGCCTGGCGGGCGCGGTTGAACTGGCGTTTGAGGGACAGGCCCATTTTCCCGGCGTTGTCGGTCGCGGCTTTCATCGCGACCATGCGGGCGATGTGCTCGGAGACGACGGCGTCGTTGAAGCACTGGAAGAGGACGGCCTTGACGGCGGCGGGGAGCAGCGCGTCGAGGAGGGAGTCCGCGTCGGGGCTGAACTCGTAGAGGTCGTTGGTGGAGGAGGAGGGGGTGTCCGAAGCGACTTCGGGGGCTTTGAAGGGGAGGAGCTGGACGACCTCGGGGACCTGCTTGCCCGCGCTGATGTATCGCATGTAGACGATGCGGACGGCGGAGACTTCGCCGGAGGTGAAGAGGTCGATGTATTGCTGCGCGAGACGTTCGACCTGGTCGAACTCGGGCTTGTCACCGAACTGGGTGTGGTGGGTGAAGCCGCGGTAGCCGTTGAACTTGAGGGCGCTGGCGCCCTTCTTTCCGACGACGTGGATGGGGCCGTTGCCGGCTTTGTCGGAGGCGCGGAGGTGGTTGAGCGCGGTCCGGACGACGGAGCCGTTGTAGGGGCCGCAGAGTCCGCGTTCGGCGGTGAGGACGAGTGTGAGCTCGTTGGCGTTGTTGGTGTCGGAGGTGACGAGGAGGGGGTGTCCTTCGCCGACTCCGGCTTGCGCGAGCTGCGCGACGAGGGAGAAGAGTGTCTCGGTATACGGCTTGGTCGCGACGGAGGCTTGCTGCGCCTTGGCGAACTTGCTCGTGGCGATCATCTGCATCGTGCGCGTGATGCGCTTGATGTTGGAGACCGCTTTCATCCGCTTCTTGATTTCGCGTGAGTTACCCATGGGAGGGGATGGTAGCCCCGGACCTTGGGATGGTCGGCGCGGGGAACGCGTTCAATTTCGCGAATTTGGGTCGTGGCGCGGGTTAGTTGCGTCGGTCGTGGCGATGGGGTTCGCGATGGACGGCCCGGGGGTTGGGGTCTGTGGGTGTGGGGGTGGATCGGGGCTCGGGGATGGGGGTTTCGAAGGCCTGCATGGGGTAGGCGGTGGAGAGCCCGGTGATGGGGGGAAGGGCACGGCGCTGATCGGAAAGCGAACGGTCACTCATCTCTTGACTCCCTTGAACACACCCTTGCGGGGATTGGAGCGGTGTCCTTGTCCGTGGACACCTTGGGAAAGGTGACACGGATCGGGGACGGGGCAAGGGGGGATCAGGAAATTGATCCCGCTCGGGGTCCGATAGGGGACGCGCGAGGGGATCCAGACGGATCAGATGTGATACGCGGCGCGTGTTCGGAGCGGGTTGTCGGTGTGGGAGGAGGGGTTCTTAGATGAGGGGGTCGCGGCGGCGACGCGCGGACACGAGAGTCGAGAGTGCGAGAAGCCCGAGGGTGCTGGGGGCCGGGACAAGGGTGAAGGAGAGGTCCGTCGGGAAGCCCGAGTTCGCGGAGTTGAACCAGTTGTCTTGTGTGCCCTGGAAGGAGCTGACGGAGTGCGGGATGTGGTCCGGGTTGACATCGGATGTTGTCCCCCAGTACAGGCCGTCGGAGGAGTCGTAGTCGGAGGCCATGTGGAGCCCGAAGAAGTACCGTCTCTGGGCTTCGACCTGAACATCCTGGCCGAAATCGAACTGGACGTCGTAATAGTCTCCGATCCCCACGGGATCCATGGCGATGCTTTGGGCGTTGCCTGACGCGAGGAGGTCTCCGGGATACCCGCCGTTGCCGTTGGGGGCATCGAAAATGAACCACTCGATGGTTCCATCCCAGGAATCGAGCCCGGTTGCGAGGAGACTGAATGTTGCGCTGTTGATGTGTGTGTTGGCGCTGATGTAGAAATCATCGGCTTGGAGCCAGCGGGTCATCTCGGCTCCTGAGAGGTAGTCTGGCGCACCGTTGTCGTACACGGTTGCTCCGCAGACTGCGGAGGTGCATGCCAAACCGAGAATCAAGCGCATGGGCTGTTGCATCTGAAGACCCCTTCCAGGTATCGAATCCGAGTTGCTACGTTCGAGTTGCTTCGGGTTGTGCATGAATATACCATGTTCGAAACAAATCACAAACGTTATCGGAGAGATTCTCTCGTAGGTACCACGCTTTCTTACTCCGGGAGGATCATCCCGTCGTAGGCGAGTTCGATGGAGTCTGGGAGGGTCTGGTTTGTCTGCGCGTGTCCCAGATCGTGGGTCATGTGGACGAAGCGGGTCCGGGTGGCGTTGATCTGGAGGGCTTCGACGAGGGCTTGGCCGACGGTGAAGTGGGTGGTGTGGGGGCGTTCCCTCAGCGCGTCGAGAACGAGGGTCTCGAGGTCCACGAGGTAGGGACGCGCGGTGTCGGGGATGACCACGACGTCGGTGCAGTAGGCGAGGGGGAGGAGGGTTCGGTCGGGGTCGAGGTGGGGCGCGTCGAAGCGGAATCCGAGGATGGGGAGTCGGCCGTGGAGGAGGGTGAAGGGGGTGATGGTGAGCCCGAAGAGCTCGAAGGGTTGGTCGGGCTCGATGGTGTGGGGCGCGAGCTGGGCGATGAAGGAGCGCTGGACGTTGGTGTGGGGTTCGAAGATGTGCTGGTAGACCCTTCGGAGGGCGCCGTGGGTGTGGTCGTCGGCGAAAACGGGGATCTCGGTGCGCATGACCTCGTTGAAGCGCCGGACTTCGTCGAGACCCCAGACGTGGTCCACGTGGTTGTGGGTGATGAGGATGGCATCGACGCGCTGGAGGTCGGCGCGGAGGGCTTGGGTCCGGAGATCGGGGGAGGCATCGATGAGGATGACCCGGTCGATCCCGTCGGGGTCGGTGAACTCGAGGGTGGCGCTGGTGCGGGTGCGGTTGTCGCGCGGGTCGGTGGAGGTGCAGACGGCGCAAGAGCAGGCGATGGTGGGTACGCCGGAGGAGGTGCCTGTTCCGAGGAAGCGGAGGTGCATGGGAGAGGATAGTCGTTGGGGAGGGGTGGTTGGATTCGGTTTAGAAGTAGACCTTGCGGTTGTAGACCCACCATTCGAGGAGCATGATGGCGAGGGCTGCTGCTAAGAGGTAGGGCCACCACTCTTTGAGTCGTTCGATCTGTCCGGCGGCGTCGGCGCTGACGACGGCGTTGGAGAGGGCGATGGTGGTCTGGGTCCCGGTGTTGGATTCGGGGGCGCTGAGGAGGTTTGCGGCGTAGTCGCGCGTGTTGAGGTTGCCCTGGGTGGTGTCGGTGGCGCCGGCGGAACCGGACCATTGGAGCTGGTAGCGACCGATGGAGGTGATGGGTCCGTAGACGATGCGGCCGTCGGGGGAGGGGACGATGTCTTCGGAGTAGGTGGAGTCGGGGAGGCGGACCCGGATTGCGGAGGCATCGAGGGGGAGACGATCGGCGAGGATGGAGCCCGGTTCGAGCTGGCGCGCGTTGGTGTCCACGGTGGATGCGTCGGTGGCGGCGAGGTAGTCCACGGCGGACCCGAGGAAGACGATGAAGGAGGGTTCGAGGGGCCAGTTGGATTCTTTGGGGGCGAAGGTGACGTAGACGGCGCGGGTGTCGGGGGTGGACTCTTCGATGATCGCTGGGCCGACGGGGGTTTCGGCGAGGGAGACGAGCTCGGAGTCTTCGGGGAGGGTGAGCTTGCGGGGTTCTCCGACGATGACGGAGTCGAGGGTGAGTCCTCGGAGGAGGGGGTGGGTTCGGCGCCAGTTGATGATCTGGGTGGTGTTCTCGCTGAGCCCTTCGTCGTTGACGGGTTGGTCGGATCTGGGGATGTCTCCCAGGACGAGGTAGCGCCCGGGGTCGAGTCGGTCGCCGTTCGCGTTGGGATTGGGGGTGTACCCGTCGAGGATAAAGAGGTCGATGGCGGCGGCTTCGTCGGTGTTGCGGATGGATTCGTATTTGGAGGGGGAGAGGACTTTGAAGTCGGCGATGGGGAGGACGTCGATGGCGCGGGTGAGGAAGACGGAGCCCGAGGTGACGAGCGCGACCCGGGCGCGTGCGGCCGGGGGGATGATGACGGTGCTCGCGTTGTCTCGGTCGAGCGCGTCGGCGCTGGGGTCATCGAGCCCGGCGAGTCGGACAGTGGCGGTGAGGGCGCGGGGTTCGTCGAGTTCGAAGACGACCCCTCCGACGGCGGGTTCGGTGATGTTGGTGGTCGGGTCGGTGACGGCCGGGGGGAGTTTGATGGAACGGACGGCGATGGTCGCGCCCTGGACGACGAGCTCGGCATCGACGCTGCGCTCCTGGGGGTCGGTGGATTGGACGCCGACGAAGATGGAGAGCTTGGTTGGTTTCTCGTAGTCGCGCTCCGCTTGGAGGGAGACGATCCCGAGGTTGACGGAGGTGGGTGATCCGATGGCGTGGTATTCGAAGGATGGGGTTGGGCCGGAGGAGGGGTCGGTGTGGATTTTGTCGAGGTCGGGGATGCGGCCGTCGGAGAAGAGGTGGTAGGTGATGGGGTCGGATGGGGGATCGCTGATGTTGTCGGGGTCCCCCACTGCTGCTGTGTCTTCCGTCGGCGCGGCGCGGTTGGGGCGCTGCGCCTGCGCGAGTCGGAAGGCTTCTTCGATGGAGGAGGGGGAGTCGGTGGGCTGGAGGGATTCGATGGCCGCGATGAGTTTGGACTTGTCGGACGTGAAGTTCTCGACGATCTCGGCGCTGGATCCGAAGGCGATGATCATCGCTTCGTCGGCTCGCGCGGATTCCTCGAAGAGGGAGGGGGAGGCGAGGGATTCGATGAGGTCGATGGCGTGGGCCTTTGCGTGCTCGAATCGGGTGATGGGGTTTGATTCGGAGCCCGCGTCGCGCGCTTGCATGGAGGCGGATCGGTCGAAGAGGATGACGATCTTCTGGCCGGCGATGGAGGTGGAGGTGGAGCGGGGCTGCGCGAGGGCGATGAGGATGAGCGCGAGGATGATGAGCTGGAGGAAGAGGAGGATGTTCTTGCGGAGCTTCTGGAAGGGCGCGTTGGCTTGGATGTCCTGGATCGCTTGTTTCCAGAGGAGGGTGGTGGAGACCTCGCGCGGGGTGCGGCGGAGCTTGAGGAAGTAGAGGATGACGAGCGCGGGGATCGCGATTGCGGCGACGAGCCCGGCGAGCATGGGGGTGGCCCAGGTCATGCGTTGATGTGCTCGCTCGGGTCGGGGGTGGTCATCGTTTGAGTGTACACGGGGGGAGGGGGTGTGGTTTCAGGATGAGAAACGCCCCTGGAGGAGGGGCGCTTCGTGGGGGTTTGGTTGGAGAGGGATGGATTAGTGTCGGCGGCGGCTGGTGGTGGCGAGCGCGCCGAGGGCGAGGAGGGTGGCGCTGGTGGGCGCGGGGACGAGGGCGGCGGAGAAGCCGTCGATCCCGAGTCGGGTGGCGCCGTCGGGGCCTTGTGCGTTGCCGCTGAAGTCGAAGCTGACGGTGTCGCTCATAGCGGTGAAGCTGATGGTTTGCTCGACCCATTCGTTGAGGCCGTCGCTGTCACCGGAATCGACGAGGGTGGTGGAGTCCCAGTCGGCGATGTCGGCGCCGACGATGGAGACGTCGAGTGATTCGTTGTTCCCGGTCCAGCCCGAGGGGGTGGAGAGGACGAGGGTGGCGTAGAAGGAGAGTTCGTAGGTTTGGCCGATGGTGAAGCCGTCGAGGGAGAGACGGACGACTTCGTTGTTTGTGGTGGGAGTGCCCGAGCTCATGAACTGGTTCATCCAGATCGCGGAGTCGTCTGCGGCGCCGGAGAGGGATTGGACGGGGATGAAGAAGAGGCTGGTGCCGATGTCGGGGGTGGCGTTGACGGAGGTCCAGCCGGGGAGGAAGTTCCCTACGAGCCCGACGTCGGACATGCTCCCGAAGTTGGTCCATCCGGTGGTGGTGTAGTCCACGACGGTTTGGGCGTGGGCGGCGGTGGCGATGAGCGACGCGATGGCCGCGGTGGTGCATGCACGATTCATATTGATGGTCCTCTCTCTGTCCGTATGCGTGTTGATGGGGTTCTCTGGGGAGAATCCCGTGGATGAAAGCTAGCACGCAACGGGGGGATCACCAGCAAATCGGACGAAAAGCTGTGCGATGGGGGGTGATTTTGGAGCTGTTGTCGAGGGTTCGTGGGCCGGGGTGGATCTCGGGATCGCGGCGTAGGCAGATCTGCCTATGTCGCACGCCGGAGATCGTGTCCACGGTGGGGATATGGAGTTCGGGGGCTCGTATCAGCGGAGCAGCCCTCGTTTGCGGAGGTATTCGAGGAGGAGGGTGTCGGGGGTGGTGTCGGACTGGATGGTCATGGCGGTGATCTCGCGCCTTGCGCAGAAGTCTCGGAGTCCTTGGCAGTAGGCGCTGAGGTTCTCTTTGTACTTCTTGAGGAGGGGCGCGGAGATAGTGACCTCGGCCATGTCGTTGTCTTCGATGTCGCGGAGCTGGAGGTCCCCGGTGATGTCGGGCTCGACTTCCTGGGGGGAGAGGACCTGGATCGCGAAGACATCGTACCCGCGCCCGACGAGGAGACGGAGCCCGGACTCGTAGCCCTCCTTCATGAAGAAGTCGGAGAGGACGACCATGACGCCTTTCCCCCGGCGCGACATGGCGATGCGTTTGCACGCTTCGGTGAAGTTGGTCGAGTCGTCGGGGGTCTGGGCGCAGATGAAGCGTGCGAGGTCGTGGGTGCGGCGCTTTCCTCGGAGGTCGCGGATGGCGCCGGCGATGGGGACGGTTGCGACGGGGTCGGACGGGTCGTCGCGCCTTGCGATGGCGGTGACGGCGACCCGGTTGAGGTTGACGAGCCCGATGTAGCCGAGGGCCATTGCGTATTGCTGGATGGCGAAGAACTTGTTGGGGGTCCCGCAGTCCATGGAGGCGGAGCAGTCGAGGACGAGGTGGAGGGAGAGGTCTTCTTCTTCCATGAAGAGTTTCATGAAGAAGCGGTCGAGGCGGCCGTAGATGTTCCAGTCGATGTGCCTTAGGTCGTCACCGATGGCGTAGGGGCGGTGGTCGGCGAACTCGACGGACTCGCCGCGCTTTTTGGAGCGGCGTTCGCCTTTGAGTTTGCCGGCGAAGATCTTTCGGGAGGCGAGGTCGAGGTGGGAGATCTTCCCGATGAGCTCGGAGGAGAGGAGCTCGTCGATGGTGGTGGGTCGGGTTGGGTTTTCGGATCTCAGCATTGGGTGTTCCCGGTTGAACGCGAAGACCGCGAAGGGCTCGAAGCGGGGTTTGTCGATTCGGGGATGGCTCGTTCGTTCAGGACGCGGTGTGTGGCGTCGCGGAGGAGTTTGGTGTTGAAGTTGATGAGGAACCCCAGCGGGTATCGGCCGGCGCGGAGATAGGAGAGCAGCTGGGCTTTGTGAACCGGAGCGATCTGCTCGATGGATTTGAGTTCGAGCACGATGGTGTTCTCGACGAGGATATCGACCCGTTGTCCCTTGATGATCGAGTCCTTGTAGTGGACATCGATCATGACCTGTTGATCTGCGGCGATGCCGCGGAGTTGGAGTTCGTGGAGCATGGCGTGTTCATAGACGGATTCCAGCAGACCGGGCCCGAGTTCCTTGTGGACTTCGAGCGCGGCACCGATGACATCGTGCGCGAGGCGCTCGATGTGATCGGGGAGATCATGTTTTTTGAATCTCGTGCTCGTCATTGATGGCTTCGTGCTCTTCGCGGTCTTCGCGTTCGGATGTCTGGCTTTCTCGGTCAGTTGTTGCCTTCCTGGGGGTCGGTGCCCAGGAGGGGGTCGAGGATGGGGTTGAGGGCTTTGTCGATGGGGTTTTCTTTGGACTGGGCGCGCTTGGGGTAGTGCTGGTCTGAGCCGATGCCTTTGGCGCTGACGACTTCTCGGTAGCAGCCCGTGGCGGTGAGCGTGAGTGCGCCGAGGAGGGCTGAGGTGAGGATGCGTTTGGATCGGGGGCTCATTGGGTGCTCCAGTGGATCCGGATTTCTTTGGTGGGGAAGTTGAGGGGGGGGACGCTGATGTCGCCGTGCGTGACTGATTCATCGACATCGATGTGGACGACCATGGGGTGGGTCCAGGTGTTAGGGAGGGCTTGGTTGTCGTCTTCGGGGATGGGGGTGATCTCGAGGGTGCCCGTGACCCGGGGTTCCTGGATGATGAAGTAGGAGAGCTTGAGGTTCTCGCTCAGACTTTGGGGGAAGGTGAAGGGTCCCATGATGCACGAAGCGCCGGGGTCGCTTGCCGCGATGACGAGATGCGCGTTGCGGCCTTTGGATCGTTCGTTCCGGACATCGCGCGCGGTCTGGGCGATGTCGGTTTCCTTGTTTGCGACGTACCACATCTCGGAGTTCCCGAAGAGGGGGTGTGGGGAGTGTCGCTGTTGGCACGCGCTCAGGGTGAGCGTGAACGCGGTACAGATTGAGAGGATGATGCGCGGGGCGCTGGTCATTGGGTGCTCCAGTGGATCCGGATTTCCGTGGTTTCGATGGGGAGGAGGGGGAGGGTGATGGTGCCCGTGGGCGCGGTGCCCTGGTCGCGGACTTCGTGGTCGTGTCCGGCGCGCCAGTTCTTGGGGAGGGTGGAACCGGGCGCGGGGGTTGCGTCGATGATGAAGATCCCTTCGATGTCCTCGGTGGTCCCGAATGGGGCGGTGATGTAGTACGGGAGCTCGATGACCCCTTGCTTGTCGTCGGCGTAGTTGGTGCGCGTGATGGTGCAGGATTCGACACCCGAGTCGTGGGTGAGGATGACGAGATGCGCGACTTTCCCGATGTCGCGGTTGCGCTCGACGCTCGCGTAGGCGAAATCCATGTCGTCGAAATCGTCGGTGGAGACGATCCAGATCTCGGATGCGTTGAAGGTGCTCGAATCGCGCTCCTGCGCGCCGCACGCGCCGAGGGTGAGGAGGGAGAGTGAGGTTGTGGTGAGCGCGAGACGGGTCATCATGACTGGATCCCGGCGAGTTCGGTGGGCTGGGTCGGGGTGAGCTTGAGGATCTCTTTGACGAGATCGTCCGCGCGGATCCGGTCGGCTTCGGCTTCGAAGTTCAGGAGGACCCGGTGGCGGAGACAGGAGGGGGCGACGTCCTGGATGTCCTGGTAGGAGACGTGGAAGCGGCCGTCGACGAGGGCGCGGACTTTGCCGGCGAGGATCAACGCCTGCGCACCGCGCGGGGAGACGCCGCAGCGGACGTAGCGGTTGGTGGGTCCTGACGGACCACCCGCGGCGGTGTTGGTTTCGGGGTGGGTCGCGAGGACGAGACGGGCGGCGTACTGCTTGACGTGGGGCGCGACGATGACTTGTCGGACGAGGTCTTGGTATTCGAGGATTTTGGGGCCGTCGATGACCTGGGAGGCGACGGGGTTGTCCGCGCCGGTGGTGCGATCGATGATCTCCATGAGGTCTTCGAGCCCGGCGTATCCGACATCGATTTTGAGGAGGAAGCGGTCGAGCTGGGCTTCGGGGAGGGGGTAGGTGCCTTCCTGTTCGATGGGGTTCTGGGTTGCGAGGACGAGGAAGGGCGCGTCGAGTGTGTAGGTGTGCCCGGCGACGGTGACGGATCGTTCCTGCATGGCTTCGAGGAGCGCGGACTGGGTCTTGGGGGTGGCGCGGTTGATTTCGTCGGCCAAGACCACCTGGGCGAAGATGGGTCCCTGCTGGAACTCGAAGGAGCGCCGTCCTGTGTCGTGGTCTTCGGAGACGATGTTGGTCCCGATGACGTCGGCGGGCATGAGGTCGGGAGTGAACTGGATGCGTGAGAAGGGGAGGTGGAGGGTCTGCGCGAGGGTGCGGACGAGGAGGGTTTTCCCGAGTCCGGGGACCCCTTCGAGGAGGACGTTCCCGCCGGCGAAGAGGGCGACGAGGACGGCGTCAACGACGGGCTGCTGGCCGACCATGACCTTTCCGATCTCCTGGCGGAGTGAGGCGAAGGTCTGGCGGAACTGCTCGCACTGGGCTTTGACTTCGGCGGGTGTTTCCTGGGTGGTCATGTCGTGTTCCTCGTGAGCGCGCGGGGCGCGTGGTGATCAGTCGTTGGAGTAATCGTCCCGGGCGCGTTTTTTGGCTGCGCGGAGGGCGCTGAGCGCGTCGATGGTTTGTTCGTCTTCGGACTTGGGGGCTTGCTGTGGTTTGGGTTTGGATTCGTTGGGCGTAGAGAGTGGTGCGGTTGGGGTGCCGTTGGATTCGACGGGGATGGAGTCGTTGGCTTCGAAGCGTTTGGTGGCCTGGGCCTTGGATTCGGCTTTGGCTTGCGCGGTCTGGGTGCGCGCGGAGGAGCGTTCGCGCGCGGTGCGCATGGCGCTCATCGCGCCTTCGGAGCGGGCGGTTTCTTTCGCGGCGCCGCGCCGGGCGAGGGCGGCGAACATGCGCGGGTCGAGACGGACGCGCCGGACGGCGACGTCGAGGAGGAAGATCCCGATCCCGATGATGGCGAGCATCTGCCAGATGGGGGTGAGGGTGACGGGCATGGTGAGCCCTTCGCGTGTCCAGAGATCTGCGAGGGTGGGGTCGCTCGGGAGGACGCGCCCTCCCAAGATGGCGGCGACTTGGCGCAGGAGGGGGAGGTTGGTGCGGAGGGCTTTGTATTCGTCGGCGAAGGGGCGGATGACGGCGGCTTGGGCGCTGCCCTCAAGCACACGGCCTTCCGAACCCGGGGCGCGGTACTGCATGCTCAGGACGTAGGAGCCCGGCTTTCCGGAATCGAACTCGCCTTCGTAGCGCCCGGGGCCGACCTGCCTCAGCTCGACGATCTCTCCGACCCCATCGGGGGTGGCGACTCGGGCGCGGAAGTTCGCGAAGTCCATGCGTTTGTTCTGGGGGTCGAAGGCCTCGACGACGACCTTGGTGCGTTCGCCCGTGTTTTCGGTCGCGATCCGGAGGGTGGAGTCTCCGGTGGGGCGCATCGCCCAGCGGATGTGTTGCTGCCAGAACTGGTCGAAGCCGTCCCATCCGGCCCAGGCGCTGGCCCAACGGGTGGAGACGTCGGAGGTGAAGGTGACGACCTTGCCTAGGCCGTACTGCCACTGGGCGGCGATAGGGTCTTCTTCTTTCCCTCGGAGGGTGACGAGGGAGAGCCCTTCACGATCGGAGGCGACGATGTAGCCGTTGATGGGGGGGACGGCGGAGATCCCGCGCATGGTTTCTGCGGGGACCCCGGTGCGCGATGGGGAGAAGGGGGTGCCTTCCCAGATGAGGGCGCGGCGGATGGTCTGGGCTTCTTTGATGAAGATCTGGGGGAGCTGCGCGAGACCCGCGCTCGAGGAGACCTGGTAGAAGCGGCCTTTCCCTCCGAGGGCGATGGTGCGGAGGAGTCGATGGTCTGCGCCGTCCCCGACGGCGACGGTGGAGATGGTCGCGCCGTGTCCGGCGATTTCGCGCGCGAGGCGCTGTCCGGTGGTGGGTGCGCCGGTGGTCTGGCCGTCGGACAGGACGATGACGTGCTTGATCCCGGCGTTGGAATCTTTGATCTGGTTGAACCCGGCGCTGATGCCCGGGTACATGTCGGTGCCTCCTCCGGCGTTGATGGAGCGGATGCGCCGGGCGATCCCTGCTTTGTCCGCGGCGCGGGTGAGGGGGACGACGACTTCCGTGGATCCGGAGAACGCGACGACGGAGACGAGGTCGAGACGGGAGAGGGCTTCGACGGCGGCGACGGCGGCTTCGTTCGCGACCTGCATCTGGGAGAGATTGGTGCCTTGGATCCCGGAGCCCATCGATCCGGAGGAGTCGAGGACGATCGCGAGGGCGCCCATGGGCATTTGGCGTTTCTGGGGGGGATCGAGCTGGATGGGGAGCGCGTCGGCGAGGGGGGAGCCGATCCATCCTCCGGCGCCGAAGGAGTCTGGGCCTCCGATCATGACGAGCCCGCCTCCGATGTCGTTGACGTATTGGCGCATCAGCTCTTGCTGGGTGTCGGAGTAAGAGAAGGCGCTCTGGTTGATGAGGAGGATGGCTTCGTACTGCGCGAGGTCGGCGAGGTTCGAGGGGAACTCGGAAGCACGGATGCGTTTGGTGTTGATCTCTGCGAGCGCGAGGGTGTCTTCGAGTCGGACGGCTTCTTTGGGGTCTTCCGCGACGATGAGGACGAGCCCGTCGGAGGTGACGAAGGTGATGACGGACCCGGTGTTGTTCTCGCGGAGGGAGTCGCCGCGGGTCGCGAGCGCGTTGCCCTGGTCGTCGAGGGCGGCGATGGGTTCGAAGACGGCGCTGTAGAGCTGGGGTCCGGGACGGGTGACCTTGATGGGGACCCGGATGACGTTGCGCCCTTGCTGGAGCTCGGTGTAGTAGCCCAGTTCGTCTGGCGCGGGATCGAGGTCGATGGGGGTGCCGTCCTGGGAGACCATGAGTCGGCCGACGGAGGGGACGGAGCTGGTGAGGACGACCCGGAGCGCGAGTGTTTCCCCGACCCGGGCGCTGCTCGGGGCTTGGACGGACTCGAGCATGATCTCTTCGGCGTATTCGAACTCGACGGGGAGGACGTCGATGGGGATCCCGGCGGCTTTGGCTTGCTGCGCGGATCGGTAGACGGAGCCCTCGGTCTCGTTGGCGTCGGTGATGAGGACGATGCGGGTCGCGGCGTCGTCCGGCGCGGCGGCGAGGGCTTGGTTGACGGCGGCGGCGAGGTTGGTGGCTTCGGTGTCCCCGATGTACTGGCGCTCGATCGATTCGACGAGGCGCGAGGGGTTGGACTGGACGACGGGGTCGCGCGCGGCGGTGATGACCCCGAGCTTGTCCTCGACTTCGCGCGATCCGGACTGGGCGCGGTCGATGTAGGAATCGACCTGGGGCTGGACGGTTGTGGGGATGGAGCGGGAGACGTCGTTGATGACGATGACGGAGACGGCGGAGGCGACATCGCGGTGTTCGGCGCGCGCGAGGGACATGACGATGAGGAGACACGCGATGATCCGGACGAGGAGGGCGATGATGCGCGAGGACTTCCCGAGCCCGGAGAGGGACTTTCGGGAGAAGAGGATGAGGAGGGGGATGATCGCGATGAGGAGCGCGAGCATGACGGGCTGGGCGAAATGGATCGGGCCGAGGGTCATGCGGGGCTGGGGCTCTTGAGCGAGGGTGTGTGCGCGGGCTGGGGGGGCGCGGGATGGGGGGGCGCGTGGAGCGCGATCGGTGTGTGTGTGGGTGTGTGTTGTGTCATGGGACCCGAACCATCATAGAGAGATGTACTCGTGTGATGGGGGAGGGGTTGCCGCGTGGATGGGGTGTGTTGGGTACAATCGTCGATTGAGAGGCGCACGGGTCGATCTGTTCGGAACGTGCGCGATGACGAAACAGATCCGCCGACTGAAACTCGTGGGCGGCGCAATCACGGACACGCTGCATGATCGACATCCGAAAGCTCAAGGAACTCGTCCGGCTCATGGTGGAGAACGAACTCTCCGAGCTCGATCTCCGGGACCAGGAAGAGACGGTGACGATCCGTCGTGGTTCGGACGGGGTCCCGGCGGTGTCGGGTCAGCCCATCATGTACGGGGCGCCCCCGGCTCCGGCTCCGGCGGCGGCGGCTCCGAGCGCTCCGGCGGACTCGGGTGGTTCGTCGGGAGACGAGGGCTTGGTTGCGATCGAGTCCCCGATGGTCGGGACGTTCTACTCGAAGCCCGATCCGGACTCGGACGCGTTCACCAGTGTGGGCGCGAGCGTGAGCGCGGACTCGGTGGTGTGCATCGTCGAGGCGATGAAGGTATTCAACGAGATCAAAGCGGGGTCCGGGGGGACGGTCGCGAAGGTCTGTGTGAAGGACGGCGACGCGGTCGAGTTCGGGCAGCCCTTGTTCATGATCAAACCCAACTGAGCGGGGTCGAGCGATGTTTAGCAAGGTCCTGATCGCGAATCGTGGCGAGATTGCGCTGCGCATCATGCGCGCGTGCAAGGAGCTCGGGATCGAGACGGTCTGTGTGTATTCGACGGCGGACAAGGATGCGCCGTACCTGAAGCACGCCGACGAAGCGATCTGTATCGGGGAGGGTCCGGCGAAGGACTCGTACCTGAATATCTCCCGGATCATCAGCGCGGCGGAAGTGACGAACGCGGATGCGATCCACCCGGGGTACGGGTTCCTGTCGGAGCGCGCGGATTTCTCGGAGATCTGTCGTTCGTGCAAGATCGAGTTCATCGGGCCGTCACCCGAAGCGATGGGGAAGCTGGGGGACAAGGTCGAAGCGAAGCGCTACGCGAAAGCGGCGAAGGTGCCCGTTTTCCCGGGTTCCGAGGGCGCGGTCGAGGAAGCTGATGAAGCGGCGGAGATCGCTGAGGAGATCGGATACCCGGTGATCATCAAAGCGGCGGCCGGGGGTGGTGGCCGGGGGATGCGGATCTGTCGGAACGAAGCGACCCTGCGCACGAACATCGCGAAGGCGCAGCAGGAGGCGCTCGCGGCGTTCGGGAACGGGGCGGTGTTCATCGAGAAGTTCCTCGAGCACGCGCGTCACGTGGAGGTGCAGTGCATCGGTGACAAGCACGGGAACGCGATCCACCTGTGGGAGCGTGACTGCTCGATGCAGCGTCGTCACCAGAAGGTGATCGAGGAAGCGCCGGGACCCGGGATCGATCGCAAGAAGATCGAGAAGGTGTGCGAAGCGGCCGCCCGTTTGGTGAAGAGCGCGGACTACTCGGGCGCGGCGACGGTCGAGTTCCTGATGGACGCGGACCAGAACTTCTACATGCTTGAGGTGAACACGCGCGTGCAGGTCGAGCACCCCGTGACGGAGTACATCACGGGTGTGGACATCGTGAAGACGTCAATCCTTGTTGCGGCCGGGGAGAAGCTCCCGTACAAGCAGAAGGACATCCACGTCAACGGTCACGCGATCGAGTGCCGGATCAACGCTGAGGACCACACGAAGGACTTCATGCCCAGCGCGGGGGGGATCGAGACCTGGCGCGCGCCGGGGGGCTTGGGTGTGCGTTTGGATACCCATGCGTGCGCGGGGTACCGGGTTCCTCCGAACTACGACTCGATGATCGGGAAGCTGATCTGCTGGGGCGAGGACCGTGAAGCGGCGATCGCGCGGACCCTCCGGGCTCTTGAGGAGTTCGAGGTCGGACCCATCAAGACGACGATCCCCCTTCACGCGGAGCTCATGCAGAACTCCGACTTCCGGAAGGGCGGGGTCGATATCCACTACCTGGAGCGATTGCTCAAGAGCGCTTCGGGGGTGTGATTACCTGCGGCAGCGCGCACCGATCGCTGCGAATCCGAGGAGCGCGAGGGACGAGGGCGCGGGGACGGCGGTGACGATCAGGTTGTCGATCGCGAACTGGCCTCCGAAGGCGTGGGTGTTGATGGGGGTGAAGAAGAACCCGCCGAAGTATTGGTTCCCGATATCGGGGAACGACCATGGGACATCGATGGGGTCGGAGCCGTCAACGGTGTAGGTGGTCGCGCGGTTCTCGAGATCGACCCGGATCTGGATCGAGGACCACTGGCTGTATTCGAGACGGACGATCCCGGTGTCGTGTCCTCCGGCGGCGCCGTCGGGGCCGGTGAAGGCAAAGTTGCCGATCCGATTGAGCGAGTCGTTCCCCCCCGACGCTTGGTTGGACAGATCGAGGAACAGCGCGCCGATCTGTTGACCCGCGCCGGGTTGGGTCATGAGGACATCGAAGGACATCAGGACGACGGGGTTCTGGGGGTTGTTTGCGTGATCGATCCGGGTTTCCGTGATCGTGACGTTGTTCTCGGGGTCGGAGGCGAAGAAGAGGGATTGCTCTCCGGATCGCGCGATCGTGTTGGTGACGATGGGAACGTTGCCGTTGGTGGTGGACCAGCCGTTCTGGGCATCGACGGATCCGACGCTGAATGCGGGGAACTCGAACCCCTGGCTGTCATAGAGCGTGAGATCGGCGGAGGCGGAGAGGGTTGCGAGCCCCAGGGTCGATGCGAACAGGGTGATGGTGCGTTGGGTTGTCATGGTCTCCTCCAGACGGTGTGTGCGTGGGAAAGGACGCAGACCGATCCGGAGAAGTGTGGAGGGGGTTCCATGATTTCGCACCTGATTTGAAATCATGGTGATTCAGCTCTGTGAGGGCCAAAAAAAACAACGGCCCCGTTTCCACGGGGCCTTTGTTCGTTTGCCTTGTGAGGCAAGAGAGAAAGAGAGAAAGAGAGAATCGAGGTCGTCCGGGCTTTCGCTCGGTCGTTCGTTTGGTTGTCGTCGTCGTGGCGACACCCAGAAGATGCCACACGGCCGAGAATGTGCCAGTGGATTGGGTGACTTTTTTACTCGGACGCTGAAAATCGTCGGTTTCAGGGCAAAAACGGGGATTGGTTTTTCTCGGCCCGTCACAGACGGACTCCTACGATTGGGGTCGCACGCGCGTGCAGGGATGATTTGCGTGCGTTGAGACACCCATCTGAGCCTTTGGAGGCGAGACCATGAGCACGGCGACGAGCGAGACCTTGGCGATCAACGGGGGGACCCCCACTTTCGAGCAACCCGTGCCGTTTATGGCCGTCGGTTTGACGAAGAAGGACATCGCGGCGGCGAACGAGGTGCTCGAATCGGGGATGCTCCGTGCTGCTTCCAAATGCGCTGCGTTCGAAGAGAAGTTCGCTGAAGCTTCCGATGCGCAGATCGGGCTCACGTGCGCGAACGGGACGTGTGCGCTCCAGCTTGCGTATGGGGCGCTGCTCGAGCCCGGCGATGAGGTGATCACGCCGGCTTGGACGTACATCGCGACGGTGTCGATGCTCGTCGCGGCGGGCGCGAAGGTGGTGTTCTGCGATTGTCTCGAGGATTCGTACCAAGCGGACCCGAAGGACATCGAGAAGAAGATCACGGACAGGACGAAGGCGATCGCTGTGACGCACCTGTACGGGATCCCGGTCGATATCGATGCGATCCAGGCGATCGCGGACAAGCACGGGCTCAAGGTGATCTACGACAGCGCACAGGCGCACCTCGCTGAGTACAACGGGAAGGGGATCGGCGCGTACGGGGATGCGTGCACGTACTCGTTCTACGCGACGAAGAACCTCGGCACGGGCGAGGGCGGGATGGTCACGGTGAACGATGAGTCGCTCGCGAAGACGATCGGTTTGCTCCGTTCGCACGGGGAGACGGACAAGTACCTGCACGAGTCGATCGGGTTCAACTACCGGATGAACGACATCACGGGCGCGATCGGGCTGAGCAAGCTCGAGACGCTCAAGGACGAGACGGATCGTCGGCGCGCCGTTGCGGATCTGTACGCGCAGCGCATCGATGCGATCGACGGGGTCGAGCGCCCGGTCCCGACGAAGGGGTCGAACCCCGCTTGGCACCTGTACACGTGCCGGGTGGATCTGGATGCGCTGTCGTGCTCGCGCGACGAGTTCTGCGCGGCGCTGAACAAGGAGGGTGTGCCGACGGCTGTCCACTACCCGAAGCCCTTGACGATGCAGCCCGCGTTCAAAGACCTTGCGGCTCAGGAATCCGGGACCCCGGTGAGTGTGAAGCTGTCGTCCACGGTGTTCTGTATCCCGATCCACCAGAACCTCACGGACGAGCAGGTGAACGGGGTGTGCGACGCGATCGCGAAGGTCACGGATGCGTATCGGAAGTAAGCGGATCGGTCAGGATTGACTGTGAAGCCGCGGCCTTTGGGTCGCGGTTTTTCTTATGCGATCGTCGCGATGACGGCGAGGGTGTCGGGACCCGCGCGGAGCTGGGTGTCTTGCGCGATGCTTGCGGGGATGAGGACGGTTTGTCCCGCGCGGAGTTCGGTTTCGTTGAATGCGCCGGACTTGCTCGCGATGGACGCGCCCATGGTCTTCGGGAGCATGATGACGAGGGGGACGTTGTCGGTGCTCAGATCGACGGCCGCGCATGAGGCGGTGACGAGGTCCATGGTGTAGTAGTTGGTCTGCGCGACGTTGGTGCGCGCGGTGCGACCCATCGCGCTCGCGGTGCTGGCGCTGACGGGCTCGGGCGCGGATCCGAAGTCGGCGCACTCGAGGGCTTGGTCGATGTGGAGCTCGCGCCCATCGCGCCCGTATTCCTTGGCCCAGTCGTAGACCCGGAAGGTGGTGTCGGACGGGGTCTGGACCTCAGCGACGAGGACCCCGGCGCCGAGCGCGTGGACGGTGCCGCTCGGGAGGGTGTGGCACTGCCCGACGACGGCGGGCTCGGCGATGAGGAGATCGGGGACGGTGCTGGATTCGATCGCTTGCTTGAGGTCGTCTTTGGTCGTTCCGGGTTTGAGCCCTTTGTAGAGCATCGCGCCCTCATCGGCCTGGAGGATGAGCCAGGACTCGGTCTTGAGGTGCGCGTCCTCGTGCGTGTTTGCGTAGTCGGGGCTCGGGTGGACCTGGACGCTGAGGTGCTCGCGCGCGTCGAGGTATTTGACGAGGAGGGGGAAGCCGCCGTCGGGGGTGAGCTTGGACTCGTCGATGAGTTGGCTCCCCCACTGCTTGAGCGCGTCGCGGATGGTTTGGCCGGAGAGTGGGCCGTTGGTGATGGTGGAGTGGGCGGAGTCCCCGCCGCCGCCGGAGGTGCTGGTGGAGTCGAGGTCGGCGAGTTCCCAGGATTCTCCGATGGGCTCGGATTCGGGGAGGGGTTTGCCGAACTGTTCGAGCTTGCGCCCGCCCCAGACTTTGGCTTTGAGGATGGGCTCGAGGACGAGGGGATAGGGGGCGGCGTTTGTCATGCGGTGTTGTAGGCCGACGGGTCTTCGCCGGGCTCGTCGCGAGGGTCGTGATTCTCGGATGAGCGGTCTTGTGGGGCGGATTGGAGGAGGGCTTTGGTGAGGGTCGATGTGGTGAGACCGGCGCGGTCGAGGACGAGGGTGCGTTTGGTGGTCCCGGATTTGGGTTTGTGGTGGAGGGCCCGCGCGACGAGCCCGAACTCTTCACGGATCGGGTCCGGGAGATTGGACAGACCCGGATCGTGTGCGATGGTGTCGATGAGGGACTCCTGGACCGCTCTGGGCGCGTCGGCGAAGATCGTTGCGATCGGGGTGAGCCCGGTGCGCCCGAGGGTCCAGACGGTGCACCAGCGCCGTTTGATGGATCGTGAGACGATGACGAAGGTGCGCCCGCTGAGCGCTCGCGCGTGGGCGCGGACGTCGTCGGGGAGGGACTGGAGCGTGTCGAGCTGGGGTTTGAGCTGCGCGGCTCGTTCGAAGTCCATGTCCGTGCTGGCCTTTGTGATGTCGGATTTGAGTTCATCGATCCGGGCGTTGACCCCGTGCTCGATCATGGTGAAGGCGGACTCGGCGCGTTCGTTGTAGATGTCGAGGGGTTCGGACCCGTCGCAGGGCGCGGGGCATTTGCACATGTCTTTGTAGGGGCAGGGGGTTCCGTTCGGGGCTTTGGCGAGTTCGCTGGGGTATCTGCAGAGGTCGTAGAGGTCGTCGGCGCGTTCCCCGAGGGCGCGGGAGCCGTCGGTTGTGCGGATCGGGGCGATGAGGGACACGCTCGGGGTGATGGTGTCGGCGCCCAGGTCCGTGGTGCGCCAGGTCATCGTGGATCGGTCCAGCGCGAGGACGGGTGTACGGAGACGGTCGGCGAGCTGGGTGTGGAGCGAAGGATCGATCCCGCGCGCGAGGGTGAGGGTGAGCCAATCGGACTCGAAGCTCGACCCGGTGCGCCAGACGAGGACTCTGGCGCAGATCTCGGCGTGGGTGACGCGCGCGGAGGGGGTTGGGTCGTCGTCGGTTTCTCCGAGACGATCCGCGATGAAGCGTTTGGTGTCGGAGGTTGCGCCGGTTTGGATAATCCGGTCGTGCGCATCGAGGAACACGACCACACCCGGGTGGGTCCCGATGGTGGTTGCGATGGGGATGGAGGGGTCGGATCGCTCGTGGATCTCGGGGGAAGGGATCCGTCGATCCTGGGTTGGGTATCCGGGGATCATCGATCGCTCGGGGATCGGATCACTTGTTGATGCGCATCCCGGAGATGCGCGCTTCGAAGCAGACCTGATCGTCCACGACCCCTTGGATCTGGGAGATGAAGCGCCTCGGGGAGTACTTGATCTCTTTGGCCAGGAGGTAGAGCTCTTCGCCGACGGTGACGGAGCGCCGGAAGACGGCGTCGTCGATCCGGAGGAAGGCGGCGATGCGGGGTTCTTCCTGGCGGAGGTTGTACATGTAGCAGGCGAGCTGGGCGCCGGCTTCGATCATCAGGACCCCCGGGAGCATGGGTTTGTCGGGGAAGTGACCCGAGACCCAGAACTCGTCACCCCGGACCTTGAGGGAGCCCAGTCCTTTGGTCCGGTCGTCGGCCGCCCAGACGATCTTGTCGAGGAGGGCCATCTGATCCCGATGGGGGATCATTTCAAACATCTGCGCACGATCAGCGTGGACCTGGTCGAGGTCGATGGACGCGAGGTCGAAGAGCATGGGAGAAGTGCTCGGACCCACGCGATCGTGCTCCTGGGTGGGGGTCGCCGACATGACGATCTCGCTCGGACCCGATGGGGGCTCTCGGTGAGGAGGGCTGATCGGGCGCGTCTGCGCTCAGTCCCGGGACTCGAGCATTTCCTTGCGGATGTCCTGGGCGGCGTTTTTAACGTCCTGCATGGCTTTGCGGACACGGGTGCCGGCGGCTTTGTTGCCGCCCTTGGCTTTGTTGTAGTCCTCGCGGCACTCTTGGGCGAGGTTGATGAGCTTTTCGAGCTGGTCCATGGTCTTGGCCCCTTTCTACGCGATCCGCGCGGGGCGCGGAAGGCGGTCCGTTCTTGAGAGTCCCCGATCCGTCGGGGATGGATTCGGGTTCATCCTACACGAGATTCCCGCTCGTGGCGGGCTCCAAGAGCGATTCTAGACGTGATAAGGCGGCGGCGAGGTATCTCTGATCGGATTCTGTTCGCAAGAAGTTCGGGCATCGGGCCGCTTCGAGGACCCGTTTGACGTCGGCGAGGGCGATGGAGGCGTCGTCGTCGGGGAGCCCGAGGGAGGCGCGGCACTGGGCGAGTTCACGCACGGGGTCGATGCCGCCGAGGGCTTCTTCGTGTCCCCAGAAGAGTCGCTCGAGATAGAGCGCGTCTTCGATCCAGCACCCGGGAGCGACGAGCGCGAGGTCGATGAGGGCGCATCTGGGCGCGACTTCTGGGTTGTGGGAGATCCGGCGCATCGCGTTGCGTGCGTGGAGGTCGTGGTGGCACCAGGTGTCAATGTCCCGATGCGCCCATCGATCGATGAGGGTGTCGAGGTTGTTCTGGACCCGCTTGAGGGCGCGGGTCCATCGTGGCGCGTCGTCCATCTCGTGCTCGATGACGTTGCGGAGCGCGCGTTCGATCTCGTCGTGGTAGTCGGGGTCTTTGGGGGTGAGGGCGGGATCGACGATGTCCTGGAGGAGGGCGCGTTCGTGGAACTCGGCGCAGGTCTCGAAGATCTCGAAGAGCGCATGCGCGTCGAGCGAGGACGCGATGGGTGGGTTTTTGAACTTCTCCATCACGATCCACGCGAAGTCGTAGTCCCCCAGCTCGTACCCCCCGGCGAGAACGCGCGGGGTCGGGAGGGTGAGGGAGGCGGAGCGTTCCCAGTCCGCGCCGTGGACGAGCCCGAGCTTTTTGGTCCAGGAGTACTCCCGGTATCCGACGGGGAGTTTGACGACACACTCGATCGGGGGTGAGCCCTGGATGGTCCAGGTCGAGAACCCGGTTCCGGCGCCGGAGTGGGCCCAGGTGGTGGTGAACCAGGAGATGTCGCCCAGGTGGCCGCGGCACGCGTCGCGCAGCTCGGGTTCGAGTGCGGCGGCGAGTGATCGGTGTTCGTGCTGGAGCATGGATCCCTCGTGAACAACGGCGGATGATCCAAGCGTATCGGCACAACGGGGCGCGTCAATGGAAAGTTCCGTGGTTCAGGGGCATCCCGCGCCGAAGTCTTGAAGGAACAGAGAGATATCGAAGAAGTCGAAACTCGTGTCTCCGTTGTAGTCGATTTCCCCCGTGAGGAGGGTGGAGACATCGAAGAAGTCGAGGGACCCGTCGTTGTTGAGATCGGGGGGGCACTCGATGAGCGCGACGAAGGTGTCGTCGTCGTCGAGGTTGACCCATCCGATGTTCTCTCCCCAGACGTACCCCCTGAACCTCCCCGATTCGATGCGCGCCGGATTGGGGGGCGAAGCGAGTGCGCCCCCGGCGAAGTTGATCCACCCGCAGTTCTCGCTCCACGCGAACCCGGAGAACTCGCCGGTGATCGGGTCCCGGTTGACCCCGAAATCGAGCCCTGTGGTGTTGGGGTAGGGTCCCGGGCCGGAGCCCAGGTTGACCCACCCGATGTTCTCCCCCCACGCGAACCCCTCGAGGTGGTCGCTGAAGGCGAAGACTTCCGAGGCGCCGTCCTCCGCGCCGGCGAAGTTGATGTGCCCGGTGTTCTCGCTCCAGCAGACGCTGTTCGCGGGGTCGATGGGCTGCGCGTGCGCGGTCCACGCGAAGGTCGCGATGAACGTGATGGTGGTGACGGTGCGCATGTCGTGCTCCTCTTGTGATGGTTACGGGAGGACGATGTTGTCCCAGGCGCCAGCGCCGCTCGGTGAGGACGATTCGTCTCCGAGCCCGGGGTTGACGGGGCTGATGTCGATGTCGATGACGTTGCTGGTGACGATGTTCCGGACAAAGACGGAGGCGGTGGAGGAGCGGAGCCCGAACTCGTTGTTGTTGACAACGTTCGAGTCGATGAGGGACCCGCTCCCGGTGACCTGGATCCCGGCCTTGATCCCGGACCCGATCCCGTTCTCGGTCACAACGTTGTTGCGGATGATGCAGTTGGATGAGACCGTGATCCCGTCCTCGAGGTTGTCGCGGACATTGGTGTCGTGGACGATGGTGTTTGTCCCGGCGAAGATCCCCGTGTAGTTGTCCTCGATGGTGCAGTGATCGACCATCCCGTTGCGTGTGATCGAGATCCCTGTGCCGGCGGTGTGCTTGACGACGCAGTCGGAGATCCGTGCTTCGTAGACGTTGATCCCGATGAAATCGCTGTCGAGGATGCGCATGTCCTCGATGACGATGTTCTCGCTGTCGGTGGAGTTGAACACGACCCCGATGTCGAACCCGATGAGGGTGCCGTTCTTCACGGTGATGTTTTCGAGGCGGAGCCCGTCGCTTGTGACCCCGTTGAGGGTGGAGTCGCCCAGGGTGATGTAGGAGAAGCCGCAGAAGTCGATGGTGACGTTGTTCGAGGCGACCTCGATCGCGTGCTTGGGGGATCCGAAGCTCAGGAAGCTGACATTGCGCGGGACGTAGTAGGACCCGGGCGCGGTGATCTTGTAGGTGGAGTTGTCGTCGCCGGGGGTGGTGTCGGGACCGATCGGGATCCGGGGCTCGACTTCGTCGAGGGTTTTCATCGTCGAGTCGATGGGACCCGAGGGGGGATCGAGCGGGCCGGCGAGAGCGGTGGTGGCGAGCGAAGCGAGCACGATTGTGGTGATGGTGCGTTGCATGGTGGTGATTCCTGTGGATGTGGTTGTGGTGAGCGGTTATGGGCAGCCGGCGCTGAGGTCCTGGAGGAAGCTGGAGATGTCGAAGAAGTCGAAGCTGGTGTCGGCGTTGTAATCGATCTGCTGGGTGATGAGCGCGGAGACGTCGAAGAAGTCGAGTGACCCGTCGTCGTTGAGGTCGGCCGGGCACGGGTCGGGGGACTCGTACGCGCCGATGTCGGGGATCGGGGTGAGGTCGTTGTCGCCGTCGATGACCCGGAGGTGTCCGAGTTGGTCGAACGAGGGGAACTCGTCGGTGGCGCCCGAGTCGATGATGATGCTCGAAGGGTGGGGCGCGAATGTTTGGGTGACCCCGATCTGGACGGGGATCCCGAGGAACTGGGTGGAGTCGGAGGGCATGACGGCGACGAGGGAACCGAAGGTCGCGCCGTTCATGGTGGAGAACCGCGAGTGGTCCGCGAGCGCGAAGCTCCCGAAGACGTCGGCGGTGTCGCCGTCGAAGCTGTTGTCGGAGAAGACGGAGGACTTGATGATCGGGAGCGCTGTCGAACCGGTTGCATCGAATCCGCCGGCGGAGTCGTCGTTGGGGAAGACCCCCGCTTCGTTCTCGAGGACGGTGCAGTGGAGGAGTCGGACGGGCTCGGTGGAGATCGATCGGATCGCGCCGCCTTCCCAGAAGCTGAGGTTGAGGTAGAAGGTGGTGTTCAGGATGTCGGCGTTGGAGTTGTTGATCGCGAGGGCGCCGCCGTTGAGTGCTTCGTTCTCGAAGAAGGAGGCGCGATCGATGATGAGTGTGGAGTTCATCGTCGAGATCGCGCCTCCATCGTCGTTCGCTTGGTTCCCGACGAAGTGGGATCGGAGGACGTTGAGGGGGGCGTTGGTGTGGATCGCGCCGCCGTTCGCGTTGACGAATGCATTGGAGATCACGACGTCTTCGAGCGCGACGTGTCCCTGGGCTTGGATCGCGCCCCCGTTGCCCGAGTTGGCGCGGGCTTCGTCGAGGGTGATGCCCTTGAGCTTGAGCGATGCGCCGTCGTAGACGGTGAAGATCCGGCTCGTGTTGTCGCCGGAGATGATGGTGGTGTCCGCGCCGGATCCGACGAGGGTGATGTGGGTCTCGATGTCGAGCTCCCCGTTCGATCCGATGGAGTAGGTCCCGGAGGGGAGGACGATGGTGTGGGGGGTGCTCTGCGCGTTCGCTTCTTCGATCGCGGCGCGGAGGGAGGTCATGCTGCCGAGCGGGCCGTAGAACCCGTCCCCGGGGGTCGGGTCGGGAGAGTCGGTGGTGGTGTCGATGTCGATGCGCGGCGATCGTGTTTGGACGATGCTGATGCTCGACGGGGAGTGGAAGACGGATCCCCCCGTGGTGAGCACGCTCTGCGCGCCCGTGGTCGGGTCGATCGAGACGATGGTCCCCGATGGGCTCGAGGCATCGAGCGCGTAGATCGTTGTGGGGGTGACGATGAGGTCGTCGATCTGGGTGAGGGAGCCGCCCGTGGTGAGGGTGGAGACTGCGCCATCGGGCTGGACGCGCATGATGGTGGGGACGGGGGCGGTGGCGCCGCGCGCGGTGCCGTTGGTTCCCCAGATGAATGCGTGCCCGGGGATGACTGGATCGATGTGCATCCCGTCGATCGCGAAGGTGTTGAACGCAGCGCCGGTTGCGAGGGGGAGGAGCTCGAGGGTTGCGTTCTCGATCGCGCTGCGCGTGAGGGGCGCGAGGTAGACCCCCGCGCCTTGGGGCGCGTCTTCGGAATAGACGGCGAACCCGGCGTAGTTCCGGAGTGATTCGCCAGCGACGCCGTCGAACTGGTTGATCTCGTCGGGGTCGATGAACCAGTCGCGCGGGTAGGCGAGCCCGGCGCTGACGGTCCCGCCGGTGATGGTCAGCTCGTGTTCCTCAACGAGCCCGGAGTAGGAGACGATGACGCTGTTGGTCGTGAATCCGAAGAGCGGGTCTTCAAACCCGAAGAGCGGATCCTCGAACCCGAACAGGGGGTCTTCGAACCCGAAGAGGGGATCCTCGAAGAAGTCGGGCATGTTGGCGCGGAAGGGGTGCGCGAGCCCGAGGATCCCGGCACGGAACCCGACGATCGGGTTGTCGAAGGCGACGATGGGGTTGTCGAACCCGACGATGGGGATGTCGAAGGAGTCGAGCCCGAGCGCGGGGTCGATGAGGGAGGTGTAGATTGGGCCTCCCTCGTTGGATCCGCCTCCGAAGTAGTTGAAGCGGAGCATCCCGGATCCGTTGTCGAGAACGGTGACTTCGAGCGCGCCCTGGTCGATCATGGTGGCCGGGGTGAGCTCGACGAGGGTGGGGAGTTCGCTCGGGAGGAGCCCGGTTTCGCCGACGAGCCCTTCGGGGGTGATCGCGAAGATGTCGGGGAGCCCGGTGATGGCGTCGATGGCGCTGATGAGGAGGTCCCCGGGCTCGGGGACGGGCTGCGCGAACGCGCTCGCTGCGATGAGGAGTGTTGTGATCGGGAGGGTTCGGGTGTCGATCTTCATGGGTATCTCCACGGTGATGGCGCGGGGTGTCCGCACTGGGTTTGGCCGGGGGTGGAGGGGGATCTGACACGGATCGGGGGAAATTTGTTCAAAAGCGTGGCTGAGGGATTGAGAAGGGGGTTTTGGAGCGTTGAACGGGGGGTCGGGATCAGTAGACTGGGGGTGTGCAATGGGAGACCACGACCATCATGCTCGAGCGGCTCATGGAGTCTCAGGACGAGGCCTGGGAGCGGTTCTCGGCCCGGTTCCGCGCGCCCATGCTCGGGTTCGCGCGTCGGTATGGGCTGACCGAGGCGCAGAGCGAGGACGCGGTGCAGGACGCGCTCATCGCGTTTCTGGAGGGGTACCGCGCCGGGAGATACGAGCGCGGGAAGGGTCGGCTCGGGTCCTGGCTCTTCGCGCTGATGTACCAGTCGATCCGTTCCCAGCGTCGGGACGGGGGACGGGCTCCGGCGCAGGGGGCTGGGGGTGATGGAAGAACGACGTTCTTCTCCGCGCTCCCCGATGAGCGGGAGGCGCGGGGAGTGTGGGACGAGGACTGGGAACGCTGCGCGATCGATTCGTGCCTGTCTCGGCTCCGGAGCGAGGTGAGCCCTTCGCACTACCGCGCGTTCGAGCTCACGACGGTGCGCGAGGTCCCGGCGATGGAAGTCGCGGAGCAGCTCGGGATGTCGAGGGACGCGGTGTACCAAGCGCGATCGAGGGCGCTCCAGCGGCTCCGGGCGCTGCGCGACGAGTACGAGGGGACGGAGGTGGGTGCATGAACGGGTGCGCGAGCGAGGGGGAGCTGGGGCGATTGCATGCGGGGGATGTGTCTCTGACGGGCGCGGGTGAACGGACGCTCGACGAGATCCGGGCGCATGTGGAGACCTGCGCCCAATGCGGGGCGAAGCTCGACGAACTCCGTTCGCTCGACGATCTCGCGACGTGTGTCAAGCGGGTCGCGCGGAGTGAGGATGGGGGGTTGTCGATCGAGGGGTACGAGATCGAGGACGAGATCCATCGGGGTGGTCAGGGGATCGTGTACCGCGCCGTGCAGCGCTCGACGGGTCGTCAGGTCGCGATCAAGGTGGTGCTCAAGGGGACCCTCGCTTCGGATCGTCAGCGTGCGCGGTTCGAACGGGAGATCGAGCTTGCGTCGCGCATCGATCATCCGAATGTGGTTGCGATCGTCGATCGTGGGGAGACGGGGGACGGTCGCGCGTTCCTGGTGATGGAGCTGGTCGATGGGGTCACGCTCGATCATGCGCTGCGCGGCTCCGGGTGGGGTGTGGATCGGCGACTGAAGGTGTTCCTGGAGATCTGCGCGGGGGTGCGCGCGGCGCATCAGCGCGGGGTGCTCCATCGGGATCTGAAGCCCGGAAACGTGGTGGTGGACAACGACGGGCGTGTGAAGGTGCTCGATTTCGGGCTCGCGAAGGACGACCTGGGCGCGAGCGTGACGGCCGCGAGGACAATGTCGGGGGAGTTCATGGGGACCCTTGCGTATGCGTCACCCGAACAGCTCGGGGGGGATCCGTCGAGGATCGATGCGCGGACAGACGTATACGCGCTGGGGGTGATGTTGTACGAGCTGCTCACGGGATCGCTCCCCCACGATGTGCACGGCGCGGTGCAGGACGTGATCAAGCGGGTGCTCGGGGAGACCCCCGCGCGTCCGAGCTCGATCGATCCGAAGCTCGACCCGGATCTCGACGTGGTCGCGCTGACGGCCCTCGAGCAGGACCCGGGGCGCCGGTACCAGAGCGTGGAAGCGCTCGAGGACGACGTCCGCGCGGTGCTTGAGCACCAGCCCATCCGCGCCAAGCACGCGAGCACGATGTACCGGGTGCGCAAGTTCGTGCGCCGGAACCGCGCGGGGGTGGCGCTGTCGGGGGTGATCGTGCTGGGTCTGTGCACGACGATCGGGGCGCTGACGGTCGGGATCGTGCGCACGCGCGCGGCGATGGAACTCGCGGAGCAGCGCCGGGCGCAGGCGGAGTCGGAGCTTGCGAAGCAGATACTCGTGAGCGGGTTCTTCCGAGAGCTGCTGAGCGAGGTGGACCCGGGGGAGAGCGGGCCGGACATGCGGGTGAGCGATCTGCTCGATGTGGCTTCGCAGCGCATCGGGGATCGGTTCGCTGAGTACCCGGACCTGCGCGGGGCGCTGGGGCACACGGTCGGGGAGACGTACGCGCGGCTCGGGGTGTACGCGCCGAGCGAGGCGCAGCTCGTGAGCGCAATCGGCGCGATGGAGGCGCAGGACCCAGTCCCGGAAGCGCCGCTCGCTGGAGCCCTCGGGGTGCTCGCGCGGGTGCAGACGGCGACGACTCGGCTCGACGAAGCGGACGCGACCCTCGCACGCGCGATCGGGATCGCGGAATCACTCGGGGATGATCCGGAATCGATCGAGCTCCGCGCGGGGCTCGCGCACCAGCTCGGGGCGCAGCGCTTCGAGCGCGGCGAGTTCGAAAGCTCGATCCGCGCATACGACGAGTCCATCGGGATGCTCGGATCGATGGAATCCGAGAGCGCACGGCGCGTGCTGGCGCAGGCGCTGATCGGGAAGGGGGTGTCGCTCAAGCGCCTCGAGCGGTTCGATGAAGCGCTCGGGGTGTACGACGAAGCGCTCGGGATCCTGCGCGAGGTGCGGAGGGAGAACCATCCGGATACGCTCGCGGCGCTGAGCAACCGGGCTGAGGTGCTCTACAACCTCGGACGCGCGGATGATGCGGAGTCGGCGCATCGGGACCTGCTCGAACGGAGACGCGCCGTCTTCGGACCGACCCACGAGCGTGTCGGGATCACGCTCAACAACCTCGCGGATCTGATGCGCGAGCGTGGCGCGTTCGACGAAGCGGGTGCGATGTTCGATGAAGCGATCGCGATCTTCCGGGAGAACCCGGGGGACCCGTCGCTGCGCCTCGCGATCACGGTCCACAACGCGGGGGTGATGCACCTGGAGCGTGGGGAGGACTACGAACGCGCGTCGGCGATGCTGGAAGAAGCAGCCACCATGAGCGCATCATTGCTCCCCGAAGGGCACTGGATCCCGGCGCAGTTCAAGGTGAAGTGGGCGGAGTGTCTGATGATCCAGGGATTCGAACGAAGCGCAGCGTTCATGCTCAACGAGGCGCGCCCGGATCTGGTGAGATCGCTCGGGGAGGACCATCGGCGCGTAGCGCACGTGGACGAGCTGCTCAGCAGAGTCGGATCATGACGCGCGGATGATCGAGGCGCACAGCGCCCAGATCCGCTCGGGTTCGAGCGCGTCGATCCGGTCGTCCGGGGTGATCCCGTCGGGGAACTGGACCTCGGACTTCGCGATTTTCTTCACGACCCCGCCGAGCATTTTGCGCCGGGACTGGAAGAGGGTCTGGGTGAGATCCGCGCGGTTGATCCACGCTTCGGGGTCGTGCGGGATCGATGGGTCGCGCGTCCACCCGTACATCGCGCTCGCGACGCTCGGGCGCGGGTAGAAGCACTCGGGTGGGAGGTTCGCGATGCGTTCGCCCGTCCCCAGGCACTGGGCGGCGACGGCGATGGCGCCGTAGGTCTTGGAGCTGGGGGGCGCGAGGAGCCGATCGACGACTTCCTTCTGGATGGTGACGTACATCCCCGAGCAGTTGGGGTGCGCGGTGATGAGGGTCATCATCGCGGGGGTCGCGGCGTGGTACGGGAGGTTCGCGACGAGCGCGAAGGTTTCATCGCCGATGATCGACATCGCTTCGGTGTTGAGGCGCTTCTTCGATGCGAGGCAGTCCCCCTCGACGAGGGTGAAGGTCTCGGGGAAGCGTTCGCCCAGGGTGTGCCGGAGCACGCGCGCGAGTCCCGAGTCGAGCTCGATGGCCGTGACCTTCGCGCCGCGCTCGAGCATGAGCTCGGTGAGCGCGCCCGTCCCGGGCCCGATCTCGAGGACGCGCGAGCCCGACTGGATCCCCGAGGAATCGACCAGCTTGGTGATGAGGTTGTGGTCGAGGAGGAAGTTCTGACCCAGGGCTTTCTTCGGCCCGTGCCCGGCGAGGTCGAGGAGTTCCTTGATTCGTGCGAGGGTTTGCATCGGTGGTTCAGTTCGCGATGGCGCTGAGGTCGCCGCTGAGGATCGCGTCGATCGCGTGGGCGACGCCGTCGCCGGTGTTGGTGGCCGTCGTGTACCGGGTGTGGGATTTCACTTCGTCGATGGCGTTCCCCATCGCGATCCCGATCCCGGCGCGTTCCATCATGGGGACGTCGTTGACCTGGTCCCCGATGGCCGCGACGCGCACGGGGTCGATGTTGTGCTGCTCGAGGTACCACGAGATGGCGGCCCATTTGTTGATCTTGTGCGCGAAGAGCTCGAGGATGTGCACGATCTCCCCGGGGTGCCCTTCGGGCATGACGCACGGGAAGTCGTAGAGCCAGACCTCGTCGCCGAGCTGGTCGAGGACTCTGCGCGAGACGGGGTTGCTGATCGAGCTCTCGGCGCACAACCCGACACGCACGGTGTGCTCCGGGTGCTCGTCGAGGTGGGTGTGTGGCGCGTAGTTGACCCGGAGCTTGTGGTCGTCGAACCACCACTTCGTGATCGGGTGGATCGGGTGCGCGTCGTCGGAATCGAGGACGAGGTAGTCGTACCCAATGTCGCTCGGGTCCTTCATCACGAGCGCGGGGCACCCCACCTCGTGGAACAGGTCCGTCGCGGCCTTCACGACCGAGTCCCCGAGCGTGAACCGGTGGAGCGTGCGCCCCGACACGGGGTCCGCGATGATCGAACCCCCGGCGACCATCACGGGGTCGCGCTGGTCGATGGCGCGCATCGCGCCGATGGACTCGCTGAGCCCGCGCCCCGTGCACACGAGCACGGTGATCCCCGCGTCCCGCGCACGCGCGACGGCGCGGGCGTTCCGCTCGGAGACACGGTGGGACGGGTCGAGGAGGGTGCCGTCCAGATCGATCGCGATGACGTCCACGATGGGCATGGGTGAAGGGTACACGATGGATGGGGGCGGGCTTACTTGTGTCGGCACACGCTCTCGGCGCCGGGGCCGAGGGTGATGACGTTTTTGCCCTGGCGCTTGGACTGGAGCGCGAGCTCGTCGGCGACGTTCAGGAGGGTGTCCGCGTCAGCGCCGTCCCAGGGGTAGGACGCGAGCCCGCCGGAGATGGTCAGGTTGCCCTGCGCCTGCGCGCCGAGTTTGGGGAAGTTGTGGTTGCAGACCTGCTGCTGGAAGCGCGTCGCGATGGACATGATCGACTCGGGTGGGGTGGACCCGGGGTCCCGGGGGCCCTGGGGTTCGTAGAAGATGACGACGAACTCATCCCCACCGATCCGGCAGACCTTGTCGCTGGGGCGGATGGCCGCGCTGAGGAGCTTGACGGTTTCGACGAGGATCTCGTCTCCGGCGGCGTGCCCGTGTCGATCGTTGTAGCCCTTGAAGTCGTCGATGTCGAAGTAGAGGAGGGTGACGGTGCGTCGTGCTTCGCGCGAGCGTTCGATGGCCGCGCTGAGGAAGCGGTGGAAGTAGCGCCGGTTCCACGCGCCCGTGAGCTCGTCGGTGAAGGCGCTGGCGCGGAGCTCGCGCTGCTGGGATTCGAGACGGAGCCATGCGCCGAGCCAGTTGGCGGAGGATTCGAGGAGGCGCTTGCCCCGGGCGGTGGCCCAGTCGGTGTCGCCCGCAGTGAGCGCGCCGTAGACGTGCCCGCGCGAGACGACGTGCGCGGAGCCGATGGGGGGGGTGGAAGGCGTGGATTCGAAACGGATGTCGTCCCGATCCGCGCGGGTGTTGATGATCCGGAGCGCGTCGTCGAGGATTGGTTTGCCGGCGATGAGCGCGTCGATGACGCGCGTGTCGAGGGACGAGGGGTCGGCGCTGGGGATCGGTGCTGGGACCACGGGGGCGCCCCCGGCGCTGGAGAGGACCTGCTCGTGGATCTCGTCGGCCGGTTCCGTGCGCACGGGCTCGGACGGTTGGGGTTCGGCGGGCTTCGGCGCGGGTTCGTGCGCGATGGGTTTCGGGGTGGGCTTGGTTGTTTGGGGGCGCACGACGATGCGCGGGGTGGGGGTCGCGCCGTCGAGGGTGCGGAGGATGGTGTCCGCATCATCGTGGGGATGGACGTGCGCGTCGTAGAGCTCGTGGGGTTCGCCGACCCGGATGACACGGACCGAGTCGTCGATGATCCGGAGGGAATCGACGAAGTGCGCGTGTTCGGTCGCTTCGGGGTCCGCGTCGGGGGAGACGAGGACGGCGGCGAGGTCCGGGGAGTACTCGTCGATCGGGTCGGCGAGCTCGCCGATCGCATCAAGTGTGTCGCGCGCTCGGATGAGTTCGATGTCGTCACGACGGCGGAGGGTCTGGTCGAGCCCGGTGCGCCCCACGAGGATCACGCGCCAGCGCGCGCCCTGTTCGGTCGTGTCGTGTGTCATGCTCGGGATCACGTCTCGTCTCTCTCTATTCCGATCACGCTCAGTCATCGGTGCCCAGGAGCGCGTCGAGCTCGTCCTGATCGAGGATGTCCGCGCTCGTCACGGGCTCGTCCCGCTCGGACCCCGAGAGCTTCAGTTTCGGGGGTCCGACGCGCTTGGGTGTTGGCGCGGCGGGGGGGTTCGCCGATCGGGGGGCGGGTTTGGTCTGCCTTTGTTCTACGAACGCGCGGAGGGGCGGGTTCGCGGATTCGTCGTAGACCCAGATCAGCGCGCCCGGGGCGAACCGTTCCATCGCTTCGAGGGTCCGATCGCGCTGGGCGATGTCTGGGGACCGATCGAGGACCACGACGAGGGGGGCATGTCGGCGGTGCGCGACACACGAGATCGCGAGGGCTTCGTGACGCGAATCCGTCGTCTGAACACGCAGATCCCGCTTGGCGAGCGCCCCGATGAGGGTCGGCGACACCTCGGACCCGAGGGGTCTCCACACCACACAGGTGCGTTTGGTCGTGCTCTCCCGATCGTGATCGCTCACGACCCAAGTGTACCACGGGGCGCTCGGGGTGCGACGGGATCCGCGCTCGGATCGGGGTTTTGGGTGCTCCAAGGTCCCGATAAAGCGAGGTTTGTGGGATCAGGGGTTCGGATCGTGCTCGATCAGGGCTCGTGCGATCCGGGATGCGCCGTCGGGTGGGCCGAGCGATCGGAGCGCGTCGCGCATCGAGTCCCGACGGGTGTCGGATCGGAGCAGCTCGCGCAGGGCGCCGGTGTGGGCTTCCAGGTTCGTATCCGGATCGATGTGGTCCGTGCACAGGATCGCGCCCCCGACTCCGACGAGGGGTTTGGCGTTGTGGCGCTGGTGCTCGTCCTTGTGGTAGGGGTACGGGAAGAACACGGAGGGGAGATTCGCGCCCCAGACCTCGGCGACACTCCCCGCGCCGCAGCGCCCGATCATCAGGTCCGCGGCGGTGTATGCGTTCCCGATGTCGTCGATGTACCGGCCCACCCAGGCGCGGATCGCGTTGTCGCGATAGATCTGCTCGAGCTTCCCGAGCTGCGCGTCGTCGAGCTGGTTCCCGGTTTGGTGGATGATCTGCCACCCGTGGAGATCGATCGGGTTGGCCTCGACGAACATCGCGATGTAGCTGTTGATGGAACGCGCGCCCGTGGACCCACCCGTGATGAGGAGGGTGCGCGCGTTGGGGTCGAGCCCGAAGCGGATCCGCGCGGACGATGGGTCCGTGTTGGGGAGCTCGCTCGCGCGGACGATGGGGGGGATGCGCGTCCAGTGCTCGTGACCCTCGATATCGCAGGCGCTATAGATCTCGTGCGCGTGCCGCGCGATGAGCTCGTTCGCTTTGCCTGGAACCGCGTCGAGGTTGACGAGGACGACCCGGGTCCGTTCACGGTGCGCGCCGTGCGCCGCGGGGGCGGCGACGAACCCGCCCATCGCGATGAGGGTGACGGAGTCGTGATCGGTTCGGAGCCGACGGATGGCGTTCCGGGCTTTGCGGACGCTCGGCTTCCAGGACATCGCGAACTTCATGAACGAGCTTGGGCGCGAGCCGAAGGGTTTGGCCGGGAGCTTGGCGAAGGGGATCCCCGAGTCCATGAGGATCGTCGTGTCGATGGCTCGATCGGAGACGAGGAGTTCGCTTGTCGATCCGGGGTCGAGACGGTTGAGTTCTTCGATGATCGCGAGCGCGGGGTAGATGTGCCCACCCGTGCCCCCGCCGGCGAAGAGGTAGGCGCGTCGGGTCATGACTCGGAGAGGAGAGCCGTCGGACGTTCCGGCGCGGCGCTGGGGACCTTGGAACGGACAACGATCTCGTGCTCGCGCTGCTCGATGATGTCGAACGGGTCCGGCGCGAGCGCGTGCTCGCGCGTCCGGTCGATCGCGACGATCAGCCCCAGACACGCGCTCGTGAGGAGCCACCCCGTCCCCCCGGACGAGAGCAACGGGAGCGCGATCCCCTTGGTGGGGCCCAGACCCGTGACAACCATGAGGTTCATGAGCGCCTGGATCGAGATGGTCGAGATGATCCCGAGCACGACGAGGCGCAGGAGCTTGGAGGGTTCGCGCTTCGCGATGTCGAGCCCGACCCACATGATCCCGGCGTAGAGACAGACGACGATGAGCGCGCCGACGAACCCCATCTCTTCGCATATGACGGCGAAGAGGAAGTCCGTCGTGTCCTCGGGGAGATACCCGAACTTCTGGAGCCCGTTCCCCAGACCCCGACCGAAGAACCCGCCGCCGGCGATGGTGGTGAGGGACTGGATCATCTGGTATCCCTCTCCCTGCGCGTCGGCGTAGGGATGGAGGAAGGTCATGATCCGATCGACCCGGTATGGGGAGGTGACGATCGCGAGCGCGACCCCGGCGAGCGCGGGGGGCGCGAAGAGCGCGAAGTGCCAGATGCGTGCCCCGGCGGCGAGCAGGACCACGGAGCTCGCGCTCACCATGAGGACCCCGGTCCCGAGATCCTCGAGCACGACAAAGAAAGAGACGAGCCCGATGCACGCGCAGGCCGGGACCAGACCCGACCAGAGCTTGGTGAGCCCTTTGCCCTTCTCCGCGCCGAGACGGGCGGCGTAGATCGAGACGAGGATGACGATCCCCCACTTCGCGATCTCGGAGGGCTGCATGGATGTGAACCCGGGGACGCGCAGATCGATCCAGCGGTGCGCGCCGTAGCGCGGGCGTGCGATCCCGGGGATGTAGACCGTGACGATGATCCCGATCAGGAGCGCGGACCCGATCCCGAGCACCCCGAGGTCCCCGGCCGGGGGGAGCCAGGTGCGGGTCTCGATCCAGTGCGCGATGCGCCGGACGGGGATGAACGACGCGACCCCGAGCGCGATCAGCGCGATGACGAGGTGCTGGGCCGTCGTCGAGGTGAGGAGGGATTCGGCGCTGACCGCTTCGATGTGGGTCTCTTCAGAGACCCCCAGGGGCGCGACCTGCATCCCGGCGGACTGGACCATCACGACCCCGATGGTGAGGAGCGCGAGGGCGCAGAGGATGATCGCGTGGCCGAGTCGGAGCATGACCAGACCATCGACTGATCGGGGGAATCCAGTCCAGATTCAGAGGAGGTTCAGCGAGACCCGCTTCTCGAGTTCCTCGACGGGACGCGCGATGAGGTCGTACCCGTCCGCGGCGACGATGGCGCATCGGACCAGCTCGCCGGGGGAGAGTTCGCCCTTTGCGACGACGTAGGTCGTGGAATCGATCTTCGGGGCTTGGAAGTAGGTGCGACCCTTCGAGAGGATCCCCCCTTCCGTGACCCCGGGGGTGGGCTCGACCCGTGCGCCCGTGCAATCGTCGATCAGCACGTCGAGGCGCAGCCCCGTGTCGAGCGGGTTCTCTGGGTCGAACTGCTCCGCAAGAAACTCCGCTTGCTCGAACGCGAGTCTCTGCTGGAGCTCCATGATCTCGTCGTGACGGCGCTGCTTGGTCTCGGGATCGACGGCGAGATCCGGGTCCTCTTCCATGCGCCCCGCGACGGTCCCGGGCTCTTTGGAGTACTGGAAGCACCCCACGGCATCGAACCCGACCTCCTCGATGAAGGACAGGAGTTCTTCGTGGTCCTGCTCGGTCTCCCCTGGGAATCCGGTGATGAAGGTGGTGCGGATCGCCATCCCCGGAATGCGCTCGCGGAGCTTGTGGCACAGCTCCGTTTGGTGCGCGGCGGACACGTTGCGGCGCATGAGCCCGAGCATCCGGTCCGACCCGTGCTGGAGGGGGATGTCGAGGTACGGGAGCAGGTTCCCCTTCTCGGCGAGTTCCGCGAACGCATCGATGATCTCGTCGGAGAAGTAGGTCGGGTAGGCGTACATCATCCGGAGCCACCCGCGCCCGGTTTCTTCGGTGACGGCGCGGTCGAGGTTCCGGAGGAGCTTGGGGAGCCCCGCGCGGAACTTGTCATCGCCATCGACCTGGCTCAGACCCACCCCGATGTCGTCGCCGTAGCTGGTGGTGTCCTGACCGATCATCAGCAGCTCGTACGCGCCGTCGCGCAGGAGCTCTCGTGCTTCCTCGATGATCCGGTCCTCGGGCTTGGAACGCATCTTCCCGCGGATCGAGGGGATGGTGCAGAACGCGCAGTTCTGGTTGCAGCCCTCGGAGATGCGGAGATACGCGTAGTGGCGCGGGGTCAGGCGCAGGCGCGCGTTGTCGGATTCGTAGTACCCGATCCCCTTCCCGTCGTTCCCCGAGACCGTCAGCCCGACGGTCTGGAGCCCCTTGTCCTTCGCGCTCGTGAGCGCGTTCGCGTTGATCCAGTACTTGGGGACCTCGCTCGACTCGAGCGATTCACGATCGGACTTCACGCCGCGCACCGCTTCGATGATGTGCTCACGATCGAACACCCCCACCATCGAATCGATCCCGGGTTCCCACTCGAGCATCTTCGCGCGGTGGCGCTGCACCAGACACCCGGCGACGACGACCCGCTTCACCTTGCCCTCGTTCTTGAGGCGCACCGCTTCCTTGATGACCCCGAGCGATTCCTGCTTCGACGCTTCGAGGAATCCGCACGTGTTCACGACGACGGCGTCCGCTGGGGTGACGCGCCCCTCGGCCGCGCTGTAGTCCTGTTCGGACCCCGAGATGGAGAGGTCGTCGTGCTCGTCGTCGGTCGTGACGTCCGCGCTCACGGGCATGAGCCCGTCGGCGGCCAGGAGCCCGAGCATCTTCTCGGAATCGACGAGGTTCTTGGGACACCCGAGCGACACGAACGAGATGGTCTCGATCGTGTCGGGCTGGGTCGATTGGGATGGATCGGCAACGTCGGGCATGGCGGGAATGCTAGGCGGCAAGCCGCTTGGCTTTGGGGGGTTAGGGGCGCTGTCTTAGGTGCAGATCGCCTGATTCTTGGGTGCCCTGCTTTGACCCGAAGGGCAAAGCAGGTTGTCGGACGTCCCCCGTTCCTGCTTTATCCGCTCCGCGGAGCAAAGCTGGGCACCCGGCGCGGTTTGTATCTCAGAACACCAGCAACGCGATCCCCATCCAGATCATCGCCACCACCATCACCACGCACGTATACCCCACGATCTCTCGGGCTTTGACCTTCGTGATCGCGAGGAGGGGGAGCGCCCAGAAGGGCTGGAGCATGTTGGTGAGCTGATCGCCGTAGGCCACGCTCATGATCATCTTCGCCGGCGCGACCCCGGACTCCGCGCCCGTCTGGAGCGCGATGGGACCCTGGATCCCCCACTGCCCTCCCCCCGAGGGGACGAACAGGTTGACGACGGCCGCGGAGCAGAAGGTGAACAGGGGCGCGGTCGTTTCGTTCGCGAATGAGGAGATCCAGGTCGAGAAATCGTCCACGAGCCCGGAGCTGACGGCGATCCCCATGATCCCCGCGTAGAGGGGGAACTGGAGGATGATCCCCGCGCACCCCTTCGCGCCGTCCTCGGCCGCGTTGAGATACGAGCGGATCGACCCGTGGAACACGAGCCCGAGCGCGAGCATCGCGACGTTGACCTCGTTGGGGCCGAGCGTCATGAACCCATCGATCGTCGCGAAGCGCACGAACGCGCCGACGAGGAGGAGCGCGAGCGCCCACACGACGATCGGAGATCGATCGATCCACTCGGGGAAGGTCGTGGCGCGTGCGATCGGTTCTGGTTCCGGATCGTCGCTCATCGGCATGGGCACGATCTCGTCGTCATGCTTCGGGGTGAGGAGCATGAACGTGATCGGGACGATCACGAGCAGACCCAGACAGACGAACAGATTCATCGGGGAGAAGAGTGTGTCCGAGAGTGGGACGGGGGTGATCGAGTGCTGTTCGATGAGTTCCGCTGGGAGCACCCGCGCCATGTCGCGCGCGTTGCTCATGACCAAAGGCGATGACCCGGACATCCCGCCGTGCCACACGAGGAGCCCGGTGTAGCCGGCCGCGGCGAGGAGCGCGCCGTGCGCGCGGATCCCCTTGGCGCGGAGCGCCCGCGCCATCTCCCGCGCGAGGAGCGCCCCGACGATGAGCCCGAGCCCCCAGTTGAGGAGCCCGGCGAGGATCGCGCCGACGGAGACGAGGGCCGCCGCGGACGGGGCCCGGTTCGGGATCGACGAGAGCGCGTGGATGACGGATTTGATCGGTCGGCTCTCGGCCAGCGCGTGCCCGGTCACGAGGATGAGGGACATCTGCATCCCGAATCCGAGAAACGCCCAGAGCCCCTTGGGTCCCCTCCACGAATCGATCATCGCGCCCGCTTTGGAGGACACGCCCTCCGCGCCCTCGTACCCGAGGGTGAGCGCGAGGAGCATGGTGAGGAGGGTGAGCGCGATCGCGATCACGAACGGATCGGGCGCGGTCTTCTCGAACACCCTGCACAGCGCGGATCCGAGTCGTGCGATCATCGTGAACTCCTGACATTCCGGGGAACGGCCCACCCTACACTCGCCCTTGTGACGAAACCACCCGTGACCGAAGCGTCTCCAGCCGAATCATCGAACGACCCTCGTAGGGGGTATCTCTTCGCCGCGGGCGCGTTCGGGTGGTGGGCGTTCATCGTCCCATCGTACTTTAAACTGCTCAGCGCGCACGGCGCGAGCCCGTACGAGATCCTCGCGCAGCGCGTGCTCTTCGGGATCCCCATCCTCCTCGCGCTGCTGGGGATGCGCAAGCGTCTCGGGGAGCTCTGGGACGCGGCCCGGCGCTGGAAAACACTCCGGATCCTTGTCCCGTCCACGATGCTCATTGCGATCAACTGGTTCTTCTTTATCTACGCCGTCGGGACGGATCGTTTGAACCACGCGTCGCTCGGGTACTACATCAACCCCCTCGTCTCGATCCTCCTCGGGGTCGTGTTCCTGGGTGAACGCGCGAGCACAGGGCAGAAGATCGCGATCGGGATCGCCGGGTGCGCGGTCGTGCTGATGACCATCGCGGAGCTGAGCGCGGGGGGTGGGTGGCCGTGGATCTCGGTCTTGCTCCCGGCGAGTTTCGGTCTGTACGGCTTGCTCCGAAAGCAGGTCGATGTGGGCCCGGTGGTTGGATTGACGTTCGAGATGGGGGCGCTGCTCCCTGTCTGTATCGGGTTGACGATCTGGCTCGGGATGGCGGACCAGGGGATCTTCCTCGAGTCCGAGACCCCGTGGTGGATCTCTGGCGCGATGGTGCTCGGCGGGGTGGTCACGGTCGTCCCGCTGCTGTGCTTCACGAGCGCCGTGCGCCTCCTCCCCCTCGGGACGGTCGGGCTGCTCCAGTTCACCGCGCCGACGGGTCAGCTGCTGCTGTCGGCGATCTTCTTCGGGGAGCGTTTCACGCTCCTCAAGGGCTGCGCCTTCGCGCTGATCTGGATCGCGATCGCGGTGTTCGTGCGCGATCTCTTCGCGACGCGCACGCGCCAACGCGCGGAGCGCGCGTGTGTGGATACGGAGATGCTGGAGTAATCGCCACTCTGAGCTTTGAGAAAAACCGATCTCTGGTATCGTGGGATTGAACCATGAAACTTCGGAAACTCACCAACTGGGAATGTGCAGAGATCGCGGGCTTCTTCGCCATACTTGGAAGCCTGTCGCTCATGAGCTGGCTCTCAGGGAGCACGGACTCAGGGGCCGGAGATATCGTCGAGTTCGGTGAGCGATTCGGACTGCTCTTCCTTGGCTTGGCGATCATCAAGTTCACAATCGCGATCGTGTTTTTGATCATCTTGATCACGCGAATCATCAAACGATCAGGCTCAATCTGATTCACTCGTCGAGCACGTCGTACACGCGCAGCGCCTTGAGCTTGGGCTTCCATTTCGTCACGTACCCGATGTGCTGCTCGTGCGCGACGTAGTGCGCCAGGTCCGCTTCGGTCTCGAACCCGAGGATGATCGCGAGGTCGTAGTCATCGAGGATCGTGGGGCGCCCCGTGTCCAGGTGCGCCCCGGCGTGGTAGGTCGATACACCCGGGATCGTGGAGAGCATCGATTCCGAATCCCTCAGGATCTCCTCGGAATCGCGCGGGTCGCTCAGTTCGATGAACACCACGTGCGCGATGCGCTGGGGGCGCTGGGCGCGGGTCTGACACCCGAACAGGAGGGAACCGAACACGAGAATCGCGATGAATCGGATCTGGATCATGGTTCCATCGTACATTGATGTCAGCGGCCGCGCCCGGGCGCGGTCACTCTCCGATTTCCACACACAGGAGCGTTCATGGGACACACGGACACCACACAGCTCGCGCAACTCCAACGGACCAACGCACGGCTCCGCACCGCGCTCGTCGGCGCGGTCGCGCTCGGGGTCGGGCTCATGCTCGGGGGGTTCGCGCAGCAAGACGACGACGGGATCGAGGCCTACGTCGCGACGGACGGCACCATCTACCGGCTCTACGAGTCCGGCGCGATCCAGTACCTTCGCGTCGAGAACGACCCACCCCGGAGCTCGGACGGGATCTACACCTGGGGGAACATCAGGATGGATCGATCGAGGACCCTGCGCGATCGTCCCTGATCGGGGGGATCACGCCATCACGGGTTCGTGCGCGAGCGGGTGCGCCTTGCACAGCGCGACGACCTGATCGCGCACGTCTTTGGTGACGCGCTCGCGTTCCTCGTCCCCGTCGAGCCCGGCGACGAGCACACGATCGATCCACTGCGCGATCCGCGACATCTCCGCTTCGCGGAACCCGCGCGTCGTCGTCGCTGGGGTCCCGAGGCGCAGACCCGAGGTCGTCATCGGGGGGCGCGGGTCGTCGGGGATCCCGTTCTTGTTCGTGATGATCCCCGCGTCCTCGAGCCAGCGCTCCGCGTCCTTCCCCGTCAGCTCGTCGGACTTCGTGGTCAGGTCCACGAGCATGAGGTGGTTGTCCGTCCCCCCCGAGGTGATCCGGTACCCGAGCGAGGTCAGCTCCGAAGCGAGCGCCCGCGCGTTCGTGACGACCTGCTCCTGGTAGACCCTGAAGTCGGGCTTGAGCGCTTCCCCGAACGCGACCGCTTTGGCCGTGATGATGTGCATCAGCGGCCCACCCTGGGTCCCCGGGAACACGTTGCGGTTGACGAGCTTGTTGAGCTCCTCGTCGTTGGTCATGATGAGCCCCCCGCGCGGGCCCCGGAGGGATTTGTGGGTCGTCGTGGTGACGACGTGCGCGTGGGGGAACGGGCTCGGGTGCACCCCGGCCGCGACGAGCCCGGAGATGTGGGAGATGTCCGCGAGCACCAGCGCCCCCACCTCGTCGGCGATCTCACGGAACTTCGCGAAGTCGATCTCGCGCGGGTAGGCGCTGTACCCGCAGAGGATCATCTTGGGCTTGTGCTCGTGGGCCGCGGCGCGGACGGCGTCGTAGTCGATCTGCTCGTACTGCGCGTGGTCCTTGTCGTAATGGAGCGGGTAGTGGACGGGGTTGTAGAAGATTCCGGAGAAGTTCAGGTGCATCCCGTGCGAGAGGTGCCCGCCGTCCTTGAGGATGAGGGAGAGGAAGGTGTCGCCGGGCTCCATCATCGCCATAAACGCGGCCGCGTTCGCCTGCGCGCCCGAGTGGGGCTGGACGTTCGCGTAGGTACACCCGAAGAGCGCCTTGGCGCGGTCCCGCGCGAGCTGCTCGATCGAGTCGTGGTGCACGCACCCCCCGTAGTAGCGCCGACCCGGGTAGCCCTCGGCGTACTTGTTGGTCATGCACGTCCCGGCGGCGACGGTGACGGCCGGCGAAGCGTGGTTCTCTGAAGCGATGAGCTCGATCGTGTGCTCCTGACGCTCCGCTTCGCGCGACACGATGTCGGCGACCTCGGGGTCGGATTTGCGGATGACGTCGAGGATCTGCTGGTCGATGGTGCTGCTCATGGGGGATGGTAGACGGCGGACCCGCCCCGGATCCCCTCGGAAACCGCGGGGATCAGCGGAAGGAAGCGTCGCTGATCACCAGATACAGCAGTACCCACAGGGTGACCCCCCCGAGGATCGCCGCGATGGTCCCCAGGGTCAGGAGGAGTCTCCGCTGCTCGATGCGCCACCCGACGATGACCACGCTCGGCCAGTACACGAGCTGCCAGACGACGAGCCCGTACACGAGGACAGCCCGGGTGATCCGGAGCGCCCCGTAGCCCAGCACACTCGCGTTCGTTTGGTACACACTGACGAGCCGATGGACCTCGAATGTCACCACGATCATCACACACGCGAGCACGACCGCGCGGACCAGATGCGCCGCCCTGACCTTCGCGAGCTTCCGTGTGCTCGGGACCACGCCCAGCACGACGGCCCACAGACACGCGAACCCGATCGGGAACGAGAACAGCCTGACGACCTGCTCGTAGATACCGAACGCTCGGTTCGGGAAGTACTGGATCAGCGGAGGCGCGTTTGGTCGCCTGTACGGCGTCCTGACCCACGCGCGTCCGAACGGATCCGCGAGCCCGTTGATCCCGATCGTCGTGACCGCTTGAACGCCGTGTTGTGTAACGAGGGAGCGGGTCGAGATCCCGTTCCGCCATCGCCCCTGCGATGTCGCTTCGATCCCGATCGGGACCGCGTTGATTAGGTGCAGCACAACCACAAGGATCAACGCCCATCGCACCAACGCCCACGGCGCGACGCGCTTGGTGATATCGAGCCCGCGCCAGAACCGGATCGGGCGCAGGAGCCGAACGATCGTTTTTAGCGAGCGTACGATCCACGCCCGCACCCCGCGCCCGTGCTCGACATACCACGGGAGATCGAACCGCGCGGGCGCGAAAACGGTTGCCCACTCGAACCCGAGCCCGCACTCCGCGCACACCCCCTCGGTCGGGCACGAGTCCGTCCACGTGTCGACGATCCCCGACTGGTCGTACCCGCAGCGCGGGCAGATCGGGGTGAACCCGCGCGTGCTCATGTGAACATCCGGAGGTAAACGACCGTGCCCACGATTGCCAGGGCCGTGGCGCACCCGATCGCGCCCGCATTGAACCAGAACGGGCTCTGGACCCGGATCGCGCGGGAGACCATGTGCGCCCAGAGCGAGTTCGCCCACACGAACAGGATCAACGCCCCCATTGGGAACCCGATCATGAAGACGTATGGGTCCGTCTTGTACGCATACAGCGAGTTGTACGAGAGCGCGAAGCGGACGAACTCGTGGGGGACCAAAACGACCAGCACCGAGAGCCCGATCGTGCGCCAGAAGATCCATCGCTGTTCGAGCACTCGCGCCCGGACCCCGGGCGCGCCGAGGCAGAGCCCGATCCACGCAACCGGGACGGCGACGAACATCGGGGTCAGGAGGAAGACCTCCGCCATCGAGAAGGGCAACCAACCCGGGGTCGATCGGAGCGACCACATCGAATAGTTCGTGTACGGGAACACGATCCCGTTGACGAAGTCGAGCAACATCTCAGGGACCCAATCGAGATCATTGAGCGAGGCGCCGTACCACCAGTAGGTCCCCCCGAACTCGCTGTAGGCCGCCAATCGTGCGAGGATCGACACGAGCAGGTGCAACAGCACCACGCTCAAGACGAGGAAACACACGAACCGCTTCGGGCCGCGCACTTGTCTTCGATCAAACCGCCCCCAGAACCGCCCCGGATCCGCGAGCATGACCATCGTCGCGATCGTGCGCCACACGAACGAGATCGGGCCGCGCGCGTGCTCCGCGTACCACCAGAACCGGATGGGTTTGGTGTGGAGCAGCTCGATGAAATCAAGATCCGACCCGCATTCCGTGCACGTCCCCGTGAGCGGGCACGACGATTCCCATGTCGCGATCAATCCCGACTGGTCGTACCCGCACGATGGGCAATGAGGATCCATATTCGATCACGATACCCGATCACCCGGGCTTCCGATAGATCGAATACACACTGAACAAGTCCTCGTCGAGGTTCATGCTCTCCCCCCACCCGAGCGCGCGACCCTGCTCGCGCACGAAATGGTTCTCCTCCTCGTCGTGCGCGATGACCTCGAACCCCGCGCCCTCCCACTGCTCCCGATCCCAGGGGTTCGAGATATCCGACCACGGTTTCGCGGGGTCCGGCGCGGATCCGAGCGATTCGATGATGAGCACCCCTCCCGGCGAAAGCGCTTGGTAGAACGCGCCGAGGATCTCGTCGTCGTCCATCCCGTGACCCACGGGCTCGGGGAACCCGGGGGTCACGCTCATGGGTTTGACGTACCCGCGCTTGAGCAGGTTGCGCGAGACGATGAGTTCGTACCCGTCCCCCACGTCTTTCGCGCACGCTTCGTCCTGCGGAAACGCGCACTCGAGCACCCGGAGCGAACCGCTCGTCTCGGGATCCCCGTCGAGGTCCCCGAGGAGCTCGGAGCCCTCGTACAGCGCCGTCAGGATCGGATCGACCTCGACCCCCGTCACGTCCGCGCCCATCTGCGCCCACAGGCGCAGCTGACCGAGCTGCCCGTACCCCAGGTCGAGGATGTCCGCGCCGTCGATCGTGCTGATCCCCGCGCGGGTCTGCGCGAGCTCGAGCACGCGCGCGTAGACGAGGGGTGTGCCGTAGAACGTCGTGTACGTATCCGCGGGCTCGAACTCGAGGGTCCGGACCTTCGCGCGGCCCTCCTCGCTCATCGACCCGAGCTCCTCCTCCGTGTACACTCGGTTCGGACGAAAGGTCGCATGGATCGTTTTGGGTTCGGGGACGGGGAGCTTCCCGACCTGCGCGAGCATGCGCTGCGCGAGGGGGGAGGTGTAGGCCGTCGAAAGGGTCCGCGCGTCTTCCTTCAGCTGCGCGAGCGGATCGTCCGTCGCGTCCCGATCTCCTGTCGAGACCAAGAGCGAACAAATCACAGAAAGGACGAGAACCGTGTTCATGAGACCTCCTGCGCTCGGGTCCAACAGTCGAACCGGGCTCGTCAGGGGGGGTTGCGGGAAAACATGATGCGGGAATCAACGATTCGGATATTCTGGTCCCTCCCAGAGCCCGGACACAGGAGAGCCCCATGAACCATCGCATCACCACCCTGACCACGGCCATCGCACTCGGCGCGACCCTCGCGCCGGGCTCCCCCATCACCTACCAGGGCGAGCTCCTCGACAACGGGGAACGCGCGACCGGGCTCTACGACATGCGCTTCTACATCGGGGACTCCGAGGTCCTCGGGATCTTCCTCCAGTTCATCGATATCGATGACGTCGAAGTCGAGAACGGGCGCTTCCAGGTCGAGCTCGATTTCAACGACTCCATCTTCACGGGAGAGGACCGCTGGCTCCAGATCAACGTCGAGGGGGAGGCGCTCATGCCGCGCCAGATGATCACATACACCCCGTACTCGATCCGCGCGAACATCGCGAACGATCTTGAGGTCCCGTGGGTCGTCGTCTCCGATCTCGACATCGTCGATGCAACCTCCCTCCGGGGCACCCCCCTGCGTGGCTACGCGATGACCCCGACCCTGAACAACCCGGGCGTGCTCGGCGAAACAGATTCGAGAGGATCCGAAGCGGCCGGGGTCCTCGGACGCGCCAACTCCCGCTCGGATACCTCTCCGGCATTCGGGGTCCGAGGGATCACCCAAGGCACCGGGTTCCTCGGCGCGGGGGTCCAGGGGATCCATGAAGGAAACGGGATCGGGGTTCAAGGGATCAGCGAGGGGATCGGCGCGGGGGTGAGCGGGAACACCGACTTCGGGATCGGGGTCCTCGGTGTCACACCCAACGGCACGGGGGTCTTCGGGACCTCGACCAACGGGATCGGGGTCCGCGCGTCCACATCGACCGATGTGGGTGTCTCCGCAACGACGGGCACGGGTTCCGCGGCGATCTACGGGCTCCACGGGACGAGCGACACGGAGTTCTTCGCCGGGACCCCGGATCACGGCGCGGAAGCGTACAACACGGAGATCGACGGCGAAGGAACCGCGCTCTACGCCGAGGGCGGGCGGGTCGGGATCAGCGCTTTCGCGCGAGGTGAAGGATTCGGATCCGATCTCACACGGATCGGGGTCGAGGGGCGCGCGGGGGACTTCAGCTCCGGCGCGAACATGTTCTACGGGGTGCGCGGGTTCGCCCAGAACCCGGTCGAGGGCGGCGCGCGCACGGCCTACGGGATCTACGGCGGCGCGCAGGTCGGGAACGGGACGAATACCGCGTACGGGGTCTTCGGCGAAACCTTCGGACCCGGGGGGACCCAGTTCGCCGGGTACTTCCAGGGCGATGTCCATGTCGCCGGGACCCTGTCGAAATCGTCGGGGACCTTCAAGATCGACCACCCCCTCGATCCCGAGAACATGACCCTCTCCCACTCCTTCGTCGAGTCCCCGGAGATGCTGAACGTTTATTCCGGGGTGGTCACGCTCGACGAGATCGGCGGCGCGAACATCGAGCTCCCGCGCTACTTCGAAACACTCAATACCGACTTCCGATACCAGCTCACCCCGATCGGCGCCCCCATGCCCACCCTCTTCGTCTCGAACGAGGTCGTCGGGAACACGTTCCGGATCGACGGCGGGGAACCCGGGATGCGCGTGTCGTGGGAGGTCTCGGGTGTCCGTCAGGACCCGAGCGCGCTCCATCGTCCCGTGATCGTCGAACAGCTGAAAGCACCCGAGCAGCGCGGGCGCTACCTCGATCCGGACGCGTACGGGCTCGATCGTTCCCGCGCGATCCATCACCCCCGGCGCACCAAGGACTGATCGGGATCAGAGCGCGAGAGGGTCGATGCGCACCACGCGCGACGCGCACTGATGGGCCGTCGGTTCGTGCTCAAGATCGATCGGGAGGTATACACCCCGATCGTGATCCGTGTTGAGCACGATCGCGTTGGGCTCGACGACCTTCGACCCGTTCGGGACGTGCTCGTGGCCCAGGATGAACAGGTTGACCCCCCACGACTCGGTCAGGTCCTCGAGCTGGTCCGCGTCGTACCCACGACCCCAGGTCAGGATGTGCGCCGACCCCGTGCGCGACTGGTAGTCGTCCATCGTCAGCTCCCGACGCAGGATGCTCGTGTCGAACCTCCCCATCAGCTCGGGGGACGGGAGCGAGTGGGTGCACAGGATGTCCCCCTGGGGACAGTGCGCCCGGAGCCCGATCGGGAGCGCGAAGATGAACGCGCGGACGGCCTCCTCCACCTCCTCGACATCATCCGGGTACAGCGACGCGATCCCGTTGTTGAACGCATCGACACAGCGGACCCCGTGCTTCACGATCAGCTGACCCGTCGCTTGCGCCAGCTCGTGGTTCGCGAGGAGCACGTGGACCAGCTCCGGGTGCTCCGCTTTGAGCGAAGCGACCTTCGCGAGCCCGCGCACGGAACGGTCGAGGTTCGGTCCGTCGAGCTTGTCAGGGTGGATGATCTCGTGGAGGGTCAGGTGGGACTCGTCGAGGGTGAACGCATCGCCCATCCCGGCCGCGTCGAGCACGGCGCGGAAGTTCCTCGGATGATCGTGGGTGTCCCCCGTCGCGATGAGCTGACCCGGCGCTTCGATGACATCGATCGATCCCTGTCGGCACGACGCGCTCATGCATGCTTTCGCGCCCTCGTGGAGCGCTTCGATGACATCACGCGCGTTGGACGTGTCGAGCGTGAGCATCCCGTGCTCAGGACTCGGCGTTCAGGGTCGGCTTCTTGGACTTCGACGCGCCCGCGCGGACGATCCCGAGGATCAGGTCGAGCTTGTCCGCGACGACATCCATCGAATCCGGACGGCGCGCGACATCGACCTCGATGCACTGCATGATCAGATCGCACAAACGCTCGGGGAGCTCCGGACGGAGCTCGGACACGGGGGTCGCTTTCTCGATCTGCGCCGCATCGACGGACCCGACGAGCGAATCGCTCTTCGCGCCGAAGGCCGTCGGGATCGTCTTCCCCGTCAGACACCAGTACATGGTCGCGCCGAAGTTGTAGATGTCCGTCTTCGGGGTGATCTCTTTGAGCTGGACCTGCTCGGGCGCGATGTAGTCCGGGGTCCCCTGGATGCGCTTCTTGACCGTCCCGATCTTGCACGACTGACCCAGATCGATCAGCTTCGCGCTCAGCGCTCCGTTGATATCCGCGCCCACGATCACGTTGTGGGGCTTCATGTCCGCGTGGACGAACCCGTGGTTGTGCATCTCCGCGAGCCCGCACGCCGTCTGATGGAACAGGTCCAGCAGCTGCGCGAGATCCGTGGGGCACTCCTCGTGCATGGACACCCCGTCCACGAACTCCATCACGAGGAACAGCTCGTTCGCTTTCAGGAGCGAGCCCTTCTTGATGAGCTTGGGGATCGAACGGACCGAGTCGTGCTTGATCTGCGAAGCGATCTTGTACTCGATCTCCGCCTGGTCGAGGAAGCGCTGTTCCTTGGGGTTGCGCTTCACGACGTGCTTGAGCGCCCAGATCTGCTTCGTCTTGGGATCCTGGACAAGATAGACAACCGAAGCGGCCCCCCGGCCGATCTCGGACATGACGCGCAGACCATCGATCGTGGCGCCTTTCTCGAATGTGGGAAGATCATCAGTCATGAGCGCGTGTGTGCCTTGCTCCGCCGGGCCGCGCCCGTCCTGTGGACCCCACGGGTCGAAACCCCCGGGATCACCCTCTTTCGTGGGCTCATCGTAGGCCGAGCGGGCGCATCGGTCCCTCTATCTCGGACGGAGATCGGTCGTTCGGGAGGTCGGGTCCAGCAAACACACACGACGCGAGCGAGAGAGACGCGCCGTACCACGAGTCCGCACGATTGTGCGGCCAACCACACATATGCAACCACAGCCCCCCCGGTTCCATCCCGGAGCGATCAGATCGTGAATTCTTACGGATGAGCCCCGGAAAGGGCCCGTGTCAGAGCGACTCGAGGAGCTCGCGGAAGCTCGCGCGGGGGAAGTACCGTCCCGGGGAGGTCGTCGCCGCGAGGTCGTCGTGCAGATACACCCGGTCCTTGTCGATCCCGAGCTTGTCGGACAGCGCATCGACGATCAGCGCCAGGTAGCGGATCTGTTCATCGCTGAACGGACGACGATCCCCGTCACCCACGAGACAGATCTCGATCGCGCGGGATGAATCCGCGGAATCGACACCGGCGAGCTCAGCGCCGCGCGACTGCGCGATCCAGCGATGACCCAGGTGGATCTCACCATCGCTCATCCCCGTCCCGTTCCCGATCAGGAAGTGGAATCCCATCGAGTCGTACCCGACGGATCGATGCTGCGCGCCGATCGTCGCCGGCGAACCGGCCGGCGATCCCGAGTGGACGATGACGATGGAATCCCAGCGCCCGTCCTCGATGTCCGAACCCGTGTTGAAGATCGCATCGACACCACGCTCGGTCCGATCGATACTCATCAGCGGCGACAAGGACACACCCGTCGCGCCAGCGCCGGGGTTCCCGGAATCCAGAACGGACAGCGTCCCGACCAGCGCGACACTCGCCGCGCACAGGACACCCCACACCGTCTTGGTGCGCAGGCTCGATCGCGTGCGGACTTCGACCTTCGCGGGCATGGTTCTGGAACTCCTACAGGGACACCTTCAGAATATCAAAGCATTCGGACGTTCGAAGCGCAGCCCTTGCGAATTCGCGCGGAATTTGATCACCCGGATTCAGCATCTTCCGCGCAACCATCATCACCCCCGATCGCGACCCAAACAGACAGCGCCGTCCGAACTTATTCGGTCTCACGGAGCAGCCGACCACGGAGGTTCGGGGTCCGCCGGCCGTATTCGTCCTCGAGAAACGGCAAGGGCTGCTGACTCCGTGATCGGTTGTACCGATCGAACGGGGTCCGATCGTCATCCGGGCGGAACACCGAACGCGCGCACCCCGTCATCGCGAGCGCCCCAAGAGCGCACCCCACGACAAGCGTCAGGGTCATCCGGGTCCGGGTTCGGGTCGTTGTCGATCTCATGCAGCAAGGTCCCATCAAAGAGAAACAGTGTACCGGGCTCGCACCCGGCACACTGTTCTGGAGAGAGGAGAGAACTGCTTTCTCACGGAGTCGCTCGCCAAAACGCTCCATGATTCACTGCCATAGAGGACTTACGCACATCCCCCATTCATGGTTCGGTTACGGATCACTCATCCCGCATTTTTAATCTGTTCGGATTCCGTTCGAAATCAGCGCCGGACCGGGTCCAGACGACCCTGCGCATCGATCGAGAGCGCCTCATCCCTGACGAGGGACCCGATCAGCGCGTGGACCGAAACGGCGGCCGCCGTCGAGAGATTCAGCGATCGCTCCCCCACCACCATCGGGATCGAAACACAACGCTCCGGATGACGATCGATGATCGCGCGATCGAGCCCGCAGCTCTCCCTCCCGAACACGAGATGGTCCCCCCGCGCGAACCCCACATTCGTGATGGATCGCTCCGCGCGGGCGCTCAGATACCACACGTTCGGGTCGCCCACCCTCGATCCTTCGTACTCCTCGAACGACCCGTGCTCGTGCAGATCCAGACGGGGCCAGTAATCGAGCCCCGCGCGCCGGCACGCTTTCTCGTCGATATCGAACCCGATCGGATGGACCAGATGGAGCACCGAATGGGTGGAGACACAGGTGCGTCCGATGTTCCCCGTGTTGTTCGGGATCTCCGGGTTCACGAGCACCACGTGCGCGATCGGATCGTCCAGGTGCGCCTTCGCAACCCACTCACCGGTATCAAAAACCCCCGAGTCCTCGGGACCCGGGGGCGTGTTGGATTCGTTCGTGCTCATCGAGCGATCATGGCTCGCTCAACCGAGCGCGTCAAGCTCACTGCGCGAGCATCGGGTCCGCGGCGATGGTCTGCGCGACGGCCGACTTGAACGCGGGGTCGTGCGGGTTCCCCTGCCAACGCACCACCCCGTCCGTCGAGACGACGACCACGTGGGGGATCGCGCGGACTTCCATCGCGGAGTTCAGGGTGCGCTTCTCGTCGAACATCTGCGCGTAGTTCCCGTCCTTCTTCATCACGTACTTCACGAAGTCCGACTTGGGCTCGGACCCACCGATCCCGACGATCTCGAGACGACCCTCGTAGTCGTCCTGCATCTCCTCGAGCATGGGCGCGGCCGCTCTGCAGGGCCCGCACCAGGTCGCCCAGAAGTCGAGCACGAGGACCTTGCCCTCCAGATCGCGCTCGTTGTCCACCCAGTCCTCGTTCTCCCCGACCTTGTGGGGGAGCGCCTGACCCTGGAAGTTCTTGGCCGTGATCTCACGCGCGTTGGGCTCCGGCCAGGGCGCGTTCTTGTAATCGGCGGCCGTCACGCTCGGCGCGACGGGCTCGGGCGCGACGATCGCTTTCCCCTCGCGCTGGAGCTGCGCGTTGCTCATCGCGAGCGCCGTGTCCTCCTTCACGAGGGTGGAGATCGCGTCCTCGATGGATCGCTGATCGACATCAGCGAAACGCAGGTTCCCCGCGCGATCGATGACGTACAGATCCGGGTAGTCGTCCGAACCCATCGCCTGCGCGAAGGCGCCGCCTTCATCCCGCGCGACGGGAACCGCGACGCGCCCCGCATCGATCTTCTCCTGCATCATCTCCCACCCGATATCGGGATGGATCGCGGCGATCACGATCCCCTGACGCTCAAACTCGCGCTGGAGGCGCGTCAGCTTCGAGATCGTCATCCACGACTTGGGCTCCTGCGCCGACACGAGCGCGAGAACCACGACCTTCCCCTCCGTGTTCGACGGATCCATCACCCCGCGATGGGACCAGTCCGTCAACGACCCGATCGCGTCCGCGATGGGGCGCCCTTCGATCTCCGTGAGGGCCGCGCGATCCGCGCCCATCTCGTGCTTGATCTCCGGCGCAGCGCCGATCATGACAGCGCCGATCGCGAGCCCGCTCAGCGCGGCGACAAGTGTGGTCCGTGTTCGCATATTCGATCCCTCCGTATGTGATACGTCGTGGTGTGTGAGCCGCATTATAAGAGATCGGACCCCGCGCACCCAACCCCTCTCCCGAATCTCCGGACCAGAATCCCCCAAAAAGGCGACGCCCGCGTCGAACTGATCGGGACACGGGCGTCGGAGAGGGGTCTGGTTGTCTCAGTGATAGGTTCGCAGAACCCGGGTCCCCGGATTCACTCAGGAATCGCTCATCGCAACATGCGCCTTCACCATCGGGTCCGACGCGATCACCTTCTCGACGGCCGGGACAAAGTCATCCTCGTGGGGGTTCCCCATCCAACGGATCACGCCATCGCTCGACATCACGACGACGAGCGGGATCCCCTTCGATTCGAAGGGCTTGAACACGGACTGATCCGAGTCGTACAGGTGCGCGTACGACACCCCGTGCTTCTCGACGTAGGAACGGACCGTCTTCTCGGGATCGTTCTGACCCGAGATCGCGAGGACGGCCAGGGTGTCCTCGTTGTCCTTCTGGAGCTGGTCCAGGGTCGGGGACGCGGCGATACACGGCCCACACCAGGTGGCCCAGAAGTCCAGCACGACAACCTTGCCTTCCGTATCGACCTCGTCCGTCAACCATGTTTCTGAACCCAGCGCGACAGGGAGGGTCTGGCCCTGGAGGTCCTTGGCGTAGAGGTCGGTGTTGACGGCCGGCCAGTCGGCGTCGGCGTAGGACTGCGCATCGACGGAGCAGCACGCGCTCTTCCCGTCCTCGCAGCACGCTTCCTTCTCGCTCGAGCAGCACGCGCTCTTCTCTTTCGACGAGTCGCACAACGGGCACGAGCCCCCGGGACCCGCGAGCGCGAGCGCGATGCCGGAAGAAGCGATGATGGTGGTCAGAATGCTCGACATGGGAAAGGCCTCCAAGGTGTTTGGATACGGTTGTGTTATTCGTGGGGAATCGGACTCGTGGGTTCCGCTCCTGACACCGATCGACGACGGCGCTCGATGTCGTGGAGCACAACCCCACACGCGACCCCGATATTCAGAGAATCCACCCAATCCACGATCGGAATCCTGACACGGATCGTCGAGGAATCCATCGCTTCCTTCGTCAGACCCGGACCCTCCGCGCCGAGGAGCACCCCGATCCGGGCCGACCCGACCACATCGTTCGGGATCTGTTCGAGATCGATCGCGTCGTCGGCCGGGGTCATCGCCAGGATCGGGATCCCCTCATCCCTCAGCACCCCGAGCGACTCCGCGAACGGATCCAGCGTCCCGAACGGGACCCGGAGCGCACACCCGATCGACACCCGGAGCGCCTTCCGATACAGCGGATCGCACGAACGTGGACTGATGAGCACACTCGAATCGCTCCCACAGATCGCGGCCGTCGAACGGAAGATCGACCCCACGTTGTCGTGATTCGCGATGTCCTCCAGGATCACGCTCGTCCTCGAGGTCCGCGCCAGTTCCATCGGATCCCGATCCGGGACCCGACGACCCGCGGCCAAGAGCCCCCGGTGCATCGCGAACCCCGTGATCGAGCTCAAAAGCTCGCGCGGGGCGCTGTAGATCGGGACATCCTCCGGAACCCGCGCCAGCAGATCCCCCAGCGCCTCCACCCGTTCCTGCGCGACAAGCACACTCGACAACGGGTACCCGGATCGCAGGTGCTGATCGAGCACCAGCGCCCCCTCCGTCATGAACAGACCCGGATCGTCGAGACCCGTCGAGGTCGCGCCCTCCCCGGCCTCCGGGTTGTGCGCCGCTTTGAGCCACGCATCGCGCTGGTTGAGGTAGATCCGGATCCGTTCGTCCTCGGGATCATGGATCATCGTGATTCGGTCGATCATGAGGGTGTACCCTATCCCGATCACCCCGTGTTCGGGACTCTTTCCGACCCCAAAGGACCGCCGTGCTCCCACCCACACCAGACACCATGAACGTGGTCCAAGCGATCGTCCTCGGGATCGTCGAGGGGATCACGGAGTACCTCCCCGTCTCCTCCACAGGGCACCTGATCATCGCGTCCGACCTGCTCGGGCTGGTCGAGACCGAAGCCCAGCGCTCCGCCGTCGACGCCTTCAACATCGTCATCCAGGGGGGCGCGATCCTCGCCGTCCTCGGGCTCTACTTCCCGCGCGTCGTCCAGATGTGCAGAGGGCTCCTCGGGAAAGACAAGGAAGGGCTCAAGCTCGCGCTCAACATCATCGTTGCGTTCCTCCCGGCGGCGATCCTCGGGGTCCTCCTCAACGACTGGATCGAAGCGACCCTCTTCAACACCCCGATGGTCCTGACCGCGCTCGCGCTGGGCGGGGTCTTCATGATCGGGATCGACCATTTCAAGTTCGACAAGGACCACCCCGTGGACTCCCCCGACCAGGGACCCGATCTCCACGAGCTCTCGTTCGGGAAGTGTCTCACGATCGGGCTCCTCCAGTGTGTCGCGATGTGGCCGGGCACGTCCCGTTCCATGATGACCATCGCCGGGGGGGTCCTGATGGGGCTCAAGCCCAGACGCGCGGCCGAGTTCTCCTTCCTCCTGGGTCTCCCGACCCTCGGGGGCGCGTGTGTCTACTCCCTCCTCAAGAACGTCACATCCGACGGCCCGAACATGTTCGAGCTCATCGGCGCGGTCCCCATCGCCGTCGGGATCCTCGTCGCGACCGTCTCCGCCGCGCTCGCTGTGAAGTGGTTGGTGTCCTTCCTCACCAAGCACGGGCTCGCGATCTTCGGGTATTACCGACTCCTCCTCACCCTCGTCCTCGGCGGGCTCATCTGGTCCGGTATCGTGACCCTGAACGCGCCGACCCCCGATGATGCGCCCGATCCCGGGATTTCAGCGAACCAGGACCCCCAATCGACGACGAGCACTGAACCATGAGCACCACCCTCCAAGACGAGCCCGCGCCCATGCAGACCTCCTTCCCCAAGGACAAGATCGAAATCGTCCTCCTCGAAGGGACCCACCCCTCCGGGACCCAGCTCATCGAACGCGCGGGCTACACCGTGCGCACCCACCCGGGTGCGCTCGAAGGGGACGCGCTCATCGACGAGATCAAACGCGCCCACATCGTCGGGATCCGCTCCAAGACCCAGCTCACCCAGGACGTCATCGAGCAGTGCGAGCGTCTCGTCACGATCGGGTGTTTCTGCGCCGGGACCAACCAGGTGGATCTCGAAGCGGCCGCCCGCGCGGGGGTCCCCGTGTTCAACTCCCCCTTCTCCAACACGCGCAGTGTCGCGGAGCTCACCATCGCGGAGATCGTCATGCTCTCGCGCCGTGTCCCCCACCACACGCGCCTCATGCACGACGGCGGATGGGACAAGAGCGCTTCCGAGTCGCACGAGGTCCGCGGGAAGACCCTCGGGATCGTCGGGTACGGGCACATCGGGTCCCAGGTCTCCGTCCTCGCGGAAGCGATGGGGATGCGCGTCGTCTTCTACGACATCGACTCCAAGCTCCCCCTCGGGAACGCTGAACCCGTCGGATCCCTCGACGAACTCCTCGCCGTTGCGGACGTCGTCACGATCCACGTTCCCGAAACGGACGTCACCAAGGGGATGATGACCCAGAACAAGATCCGCGCGATGAAGAAGGGGTCCTACCTCATCAATAACGCGCGAGGGACCGTCGTCGATCTCGACGCGCTCCGCGCCGCGCTCGACGACAACCACATCCGAGGCGCGGCCGTGGACGTCTTCCCCGAAGAACCCGCCAAACGCGGCGACGGCTTCACCAGCCCCCTCCAGGGCGCGAGCAACGTCATCCTCACCCCCCACATCGGCGGCTCCACCCAGGAAGCCCAGGAAGCCATCGCCATCGATGCCGCCACCCGGCTCCTCCGCTTCCTCGACCACGGGTCCACCACGGGCGCCGTGAACGTCCCGAACGTCGATCTCCCGAGCCAGGACCGGGACGAGGGACGCGCGCACCGGATCCTCAACTTCCATCGCAACGTCCCCGGGGTCCTCGGGAAGATCCACAGCGCCGCCTCCGAACTCGGGGTCAACATCTCGGGTCAGTACCTCCGGACCATGGGCGAGCTCGGGTACATCGTCCTCGACGCGGACCCCAAGGACGCCGCCGCCCTCTTCTCGCGCATCGAATCCATCGACGAGTCCATCAAATCGCGCATGCTCTGGTGAACAAGCCCTACCCTCTCTCTCGATGGTCTCGATCGGTCAACAATCCCGCATGAAGCCCCTGGTGCGCCAGTCCGACGCGCTCGAACACACCACGACGATCGCGCGTGATGTCAGCGCCGTCCTGCGCCCCGGAGACACGATCCGTCTTGTCGGGGACCTGGGCGCGGGGAAGACCACCTTCGTCCGTGCGCTGTGCGCGGAGCTCGGGGTCGATCCGAGCGAGGTCTCCTCCCCCACCTTCGTGCTCATGCACGTCCACGAACGCAAGAACAAAGCCCCGATCGCGCACCTCGACTGCTACCGACTCAGCGACGACGACGAGCTGGGTGCGCTCGGGACGGACGACCTCATCGAGCAAAGCGCCATCTTCCTCATCGAATGGCCGGACCGCGCCCCGGACCTCGCGGACCCCGAAACCTCGTGCACAATCACGATCGAACACGCCGGCGAAACCTCGCGCGTCTTCACAATCGCTCCACCTCCCTCGTGGCGCGATCGTCCCGAATACGGCGCGCTCCGGACCCGCGGACCCGCGAAATGCCCCGCAACGGGCGCTCCCGTCCACCCCGAGTGCCCGAGCTGGCCCTTCAGCTCCGACCAAGCCCGGATGAGCGACCTCCACGGGTGGCTCACCGAGCGCTACACGATCTCGCGCCCCATCGAACAAGCGGACCTCGAACAGGGCGAGTGACCCACAGCGCCGTTGCGCCGTGATACGCTTGTCGTATGACGACACTCTCCCTCGCGCAGGCCGCATCCCCAACCATCCAGGGCACGAACGTGTGGACCCTTTTCCAGGAGAGCTTCGATGTCTTCACGATCATCCTCATCGTCGGTTCCTTCGGCGGAGTCGCGCTCATCACGCGCCTCGCGATGGACGCGCGCGCGAGCGTGATCGCGCCCGAGGACACCCCCCGGCGCATCGGTCGCGCCCTCGACGACGGGAAGCCCGACGACGCCGCACGGATCGCGCGGGACGAATCGGGGATCGTGGGCGATGCGATCGCCGCCGCGCACTCCGCGCGGGGCGCGGGCGCGAGCGCCATGCGCGAAGCGGCCGAGCTCGCCGCGAGCGCCGCGTGCGCGCGCTGGACCCGACCCCTCGAGTTCCTCAAAACCGTCGGAGAGCTCGGCCCCCTCGTCGGGCTCGCCGGGACCGTGTGGGGGATGATCCTCGCCTTCGTCCGACTCGGACAAGCGGGGGGCGCGGCGGGACCCACGGACCTCTCCCTCGGGATCTCCAAAGCCCTCTTCCACACCCTCCTCGGGCTCATGCTCGCGATCCCCTGTCTGCTTATCGCCGCATGGTTCCGCGGGATCATCGAAAAGCACTGCAACAGCGCCTTCAGTGATGCCGGCGCGCTCGTCGATCGACTCGCGGCCCTCGAGTCCGAACCCAAAGAAACTAAACCTCGCTGATGCGCGCCGTCTCGATCATCCAGGGTTCCCGCAAGGGCTCCGGGGTCAACGTCACCCCGATGATCGACGTGGTCATGTGCCTCATCGTGTTCTACCTCATGGTCGGGCAGCTCGCGATCGAAAAGCGTGCGCAGATCTCCATCCCCGAGACCACGACGGGGATCGATCCGAACGACACCGTCGATCCCATCGTCATCGGGATCGGCGAGGACGGGACCATCCACCTCGACAATGACACCATCGACCCCGCGCGACTCAAGGGCGAGCTCCAGGGGCTCGTCTCCCGTTCCCCCGGCGCGCCCGTGCGTGTGCGCGCGGATGAACGCGCTGGGTTCGGGGATGTGCGCCCCGTCCTCGACACCCTCGAAGCAATCGGGGTCACGAGCGTGGAGTTCGTCACCCTGAAACCCATGGGGGGAGGGTGATCGTGAAACCCTGGATCCACACCCACGAGCACGGCGCGCTCCGCAAACGCTCCATCACGGGCGCCCCCACCACCAGCGGCCCCATGATGACCCCGATGGTCGACGTCGTCCTCGTCATCCTCATCTTCTTCATGGGGAGCGCCACCATCGCCGGGCACGAATGGTTCCTCGGCGCATCGATCGAGGACAACGATCCCCAGCCCACGCCCGCCGCGCCCACCCTCGGGCTCCCGACCCCGATCATCGAAACGCGCGTCGTGATGCTGGGCACCACCCCCCACGTCCTCGGGCTCGGACCCGATCCGATCACCCTCGACGAAGCCCGGAGCGTCATTTCCTCGATGGATATGGACGATCCGGACACGATCGTGGTCACGATCAGCGCCGACGACGATGCGCCGATGGGGGACGTCGTGGATCTCCACGACTCGTGGAACGCGCTCGGGGTCCGGGTCCGCCTGGAGTAATCCGGACATCCACGCTTGCGGCGAACAAACCGAATCGGGTACGCTGGATCCAGCGAAGGAGGTCCCATGCGCCCCAGTATCCTCGCCGGAACACTCTGCTCGATCATCGCCGCGCCCTCGAGCGCGGAGCTGATTATCTTCAAGAACACCGATTCCGATCTCCAGACTCTCGAGTACTACCTCGCGGCGCCCGGGATCCAGATCCTGGGTCAGTCCCTCGATATCACCCGCGCCCCCGATGACCAACCCAAACTCGGGGACCTCCCGAGCGGGTCCGTGCTCATCATGTGGACCACGAGCCCGTTCCGAGAGCTCGGCGAGTTCATCTACGCCGGCCCCGGGCTCAACACCAAACTCGCGATCGACGACGAGCAAGGGGTCGCGATCGATCCCCCCACGGGCGCGCCCATCTACTACGACATCTTCCACGATTTCGACAAGGGCAGCCCCATCCGTCCGGACCCCGGGACCGAGTACGAATGGAGCGGGTCCTGGGTCTGTCTCCACGCGGACGTCTCCACCGCCGGCCCCGAGGGTGTGTACTTCACGGACGACTCGTTCCTGATCGGGGTCCGCTTCAGCGTCGATGAACAGACCCACTACGGGTTCATCGAGATGGAACGCACCGAGCACGTCGATGGACAATCCCACAGCATCAAGTGGATGCCCAGGCGCTGGGGCTACGAGACCGAACCCGACACCGAGATCGACCCGAACGCCAAGCAGCAGCAATGGCGCCCGGCGGGCTCGTCGCGCGGATCCTGATCAGCTCTCCGAACTCGTGACATAGATCTGGAGCCGATGACCCTCGGGCTTGAGCCCGCGCTCGGCGCAGAGCTTGTCGCGTAACACGATCAGCTCCGGGATCTCCGCGCTCTCCACGTCCCCCGTATCGACATGGATAATCAGGGTCGATCCGCGCTTCCCCATCGAGAGCTGATAGTGCGACTGGTCCCGATCGAACAGCACCTGCTGGATGATCCTGGACTGTTCGAGGAGCTTGAGGGTCCGGTACACCGTCGCTTTCGACACCCGGTGCCCGCGCGATTTCATCGTCTCGAGCAGGGTGTCCGCTTCGAAGAGCCCATCGATCTCGATGATCGTGTCGAGGATCGCCGCGCGTTCGGGGGTGTACTTGAGCCCTTCCTCCTTGAGGGTGCGCCGGAAAACGGCGCACAGGGGCTCGATGAGCGCATCACGCTCCGATTGAGACATCGAGTTCGATTGGATCGGTTCCAGCGCCATGGGACCCGATTCTATCGTCCCGAGCCGCGCGGGGAGCCCGAGTACAATCGACCCCGATGGACGAGACCCGAGGACATCCGATCCGATTGGTCATCGGCGCGAGCGCCCTCGCGTTGATCGTCGGCGCGATCGGTGCCGTCCTCCTCGGGGAAGGCCCGGACCCCGCCACGCGCATCATCGCCGTCCTCGACATCCTCCTCAGCAGCGCGTGGATCCCCGTGCTCTACCTCGGCGCCTCCATCGGGATCGGACGGGTCGCGACCCTCTGGTCCCCCGACCTCCCCCTCCGCGCGCGATGGACCCTCGAACTCGGCGCGGGATTCACCCTCACCCTCTCCCTCACCCACGGGCTCGGTACCCTCGGGCTCCTCAATCCCCTCAGCGCCTGGATCGTCGTCGGGATCGGGCTCGCCCTCCTTGTGCTGAGTCTCCACGAGCGACAGGACCGGATCCACGAATGGACCCGGACCCTCACCTTGAGCCCCATCGATCTCCTGTTCTTCGTCGGCGCCGGCGCGATCCTCGCGCTCTCGTGCAACCCACCCGGGTCCCTCTGGGATTCCGAGTTCGGGAACTACGACTCCCTGAGCTACCACCTCGAGCTCCCCAGACAATGGCTCGAGCTCGGGCGCATCAGCCCCCTCGACACCAACGTCTACTCATACCTCCCCTCGTACATGGAGACCTCCACCCTCCATCTGGCGCACCTCGCGCTCGCCCCGCACACCGACCCGTCCGGGCTCTCCGGGATCGTGACGGACCACGGGCGCATCGCGATCAGCGCCCAGCTCCTGAGCGCCATCGTCACCATCGGCGCGGCCATCGTCTCCGGATCCCTCGCGCGAACGGTCCTCGATCGCCTCGGAACGAACAACGCCACCAGCACCAACGCATCCCGTCTCGTCCGCGCCCTCGTCCTCTGGACCCCGTGGATGCTCGTCGTCGGATCCCTCACCTACAACGAATCCGCCGTCGTCCTCCTGATCGGGTGCGCGTCGTGTCTCGCGCTCACCCCGAATGTCTCGGTCACCCAGCGCGCGATCTGGTGCGCCCTCATCAGCGCCGGCGCGTGCTCGTGCAAACCCACCGCGCTCGTGCTCGGGGTCCCCATCGTCGGGGTCGCGCTGCTCTCCGCGACCAAGCCCAAGCACTGGGTCCGGGTCGTCCTCCTCGGATCTCTTCTCGGCGCACTCACCCTCGCGCCCTGGCTCATCCGCAACACCATCGCCTCCGGGAACCCGATCTTCCCGATGGGCGCCTCCATTTTCGGCGAAGGCCCCTGGACCAGCGCCCAGCACGCGCGATACACCAGCGCCCACACCTTCGCCGGCTCCCCCCTCGAGCGGATCAGCGCCCTCGTCCTCCCCATGGACGGGCGCTTCCACATCGAGCGCTTCCGCGGGTACACGAACATCCAATGGGGCATCCTCGCCGCCCTCGGGTTCGCGTCCTCCCTCCTCGCGATCATCCCGACGCGCACCCGACGCGCCGCGCTCCTCACCCTCATCGCGCTCTCCATCACCACCCTCGCGTGGCTCTCGCTCACCCACCTCCAGTCCCGCTTCCTCATCCCCACGATCCCCGCGCTCAGCGCCGGGGTCGCGCTCGGGTTCGCCGCCCTCGCGCAGCGCGTCCCGTCGAAACCCGCGCAGTCCCTCGCGCTCCTCATGGTCCTCGCGAGCATCACGATGAGCGTGTGGAACACCAGCATCCAGCGCAACAACGCACCCAACGCGCTCCTCCCCCTCGGGGTCGGCGCGTTCACGGGTCAGCTCACCTCCCCCGAACTCGAAGACGCCTTCTGGTGGTCGGGGGTCAACGCGACCGCAACCGATGACGCGCCCATCCTCCTCCTCGGGGACGCAACCCCCCTCTACGTCCGCTCCCCCGTCATCGCGTCCACCACCTACGACACCTCCCTTATCGCGCAGATCATGACCGAGCACCCCAACCAACCCCGCGCCTGGATCGACGAGCTCCAATCCAACAACGTCGGGTGGATCGTCATCAACATGAGCGAGCTCAACCGGTTCCGGGACTCGGGCTGGCTCGATCCGGCGATCACCGAAGAGCGCATCCAACATCTCCTCGATACACTCGACGACCCCGTCCGGGTCTGGCCCAGCGCCGGACGCGCCCTCTTCCACGTCGAACGGACCGAATGACCGAACCGACCACACCAACCGACTCCGACCCCAAACCACGCTCGCGCGTCCGCGCGATCATCCAGGTCATCGGGTTCGCGCTCTCCATCGGCGCGCTCGGGTGGGCGATCAGCGCCGCGCTCAGCCCGAACAACCGGGAGCAGCTCTCCAAACTCCTCGACGCCACCCCCGCGCAGATCCTCACCATGGTCGCGCTCTCCTGCGCCAGTGTCGGGGTCAACGGGCTCATCTTCTGGACCCTCATCCGACCCATCAAACCCCTCCGCGCCACCGACGTCATCTCCGTCAACGCGATCGCGACCCTCCTCGCGTACCTCCCCTTCAAACTCTCCCTCATCGTGCGCGTCGCGATCCACCACAAACGCGACAAGGTCCCCGTCCTCACCATCGGCGCGTGGATGGGCGCTGTCGGGATCACCATGCTCGCTGTCCTCGGACCCATGACCCTCGTCTCCCTCTGGCGCAAGGACGTGGACACGCTCTGGTGGGTCTCGATGATCATCGCCGTCTCGTGCTGCGCCACCATCGCGATCCTCATCTCCAAATCCCTCGAAGGCGAACGCGGGATCGACCGTCTCGCGCGTCTCCCCCTCGTCGGAAGGGCGGCCGCCACCGAGTGGTACAGACGCTCCCACGACGGGTTCACCATGGTCGCGCACACCCCCACCTCGGTCAGCGCGTGCGTCCTCCGGATGATCGACGTCGCCCTCTTCGCCGGGCGCTTCGTCGGGGCGGCCTGGATCCTCGGGCTCCCCATCGGGTGGTCCGACGCGCTCCTCCTCGGCTCGGGCTACTTCCTCATCGGGGTCTTCTCACCCTTCGGCGCGCTCGGGACCCGTGAAGCGGGCACCATCGGGATCGCCGCCCTCCTCGGGGTCAGCCAGGCCGCAACGAACACCGACTCGGGCGCGGTCCCCATCGAAGTCGCCGTGGTCTTCATCACGGGGGTCGAAGCCGTCGTCAATATCGGGTGCGCCGGGTTCGGGGTCGCGTGGCTCCGCGCGGACCGCATGGTCCGCAAGCTCACCCGCGATCGCGATCCCCGATAGATACAATCCCGGATGAAGATCGCGCTCGCGCAGCTCAACCCAACCATCGGCAACCTCCGCGCCAACACCGACAGCATCGTCCGAGCGATCAACGAAGCCCGATCCCAGGGCGCGAACCTCGTCGTCTTCCCCGAACTCTCGATCTGCGGCTACCCCCCCCGTGACCTCCTCATGGTCGAGGGCTTCGTCCGTGAATGCGCCCAATCGTGCAAGATGATCGGGGAAACCCACACCAAGGACATCGCGATCGTCCTCGGGACCCCCCTCCCACTCGACATCGACACACCCGGGCTCACCCCCGACGACAGCGCCCCCACCCACATCGCGAACTCCCTCGTCGTCTACCAGAACAACAGCTTCGTCGGGTACTACGACAAACGACTCCTCCCCACCTACGACGTGTTCGACGAGGACCGCTACTTCATCCCCGGCGATCGATCCCCCGTCTTCGACATCGACGGCACCAAAGTCGGGCTCGCCATCTGCGAAGACCTCTGGAAAGCCCAGGACGTCGGGTTCGCCGACCGATACCAACACGAACCCGACCCCGTGGACCTGCTCGCGAAAGCGGGCGCCGAGCTCATCGTCGTCCCCAGCGCCTCCCCCTACACCCTCCACAAAGACCAGCGCCACCGAGAGATCCTGATCAAACACGCCTCGACCCATCGAGTCCCCGTGGTCTCCGTCAACCAGGTCGGCGCAAACGACGACCTTGTTTTCTCGGGTCAGTCGTGCGTGGTCGATGCGCACGGGCGCGTCAGCGCCCTCGGCGCGTCCTTCGATGAACAACTCCTCGTCGTGGACACGGACGACCTCAACCCCATCGACATCACCCCCCGCGCCGACGAGCGCATGATCGTGGACGCGCTCACACTCGGGATCAAAGACTACCTCTTCAAGTGCGGGTTTCAGCGCGCGTGCATCGGGCTCTCGGGGGGGATCGACTCCGCGCTCGTCGCGACCCTCGCCGTCCGCGCCATCGGTGCCAACAACGTCGTCGGCGCGTCCATGCCCGGACGATTCAGCTCCGAGGGCTCCAAATCCGACGCGCACGACCTCGCCCAAAACCTCGGGATCGAGTGCGTCACCATGGACATCGAGCCCGGGTTCCAGGGGCTCCGCGATGTCCTCGACCCGGCCTTCGAATCCATCGGGCACCACGCGCTCGGATCCAAACTCCCCGACCTCACCCAAGAGAACCTCCAGTCCCGCATCCGGGGGACCATGATGATGGCGCTCTCCAACAGGACCGGCGCCCTCGTCCTCACGACGGGCAACAAGTCCGAGATCGCCGTCGGATACTGCACCCTCTACGGCGACATGAACGGGGGGCTCGCCGTCATCGCGGACCTCCCCAAGACCATGGTCTTCAAAGTCTCGCGCTACATCAACGAACACTTCCAAGCGCTCGGATACCCCCGCGCCCCGATCCCCGAGAACACGATCACCAAACCCCCCAGCGCCGAGCTCGCGCCCGACCAGCTCGACTCCGACTCCCTCCCCGACTACGACGTCCTCGACGAGATCGTCCAGAGACACATCGAGCACCACCAGAGCGCCTCGCGCATCATCACGGAAACCTCGTTCGACGAGGACACCGTCCGGCGCATCTGCGCCCTCATCGACCGCAACGAGTACAAACGCCAGCAGATGGCCGTCGGGCTCCGGGTGACGTCAAAGGCCTTCGGACCCGGCCGACGGATGCCCATCGCCCAACGCTGGACCCGCTAAAGACAAGCTCAAATCACCACCGACCCGCGTACCCCGTCTTGTACGGCGTCGCGCGTCGCTGCACCAGCTCGTGCACCCGCTTGGTGATCTGGCGCGTGTGCAAGACATCATGATCGCACCACGCGCAGAGCATGTCCCCCGCGCGCATCGTCCCGATCGCGCGAGTCACCCCGACACCCCAGTCCTGATCCCTCTCGATCGAGCGCAGCCACACCAGGTGCTCGTCGCGCTTCGACTCGAACCGCGCCAGCTCCTCGCGGAGATCCCGTTTGAGATACTCCCGATCCCGAGCCCACCCCTCCGGATCGATCTTCGGCCACTCCGCTTCGGGATCCTCCACGATCAACCGCAAACGAATCGGGAAGTCCTCGTGCTCCTCATCCGCAAGGTGCGCCACGATCTCGACGATCGACCACTGACCCTCGGGACCCCGCTCCCGCGCCTCTTCCGCGCCGATCCCCTCCACCAGCTCGCGCAGGAGCCGAGGGAAACGCTCGAGCCGGTCGATGAAAAACCGAGCGTCGAACCCGTCGCTCATCACACCACCTCATTCCGTGCGCTCCACCGATCATCCTCGGGGACCTCCCGTCCGCACTCCGGGCACGTGTCCGACACGAGCTCGTACAGCAGATACCCGCACGCGCACCTCGGTTCATCGATCTCCACCCGGATCCTGAGCCGACACCCGTCGCACCGACATTCGCGCCCGGAACGCGCCTCGACCTTCGCGGAGCAGCGCGGGCACGTCATCTCGATCGCGACCCCCGATCCCAGAATCCCCGGGTCCGCGCCGTCGTCCTTCGACATCAGCAGCCCCATCCCCGCGAGCGCGAGCGTCGAGCACGCGCTCACCACGAGCGCGACCCCGAAGATCCGGATCGCGATCTCCTCCCCGTTGTAGAACGGGTCGAGGAACATCATCCCCACCAGGATCGCCGCCGCGATCGGGGTCGAGATGAGCGCCGTCCGTTTCACCACCCGCACCCCGATCGCGCGATCGTGGTGCTTCAGGAGCGGGCGCACCAGCATCCGATGCCCGAGCACCACCGTGATCGCAACAAACGTCCCAGCGATCCTCCCGAGCACCCGCTCCACCTCCCAGTGGATCATGTGCTCGAAGAAGATCAGCCCGAGGAAGATCGCCATCGACCCGAAGAGCGTTCCGAGCGACACCACCAACTGCTTGGGCTGGTCACGACCGATCGCGATCAGCACCATCGCGCCCAGCGCGTGGAGCCCCGTCACAAACGCCGCGATCAAGAGTTTCTCGTCGATATAGCGCGAGGGCGCCATGATCGCGACCACACCCAACAGCCCGCACGCGCCGATGACGGCGAGCATCGTCCACATCGCCGCCGTTCGTGCGTTCGTTGTCATCGTGCGTGTCCTCGTGCGATCATCCGCACCCCAGACCCATCCGGTTCCTCAATGGCGCGCGATCAGCTGCTCCCGCCGCGCATCCGATCCAGCGCTTCCGGGAACGGGTACGTCGAGAACACACCCTTGTCCGCGTGACCCCACATCTGCGGCGCGGGGTACACATCGCCCCGGTACCCGGCGCTGTACATCGTGCGCAGCACCGTCTCGAATGAGGGCTCCGTCTCGTTGTGCTCGTCCGTCACCAGCTTGTTCGACTTCGCGCCCAGGAACGACACCGAGCACACCGGACGACGGTCCGGACGACCCAGCAGCATCTTCTTGATCGTCGTGAACCCACGCGCCAGATCCGTCAGCGTCAGCGACTCGCGCCCCTTCGGACGGAGCAGCGCCAGGATCAGCACCGAGTCCAGGTCGTACTTGAGGATGTACGGCTCCCGATCGCGCGACGCATGGATGTCCAGCGCGTTCTGGAACATCTGCGCGTACGACGTCACCGCGCCCGCCGACCACTGCGACGTGTTCACCAGATTCACGAGCTGCGCGATCACACCCCGCGCGTTGTCCTCGTCGTTCACCCCGCAGATCACGGCGCGGTAGCGCCCGTCCAGGATGTCCGACAGCATGTTCTGACCCCACATGATCCGGATCCGATCCCCCGGCCTGGGCTCGGTCCCGCTCCCCGAGGGAAGCAGCGACACCCGATCGGGGAACGAATCAGGGGACAGCAGCGCCCCGGCCTGGTCGTCGTACAAGCGGACAGTCGCGTCGTTCATGGGGATACTCCTTGCGTTGTTCTGATAGTGTAGTGTCGCGCTTCCCAATACGACACGGAGGAACGCTTTTGAACACCACCGCGTTGATTCTCATTCTCATCGCCGCGTCCGCCATCATCTGGGCGATCTGGACCTTCAACAGGCTCATCGCGCTCGGAAACCGCGCCGACAACGCCTGGTCCGACATCGACGTCCAGCTCAAACGGAGACGAGAACTCATCCCGTCCCTCGTCGAGAGCGTCCGAGGATACACGACCCACGAATCCACCACCCTCGAGAGCGCGACCAAAGCCCGCGCCAGCGCCATCGCCGCCGGGACCAACACCCCGGGACCCCAGCTGAGCCGCGCCGAGTCCGAGCTCTCGAGCGCCGTCGTCAACCTCGTCGCGATCGCTGAAAGCTACCCCGATCTCAAAGCCGACGAGCTCTTCACCAACCTCTCCACCCAGCTCGTCGAGACCGAGCACGCGCTCCAAGCGACCCGGCGCTACCACAACGCCGTCGTCCGGGACCTCAACACCCTCATCCAGAGCTTCCCCTCCGTCCTCATCGCGAAACTCACGGGACGATCCCAGCGCGACTTCTTCGAGCTCGACGACTCGAGCGAACGACTCGCGCCCCTCGTCTCCCTCGGCCCCGACACCACGACCACCCCGGAGACGACCCGATGACCCGAACCCTCGTCGCAACCCTCCTTCTCCTCCTCACCGCCCTCACCCCGAGCGCCCTCAGCGCCGACTCCTGGAACATCGAGTCCTTCGACACCCAGATCGTCGTCCACGAAGACGGGCACCTCGAGATCACCGAGACCATCGTCGCCGACTTCCGAAGAGAAGCCCACCGGGGGATCTACCGAAACATCCCCTACCGATACCGTCGATCCGGGACCAACTTCGAGATCAAACTCCGAGACATCAGCGTCACCAACGACCAGGGCACCCCCCTCACCACCGAGATCTCCCGATCCGAAGGCCAGCTCTCCATCCGGATCGGACGCGCCGACGTCTGGATCAACGGGCTCACCACCTACGTCATCCGATACGACGTCCAACGCGCCCTCCTCCGCTTCGACCCGGACGACACGGGGTTCGGGGACGAGTTCAGCGCCCGGATCTACGAGGACGGGCGCGACGAGCTCTACTGGAACACCACCGGGAACGACTGGGGGGTCCGGATGAACTCGGTCACCTGCGCCGTCCGACTCCCCGACACCATCGACCCCACCACCATCCGCGCCATCAGCTTCGTCGGCCCGACCGGGTCCTCAACCCCCGGCCCCTCCGCAACCATCGACCCCGACACCAACACCATCATCTACGACAACCTCACCAACCTTCCCCCCCGACAGGGCATGACCATCGCCACCACCTGGCCGAGCGGGCACGTCGAATCCGCGACCACCTCCACCCGTCTGGGATGGTTCCTCTTCGACAACTCCATCATCCTCGCGCCCTTCATCCTCCTCGGGGTCATGCTCATCCTCTGGAGATGGATGGGCCGGGACATCGGATCCCCCAACCCCATCGCCGTCCGTTTCGAACCCCCCGACAACCTCACCCCGGCCGAAGCGGGCGCCCTCATCGACGAACGGGTCGATCAGCGCGACATCACCGCCACCATCATCGACCTCGCGCGTCGGGGTCACCTCAAGATCCGCGACGAACGACTCGATACCAAGTCCCCCCTCAACGGGACCCGGACCCACCTCGACCGGACCCCCAACGACCACGATCCCCTCGAACCCTTCGAACTCTCCGTCCTCGAAGGCGTGTTCGGATCGTCGGCCAAAGACGCGTACTCCACCACCACCCTCGAGAGCATCCAGGGGCGCTTCTACCTCCAGCTCCCCGACATCAAACGCAAACTCTACAAACGCCTCGTCCGGAGGGGCTTCGCCCCCGACCGGTTCGACACGAAACGAATGTCCTGGTACACCCTCGCATTCCTTCTCACGGCGATCAGCGTGATGTCGGCCGTCGTCTTCACCAAGCTCGACCTCTTCGCCCCCCTGAGCACCATCATCGCCGCCGCCCTCTGCGCGATCATCCCGCTCTGCTTCGCCCCGATCATGCCGCGCAAAACCAGAGCCGGCCGACGCGCCAAGGAACAGATCCTCGGGCTCGAGGAATACATCCGCCGCGCCGAGATCGACCGACTCGACGAGTCCAGCGCCCGAGGGGTCTTCGAAGACATCCTCCCCTTCGCCATCGCGCTCAACCTCGCGAACACCTGGGCCGACCGATTCGACTCCATCCTCACCCAACCCCCCGAGTGGTACGACCCCTCCGACCGAGTGGGCTACCTCCCCAGCTCCCTCACCCACCACATCATCTACGGCCACCACTCCCTCAACAGCGCCATCGCGTCCCTCCCCCGATCCTCAGGAACGGGCTCGAGCTGGAACAGCTCCGGAGCCGGAGGCGGATTCTCCGGATTCAGCGGCGGAGGCGGTTTCTCCGGCGGCGGCTTCGGCGGCGGCGGCGGAGGCGCGTGGTAACCGCAGTGGATCACCCATCGCAACCGTACTTCACAAGTTCGCGTTTCACTCGTTCAGTTGCGGTCGATGCGCCTGCCTGCTCAAAGCTTTCGAGTGATCTGAGAAGATAGCGACAAACAAGATCCTGATCCCGCACCTTTCGAGCATCCATCGCTCTGAGCCGCAGCACTTCACCCAGCGCTCGCAGCGTAGTGGAGTCCCCGGGGTCCGCCTGGTTTGCGCGTTCATATTTCTCGATCGATTCATCTAAAAACCTGGTTCGTTCATCCCCTTTCGCATTGTGAGCAAACATCCTCAATCGATTCCCCCAGTTGATCCACGCCGGGACATATTCTGGGTCGGCCTGTGTGGCTCGCTCGTACTTCTCCATCGACAACCCAAGCAGACGCGCACGTTCTATATCTGTCGATATATCAGCAAGCTGACCAAGCGCGAAGCCCCAGTTGGACCACGCAACCGCATTCTCTGGATCCAACTTCGCCGCACGCTCATATTTCTCCATCGACAACCCAAGCAGACGCGCACGTTCCAATCCTTTAGACGTTTTAGCGAGGTTGCCGAGCGACGCCCCCCAGCCTACCCAAAATTCGGAGACACTCGGGTCCACCTGTATGGCTCGCTCGTATTTCTCAATCGACATCCCGTAGAGCCGAGCACGCTCGTCACCAGACGCGGACTCCGCGAAGTTCGCGAGCGCGAATCCCCAATCTGACCAGAAGTAGGCAAAACTCGGGTCCAACTGTGTGGCTCGTTCGTATTTCTCGAACGACAATCCATACAGCCGCGTACGCTCCATTCCGGACGATCCTTCGGCGAACTTCCTGAGCGCGACACCCCAGTTGGCCCAAGCCAGTGCATCTCCCGGATTGATACCCGCCGCACGCTCAAACTTCTCGATCGACAACCCAAGCAACCGAGAACGTTCATCACCTGAAACGGTATCCGCGCGTTTCCCGAGCGCATAACCCCAGTTGAACCAGCCAATAAATTGCCAGTCCGCTGTAGTATCGCTCAGAACGAGACGCGAGAACCATGATTCTGCTTGTTCCCAGCGTTCTCGCTCGAGAGCAATCTGTCCGAGACTATTGAGGGCTGCGGGATCGCTCTCATTAAGTTCAAGAATCCGGAGCCCGAAACGCTCAGCATCTTGGAGTTCTCCATTGGCAAAGGCGAGTGCGGCCGCTTCATGGGCACGATTGATGAGATCGGCCTCAATCTCGGGGCGTGCCTGGTCGTACGCGGCCCAGTCTCGATCAAGATCGTCTTTGAGCTTAGACGCGATCGTTGTGACATCACCCTGTTCGAGCGCCTTGCCAAGTTGTGTATCCCCAGCGCGAACCAGCTTCAGGACATGCTGAAGCGCCCCAGCGATGTCAACTTCGACAAATGGATCTGCGAGTGCTACGGCCCCCTTGTTGTTCTGTCGTCGATCATCAAGCGCCGCAGTGAGCATGATGAGGATCTGGTCGCTCTTTGCGAGCTGCTCTTCTGTGAGCTCAATCTCCAGTTCATGATTCGCGATGATCGTCTCGGTATTGCTTCTCGTCTCCTCTACGATCTCCTTCGTCTCTTCTACAAGCCCGCGAAGCCGCTTGATCTCATCCACCATCGATACGGCAACCGCTTCATAACGTGCCCCATCCGATCCACCCGAAGTGAAGTTCACAAAGTACCCCCCCGACAACGACAGCAACGTCGAAGCGAGCGCAAGCGCCGGGGATCGGAGCATTGCTCTTTCAGACCAGGTCTTCACACCCAAGTAAGCCAACCCCCCCGCGCTGAACAAGATGCTCGAAAGCATCCAAGGCACACTCGCGCCAGCCCCCGACAACCAAACACTCAGACTCACCAAAACCCCAAAAAGAGCAACTGCAAAGATGATTGCCTGAGTCTTTGGAGGATGATCATCTCGGATCAACGATCCCGAACGAGCACGGAGCCGAACACCAAAGGGGGTCGTGGGAACAGCGATCTGTGACAGCGACCAGGCAATACCGACGGCCATGATCACAACCAGGATAATGCCGATCAGACTCAGTCCGATCCAAATGCCGACCCCAATCCCGAACACCCCCCCAGCCATAGGAGTCACCATCGAGGTCGCTTGAAACGATCGTCTCGACGAGCTTGATCTGCCCTTGTTTTTCCGGTGAGTACTCATCCCCGGAAAGTATATGGGAAGTAACCAAAGATCGTTTCATGAAGACTTGTGGCTGATATCAGCGCACAAAAAACCCTCTCCAGGTTTACCTGAAGAGGGTCAAAGGTCGGCGATAACCTACTTTCCCGCTGAACAGTATCATCGGCGAGTTGGGCTTAACTTCTGTGTTCGGGATGGGAACAGGTGTGACCCCAACTCTATGGTCACCGACAATCATCCACGACGCGCTTTCACGCTCCGCGATGACCGACATAAACGACGACGAGCAGCACCGCACCTGTCCGAGGACAAGCGGGTGGAGATAAGTAATCAAGCGGATCGCTCCATCACCAAGGTGATGACCCGATCCCAATGCGACTGATCGGCTCGACAATCCACGATGCAGAGAATGCATCGGCGGATGGTCGGGAGATCAAACCTTCGACCGTTAGTACCGCTCAGCTGAGGACTTCTCAGTCCTTACACTCGCGGCCTATCAACCTGGTAGTCTTCCAGGGGTCTCACGCACAAGGCCAGCAAACCTGATCTCGAGGGGGGCTTCCTGCTTAGATGCTTTCAGCTGTTATCCCTGCCCGACGTAGCTACCCTGCGATGCACCGAGCGGCGCAACAGGATCACCAGGGGTCAGTCCAACCCAATCCTCTCGTACTAAGGTTGACTCCTCTCAAGTTTGCAACGCCCACAACAGATAGGGACCGACCTGGCTCACGCCGGTCTGAACCCAGCTCGCGTACCACTTTAATCGGCGAACAGCCGAACCCTTGGGACCGCCTTCAGCCCCAGGATGTGATGAGCCGACATCGAGGTGCCAAACCGCTCCGCCGCTATGGACGCTCGGGAGCGATAAGCCTGTTATCCCCGGAGTACCTTTTATCCGATGAGCTACGACGCTTCCACACGCGATCGCAGGATCACTAGAGCCCTCTTTCGAGACTGCTCGTCCTGTCGGACTCGCAGTAAAGCTGGCTTGTGCTCTTACACTCTGAAACGCGGTTTCCATCCGCGCTGAGCCAACCTTTGCGCTCCTCCGTTACTCTTTCGGAGGAGACCGCCCCAGTCAAACTACCCAGCACGCACTGTCCCTCGCCCGGCTTCACGGGAATCGAGGTTAGGCCACACACTCACGGAGGGTGGTATCTCACCAATGGCTCCACCAACGCCTAAACGCCGGCTTCAAAGCCTCCCACCTATCCTGCGCACCATGTGCACATGACCAATACGAGCCTGCAGTAAAGGTTCACGGGGTCTTTCCGTCTTGCTGCGGGTAGGCGGCATCTTCACCGCCACTACTATTTCACCGAGTCGGTCGTGGAGACAGTGCCCCAGTCATTACGCTATTCATGCGCGTCGGAACTTACCCGACAAGGAACTTCGCTACCTTAGGACCGTCATAGTTACGGCCGCCATTGACCCGTGCTTAGGTTACAAGCTTCGCATAAAGCTAACCTGCTTCCGTGACATTCGGGCATTGGGCAAGCGTCACACTGTATACATCCTCTTGCGAGTTGGCACAGTGCTGTGTTTTTGATAAACAGTTGCCAGGGCCTTTTCTCTGCGCCCCGAAGGGCCTCCTTCTTGCGAACTTACGGAGTGATTTTGCCTAGTTCCTTCACGACCGTTCTCTCGAGCGCCTGAGGCTATTCGCCTCGCCTACCTGTGTCAGTTTTAGTACGGGACACGTCTTGCCCACACAGCTTTTCTGGGAACCTCGTCCCCCTCCAACGGCCCGAAGGCCTGGGCATCTAACAGCCCAGGAGAGCTTCAAGATCCGCACTGTGCTTTGATCGCAACGTGTGCGCAGGAATATTAACCTGCTATCCATCGACTACGCTTTTCAGCCTCGCCTTAGGACCCGGCTAACCCTGGGCGGATGTACCTTCCCCAGGAAACCTTAGGCTTACGGCGACAGGGATTCTCACCCTGTTTATCGTTACTCAAGCCCGCATATTCACTTCCATACGCTCCAGCACCCGTTACCGAGCACCTTCACCGCCCATGGAACGCTCACCTACCGCTGATTGCTCAGCCCGCAGCTTCGGTACAGTACTTATCCCCGATCATTATCGGCGCCAGACTCCTCGACCAGTGAGCTATTACGCACTCTTTAAATGGTGGCTGCTTCTAAGCCAACATCCTGGTTGTCATAGCAATCTGACTTCCTTAAAAACTAAGTACTGTTTAGGGACCTTAGCTGGCGATGTGGATTATTCTCCTTTTGACCGCGGATATTGTCACTCGCGGTCTATCTCCCAAGACTTGGCCGTTGGTATTCGGAGTTTGGTTGCATGGGGTACCCCGGGAAGGGCCCACCACGCATCCAGTAGCTCTACCCCCAACGGTTGCCTCTTGAGGCTAACCCTAAAGTTATTTCGGTGAGAACAAGCTATCTCCCGGTTTGATTGGACTTTGACCCCTCCCCACAGCTCATCCCATATCTTTTCAACGATAACGGGTTCGGGCCTCCAGAGGGCTTTACCCCTCCTTCACCCTGGCCATGGGTAGATCACACGGGTTTCGTGTCTGGCCCCAGCGACTCAACGCCCTATTCAGACTCGCTTTCGCTCCGCCTCCGGACTGGTAGTCCTTAAGCTCGCCACTGAGACCAACTCACGGGCTCATTATGCAAAAAGCACGCCGTCACCCCGGAGGGCTCCGACCGCTTGTAGGCACACGGTTTCAGGTACTCTTTCATCCCCCTCATAGGGGTGCTTTTCAACGTTCAGTCACCTTACTGTTTCGCTATCGGTCGTCAAGGAGTACTTAGCCTTGGAAGGTGGACCTCCCATGTTCAACCCGGGTTCCACGAGCCCGAGCCTAATCGAGGGCTATGATGCTACATCCAACTACCGGGCTTTCACCGTCTTCGGCCGCGCATTCCAACGCGTTCGCTGGGCTCACATCTATCCGCTTTCGCTCGCCGCTACTCACGGAGTCGCATGTTGCTTTCCTTTCCTCCGGGTACTGAGATGTTTCAGTTCCCCGGGTTTGCCTCACGCACCTATGCATTCAGTACGTGATACCCCGAAGGGTGGGTTTCCCCATTCAGAAATCCACAGATCACAGCTCGGTTACCAGCTCCCTGTGGCTTATCGCAGGTTCCAACGTCTTTCATCGCCTCTTGACGCCAAGTCATCCGCCGTGTGCCCTTCGTGGTTTGATCACACCGACCACACGCCGCTCAGGATCACTCCCTTGCAACGCGTAACCGATCGCCAACGACCGCCCTCCTCTGCCGAGGGACAGGACGATCGACCAGACTCATCAACACCGGCAATAGTGTCAACTCGTCCAGCACCGTTCAGACGCATTTCGAGATTACTCATTCGTTCTCAACATGATCCCACATCCGCTCCCCCACACACCCAACCGATCGCTCGGTCAGCTGCCCAGGGTCCCGGCCGGACCATGTTCTGCTCGTCGTCATTCACTTGTCAGAGAGGCGCCGGAACCTCGGGGATCGACCCTTCAGTGCCCGGCTCAGGCCTCCGTTCAGAGGCGAGGGGATGCTAGGCACCACTCCGCCTTGGTCAAATTGCATCGCTCACAATTCGCGCCACAATTCGACAATTCACCACCACCACCCTCCCCCCACACCCCAATTCATGCGCCCCACCCCAGCATAACCCCCAGACCCAACCCCACCCGTCACCACACCAAACCCCCGAAAACTCACGGAATCCGCATCCACCCCGCGCATCACCGCGCCCGACCCCCCAAACCAAAAAAGAAACAGGGCGGACCCGAAGATCCGCCCCGTCCGTTCCATCGCAGCACAACCAGTCACTCAGGGCGCGGGCTCGAACAATCCAGCCGAACCGGGAGCGGCCGCCTCGGACCCCGGAGCACGGATCTCCGCCCGAGCCCCCTCAGAGGCCGAAGCCGACACCTGCTCGAACAGGGTGGACCCCGTGTCCATCGCAGGCCTCCGCTCCTCCAGGGACCCGTCACGATCCCTCAGCAGCACACTGACGCTCCGCACAAGCCCACCCTGGTCATCGACCGACGAGATCGGATCCGCGAGCACCTCGATCACGTATGCGCCCAGATCGATCATCCGCCGATCCGGACCCATCGTCACCCCGTCGGGGAGGGTCCGATCCCTCGAATCCGTGTCCTCCAGGTACCGCTCGATCGCCTTCGCATCCGCCGATCCACGATCGAACAGCAGCAAGTCACCCGAAACAGGGACATCGCTCGCAAGCACATCCCCCGGCGACAGCGTCATCGAACGCCTCCGGTAGTACCCGTAGTACATCGAGTACAGCTCGACCTTCACCTCCGCCGGGGTCCCCGTCGTCGTGTTCGTGCTCGCGCTCGACACGAAGAAGAGCTCCTTCGCACCCACCCGGACCGGGTCGGACCAATCGGACCAGTCACCACGCGCGAAGGGATCCACCGTCAACGCCTGCTGCGCCTGGTCCGCCTCATCCAAATACGGCCCCTTCCGGAAGTACGGGTTGTTCACCGCAACACGGGTCCGGTACCGATACGTCGCGCCGGGCTCCACACCCATGTCGTGTGCCCACATCTGCAGCGAATCCTCCCGGAGCACATCGAGCGTCCCGGATCCCGAACGAGTACGATCATCGATCTCGACCCCGAGTCGATCCAGATCCTCACGCACACCCTCGATCTCGCGTTCGATCCGCTCGATCCGCGCATCGTTCCCGCTCCCGCCGGGACGGGAAGTCGTCGAAGGCCCGGTCCTCGGATCACGGGTCGGGGTCTTCCCACCCCCACCGCCGCCGCCCGGACGGGTCGTCGTCCGACGACCCGCATTCCGCACACGATCCAGCTCCTCCTCAAGCGAAGCGAGCTTCCGTGTCAAACGCTCCTCTTCGCTCAGCGACGAACGACCCGTCGAATCCGCCAAGCTCGGCGCTTCCCACTCCGGACCCGAAATCGTCGGCACAAACGCCGGGCGGATCACATCCGGCGCATGCTCCTGCGCCAAACCCACCACCTCGTTCAATCGCACCAGCGGATCCGAAGCCCGAACCGCGTTCGTTGGCATCGCCGACATCGCAGGCCGCTCGATCCGTTCACCCGGACCCCACGACCCGTCGTCCATCAGCTTCTGACGCTCCACCTCGAGCCCCATGACGGCCATCCCCGTCGAAGCCCAGAACAACCTCGGAACCCCCGGGAACCCGTCCTCACCCTCGAGCACCTTCCGGAGATCCGAACCCGAGAAGCTCGCCTCGATCGACACACTCGCAAAGTCGATGGGCTGCGACCCACCCGACCCGAGCGAACCCAGACCCGGGTTCTCCGAGAGCGCGAACGGATCCAACGTCGCCCAACGCGACACCGCGATCGGGCTGCTCGTCACCGGGACCGTCAACGCCTCGATCTCGTCGAAGTTCCCACCACCCGAAGTCACGTTGTCCACCCCGAGGGCGGCCACCACATCCACACCCGTCCCGAGCGGCGCGGGGAGCACCCCCACCCCCTCCTCGCTCGCTTCGAACGCGCTGTCGTACCGCGCCACCAGGTCCACGTCCTTCACATCCGGAAGACGAGGGCTCGTGTCCGAGATCTGACTCTCGAGCGAACGCGCCTGCTCTCCCAGGACCTGGTAGATCGCATCGGGGGCCACCTCGCGCGACCCGACCTCGATCGTGTTGGGCTGCGTCACGAACTGCATCGCGATCACTCCAAGCAACACGAACACCACCACCACGAGAACGATCTTCTCGACATGCTGCTCGAACGGGTTGACGCCTTTGAGTTTCATGCTGTGCTCTCTATCGAAGTATGTATCGTCTTCTTCACCGCTACCGGCAACGCCGGCTCACCAACCCATCAACCTTCCGAACCGCTCTGGATCCCCAACGACTGCTTCACGCTCCCGGGCATCAGCGGCGACGTCCACGAACGGAGCCACACCGTCTCGATCGTCAGCGTCGCACGGACCACATGATCGTCGCCGTAGTAGTACCCATTCTGGAGCTGAGCCCACACATCAACAGGAGACAGATCCAGATCGATCACCGTCATGTAGTTCGTCCGACCCAGCGCATCGATCAGCTTCGGGAGATCCTCCGACGAAGCGATAACCGTCAGCTCCGCGTAGCGGATATCAAACGCCGAGTTCCCCGTCCCGCCCGAGCGCCCCGTGAACGAAGCGGGGGGAGCCCCGGGAATCGACACCGTGTTCGTCCCGCCCGTCGTGCCCATCGTCGGCCGATTCCCGCGACCACCACGATCGCTCGGGAAGCTCCCGAAATCATCGCCCGTGTCGATCGTGATCGTGTTCTCCGCGAGCATCGGATCGAGCAAACGCAAACGCTCGACGTGCTTCACCGGCGCGTCGGGGATCGCGAGCGATACGCCCGCGCCGTCCGTGTTCGCGAGCGCGACCGCGCTCAGCACGTCCGTCACCACCCATGAATCCCACGTCCAGCGGTACACCTCCGCGCTCGTGATCATGTTCCGGGGAGGCGGAGAACTCGGGATCTGCGAGTACCCGGGCTCCGGGTCCGCCATCTGGATCGCGCTCAACGGGCAGTAGAACGCAAGCGAATCCGCCCGACCCGCGTACTCACCGAGCCGACGCGCGATCAGATCCCGCTTCAGCTCCTCCTGCTGAGCCGGGGACACATTCCCATCCGGGCTCGACGCTTTGTACGAATCCACCTGCTGGTTCTCGTACTGGTTCAACGACGAAGCCAACGCCGCCGGATCCGGCGCATCACCGCCGTTGAGCCGACGGAGCAGCCGCGCGTAGTACGACGGCGCCTCGTCCGTCCCAGCGATCAGCTCCGCGAGCTCACGACCCTGACGACGGAGCTCGCTGTCGTCCCGCGCCTCCGGGAGCAACCCCGGGACCAGCGCCCCGTGATCACCCCGGTTGAACGCCGTCCCACGCTCGAGCACCTCAGCGACCTGCGCCTCGCGCTGCGCTTTCTGCTCCTTGTAGAACTCCGTCACGATCTTGTTCGGCGCACGGGTCTCGCTCAGCTGACCCTCACCCGCGAGCACCGCCGGGAGCGAGTAATCCACGTTGCTCGCGCCCGTCAGCTTCCGCTTCTCCGAGTTGTACGACTCCTCCGTCGCTTCCTTGATCGAAGCGTTCCACCCCGAAGAGAAGAACCACCCCACAGGGAGCAGGATCACGATGAGCGCGACCGAAATCACGATCAGAAGGTTCGCCTTGATGAATCCCATGATCTTCGCCATACCGATCAACCCTCGCCTTCAGCGCCGTTGCCGGCCGCTTTCGGATCCAAATCAAGAACCGCATACCACGTCAGCGTCACCACCGACCCGACCCCGGACTCGCCGCCCGTCTCCGCGTGGACCAACGGCGCGAGCGAATCCAGGTCGCGCGATCCGCTCCCCGAAGACGATCCGAACCCCGTCGAACCCGTCCCACGTCCCGGGTCCGTGCGCGTCACACGGGTCGGGGTCGTCCCCCCACCACGTGTCGTCGCGCCAGAACTCCAAGAACCACCAGCACCCGCGGCCCAGAACCCCGTCTCCGAAGCCACGATCGTGTACCCGTCCTGGGACTCCTGAAGCTTCTGACGGAGCGCGGGCTCCACGATGTCGTACATATACCCGTCGATCTCACCCGCCCCCACCGGGATCGCGAACGTCGCTTCGATCTTCACCCGGCGCATCGAACCGATCCTCGACAACGACTGATCCCCGCCCCCGGCCGCCGGGTTCCCGCGCGGGTTCGACCCCGCGCTCGTCCCCTCGGGCTGGGTCAGGTACGTCGTCTCCATCGTCAGCAGCTTCATCGGGTCACGATCACCCATCTGCTGCGCCAGGAACGAATCGTTCGCCGCCGCGTTCCTCGCTCCCTCACGGACCAGGCTCACCAAACGGGACGTATCCCCGAGCACCTCCGCGTACAGCGCCCGATCCGCGACCAGATCCACGATCTGCGCCGCGCCCATCGTCTGACGCGCATCCGACGTCACCCCCGCTTCACGCGCCTCCTGCGCCAGCAGGTTCGCCTCGCTGATCACCGTGTTGATAATCGGAGGCTTGTCCGCGCCCTGAAGACCCGTCGAGTCCAGCAGAGGCCGGATGAACATCGCACCCGCCGCCGCCGCAGCAAGCCCCGCCGCAGCCGCGAAGTACGGGGTCTTCCGCTTCCACATCGCGTCCTTGAGCACCTTCACAGGCATCAGGTTCGCGCGGAGCGGCGCCTTCTCAAACGCCTGGATCACACACCCGTACGTCGTCGCCATATTCACGCTCGACGCCTGGAACTCGCCCGCGCGAGCCCCCTCCATGCTCAGCTTCTTGAACTGCTCCAGACGGTACACGTCCATCTGCAGCTGCTGCTTGAGGTACTTCCGCAGACCCGGGAGCTTGAACGTCGAACCAAGCCCCACAAGACGCTTCAGGTCCGCGTCGCTGTGCACGCTCGTGTAGAAGTCGATCGATCGTTTGATCTCGCCCACGATGTCGGAGAACACCGGGCGCATCGCCTGGAGCACGTGCCGCGCGTGCTTCGACTGCTCGCTCTCGCGCTTCAGCTTCTCCGCCTTCGAGTAGCTCAGCTTGAACGCGCTCACCAGCGCCTCCGTGAACTGATGACCCCCGATCGGGAACGTACGAACCCACACCCGACCCGCTTCCGCGATGATCAGGTCCGAAGCCACCGTCCCGATATCAAGAATGATCGTCCCCGGCGTGTCCTCCGTGAACCCCAGATCCACCGCGAGCGCGTTGTACGCCGCAACCGGAGACAACGTCGCCATGTCCGGCGTCAACCCCACATCATTCAGCATGTTCAGCTGATCCATGATCCGCTGACGGGTCACCGCAAAGATCCCCACCTCAATATCCGGAGAGTCCGGAGACACGAACGTCTGGTAGTCCCACTCCACCTCTTCCAGAGGGAACGGGATCTGCTGGACGGCCTCGAACTTCACGATGTCCGGAACCTTCTTGGGCTCCACCGGAGGAAGCGTCGCGAACCGCGCAAAGCTCTGGTGACCCGGGATCGACACCGCGATCCGCGCCCCCGACAGGTCGTGCTTGCTCACCAGTGTCCCCAGCGCCACGCGCATCGCGTCGTCCTGGTCCAGCTCGGGAGTTGACAGCACACGAGAGTGCGGGATCACCGCGAAGTCCAGAACCTTCAGCTCGCCGCCGTCGTTCTCGACCTTCAGCGCCTTGATCGCGCCCGATCCCATCTCGATGCCCCAGCAGATATTCGATGAAGCCATATCGCTCCGACCTCCGTTGCCCAACGCCGTACGCGCCGGATCATCCACGCCGCGATCCTACCCGGATCCACACGTGCCGCACACTCTACGGCCACCGCGCCCCGATGATCCCCCGACCATCGACCTTGTGACAGTCCCGTGACACATCAACACATCCCGACCCAGAACCACGCGCCCGGACGGACTCAGAACATCGCCATCGCCGCGGACGACACAAACGCCGTCCCCTGAGGATCCATCGAAGCCGCATAGTTCAGCAGCTCGATCCGCTCGGGTTCCACCACCCGGACCGTCGCCGTCATGTTCCCCACCGAGCACCAGCGCGTCGGGTTCTGGGTCCACGACATCGAACCGATCATGTCCTCGATCCGCTTCTCAGCAAACGTCTTCAGCGCCTCCTGATCCTGCTGAACCACCCGGTTCCGGAACTGCTGCGCCTCCTCCGTGTCACCAGCAAGGACCTGCTGGTCCCCAAACGCCGGCCCCACATGAGACAGATCCGCGCTCGACACCACCAACGTCCGACCCGGAAGCTCCGCGATCGCACCCTTCAGCGCCTCCACGAACGGATCGAGCCCCAACCCCTCCCCGTCGTACGACTCCCCGTTGTTCACCAAGGGATCGTGGATGAGCGCCCCGAACACCTTGGGGAAAGCCCCCGATTCATCAGCACCGAACACGTGCTGGATCCACGGAAGATGGAGCTCCACACTGTGCTCGTTCTCGTGGTCGTAGCGTTCCTTAAAGAGCTTCGCGCTCCCGTCCTCCCCGAGCTTCGCCTTCAGCTTCTCCACCAGCTCCGTGTCCGTCTGACACACCCCGAGCGGCGATTCGAACCCCTTATCGCATCCACACACCCCCGTGGATTGACCGAAGTGGTTTGTTCCCAAGACGATAACGCGATCGGGACGATCCGCGACCCGGAGCCGTCCATAGATGTTCGCGTAGTTCATCCACCCCCGCGCATAATCGATGTGCGGCGCGACGATCGCCTTCGGGAGCGTATCATACGCCGGGTTCTCGACATCCTTCAGCGCATCGCTGATCCGACCATCCATGAACTCCCGGAGCTTGTCCGCGCCCTCCGCCTCCATCTGCTCCTTCGTCGTCCCCTCCCCGTGCGTCTGCTGGACCAGCATGTCCGCAAACTGAGCCGTGGATCCCGGAGGGAGCGTGTCCGACTTATCGAAATCAGACCGCATCGTGTCCCGGATCGCGTCAAACACCGGCCCATGGATCAGACCCGCATCGTCCAGCTGCGCCACCAACTGCTCCAGCATCGGGCGCTCGAGCCCATGACCCACCTGGGTCACGATCTCATCGAGGGTCCGAGAACCATCGAGCATCGGGATCACCTGCTGGAAAGCAGGATGGGTCACCACCATCTTCCCCGAGATCTGCTGCGCATCAGCGATCCCCAGCATCATCTGCTGTTTCCCGTCCGGACCCTGCATGGGCATCGGGACCGCTCTCAGCTTCCGGATTTTCGGCTTCTGTTGGTGCTCCGCAGAAGCATCAAACTTCGGAGCGTTCGCGTTCGGGTTCTGGGGCTGCTGGTCGTCGCTCATGGGTCCTCACTCTCACAACATCATTCGGAGACGGACTCTAGGGGTCACCCGGTTGAAGAAAGCTTTGAAGCGGCTAAACTTCTCGTCCCGCGCAAACACAAGCGCGGCATTCCGCTTGCAAGGACCAGAGTCATGATCGATACCCTCAGCGCCGGCGACAACATCACCCTCACCGTCGAGAAAGTGCCCAACAACAAAGGCGCACGAGACACCATCGTCCGCCTGATGCGCCGTGACCCGGACATCAAGCGCAACCTCGCACGCGCCCAACGCATGCGCCGTCAACGCATGCACTCCTACATCCGCGGCGGCCGCCGCTGGTACGCACGCGAAAAGTCCGCCAAGATCGCCATCTGCGAACAAGGCAACACCTGGTCCATGCCCTTCACCTTCGACATCGCACCGGACCTCAAGTCCGTCGAGTCGTACCTGAAGGTCGCAAAGGCCTAACCCCCCACACACTCCAACAGGAGTCACACCATGATCCGCTCCATCGATCCGATCCATGCGATCCGCATGGGCTGCTGTGTCTGCGCACTCACCCTCGCGTCCTGCTCCGATACCTCCTCGAATACCGCGCACTCCGACGACCACGCGCACACCGACGACGGACACGAACACGCCGACTCCGAAAAACGCTCCGACGTCTACACCGGAGTCCGGGGCATCATCACCTTCATGCCCTCCGCGGAGAACCCCGATCCGCACATGAAAATCCACCACACACACATCCCCCACTTCCTCCGCGAAGACGGGACCGTCAACCTCTCCCCCGACAACATCCCCGGCATGAAGTCCATGACCATGGGCTTCCCCGCCGCGCAAGGCGTGGACATCTCCTCCTTCAAGGTGGACGACAAAGTCGAGTTCACCTTCCGCGTCAACTGGGGCGGATCACCGGCCTGGGAAATCACCGAGATCACCAAGCTCGACCCCGACACCGAGATCGACTTCACCAACACCCCAGCAGACCCCTCCGAGATCCCCTCCGGATCCGCCAACGACGACCACTCGGGTCACGATCACGACCATGATCACGACCACACCCACGACGACGACCCCTAACCCACCCTCAACAACACAACCCCCCCACCAACGCCTGTCACCCGACAGGCGTTGTCGATTCATAGGAACCATTCAACACAACCCCCGAACCACGACATCCAAAAAACAAACCCGGCGCCCGGCAATGAAGCCGAGCACCGAGTCTCGTGGGGGTCTGGATGAAGTGCTGATCTCCCAAGCCCGGAAGCACCGGCGACGGCCGCGCGAGCGACCGAAGTGAGAACCATTCAAGCTTGGAGTGTCAACGATCGGAGAAACCCGATCGTGCGAGAAATCAGACACATGTCTTTCCGCTCAATCGTCCCATCGGTTCCACAACCACACAGAAAAACATATCCGAATGAACCGATCGGGCACTCCCCCCCAGGGTGTTCCTCTCGATCCCCCGCCCTCACCCGCGCGACAACCCCAAACGCCCCATCACCAACTGCAGATCGGACCACACCTTCCGACGATTCTCCTCCGTATACGAGCGGAGCAGATACGCCGGGTGATACGTGGGCATCACCACCCGAGCCGAAAGCCCGCTCGAACGCATCAGCGACACCCCGAACCCACCGACCCCCTCACCCTCACCCGGGAACGTGTGGAACCGACCACGCAGATCCCGCATCGGCGCGCTCGTCTCGAGCAGCGTGTGCGAAGCGGGCGCCCCGAGCGTCACGATCACCTTCGGATCCACGATCCGGATCTGCTCGATCAGATACGGCGCACAAGCCATCGCCTCATCCTGAGTCGGGGTCGCGTTATTCGGAGGCCGGGTCTTGAGCACGTTCGTGATGTACACCGTCTCCCGGCTCAAGCCCATCGCGATAATCATCTTCTCCAGAAGCTGACCCGCGCGCCCCACGAACGGCCGACCCGACAGATCCTCCGACTCACCCGGCGCCTCCCCGATGAACATCAGATCCGCGCCCGGATCCCCCTCCCCGAACACGATGTTCGTAAAGCCCGTCACGAACGCCTCGTGCGGCGCATCCGCCTCGTACTTCGCACGCAGCTTCGCGAGCTTCGCCCCCGGATCCGTTTCCCCCTGATAACACGCTATGAGCTCGTCCCGATCGACACGCGCGACCTCTTTCTTCGGTGCGGGCGCGACCTTGGGCTCCACCATCGCGGGCGCCTTCTCCCGAACCGCCGCGCTCATCGGGATCGCATCCCCACCCGGGTCAGCAGACACCGGCGCATCCCCACCAGCAACGCCCTCCCCGATCGGGAGAAAGTCAACGCCGAAGTATTTCGTCGTCCGCGCGTGCAGCGCCAGGATTCGCCGTGCGTGATCGCTCATCGATCCCCGGCCCGATCAACCATCGCTGCTGTGATCGTCAACGTGCTCGTCGATCGTTTCCGCGGCGTCATCAACAACCTCCGCCGCGTCCTCGCCGAGCTCCTCGAGCCCGTCAGCAGCATCGTCGATCGCACCCTCGACACCCCGAGCATCACGGTCCGGATGATCCAAGACCACGTCCGGATCGACCTCCGCAAGCTTCGACGAGCTCATCACATCAGGCAGATACGCGCCCGCAACCGCGCCGATGATCAAACCCAGGATCAACCCCGGAAGAAACGCATGGCTGAAAGACGTGTTCCCACCATTGCCCGAACCGCTGTTACCCTGATCGCTCATCGTCAAAGATCTCCACGCGCTCTATGTCCGCGGCCTTCAAAACCCGCCGCAACGAGTCCCATCGTAGTGCGCCCCAACCCGCGACGTCCCCGACGACGCGCCCAGAGCTCCGAACCGAACCATACCCGACGATCCGGCCCACAAGCCGCTATCGGCCACCCACACCCATCATCTTAGCGCAGACGCCGGATCCTCCACGCCCACTTCGCATACCCCATCCCCTCCCGGATCGCCCCAAAAACCCCCTCAGGATGCTTCCCACCCGGAAACGCCGTCCCCATCCGCCACCCCCAGTACGCGCCCCCGACCCGACCCCGACTCGACACCAAAAGCGTCATCAGCACCCACAACGCCCCCAACGTCTCACACACCCACCTCACCCCTCACCCCCGTCCGTCACCGACAGGTGCTCGAGATACCACCCCGCCGTCTCCCCGAGCCCTTCTTCCATCCCCGTCACCACCCGATACCCGAGCCGATCCTCGATCGCGCGGATATCCGCCACCGAGTGCATCACCTCCCCCGCGCGCTCCGGAGCATGCACCACCCCCACGTCCCCGCGCCCCGAATGCTCCCCCAGGATCCGCGCCAGCTCGTTCACACTCGTGCGCTGACCCGCGCCCACATTCAACACCTCACCCCCAAGATCCCCCTCGTGCACCGCCGCGAGCAGATTCGCGAACACCGCGTTGTTCACGTGCGTGAAGTCCCGGGTCTGTTCCCCGCTCCCGAAAACCGTCGGCGCTCTCCCGTCCGCAAACGCGCTCAGGAACGCAGGGATCGCCGCCGCATACGCGCTCCCCGCGCGCTGACGGGGACCGAAAATATTGAAATACCGCAAGCTCACCGTATCGAGCCCGTACGAACCCGACCAAGCCCGGCACAACCCCTCACCCGCAACCTTCGACGCCGCATACGGGCTCTCGGGCTCGCACCCCATCGACTCCACCTTCGGGAGCTCCGGGTTGTTCCCGTACGCGCTCGACGACGCGCTGAACACCACCCGATGCGCCCCCGCTTTGTGCGCCGCGCTCAGCACCCGCATCGTCCCCGTCGCGTTCACCACCCAAGCCCGAGCCGGATCCTCCACACTCCTCGGGACCGACCCCATCGCCGCGAGATGAAACACCACCCGCGCCCCCTCCACAGCAGCACCCAGCGCCACCGGATCCAGGATCGACCCCTGAACAAACCGGATCTGCTCCGGGCACGCATCGATCACCTTCGACAGATGCCCCGCGTCCGAGTTCGACAGATCATCGATCACCGTCACACGCGCCCCGAGCGCCACGAGCGCATCGACCAGATGACCCCCAATAAACCCCGCCCCACCCGTTACACAGACCACCTGATTCGACAACGCCGAAGCAAATCGTGACCGTTCTGTGCTCGGAACCCAGTCCATCGATCCCGATTGTAGGGAATTGAGCCCCACCCAGCGACCATCCACCCACCCGATTCTCACGCTCCCCCGACCGACCCCCTACGCCGCCTCCCCAAACCGAACCAACCCGTACTCCTCCTTCCCGATCCCCGAGATCGCGCTCCGCGCACACTCGATCAGATCCGGAACCGTGCTCACCAGATCATGCGGCCCGCACAACGCGATCCCCATACTCGCCGACAGATTGATCTCACCCTTGTTCCCGAACAAAGGCTCACACCCGAGCCCGTCCCGGACCCGCTCCGCAACCTCACGCGCCGCGCGCCGCGTCGAGCAAGGCGTCAGCACACACAAAAACTCGTCATCCCCCAAACGACCCACCATGTCCGTCGTCCGGAGTGTCCCCAGCACACGACGAGACACCGCAACAAGCGCCGCATCACCCGTGCTCCAACCCTCCTCATCGTTGATCTGCGCCAGGTGATCCATGTCCACCACCAACAACGCGAACCCACGCTCTGTCCGGCGCGCCCGATCGAGCTCCACCGAAGCGAGCTCCACGATCGTCTCACGATCCCACACACGGGTCAGCTGATCCACCATCGCCCCACGCTCACCACCCACACAGGCGCCCTCGTGCACCTCGAGCGCCTCCACCTGAGGCCCATCACGCCACGACATCGAGATCTCCAACTCCGCAAACGCCGCCAGATCCTTCAGCGTCCGCAGATCCTCCGGCGTAAACCGACGCGCCTGCGTCTCGATCGCGCACAACGTCCCCACACGAAAGCCATCCGGTGTCCGCAACACCGCGCCCGCGTACGAACGAACATGCGGCTCCCCCGTCACCAACGGATTGTCACAAAAACGTGGATCCTTCAACGCGTCGTTCACCACCATGAAGTCCGATTCGTGGATCGCATGACCACAGAACGACACATCCCGATCCGACCCGCACGAATCGATCCCGTCCACCGACTTGAAAAACTGACGGTCCTCCTCCACGAGCGAGATCACCGAGATCGGAACCCCCAGACTCCGCCGCACCAACCTCGTGATCCGATCGAACCGCTCCTCGATCGGGGAATCCACCAACCCCGTCCGACGCAACGCCGCCAAACGCGCAGACTCTTCCCTCGGGATCCCGGGTCGTTCCATGATCGAGCTCCTTCCGCACATCCGCGGCTCAGCCCCACCGATCGACCGATCCACACCCCCGATCCATCTCCCCCATCCAACCACAACGCGCCACCCACCCCACACCCAACCCAGCACGCGCAACCCGAACCCCACACCCCCGAACCCACGTCCGATCACCCACACCACCGAAACAAGCCCCCCCAAAAAGAAACACCCCCGCATCACACGGGGGCGCTCGAAGTCAATCCAATCTCAACAGCACAGACTCACGGACACCCGGCCAGGAGATCCATCATGAACGCGCTGACATCAAAGAAATCAAACTCCATATCCCCGTTGTAATCGAACTGAGTCTGCAACAGCATCGACAGATCGAAGTAATCAAGCGACCCGTCCCCAGTCAGATCCGCCATGCACTGCGGGATCGAGAACGCATACACCGCGTTCGCGCCGAACCCGTCATCGGACATCGATCCCGGACGCTCCTGCCGCGTCTCCGTCGCCGCCCACAAACGATCACCGTTGATCGCAACACGGTACCCCATCAACTGCCCGAACTGGTCGTACTCGGGCAGCGAAGCAGGCGATGGCCAGAACTCCGCGATCATCGCACCGCTCCACATATCGAACGCGCGCACCAAACCATCGTTGTTCATCCACACATCCGCCTGAGGCGCACTCACAACAAGCACACCGTCATCCAGCGCCACCTGGTACCCGAACGAGATGATCTCCCCACCACCCGTCCACGGGATCTTGTGGAGCATCGACCCGTTCAGCAGAGTGAACAGGTACGCCGCACCCACGTAGAACCCCCCGTCGTCATCCGCGCTCGCGCCGATCGCCACCACCCCACCATCCACATCGATCGAAGGCGTAAACCTGGGCGACTCACCCATCCCGTCGTCCGTCGGATAGAACGCGCCCGTCCGAGCACCGCTCACCGCGTCGTACACCCACACCACGTTCTCCGCGATCTCACCCGGCGCATACTCCACCGCGTCGTTCGCGTACACCAGCACCGTCGCCCCCTCGATAGCAACCGCCTGACCGAACGACGTGTACTGCGCCGGCGCATCCGATGTCCACCGATGCAGCAACGCGCCCGTGTGCTTGTCGTACACGAACACCTCCCCCTCGTTCTGCTCCGCGCCGTCGCGCCCGTAATCCCCCACCACCACATAATCATCGCTGATCGCGATCGCGTCCCCGAACTTGTCGTTGAACGACACCTCGGGCTTCACGAACTCACGAACAAACGCGCCCGTCGAAGCATCGTACAACTGAACCCGCCGACGAAGACCCCCAGGATGATCCCACGAGTTCAGCAGCACCGCGATCTCCCCCATGTCGTTGATCTCGATCACCCCAGCGAACTCGGAGAACGAAGCCGAAGCCGGGGAATAGATCGTGTGCAGAAGCGCCCCCGAATCCCGATCGTAAATCCGCATCACCCCGTCCGTGAACCCGTTCGGATCCTCGTCCGGCGCACCGATCACCAGATAGTCATCGTTCACCGCGAGCCCGTGCCCGAACCCGTCATCGTCCATCATCGCCGGCGACTGCAGCAACGTCTCCTCGACCAGGGTCGGTTGAGCCCCAGCAGCACCGCAAAGCAACACCGCGAACATCCCACCAGCGAGCCGCACATTCCGATCGATCGACATCATCACGTTCCCTCCTTGTCATCCTGAACCAGCGATCCAGAACCGGGCACAGACCGAGCCCGCCGTACGAACCCCGCGCTCATCGCACGGGAACCCCAACTCCCCCAGAATACCCCATATCACATCCATCCACAAACACACATAGAGAAAAACCACCCCTGAAATCAAGGGTGGTTCTCTTCAGAAATCAAACAGAATCAGACCTTACGGACACCCAGCACCGAACGCCTGAAGGAAATCGCTGATGTCGAAGAAGTCGAACGACGTGTCCCCGTTGTAATCCACGCTCCCCGTCAGCAGCGCCGACACATCGAAGAAGTCCAGCTCGAAATCACCTGTCAGATCCGCCGGACAAGGTGTCCGCTCGCACCCGTTGTACACCGTGGTCATCAAACCATAATCCGTGAACATCCGGAGATCGGGCACCCCGTCATCATCGAGATCCTCCAGGAAGTACCCGGGCTCCATCGACGTCTGGTACGCAAACTCATCCGTGAACACCCCCGCACCATCGTTCACAAGCACCACCAGATCCCCCGCCTTCGACATCAGGATATCAGCAAACCCATCACCCGTGATATCCTCGACCCTCAGGGTCCCCGCTCCGAAGCTGCCGAACAAGTCGTACCCGATCGGTGCGCCGAATGTCCCGTCACCGTTCCCGGGATACACCCCGATCCGAGCGCTGCCGCTCCCACCGAGCACCACCAGATCGAGATCCCCGTCCATATCCACATCCGCCGCCGCAACCCCCCGCGGCTCAACCCCCAAGTCATACTCGACCAACGCCGTCAACCCCCCCGAACCGTCGTTCAACAGCACACCCATCACATCAAGATCCCGATGGGAGTACACCACGTCGTTGTCGCCGTCGTTGTCAACATCCCAGCGCCCCAACCCCGTCGCCAACACATCCGTGTGCGGCCCCGTCGCGTCCTGAAGCTCACCGAGCTGCGCGTTCTCCGCCGTGTAGATCCGACGATCAGATCCCGCGAACACCAGATCATCATCGAAATCACCATCCAGATCCATCGCCTCCATCGCCAAAGGCGACACACCCCCCGTCTGGAAGATGAAGAACCCGTTGAAGAACGCGCCACTCCGGTTGATGTACACGCGCCCACGGTTCCCGTTCGCGTCCGGGACCACGAGATCCAGGTCGCTATCCGCATCCACATCGATCAGCTCATACGTGAACGCATTCTGATTCAAGGACAGATCCACCCGAGGCCCGAACGTCAACGGATCCCCGATCGCAATCGCCGCCGAGACCAGACTCCCCGTCCCCGCACTGATCAGATCCAACAACCCGTCCCCGTTCAGGTCCACCATCCGTCTCGGGAACACCGGAGGCACAACCCCGCTCTGCACATCCGAATCGAACCCGCCCGCGCCGTAGTTCTCCACGATCGCAACCCCGTGATACCCATTCGACGCCTGCACCGCATCCGCGTCCCCGTCCCCGTCCAGGTCCACGAACTCCGAAGCGAGGATCCGACGTGAAGATGTGATCGGGGTCTCGTCCACGAACGCGCCCGTCCCGTCGTTCCGCATCCACGTGTACCCGCTGTCGCGCGTGATCACCACATCGAGGAACGCGTCCCCATCGATGTCCACGAGCTCCACATCACCAACATCCCCCATCGCCGGGAACTCGTCCGGGACCACCTCCACCGTCTCGTCATAATCAAAGCCCATCACCACCCCGACCGAGTCGTTCCCCAGACTCGTCACCAGATCGAGCACCCCGTCGTTGTCGATGTCAGCGATCTGCATGAGCACCGACACATCCTTCACCGGCGCGACCACCGCAGAACCGAACGATCCGCTCGAATCCCCCAGGTACGTCAGGACCTCCTCACCCACATGCTCACCCAGAAGCATGTCCATGTGCCCGTCCAGATTGATATCCGCAAACCGATACCACTTCCGATGCTCCGTGTAGAACGTGTTCGGAACCCCGAAGTTCCCCGCCCCATCGTTCACGTACACGAACGTGTCGTCCGAATCCTCGTCATACGCAACGATCTCGCAAGCCCCGTCCCCCGTCAGATCGATCAGCGCGAACGCGCCGACCTCACCCATCCCCGACAACGCCGAGAACCGGAGATACGACAGCGTCCCCCCGTTGTTCCGGAAGAAAATCGCGTCGTCCCGATCGAGCGACACCACATCCAGATCCCCGTCCCCATCAAGATCCCCCGCCTCGAGGAACTCGCCCGTCCGAGCCCCGATATCCTGCTCCCACACCACCTCGTACCCACCCATCGCGTTCCGAGTCAGCATGTACAGATGCTCGTTGCTCTCCGCCCCCACCAACACGTCAGGAACCCCGTCCATGTCGATATCCGCAACCGTCATCGACATCAGATCCTCGAAAGCCCCGTAGATCGGGCCCGGGAACCCCAGACACGCCTCCTGACCCAACGCACCCCCCGAAAGCACCACAAGCACGCCCACACACACCATTCCATCGCGTTTCATCAGCTTCCCTCCTGAAAAGATCCTCCATCCACGCAAACACGCGAAGACGTCCTCCCCCAAACCTACCACACACCCCCACGCACCACAATCATTCCAACATTGAAAACAAAATAAGAAAGCGGCCCCCACCAGTGGGAGCCGCCCAAAATCCAGATCACAAATCTTCAACTCAACGGATCACGGACACCCAGCGTTGAACTCCTGAAGGAACGCGCTGATGTCGAAGAAGTCGAACCCGGTATCCCCGTTGTAATCGACCTCGCCGTTCAGCAACGCCGACACATCGAAGAAGTCCAGCTGACCATCCGCATTCAGGTCCGCCGCAGAGCACGCCGTCGAAACATCGTGCGACAACAACAGCCCCGCGATCGGCGCCGGGGTCAGACCCGGACCGTCCACCGACACGATCAGACCCGCGCCCCCACCACGCTCGAAGAACTCCACACGGATCTTGTGATGACCCGCGGCCAGCGCGATCGTCCCCGAACGAGACTGCATCCCGTGCAGCCCGTCGTTGTCAACCACGACCTCCTCACCGATGTACAGCTTCGAGCCGTCATCGCTCTCCGTCGAGAACGTGTACACCCCGTCCACAAACGCCCAGAAGTACCCGTCGAGCACCGCGCCCACATCATCGCTCAGACCCGAGTTGATGAACTCGCCCGACGTTGACGCATAGTTCACGCTCGTCGAGACCTCCTCACCGATGGGCTCGAGCGCGTCAAAGTCAGGGAGCACGCTCAGCGCGGGCAGGTCGTAGTACCGGAGCCGCAGACCATTCTCCGGATCGATCCGCGTATCCGCCGCCCGCAGCGCCGACACCTCGATCGACGCCGTCGCCGAATCCGTCGCGCCGCTCACACCCATCGCCGTGTACTGGAACGTATCCGTCCCCGAGAATCCCGCCGCCGGCGTGTACCGCACCAGGTCCCGACCGTTCGGACCACCGTTCACCACCACCACCAGCGAACCACCGTTGTCCGACACGAACGGGACACTCGAGATATCGATCGACTCGCACGACGAACCCTCGTCGTTCGCGAGCACGTCGAGATCAACCGTGTTCCCCTCGAACGTCTGCGCCAGATCGTCGATCGCGCTCACACCCACACCGTCGAGGTTGCAGGGCACCGTGTTGAGGTAGTTCTCGATCACCGTCTGCACCCGAGGATGGAAGTTCAGCACGATGTTCTGGATCCCACCCGAACACGTGTGACAGTACGACATGATCGTCCCGCCGAACGCGCCCGCGCAGTTCCCGTTCCCGCACCCATCGATCACCGGCGTGTACGAATCGTGCGTGTGACCCGTCCCGAAGTTGTGACCCATCTCGTGCGCCGCAACCACCAGGTCCCAGTTCCCCGAGTGATCCACCAACGGGTACGGGAAGAACCCGTTCAGATACCCCGACACACCGTACCCCCACTGCGTCGAGCACACCGTCGAGAGGTACGCAACCCCCCCGTACGACATGTTCTGCTTCCCCGTCAGGTAGTGCACCAGCGTCCGATCCACGCTCCCCATACTCGCCCGCCAGTGATCACGCACCTCATCGAGCGGATCACCACCCGCCGTGTACGGATCGTTGTTCGCGCCCCACACACGAACGAAAGGCACACTCAGACTCACATCCACATCACGCTCGTAGATCTCGGAGATCGCCCCGATCAGCGACACCGCATACGCCGCCGAAGCCGTCGTGTTCCCACCGAACAACCGGTTCGTATACTCGTAGTCCGTCTCGATCGCGATCTGCGCGATCCGACACCCCACACCCTGCGTCCCCTCCGAACCGTCCAGCAACACCTCGTCACCCTCGAACGAGTGCTGACCACCGAAGGGCTCGAGCAGCACATCCCCCGCCTCGAACCCGCACGCCGGCGCGACCGAAGCCCCGTCCAGATCCGACAACGCCATCGTCTTCAGCGACGACACCAGATCACGACCCGCAACCACCGGCCCCGTCGAAAGCGACGTCATCTCCCCACGGATCTCCACGAACCCGTTCGTCCCGAACTCCGAAATCGCCACATACGCAAGCGAATCCGATTCCCCCTCCACAAACCCCGAGAGCACCACAACCTCCGGCCACTCCCGGCGCTCCAGCCCCGTCTCCGTCCCCACCCACAGCTCCGCACCCTCACTCAACACATCCACACGATCCAGAAGCAGATCCACACGCGCCCCACCGATCTCGAGCGACTCGAGCCGCACCCGGGACCCCATCTCCACCCCGCGCAGCGACGAGAACTCCACCGCGTCCGCGCGCACACCCACCAGCTCGCTCTGCGCCAACGCACCCGACGACGAGAACAACACCACAGCAAGCGCACCACGCGCAGCGATCGACTTCATCTTGATTTCCTCCTGCGCCCGCGCTCCGCGGACAGCAATGCAAACATCGGCAGCAGACCCACACCAAACAAGGTGCAAACACAGTTTCTGACTGAAACTGTTCCAATCTACAGCATCACCACCCCAGGATCAACCCGGGAATACCCCCCACCACCCGCCCCTCCTCGACCCGCTCACTCCCGCGCGAGCCCGCACCCATCCGCAAACCGCTGCAGGAACGCGCTGATGTCGAAGAAGTCGAACTGACCGTCGTTGTTGTAGTCGTACTGATCCTGAATCAGCAACGACACATCGAAGAAGTCCGCCTCCCCGTCCCCGTTCAGATCCACCGGGCACAGCACACGCACCGAGACCTCGAACGTCCCCACATTCACCCCGAGCCGGACCGGGGGCGCCGGATCGATGATCACGATCTCGTCGAACGACCCCGTGAACCCCGGCGCGAAAATCAGCGTCGCCGACGACCCGAAGTCGAACCCCGCGCCGAGCCCCGAGCCGTCCACGACCAAGGTCCCGTCGAGCGCGAGCGACTCCGAGAACGACACATTCGAGAACCCGTCCCCGAACCCGTTGAACTCGAACGTGTGATCCGCGCCAAGCACCGCGCCCCCACCGAACCGGAGCTGCCCGTACGCGCCGACCGATCCCGGCGACGTCACCCCCTCAACAACAACATCACCATCGAGAAGCCCGTGCCCCGAGAGCGTCACACTCCCCCCGATCGTCCCCGTGAACCCGCTGGGGATATCGATCCGCGCCTCCGCGCCCCCACCGAGCGGATCGCCGTTGAGCGCGATCTCCCCCGAACCCGTGATCGTCGCGTCACCGAAGAACCCGAGATCGAGCAGCGCCTCGCCCACCGCTCCGTCCGAGTTGAGTGTCACCGTCCCGTCGATCGGGGTCGTGAAGAACTCATCGAACTGGAGCTTCCCCCCACCACGCACATCAACCGGCGCATCGATGTGCGTGCCGTAGACGAGCATCGTCCCACCGCTCTCGATCACCGCGCGTCCCCCGTCCCCGCGCATCCCCACACCCGTCTGGGTTGTCAATGTCCCCAGCGAGAGCGACCCACCCTGGAACGGACCGTACACAAGGTCCGACCCGTCGAGCACGACCGAACCACCACCCATCATCTCGACATACGTCGGCAACCGCAGCGTCCCCCCCTGCGCCCGGATCTCCCTATTGTTCGTGATCCCTCCTTCGATCACGAGCTCCCCCCCGATCACGTCCGACACGATCAGACCCTCATTCACCAACAAGCTGACCCCACCCCGGATCAACCCCGATCCCCCGATCGTGTGCGACGCGCCGTTCACGACATCCGAACACTCGATCGACGCGTCGTTCACCCCCCCGATCATCTCGATCCGACCCGTCCCGAGCAGCATCATCGAATCCAGGAACCCATCCGTGTTCCCCGCGCCGTCCGCATTGAGCCGCACGAGCCCGTTATTCGTCACGACCCCCGTCCCGAGCCCCTCGATCTGAACCGTTGACCCCCCGTCGCACTCGACGAGCGCGTCGTTCGTCACGTCCTCCATCCGAAGGAACGCGCCCGAAGGAACATGGAACCGCGATCCGGGCGCGCTCTCCATCGCCGCGTCCTCGATCGTCGCGCTCGCCCCGCTCTGCACAATCACGTCCCCATCCAGCGCGCGCACCACCCCCGCGCCCCTGATGAGCTGGTCCTCCAGTACCACCGAACCCCCGTCCGTCTCGATCAGACCCGAGTTCGTCATCACATCATCCGCGATCCGGATCTCCCCTCCCGGAAAGTCAGACCGGATCTCCCCCAGATTCACCATCGTCGTCGTAATCAGCCCATCACCACGAATCGTGTGATCCGCGCCGTGCGTCAGCGTCGCCGCCGCCGTCCTCCGGATCGCCCCCTCCCCACCCGACGCGCCGAGCACCAGCTCCCCCGTCCCCCCCAGCATGGTATCGATCCGATGAAACACCCGCGCCTCACCCGCGCCCCCGTCCGCGTTCACCAGGATCGTCCCGTTGTTGACAACATCCCCGCCCGGCGTGTCGCCGCCGATCTGGAGCCTCGCCCCCCCGTTCACGTCGATCGGACCCGTGACCTCGACATCGAAGAAAAACACCTGCGACCCGCTCTCGCACACGAACGATCCGCCGTTGATGATCTCGAGCGGCGCGAACGCCCCGCTGTTGTCCGTCTCATAGAACAACGCACAATCCACCGGGACGCGCATCGTCCCCCCGTCCGCGCGAACCACGCTCCCCGCCGTCCACCCGATGTACGTCACGTCGCTCTGCAACGCATCCCCGAACCGCAACTCCCCACCACCCACGGCCTCAACAACCCCGTAGTTATCAATGTTGTACCCCAACCACTCAAGCACCCCCATCGTCGAATCGGCGCGGAGCGTCCCGTGATTCACGAGCCCGCTGAGCACACGCCCATACCCCGCGATCGTGTGCCCGCTCCCCTGCGTGATCTCCGGCTGCGGCGCGAACACCTTGAACTGCCCGTCCCCCAACGTCGCGCTCCCACCCGTCCCCGCAAGCCGAAGCGTCCCCGACCCGTCCAGCGTGTCCTGCACCGCCACCGACGCATTCGCCGCCCCGTTGCCCGGGTTGACCACAATCTCCCCATCGTTGTGCAGAAAGAACACCTCGAAATACGACCCGCTCATGATCTCGAGCGTCGCGCCCGGATCAACGACCGACACCTCAAGCAAACTCACGAACGAAGAATCGCACGTCACCGTGTACAACCCCCCAGCATCCAGCATCGCGTGCACATCGAACACACCCCCCACACCGGGCGCGCCGACCGGCGACCAGTTCGCATCCACACCCCAGAACCCCGAAACCGGTGCCCCCCAGTGCACATCCGTGACCCCCGCGCCGACCCCCGCCGAACCCACCGCCATCACAAGCACGAAAGCCGTGGTCGTCCCCAGTCCTTCCAAACCGCTGCACACCATGAGATCCACTCCTTTCAAAGCCGGCACATCCACCTAGGAACAGAGACGCAATCCAGATCGAGCACGCCCCAGCGCCGATGAGTTTTTGTCCAAAACCCGACACAACTAGGGTTTACCGGACCCAAAGCCCCGTTCCACCACCATCCCGCACCCCCTCAGCACCAGACGGCGCCCGATCGAATCAGACCGATCACGGACACCCCGCACTCAGATCCTGAAGGAAGTCGCTGATATCAAAGAAGTCGAACCCCGTATCCCCGTTGTAATCCACCGAGTTCTGCAGCAACTCCGACACATCAAAGAAGTCCGCGCTCCCGTCCCCGTTCAGATCCGCCGCGCACACCACCGACCCCTCGATCGTCAGCCCCACCGACACCACCGACCCCGTGTCGTACCCCGACCGATCCGACACCACGAGCACCCAATCCCCGTCCACCCCAGCGCCGACGAACCCCGACAACAACTCAACACCGCGCACATCACCCGAGATCACGGGCACCGCCGTCGTCGAGCACATCGTCTCCGCCGCATCCATCGCGCCGTCCACAAACCGCGCGTCGATATCCCGACCCCCACACCCGAACGGACCCGGGAACCCACCAGCATTCGGGATCCCCGCGCGATCCAGCAGCACCACCTCCACCCCCGAGGGCGCGCGCAGCACCACCACCAGATCCCCCACCCAATCGTGCTCGATCACCAGATCCACCACCACCGAATCCACAACCACCCCCACCGGCGCATCGACCCCAACCACCACCTCCACCCCCGCGCTCACATCGTCCGGCACACCAACCCCGGACACCACAC
>JALUWX010000011.1 GCA_027019265.1 Phycisphaerales bacterium
TGCCGATCTATGAGGTTGATGGGGTGTTTGGAGGTTTGTGTTGGCGGAGATGATGAAGGAGGATGCGGTTGGGGGTCGGCGGGCGCGGAAGGTCCGGGGGCGGGGTCGGGTGGCGGTGTTGGTGTGGGCGCTGAGCTGGTTGGTGATCGTGGGGTCGATCGGGGGTGTGGTGTTCGGGATGGTGTGGGCTGATGATCCGTCGGATACGTCGAGGGTGTCGGGGGCGCTCGCTTGGGTGGCGCTGATGGGGGCGGTGTTCCGGTTTCACCTGGGGCTCGGGCTATTGGTGATGTGCGCGGCGGCGGTGTTGGCTCGGGCGCGGATGGCGGCGGTGGTGATGGGGCTGATGGCGGTGGTGCTGCTCGGGGAGCGCGGGGTGATGTATTCGCCTTGGCGCGGGGATACGGGGGTGGGGCGGGATCTCCGGGTGATGAGTGTGAATCTGTTGTACGGGCGGGGGGATCCGGATCGGTTGATGGCGCAGATCGAGGACGAGGATCCGGATGTGGTGTTGATCCAGGAGTTCACGCCGGATCTGGAGGGTCGGTTCGCGGAGATGATGGGTGAGCGGTACGGGTACTCGGTGATGCGGGCTCGGACGGATGCGTTCGGGGTGGCGGTGTTTTCGAGGTACGGGTTTGTGGGTGAGCCCGAGGTGTGGCGGGGGGATCACGGGGGGTTTGTGCCGATCGTGGAGTGTATGTTGGATGTGGAGGGTCGGAAGGTGGGGGTGTGGGATGTGCACGTGGTCCCTCCGACGTCGATCGGGTGGGTGATCGAGCAGCGGTCGCACATCGCGGCGATCGCGGAACGTGTGGATGCGCGGTTTGCGCGGGGGGATCTGGACGGGATTGTGGTGGGCGGGGATTTCAATGCGGTGTCGGGTTCGAACCATGTGCGCGAGATCCGCGCGAGCGCGGGTGGGCTGGTGGAAGCGCATGCGGTGGTGGGGGTGGGCGCGGGATCGACGTGGGCGGCGCGGGGGAAAAGGTCGTGGTTCCCGGGGATCCGGATCGACAACGTGTTTGTGGGTGGTGGGTTGGTCCCGGTGCGGAGTGTGGTGGGGGAGGGGATCGGGTCCGATCACTATCCGGTGGTGGTGGATGTACGTTTTTACGAATGAGGATTTGGTGGGGGATTGATGTCTGAAATTGTGGGTGGGGATTGGAACCGGGGGGGTGTGGGCTCGTATCTTGTGGTGACCCATTCGGGTTGAATCGAGCGAATCCAAGTCCGGCGTGTGTTGAGTCCGGGAGCTCGAGGATTGGACAGCAAAAAACTGGTGTGGTGAGAAGGTTCGCGTGAAGTCGTGTTGACAGATGCGGCGGGCTTGATCGGGCTGTTTGTGTGTGCGGCTCGAGTGTGTGTGCGATGCCCCGCGCGGACGGAGAGAGAGTGGTGATCGGTGTCTCGGGAGGAGCGCCGATCGCTTTGAGCCGGCGCTGGGTGGGTAGGACTTCCGAGCGTTGAGCGACATCCGGTGCGGGCGCGTGTGTGTGCGGCTTTGGCTGGTCGCCCGATCGGATGGGATATTCCGGGCTGTTGCTTGCTGACTGGGGAGAGACGGCGAGCACGCTTGGATCGGTCGATGTGCTGTTTGGGCATCGGCCTATGGGCCGGGTTGAGCATGTCCCCCTCAACCCGGCCTTCTTTGTGCGCGGAGTTTTTTGGGGAGGGGAAGAGGGGTACGCAGAGGGTGCCAAGGGCGCGGGGGTCGCAGAGAAGGCAGAAGATTTGGGGGAACGCGAAGATCGCGAAGGAGAAGACATCGAGCGGGTGGGGTGGTGTGCGTGTGTCCTGCGCCCCTCCGGGGCGGTGGGATGTGGGTGCATTGACCACGGGCAACGCTGGCGCGTTGCCCGTGGCAAGAGGCCTTGGCTCCTTCGGAGCCTTGGGTTGGGAGCTCCCCCCTCCGTCACGCTGCGCGTGTCACCTCCCCCGCCCCCCACGAAGCCCGGGGGAGGAGAGAAGATGTTGAACGCGGAGATTGGGAATGGGGACTGGGGGTGGAAGGAAGAGCGTGGTTAGGGCATGGACCTAGAGACGACTCGGACGGCGTCGGTGATGATGTCGATGGCTTGGTCGATGTCGTCTTTGGTGGTGTGTTTGGAGAGGGAGAAGCGGACGGACCCGTGGGCGGATGGTTCGGGGAGTCCCATTTCGAGGAGGACGGGGGAGGGGTCGAGGGAGCCGGAGGAGCAGGCGGCGCCGGCGCTGGCGCAGAGTCCTCGTTCGGAGAGGGCGAGGAGGAGGGCTTCGGCTTCGAGTCGGGTGAAGGCGATGTTGGTGGTGTTCCAGATGCGTGGCGCATCGGCGCTGTTGATGGTGAGTCCCGATGGGATGAACTCGGCGCAGCGCTCGATGACGGAGTGTTCGAGGTGGTTGCGGAGGTGTTCGAGCTCGGTGCGTGGGGCTTCGTCTTGGAGCCATTCGTGGGCTTCTTGGGCGGCGGCTCCGGCGGCGGCGATGGTGGGGACGGGTTCGGTTCCTCCTCGTCGTCCGAGCTCTTGGGATCCGGGGGTGGTGGGGACGAGTCGGGTTCCGGGTCGGGTGTAGAGGATGCCCAGGCCCTTTGGGCCGTGGAACTTGTGGGGGGCGCAGGAGAGGAGCGAGATGGTGGATCCGAGGGCGGGGTCGTCGGAGTGGAGGTTGACGGGGGCTTTCCCGACGCGCTGGGTTGCGTCGCAGTGGAAGGGGATGTTGTGCTTGGCGCAGAGCGCGCCGATGGCTTCGATGTTCTGGATGGTTCCGGTTTCGTTGTTGACCCATTGGGCGCTGACGAGCGCGGTCCGGTCGTCGATGAGGTCGGCGATGGAGTCGGGGTCGATGCGGCCTTGGGGATCGACGTGGGCGAAGCGGACGTGTCCGGCGCCTTCTTTTTGGAGGGACTGGGCGAGGTCCCGGATGGCGGCGTGTTCGACCCGGGTGGTGATGATGGTGTCTCGGCCGGTGTCTTTGTGCGCGAGGAGGGTTCCTCGGAGGGCCATTGCGATGGATTCGGTCCCGGACCCGGTGAAGACGATGGATCGGGCGCGGGCGCCGAGGAGGGTGGCGAACTGGGCGCGGGCGGCTTCGAGGGCGCGTTTGGCTTCCATCCCGAGTCGGTGGACGGAGGAGGGGTTGGCCCAGGTGGTGCGCATGGCGCTGGTGAGCGCTTCGATGGCGCGCTCGGAGGGTTGTGTGGTGGCGTTGTTGTCGAGGTAGATCACGGGGGATCGTAGAACGGGTCCGGGGTTACTCGGAATCGTTCTCGGGGTGGTCGGTTTCCCGTGCTTTGGCGCGTTCTTCGAGGTCTGGGCCGATGAGGATGCGCGCGAGGACGTCACGGACGGAGACGCCTTCGAGGTCTCGGCCGTGTCCGGGGACGCCCATGGCTTCGAGGACGCCGTAGCCCATGCCGATGTTGACGAGGACCCATGCGACGACTTCGGCGCTGAATCGTCGGGTGATTTTGTGTGCTTCCTGGGCTCGGCGGACTTCGCCGGAGATGAAGCCGTGGAGGGTGGTCATGTGCTGGGCGACGGCGTTGTGGATGGCTTCGTCTTCGATTTCGGCGAGGGATTGGAGCATGACTCGGTATCCGAGTCGGCCTTCTCCGGAGACCATTGGGTTTTCGGAGAGGAGTGCGAAGATGCGCTTTGCGGGGTCGTTGGTTTTGCCCAGGTCTTTTTCCCATTGGACGAGTGTTTGTTTGCCTGTTCGTTCGACGAGGGCGACGAAGAGGTCTCTTTTGGATTTGAAGTGTCGGTAGATGATGGGTTCGGTGACGCCGGCTTCTTTGGCGATTTGTGCGGTGGTGGCGCCGGCGTATCCCCTGGAGGCGAAGAGGGAGGCGGCGACGTCGAGCAGTTGTTCACGGCGTTGTGCTGCTGGGAGTCTTCCGGCCATCGTGTGGTTCCTTGGTGTGGGGGAGGAGTTGGGCGTTTTCGGGGATGGGGACGGGGTCGAATCCGCCTTTGTTCCAGGGGGTGCAGCGTGTGATGCGCTTGGTGGTCATCCAGGTTCCACGGATGGGGCCGTGGAGTCGGAGTGCTTCGAGCGCATAGATGGAACAGGTCGGCGAGAAGCGGCATTGGCCGCCAACAATGGGGGATCCGACGAGACGATAGAGCTTGATGAGGGTGATGAGGGGGAGGTTCGCGAGTTTGGCGATGGGGGAGAGGGGGACGGTGACTCGGGAGGTCGCGGCGGTTCCGAAGCCCTGGT
>JALUWX010000012.1 GCA_027019265.1 Phycisphaerales bacterium
CGGCGTCGAGCGAGATCGCTCGCGCGGTGGAGGGCATCAACTCGGTGACGCGTCAGTCGTCGGAGGGCGCGGCGCAAGCGGCGCAGGCGGCGAGCGACCTGGCGCACCAGGCCGAACAGCTCCAGTCACTCGTTGGACGATTCCGGCTGGATTGATCCGGAATCGGCAAGATACTGCTTCGAACGTGCTCTCACCCGAACGGGTGGGAGCTTTTTTTCTTGTTGGAGTAACAGTTGGGTTCGAACCGGACGATCCATCCCCAGATCGGTGCATGGTTGCGCCGAGTATCCAACTCATACTGCGCTGGAGTCACTGCGATGAATCTCACGATCCGTACAAAGCTGGCATTGGGATTCGGTTCCACGATCTCGATGCTCGTACTTCTTCTTGGAGTCGTTCACTTCAAGACGAGCGACGCGAATGTCGCGACCGATAAGGTCCTCTACGAAGCGACCCCCGCTGTCGAGCTTTGTATGACGGTTCAGGGCGAGATCCACCACGCGCTCTCAATGCACCGTGGGTACATGATCCTCGGGCTCAAGGCGCTCGCCGACGAACGACTGGATACGTGGGATCACATCGATGAGTCCATGGTCGAGCTCGACAAGCTTGCGCAGAACTGGGAAAGCACCCAGCTTCAGGAGGAGTACGCCCGGTTCAAGACGGTTATGGCCGACTTCCGGGTCGCGCAGCAGCAGATCGCTGATGTTGCCTGGACCGATGCGGACTTTCCGGCGAATGTCCAGTACTTCGATGTTGCTGAGCCCTTCGGCGACGAGATGGTCGTCAACCTCCAAGCGATCCTCGACGAGGAAGCGAAGCAACCCGCTGACTCGGAGCGGAAGCTCCTCGTCCGTCGGATCAGCGAAGCCGAGGGTCACCTGCTCAAGAGCCGGAACGCGATCGCGACGTTCCTTGCGACCGGGAAGGACGAGGACCTCGAGAGCATCGGCTCGTGCTTGACTGCTTGTCAGGCATCCGTCGATCGTCTGATGACGATGACGGGTCTGTTCACCCCGACCCAGACCGAGTTCTTCGACAAGTACATCAACGCACGGACGACGTTCATCGCTGAAGCCAAGAAGGCCGTCGAGATCCGTTCGAACCCGGGGTACTGTGTCTCCGAGAGCATCTGTCTGAACGAGGTCACCCCGCTCGCGATCGAAGCGGTGAACCTCATGACATCGATCGCTGGTCAGCAGTCCACGTACAAGAGCGAATCGGTCGAAGAGTACACCCAAGCGAACTCGACGATGATCAGCACGGTCTGGATCGTCGGGATCGTCGCGATCGCTTCGTCGTCGTTCATCGCGTTCTTCCTCGCGGGTTCCATCACCCGTCGTCTGATCGCGGTGACGAACTTCACCCAGAAGATCGCGGAACGTGATCTCTCGATCGAGGACCTCGATATGAAGTCCAAGGACGAGATCGGTCAGCTCGCTCGGAGTGTCTCGAGCATGAAGAACGCGCTCCGGAGCATCATCGTGGACGTCCTCACCTCAACGCAGGCGGTGGCGTCTGCGTCGACGGAGATCGCTGCGAGTGCTGAGGAGATGGCAGCGGGTCTTCAGACGCAGGAGCAGCAGACGCAGCAGGTGGCCGCGGCGGTCGAGGAGCTTTCGCAGTCTGTGGGTGAGGTCGCGGCGAAGTCCGCGGACGCGACGTCGGCTTCCGAGGAGTCTCAGCACCTTGCGGAGCAGGGCGGCGAGATCGTGCGGAACACGGTGACGGAGATGCAGGGTATCGCGACGGAGGTGCAGTCTTCTGCGGACACGATCAACACGCTCGGGAAGAAGAGCGAGACGATCGGCGAGATCATCGCGGTGATCAACGACATCGCGGACCAGACGAACCTGCTGGCGCTCAACGCGGCGATCGAAGCGGCGCGTGCGGGCGAGCACGGCCGCGGGTTTGCGGTGGTCGCGGACGAGGTGCGGAAGCTCGCGGAGCGTACGACGGAGGCGACGGAGGAGGTTTCTCAGTCGATCCGTGGTATCCAGGGCGAGACGACGTCGGCGGTGCAGCTGATCGAGTCGGGGTCGGAGCGTGTGAACCGCGGTGTGGACCTCGCGTCGCAGGCGGGCACGGCGCTCGAGAGCATCGTGTCCGGCTCGCAGGGCGTGCAGGGCATGGTGCGTGACATCGCGGCGGCGGCGAACGAGCAGACGGCGGCGTCGAGCGAGATCGCTCGCGCGGTGGAGGGCATCAACTCGGTGACGCGTCAGTCGTCGGAGGGCGCGGCGCAAGCGGCGCAGGCGGCGAGCGACCTGGCGCACCAGGCCGAACAGCTCCAGTCGCTCGTTGGACGATTCCGGATCAACTGATCCCGCAGGTTCTTTGTCTATCTCAATCCCCCGCTCTCGGAGCGGGGTTTTTGTTTTTCCGTCACAGAGTCACACGGGCGTGCTTCGGTGTGCACCATATTGGTGGATGGATCTGGAGAATGAGTGCTGTGAGGTACGCGGTGACCTGTCTGTGAGTTCCGATCTGGACAAATCGCTCCTGACACCATTCGGGATCGAATGGATTCCTGTCGTCAAGCTACCGGCCCGGGGCGAAAGATCCGGGTCGGTGCTTTGAATGAAACGAACACGATTCGAATCACGTCACGATTGATCAGCGAGTTCAGAGCGTTCCGTTGAGCACATAACGGAGGATCTGTGCAACCTGGTCAGGGGTTTCGCACACGGCGAGCGCCGCGCCGTCGATCTCCTTGAGTGCGTGACGATGGGCCGGACCATGGAGCGTGATGAGAGGAGTCCCCAACGTGACGGCTTGGCCGGCGTCGAAGGCGGCGTTCCATTGCTTGTACTGATCCCCGAACCGGACGACCACGACATCCGCACGATCGAGGAGGGTCCGGGTCCGGATCGCGTTGATTTTCGCGCCCTTGTGGTCGTGCCAGAACGGATCGGGTTCGTCCCCGAGGATCCTGACCCCGCAGTCGTCCGAAGCGCCGTGGTCCGTCACGGGACCCGTGAACTCGATGTCGAGCCCGTCACAGGCTTCAATGAGCAGCTCGCGCCAGTCGGAATGAACTTCCCCGGCCAGATAGACTTCAAGATCGTTCATGCCCAGAGCGTATCCCGGGATCAGGGAGATGTCCGGGTCCGATCCGGGTGTGTAAAAACAACGATCCCCCGTCAGAAACGGGGGACCAAAGCACGGGCGGAAGGATTCGAACCCTCAACCTCCTGATCCGTAGAAAGCGGTAATCGGCCTAGATGGCCTATAAACGGCGATACATGAGGGTCAAGAATCTCATAACGGATGGAAAAACGGATGCCGCTTCGGGGCCCGAATTGGCCATCTTTTGCCTCCTCACCCTTGGTCAGGAGTACAAAGTGTCATCCGTTTTGGCATCCGGTTTTTCTCTGACCGTTGGTCGCTTCTGAATCCGGGCAGAGCCACAACAACGGCTGGATTAGAGTTGTCTTATGGAAGTGCCTCAGGAAGTTGCGAAATCGATTACGGAGTTCGATGCACGAACAGACACGTTCGATGTGAACGATGTCCATCACGCGGTCACACGGTCCATCAAACGAGAGGCAATCGAAGATCATCAGCGTCGGGGATACTGGGCTGAGATGGCTGCATTCGGGTTTGATGTGCACCCCACTCCGGGTGGCGGGCCCTGGAAGACTTATTTTCAGCCAGCCATGACGTTTGCGGCAAAGGACGGAACCCCAATCTACGGGCCCGACATCGCCGAGGCCGATGCAGACACGATCGAGTATTGGTCTGAGCGAGCAAAAGCGGTTAGGCACCCGATCCTCGCAGCGCGATACGCGGACCTCGTATGGGACTTTGGGAAGCATGTGACCAAGTCTTCAGCGGGGATCGAGTTCGCTCATCTAGCGATCGATTCATACGTCGCGGCGCTCAAGATGGACGACGGCGACGCTTGGGGTGACAATCACTACAACGTCGAGCGTGTCTTGAAGCTCGCGATGAGTATCAAGGACTCGGCGCGGATTGTCACTGCGGTAGAAGCAGTCATTGACTACGCGGATCGTACGTCCGACGACGGGAAACTTGGAACGTACTGCTATCTGTTCGACCTTCTATTGCCCGCGAAGAAAAGGCCACCTCTCACCGATGAACAAGAGCAACAGATCGTCGATCGTTTCGAGGAGCGATTCGCCGAGATGACGAAGCCGGGTGGTCCCTACGACGTAGATCCACACTCGCCGCGCGACATCGGTCTTCGGCTCGCAGGCTACTACAAGCGGAGGGGACGTGACGAGGATCGTACCCGGACTCTCATCGAGATTGGCAAGGCCTTTGAGCGACGCGCCAAGATGGGGGATGCGATGACGGGCATGTTGTTTCTCGACGATGCACGCAAGTTCTATGTCGAAGCGGGTCAGTCTGAAGAAGCCGAGCGTGTGCTTCGAGAAGCTCAAGAGATGGCTCCTGACGCGAAGAAGGGGATGGCCACGCAGACATTCGAGTTTGAGATCTCAAATGACGATCGCCAGAAGTTCCTTGACGCCCTGGTCGCGGGCGGCGTGAAGAAAGGTCTCGTCGAGTGGACGCTTGGCTTCCTTCCGAGACAGGACGAGTTGAAGAAGCAGATGGAGGAACATGCGAAAGAGTTTCCGCTCCAAGCTATGTTCGCGCCGACCATTCTCGGTGACGAAGGGATCAAGGCGAAGGTCGATGACACTCGCGGCGATCCGGATGGGCCGATGATTCACGAAACCTCCAAGCGAATGGCATTGAGCACGGTCTGGATGTCGTGGGGCCTGGATCACTTGGTTCAGCACGGTCTGACTTCCGAGATGTACGCCGACTTTATCTCAGAGTCCCCGGTCTTCCTGGAGGATCGCATTTTGCTGATTACTCGCGGTATCGAGGCACATATGCGAGGCGACTACGTTCAGTCGGTCCATGTCCTAGTTCCGCAGATCGAACGAGCGCTAGTAGGGCTGGTTTTCATGCTCGGCGGGGCGGCAACCAAGCCCCATCGCACCGGTCGGGGTGTTGTTCAATCCAAGAGCCTGAATGATGCTCTTGCGGATGAAGCGACGCGGAACGTGCTCGGGCCCGACCTGACCATGTATCTCTCGGCGACGCTGTCTCACCCGAAGGGGCACAACATACGCAACGAGGTCTGTCATGGTCTCTGGGGTCCGGAGGCATTCACGAAGCAGGCAAGCGAGCGAGTGCTTCATGCAATGACAGCCCTGTCGCTGCTTCGAGCGAAGCCTGACCACGATGGTTCGCAGGTACCATCAGCTGGTACGGAGAACGAAGACTAGCTTCAGAGGTAGTGGGGCTGGCGTCACGTGCTCGCAAAGTCTGTTCATTAATTCCGAGGCATCATCATTCAACCCCAGATCCGCTCCTCGATCCCGCATTTCTCGCACGCTCGGAAGTACTTCGGCCCATCTTTGCGGATCCGCACGACCTTGCCGCGATGTCCTTCCGCCCCGCACGCCGAGCAGACGGTCGGCATCGATGTGTTCGTCCCGCAACTCAGGCACTTCCAGTAGTAGCCGTACTTCCCCCATTGGGCAGAAAGATCCGCGCCGCCGCACTCTTTGCACGCGGCACCAGCCGCAGGTACCGCGGCCGGCTTGGGCTTCGGTGTCTGCGATGACGCCGTTAGCACCGCCACCGCGGTGGTCTGAACTACAGGCTCCGCTCGGATATTGGCCTCATGGCGTGCGGCGAGGAACTCGGCGACGGCCGGGACTTCCTCGACCTTCATCGACCACACGCCGTACTCGCCCTTCGACTCACTCAGCAGGCCGCCCGCGGCTTTGTGTTTGCCGAGCTCCTCGCGGATCTTCGCCGGGACAAGGTCGGCTTTGCTGACGAAGGTGCGGAATGGCTGCGTGGGCTCCTTCCAACGGTTCACCCGCCTGATCTTCCCCCGATCGGAGATCGCCACGATGATCTGGATGGGCATGTTGCCGAAGCCGCGCTGATCTGAGCCGGCCATCAGCTTGGAGATGGTCCGCAGGCCGGTCGGTAACTTACCAAGCAGGTGTTCCCGGTGCCGCTGCAGAAACGACCGCAAGAACTCGCCCTGGCGGCGCGCTTGTTGGATCGGTGACGGGAAGCCTTGGTCGCGTCCTCTGTATCGACGCGTCCACTCGTCGCCGCCCGCCCCGTCGTCGCGCACGCTGACTTCATCCGTGACCGACTTGCTCTCGACGATGAACGCACCCCAGCGGTGCAGAACGAGGTGATCGATCTGACAGACGCCGGGCTGGCCGTCGTGCTCGGGCTGATCCGGGTCGACGAGTCGCAAATCGTTGAGGATCAACAGGCCGACCTCGGACGAGAAGTCCCGATGCAAATAGAAGGCCATCTGGCGCTCGGCCTCTGCGCCGGCGCGGTGTCGAGGGTCTGATGGAAGCGGCTCGTTGTTCGGCGGCTTGACGATCATGTTCGATTCCTGGGCGACATCACTGCGGTCGTGCGTTCCAATACTCGGTGAGACGGGCGAAGGCCGTCAAGGCGTCTGTCGTTGTCAATCCGGCTTGTTCAGCCATCGGAGGAAACTCGTCGGTCCACGAAGGCGGCGGCGGGTCGAGTGTGTCCGGCACCGGATGGGTGCCTCGTCGTGCAAATGTCTCGTTGACAGCCGAAACAACTGCCGCCGGATCAAGCTCCCCACGCTCGATGAACAGCACCAAGTCGACCAAGTCTTTCACCCGGGTGTTGTCGCGGTCGGTCCATCGATAGGTGTACGCGTGCAGCTTCTCGGCGAACTGCTGTGGCTTGGGGATCGCGAGGGCGCGGGCTGGGGCGATTCCAGCGAAGGCGAGCAAGTCGTCCCCGACCAACTCTTCAGGGTCGCCGCTGATCGGATCACCAAAGCCAACATCGAGATGAAAGCGGCCGAATGAGCGACCGGCGATCATCGCATCGATCGGAAAGCGGGTCCCACCCGCTGGGGCACCCGGGAGCTCGCCGCGCGCTGAGCCAACGCGAAAGTCGAGATGGTCACCGAGCTCGATCGCCGCGGCCTCTTGGATCTTCTCACGGATCGCATCGATCCGGTCATCAAGCGGGCCCTCATTGGCGTCGGAAATCGTCAAATCAATATCGCGTGTCGTGCGGGCCCGCGGGCGGTAGCGAAGCTCCATCGCGAATCCGCCTTTGAGAATCCACGGCGGTGTCGGCTCATGGAAAAGGCGTGCAAGCAGCCGTTCCATGAGAAATCGGAGTTGAAGATCCTGCACGGAAACGCCACGGTCTGCCGCGACATTCCGCAGGCGAGCTTGAAGGGCTTGCCTGAACGACTCGGAATTGTCGTAGCTTGCGGTCATCCGGTGGACTCAAGCACGGCAAGCAGGCGGCGGGCAGACTTTGCTTGCTGGGCTTCCTGAAGCAGTTTGCGTCGAATCACGAGCCCTCTTTCCAGTGCGTCTCGAACGGCTAGTTCAAGCTGCTCGGTAGACACATCGTGAGCGCTCACGACATCAAGCAGCGTCCGAAGTGGTGTGGTGGCGCGAAACCCGGCGAAGGCGACGGTGTCCTTCGGGCCGAGTTCGGCCTTGTGTAGTACGGCATTGCTCGGTGGCCGTTTGCGGAACTGCTTCGGTACTGTGAGGTGGGCCTTGCCCGGGAGCACATCGCTGAGCTCGTGAAGCGCGAGAGCGGACTGGTGTGACACGACCGCCTGTGGCCGGTCATCGCGTCCGCGGCTCCACAGGGACAGCCGGATCAGATCGTCGTGCTCGGCGACCGGGATGGTTGGCACCCGATAGAGGCCCCGCTCGACCCGCTTGAAGTTGCCGGCTGAAACGTGGTAGTCGAGGTGCTGGCGCGAGTATCCCGCCCCCTCGGCCTGCTTGGCGGTGAAGTAGCCCCCCTGGGCGTGGGCGATGGAGTGCAGGGCACTCTGGGCGGATTGGCTGTCTCGATAGGGCATGCATAAATGTCCAAATATTTTGGACAAGTATGCGGTGTCAGGGCCCCTTTGTCAAGCGCGAGACCGTACGAAAGCCGTTCAAGTGACGGAGCTTGTCGGTCTAGGTCACCAACGACATCAGCTTCGAGTACGAATCGACGACTTCGTACTTCACCGACTCGGACGCGATCTCGGAGAAGAAGCGACGGGCGCACTCGATCTTGGACTCCTCGATCTTCCGAAGCTCCATGGATGACATCGATCCCTTGGTCTCGGCAATGAAATAGACATGCCGCACTCGACCCTGGTCGAAGGCGATAGCCCAATCAGGGTTGTAGTTGCCGACCGGGGTCGGGATGCTGAAGCCACGCGGCAGCTTGGCGTACACCACAACTTCGGCGCTCGTGTCGAGTTCCTCAACGAACGAACGTTCGGTCTTCGAGTCCGTGAACACATAGTCGAAGACATGCCGATCGGCCTTGAACGCCCGGTTGAAGTCACCCGACCGCTTCTCTCTCGTGAAGATATCGATGTCGTGGATGTCATCGATCGGGTCGTATGAGAGCTTCTCGACGATGACGGTCGCCTTCTGCTCGTTCATCAGCCGGCCAGCGTCCGCGATGAAGCCCTCGGGATTCGTCTTGTACTGGGCAAAGGTTGTGTTGTTGATGCCGGTCAGCACGCGGGCGACCGTTCGACGGGTCAGGTCTGTAGCCTCGCACAGCTTGCCGATCAGGTCGTAGCGGATGTCGGAGTAGACCGAAGCCTTGTACTTGACCTCCTCAGACTCGGTGATCTTGAAACCTTCACCACCCTTGAGCTGCTCGCCGGTGGCCTCGCTGACCTGCTCACCACGGTGGATGGTGTACTGCAGCGCCGGCACTTTCAGCTTCTCGTCGAGCGCCGCGATGCACTTGGCAACAAGCTCATCGGAATCAAAGTGGACGGTGTACGCGGCCTTCTTGTTGATCCGGTTCCAGAGCTCCTGGAACTCCTGTTTCTCGAAGTTCTTCCGGTTCAGCGGGTTGTCTTTGACGCTCCGATGATCCTCGGGCACGGGCAACTGCGACTCATCGAAGACGCTGTCGATCAACTTGAACACTGCCTCGGCGTGGGGCTTTAACTCGTCGGGCAGCTCCGCGACGGTTCCACTCTCCTTGGCCTCGTGATACGCGGGCGCGATCCGATCATCGGTGTCTGTGTACTTGTTCTCGATGAGATAGCGTTCGATCAGTCGTGCCATCTGATCCGTGACTTCGATCGGTGGCCCGTCCTCGGTGGCGAGGTACTTGCCCTTGAAATAGTCCTTGTTGGCAAAGCGTGGCCGCTCCGAGAGCGAATCACTGATGTCCTTCTGGAGCCCGCTGACAAAGTCCTTGTAGCTCTCGTTCGCGACGACCGTCAGCACGTTGATGTCGTGAACGAGCCCGGGGTCGTCCATCCGCTCCCCGAGCCGCGGACCGCGTGAGAACACCGAGAGCCGCATCCCTCGCCCGACCTCTTGCCGGCGCGAGATCGTGCTGTCGCTGTGCTTGAGTGTGCAGATCACGAACACGTTGGGGTTGTCCCAGCCCTCGCGGAGTGCCGAGTGCGAGAAAATGAACCGGGTCGGCTCTTCGAACGACAGCAACCGTTCCTTGTCCTTCAAGATCAGGTCGTACGCATCGCTGTCGTCGCTCTGCCCCTTCATCTCGCCGGTCTTCTTGACACTCGGATCGACGAGCCGGTTCTTCTTCTTATCCACCGAGAAGTACCCGTTGTGTGTCTTCGCGGCCTCTATCCCCTTGATGTACTTGGCGTAGTCCGAGTCAAACAGCGTCAGCACCTCGTCCAGGTGCGCCCGGTACTCCTCCTCGAACATCTCGGCGTACTCACCGTTCACCTGTTCGCCCGCATCGTCGTACTTGCGGTACTTCGCGACCTCGTCGATGAAGAACAGCGTGAGCACCTTGATGCCTTGCTCGAACAGCCGCTCTTCCTTCTCGAAGTGGGCCTTGATCGCCTCGCGGATCTGGATCCGCCGGAGCGTGGATTCGTTCACATCGCCCGACGCCTCGCCGGCTCGGATCGTCACGCCGTTGGTGAACTCCACAGTGTCCGTCCGGGCGTCGATGTCCGCGACGACGAAGCCCTCCTTGTACTGGTCGAGCCCCTCGGACAGGTCGTACAGGTTCGTGTTCTTCCCGACCTTCCGGATCACCCGCTTGATGCCGTTACCTTGCTTGACCTCGATCTCCAGCCTCGCCTCGGGGGGCTTGCTCGGCGAGATCACCACCGACTCCAGGAACAGATAGCTGTTCGTCCCGCTCAGCCCCCGCGTCGAGATGCCGCGCACGGCGATCTTCTTCACGAGCTTCTGGTTGTACGCGTCCAGGGCATCGAGCCGGTGGATCTTGTTGTGGTTGGTCTTGTGCGTTGCCGAGTACCGCAGGATCATCAGCGGGTTGAACTCCTTCAGGGAGTCCAGCGTGTTCCTACCCTCCATTTTCTGCGGTTCATCGAGGATCAGGATCGGGTTGTTCCGCTTGATCACATCGATCGGGCGGCGGCTCTGGAAGTCGTCGAGTTCTTCATAGATCCGCCGGGCATCTTTGCCCCGGGCATTGAACGCCTGGACATTGATGATCATCACGTTGATGCCAGAGTCCGATGAGAAGCTCTCCAGCTCGTGCAGCCGCTTGCTGTTATAGATGAATGCCCGGGCCTTCTTGTGGTACTGCTCCTGGAAGTGGTCCTTGGTGATGTCAAACGACTTCGCGACACCCTCGCGGATCGCGATGCTCGGTACGACCACGATGAACTTGTTCCAGCCGTACCGCCGGTTCAGCTCGAACATCGTTTTGATGTAGCAGTAGGTCTTCCCGGTGCCCGTCTCCATCTCGATGTCGAGGTTGACGCCGCAGACCTTGCTCTTAACCAGCTCCTTCGACTCGGGCAGGTTCTGCCGGCGCTGTACCTTCTTGATATTCTCCAGCAGCGGCACCGCCTTGGCGATCTCCGCATTGCGGAAGCCGGGCAGCTCGATGATCTCTTGCCCGCTCTTGGGCTGCTGCCCGGGATCGATGCGGTACCGCAGCGGCGGTGTGGGCGGCTGCCCCTCGAAGCAGTCCACCACCGATTCCACGGCCGCGGTCTGGTACGCCTGTTTCTTGAACTTGAGCTTCATCGTCATGGGCGAATCCTCATCGAGAAGCTCAGAGCGTCTTCACATCCGTGCCGGGGGAGAGCTGCTTGAAGATCTGCTCCACATTGATCTTCACATCGTCGCCGCTGTACCCCGAGTCGTGGAACACCACCCGCAGCGGCTTGCGCCCGGCGAGCTCCTTGACGAAGTCTTCTGTGATGCCGGTCTCGAAGCACGCGGCCAGGGCGTTGGTGTCTACGAAGTAGACAGTCTTGCCGCCGATCGTCTCCGTGGTGATCGGGAGCGAGAGGTCCACGCCCCAATCGAGCAGCACCTGGAAGAGCAGGTCTTCGTCGTCGCGGTCGTCCTTGATGTTGTCGACCAGGCCGCCGAGCAGTTCCGCCGACGCCTCGTCCGGTCGATAGTAAACATCCTTCATATTTGATGAGTCAATCTTCAGGACGCGGAAGCCGAGATCCAGCCGCCGCTGATGAAGCTGGGACTGTGACTGAACCGCCGCGGCGGATCTTTTGACTCGCTCAATGGCTACTTGAGCGAGGTTACTGAACCCCGCACTCACAGCAGCAGCGTTTGTGTCGGTCGACTCTGGAAGTTGAACCAGGATCCAACGGCGGCTTCCGCTCGTCGCATTTAGACCAAACACGGCTTCCGCGGTGCTGCCAGAGCCAGCGAAGAAGTCCAAGACAATTCCATCGTCATCGCTCAACCACTTTGCGAGACGGGCAATCAACTCTGGCGGCTTTGCAAAGTCGAAGTAATCGTCCAGACCATGGCGCTTCAGTGCCGCCGTCCCAAGGTCGTTGGTGAGGTCATCCAGATAGTCGCGTGGCCGTATGCCGTCGGACAAGCGGTCTTCGAGGTAGTACTTTGTGTAGACGTTCCAAGGGGACTGATCGCCCGACGGAGTCACTAGAGGGCTTCTGCTGGTCTGCTTAAAAACCAGCAACTCCTTCTTGTTGAGATAGGACTGATAGCTCCATCGCCAGACCTTGTCGTTCCTGGACTGTGGCGGTCTGTTACTGGCATCAGCGACTGTGGCCGGGAAATTGTCCCCCGGTGGGATCGCAAAAGTACCGTCTGGACACTCAATCCAGTATCGCTGGTTGGAACAGCCCCGCATCGGATCTAGGGCTGCCTGGTACAGTCCAACGGTGGCATAGTGGCCACGCTCATCGGTATCCTTGAACTTCTTCTTGTATGCCTCGTCTACCGCATCCATAAACGGAGCTACCGCCGCACCGTTGCGGGCATATGCGAGTACATAGTCCTTCGAGGGAGCGAAGTATGTCCCTTTATTCGACGTCTTCTTCGCGATGCGAGCGACGCACCCCAAGAAGTTCCCCTCACCGAAGACCTCGCCGCAGACTTGCCGAAGTGTGGCGATCTCTTGGTCACCAATTGAGATGAAGATGACCCCATCATCTCGCAGTAGTGTGCGGGCGAGCTTGAGCCGCGGGTACATCATCGTGAGCCAGTCGGAGTGGAATCGGCCGTTCGCTTCCGTATTCGCCACTAGTCGATGGCCGAGGTCGTCCACCTGCTGGGATCGCTGGAGAAAGTCAGCCTTCGTGTCCGCGTAGTCGTCGTCATAGACCAGGTCGCTGCCTGTGTTGTACGGCGGGTCGATGTAGATCATCTTGACCTTGTTCAGATAGGTCTCCTGGAGCAGCTTGAGCGCGTCCAGGTTGTCTCCCTCAATGAACAGGTTCCGCGTCGTGTCGAAGTCGACGCTCTCCTCCCGGCACGGGCGCAGCGTCTTGGCGATCGGGGCGTTGGCCGCGAGCAGGGCCTCCCGCTTGCCCGGCCAGTTGAGGTGGTACCGCTCTTGTTGCCCCTCGACGATCTCGGTCGAGAGCTCCTGACGGAGCTGGTCGAAGTTCACTGCCCGTACGAGCTCGCCCTTGTCGTTGCGCGACTCGGTGATGCACCCCGGGAACCGCTCGGCGACCCACGCGAGGTTGGCCGACACAAGGTCGGGCGTGTGCATCTTGAGCTTCTCGGGTGTGCTTTCGGCGTTGGCGGTATCGGTCATGGTGTGCGTCCTGCGGCGGTCGGATCCGGCTGTGGGCCGGGTTGGGTTCGATTGTCTGCGGCCAGCTCGTCGAGCTTCCCCTGAAGATCACGGAGCTCGGCGTTCAGCTCGACCTTGCGGTTGAACTGCTTCTCCCGCCCAAGCCGGTCTTCCAGCTTGGCGCGTTCCTTGTCGAGCGATTGAATGCGTCCCAGGCGTTCGGCGTGGGCCCGGAGCGTTTCGCCGGCACGGGGCGGGTGCGGCATCAGCCGACGGAGAAGCTGGGCGTAGAGCGAGGCGAGGTCGAGGGCGACCGGCATGGGTGCCCGAGTCGCGTCGGTCGGCATCCAGGGCGACATGAAGTAGTCGCCGAGCACCCACTTGGAGGCGTCGCCCTCGCTCGGGCGTTTGTACGCCGCGACGGCCCGGACGCGGTCCTGGGCGAAGACCTCGAAGAGGATCGGGAACCCGATCGCCTGGTCGATGCACCGGAGCACATCGAGCGTGAACTCGTCCTCGGCGGCGTCCTTGAGCATCACCCGGAAGACCTGGATCTCCTCGACGCCGTCGCGGCCGGGGACGCGGATCGTCTCGGGCGCGAGCTTGAACTGCCACACGATCTTGGCGACCTCATCGGTGAACCGCTGCTGGAGCTTGCGGGTCGGCTTGGCGTGGGCATAGATCTTGTTCTTGGGCAGCACTTTCTCGAACGCGGCCTGGGCCGGGTACTCAATCAGCGGGGACTCGGCATTGGATGAGCCGGGCCGGGCACTCATGCGACCTCCAGGACCGCGATGAAGGCGATGAGCTCGAAGTCGTCGAGCCCGGCGATCTGCTGCGTGAGCGCCGTGGTCTTCTTGCCGGTGAAGAGGCTGTCGAGGTCCTTGTCCTCGGAGACATCGATGATCGAGCCGATCGCGCGCCGGAGCAGGCCGGAGTACTTGGACATGTCCCGGCCGTCGTCAGTCTCGGAGTTGAAAAGCTCGCACGCCTGGCGGTGCGGCTCGGGCCGGTTGCGGCACGAGGTGCGAGCAAGGTCGAGGATGCGTTTGACCTCGGCGTGGTTGGCAATGACCTCGCCGTCCATGATGACGTAGACGAGGTAGTAGGGATGGAGGCGGTTCTGCTGGTTGATGTTCACACCGTCGTGGCGGTTGCGAAGCGTGAACATCACGCCCGGCGCGAGCCCTCGCTCGGCGTCGGCGGGCACCGCCGCGTGGAGCCCGGACGGGAGCGATTCGAGATCCGGGTCCTCCTTGATGTAGTTGAGCAGGTCCATCCGGAAGTCGTTGAGCCCGAGGTCGGTGATGGACACGCCGGTGCGCAGATCCTCCATCTCGATGACTTCGCTCTGGAGCTTGCGGAGCTGCTCTTGGCGGTACGACACATCGCTCGCCTTCGCGGTGAGCACGTTGTCGTCGCCGGTGGCGGAGACATCCGCGATGACCATCCGGTTCTCAACCCGTTCCTTGAGGTTGATGTACTCGTCGAGCGAGATGTCCGGCCAGTAGTTGACGAGCTGGATGCACGCGTTCGGTGAGCCGATGCGGTCGATGCGGCCGAAGCGCTGGAGGATCCGCACCGGGTTCCAGTGGATGTCGTAGTTGATCAGGTAGTCGCAGTCCTGGAGGTTCTGCCCCTCGGAGATGCAGTCGGTGCCGATGAGGATGTCGATCTTGCCCGGCTCCTCGGGCATGATGAGGGCCTTCTCCTTCGAACGCGGCGAGAACAGCGTCAGCAGCGACTGGAAATCGAACGACCGCCCGAGCGTTGACTTGGGCGACGACGAGCCCGTGACGATCCCGGTGTGGACACCCTCGGTTTCGAGCAGGTCGCTCGACAGGCACTTGTAGAGATAGTTCGCGGTGTCCGCGAAGGCGGTGAATATCAGCACCTTTTTGTTGCCCGGGTTGATCGGCGAAGCGATCTTGCTGCGGATCTGAGTCTTGATGTGCTGGAGCTTCGTGTCGTCGGATGGGGTGATCTTCTCCATCTCGTCGAGCAGGCCGCGGATGACGAACAGGTCGGACTTGAGCGCCTGCTCCCAGGACTCGATGTCCATATCAGAAAGGCGGATCTGCACCTTGCCGCCCACGCTCATGTCGTCAAAATCGGGGAGGTCGTCGTCGTCCGGATCTATGTCTGCAAAGCCGCCGGCGACATCGGTGAACCCAGCGTCCACGCCCGTGCGCCGATATTCCTCGATCTTGGTGAGGATCGCGTCGTGGTTGACGCGTAGCTTCCCGAGCGTTATGCGGAAGGCCTCGACAGAACTTTCGAGCCGTTTGAGCAGATTGACGGTCATGAGCGACTGGAGGCTCTTCTCGCGATCCACTTGCTTGAGCTTGCCCTTGCCGCCGCCGACCTCGGTGTCGTAGATCGCCTCGTAGTTTCCGAGACGGCTCGGCAGGATGTAGCTCACCGGCGCGTAGACTGCGAGCACAAGCTGCGACAAACGCGCGTAGATGTCGTTGAAGCCGATGACATCGGGGCGGTTAGTCAGTGGCGGATGGAAAGAGTCGGGCTTGAGCCGCTCGGGGAATGTCCCAATCTCGGAGGTGTCGTAGAAGGTCTGGATGTGCTTCCGAGACCGAGCGATTGTGACGCTATCGAGCAACTCGAAGAAGTCGAAGTCGAGTGCATCGAGAATGGCTGAAGTCGTCCGCTCGTCGGCGGGGAGCTTTGACCACGTGTTGAATGCGGCCTGGGCGCGCCGGAAGATGTCGTCGATCTCTCTCGTGACACCCACCCGCTCCCGGAACGCTTCGGCGTCGCCCTCATACGCCAGCGCAAGTTGGTTCTTCAGGTCAGTGAAGCGATTGTTCACGGGAGTGGCTGAGAGCATCAAGACCTTGGTCTTGACGCCCTCGCGAATGACGGCACGCATCAGTGTGTCGTAGCGCGTCTCGCGATCTTTGTACGGATCCGCGTTTCTGAAGTTGTGCGACTCGTCGATCACGACAAGGTCGTAGTTGCCCCAGTTCACCCGATTGAGCGGCGTACCGAACGATTCACCTGATGTCCGCTGAAGATCAGTGTGGCAGAGCACGTCGTAGTTGAAGCGGTCACCGGCGAAGAGGTTGGTCTTCAGGTTGCGGTTGTAGTTCAACCAATTGTCCGCAAGCTTCTTCGGGCACAGCACCAGCACGGAGCGATTGCGGAGCTCGTAGTACTTGATAACGGCGAGTGCGGTAAAAGTCTTCCCGAGTCCAACGCTGTCCGCCAGGATGCAGCCGTTGAAGGTCTCCAGCTTGTTGATCAGTCCCGTGGCAGCATCACTCTGGAAGTTGTAGAGTTTGCGCCATACCTGACTGTCCTTGTAGCCGGTCAAGTCATTCGGCAGCACATCCTCGGTGAGATCTTCCAAGAACTCGTTGAAGATGTGATACAGCATCATGAAGTAGATGCGGTTCGGCGCGTTCTCCTGATACACCGCAGCGATGTGTTCGGCAAGTCGTTCCGTGACATCGGCAAGCTTGTCGGTATCGTTCCAGAGCTGATCAAACAGTGCAAGAAATGCCGTGGTGTTCGGTGAGCCATCGATCTTGCTGATGAAGTTCGAGATTGCATCGCCACGCTGATAGCCCAGGTCCACCGCGGTAAAGCCATGGAGCGGCTGATACACGATGGGACCGTCGGCACGGTCGATGCATGCGAATGCCTGCATCGGGGCTCGCGTACGGTTTGAGCGGAAGCGGCACTTCCGTGACATCCAGTCAGCGCACTCGCGGGCGATCGCACGCTGTGTGAGCTTGTTCTTGAGCTGAATTTCGAACTCTGTGCCGTAGAAACTTCGTTCTCGCGTATGACGAGGAATGTGAAACTCTCGACGTTCTCGCACACCGCTATCAGTCGCCTCTGATGGGATAAAGGTGGGGGCGGTGAAAATGAACTCGAATGCTTCAATCGCTTCAAGCTGTTCTTTGAGTGCCTCGTATGCGTAAATTGAAAAGCAGGGCGCGGCGATCTGCAGCTTGGTACCTGGGCCAAGCTCGGCCTTCAGGTCGTCGCCGAACAACTTATTGATGTTGTCGATGATGTCCATGGCCTACACCCCGCCCGACTGACTATGGCCATGGCTAGTGCCTGTCTGTAGCCACCGGTCAACCGCATCCTTACTGAACCGCCAGTGCTTGCCCACTTTCTGCCCCGGCACCTTGCCCTCCTGAGCGAGCTTGTAGAGCGTGGACCGCGAGAGCTGCAGGTACGAACAAAGCTGCTCGATCGTCATAACATCGGGCAGTGGGTCGGAAGCGGGTTTGGCCGGGCCGTGGCGGGGCATCGGCAGATTGTATCAGTTATTGTCAGTTGGCGTCGAGCGGTGAGGCAGGAACTACACCCAGGACCGCAGTGCCTGGAGCACCCGCACCATCGCCAGCGTGTCCAACTTGCAGTACTCCAAAAGAGCACCCCGGACAGCTTGGATTTCCTGAGCGGTCGCGTCCCCCAACGCGAGCTTGGCGAACGCCGCCACGGCCGCACCGCCGTCACCGATGTCGAGGTCGGCGTAGCTCAGGTCCGGCGCGAGTACCGGGAGCACGACCTTGATGCTTGACCGACCACCGAAGTCCGGGTGGACCATCCCCTTTCGCACAACAGGTTCGAGGTCGAAGAGCTTCGCTTCCAGGTTCGCGAGATCGGTTGCGTAGGTAGGTCGAAGACTCGCGAGCCCCCTGATCTGAGTCTTCTCGAACGAGCTGTAGACCACGATGGTCCGGCACTCCGCAGTGTCGCGGATCAATCTGGCCGCGAGTTCCTCGCGGCAATCCCGGGCATGGTCAGCCAAGTACTCGAGGTGCGCCGGTTCGCTGCCGGGCGACGCCTCAACATGGAGCGAGTACTGGGTCACGAGCTGCTCGTGCGGCGCGACATCCGGATACAGCGGCAACGCGGTCATGAGCGTCTCGAAGTCGAGATAGCCGATCGGCCATTCCAGCGAATGCAACGCCGACCGGATCTCGGCGGCATCGATCTGAGGCGACTTGGTCCGGATCGCGGTCGCGGCCCTCTGTTGCGAATCGCTCAGCTTGTAGTCCGACGGGATCGCGGCTATCCGGGTCACACCCATCGCGGTCAACTCGGTGAACTTCTTCTCGCGGAGATAGGGGAGTTGGAAGATCGGATCGGAGATCCCGACCCCGACGCACCGGTCCGCGAAGTACTCGCAGTCCCGGCATTCCCAGCACCAATGCGGGCTCGGCCTACTTCGCCGAAGGAGCAGCGGGGCGATCTGATCCCACAGCCGGTTGAACTCTTCGGCGATCGGGGTCACCTCATCCGTGTGGTCGGTGACGACAAACAGATCCGGGTCCGGCATCCCGAGCCGCCAGTCGCGGTTCATCAGCACCAACTCGCAGTTCTTGACGGGCAGTCCGGCACGCCGGGCGACCATCACCGTGTACGCAAGGTCCTCAAGGTGCTCGTCCTTGGGGTCGTCTTCGTTGAACAAACTCGATTTGATCTCACCGATGACCCAACCACCCTTGACGCGACGGATCCAATCCGCCCGGGCGGTGTACCCATCGACCGTGAAGGCGGCCTCGAAGATGACCTCTACGGCACGATCGAGGATCAGTTGCTTGGTCTTCTCGATCGAGCCCGCGAACACGCCGTTGGGTTGCAGACTCTGGGCACGCCGGTGGACCTCCTGACCTTCCTGCATGCGGAGCAGATCGGCCGGCGTCGGTGTGCCGCCCGACTCTCGCATGCCGTACCACGCTCGAGTCTTGCAACCGAGTGCGGTGAGGAAGTCGTGCTTCGTGACGGTTCGCGTCGGCATCGATGCTCAACGGTATGTCAATCCTGACCTGATACGGCAGCAACCCAGGCCGGCAGCAGGTGATCGGCGATGACGGGGCGTGCCTCGCGGCGAAGCCGCCACGTCTGTCCGGTCCGCCGTTCGATGAGCCCGGCTCGATCGAGCAGCCCCGTGATCAACTTCCAACCCGGCCGGCCCTCCGGCGTGACCTTGCAAGGATGCCCCCAATTCAAGCGGCCGAAGTGCCGATCGCTGATGACCCAAGTCCACCGACTCTCTCGAAGCGTGACGAGTAACGCAAGGTCGAACGCCAAGGCGATCGCCGGTTCACGCTCAGCAGAATCCCATCGCCGATCGATCGCACCACGCTCGTACGCCGGTGCGATGTCATCGTGGAACACGCTCACTTTGTTCAAGATGATCAGCGGCGGCCGGAACAGTTTGTCGTCAAGAATGCTGACGCCGGGGTCAAACACCTCGGCGATACCCTCGGCGTCGAGCATCGCCATGAACTTGGCGGCCTCGTCCTCAGTGATGCCTTGGACCGGCGTGTGCTTCCGACGGCTCGGCACCACTCGATTCCGTTTCGGCTTCGGCTTGGTCTTCAGTGGTTTCCGTTGCGGAGTCTCCGGGTCGCCGATGAGCCGGACGAGCCGCTCGCACGCACCGTGGCTGTTTAGGATCAGTTGCTGCACCTTGATGTGCCGCTGTCTCCAGACCGATGCCCGCTTCGCAAGCTCGGCCCGGAAGGTCGGACTGCCACTGTCCCAAAGGTCGATGAACCGACCGGCGACCGCCCCGTGTGCGTCCACTGTGGTCTGCACGAGCAGGGCATCGATGCTCACGAGCCAGGTTCGCTCGATGTCGGTGAGTTCGCCGTCCGCCATGGGTGTCTCCGGTGTTCGACGGCTCCGCCGTCGACGTTTTTTTTTTTCTGAAGGCCGCCCCCGGCCGTTGGTCCGGGTGCGGCGAGGTCTTTGCAGGATCCAGCGGCAAACCGCCCAGATCCTCAAGCAGCCTTGCGTCGGCGTCGGCATGAACCGCATCCACGCCGCTTGAAGCTTCGACGGCATGTTTTGTCGCAACGCTTTGGTACAGAGGCGGTTACTTCTTCCAGCGTCACGCTCGCCCATTTGGAAGGGTGCCCCCCACGCTTGGGTTCGAGCTTGGGTACTGCCCTTCCATTTGCGTCGTCGAAGGCCCAACCGGGCAGAGCGAACTTGAACCGCACCTCCCGCGTCTCCGGATTCGCGATGGCCTCATCGATGAGCACCTCGCAGAGCGAACGGAGTGCGGTGCGGTTGCCGTCGAGAGCTTGTGTGCCGTGGGCTTCGAGCCACTCGATGACGACACCGGCCATCTCGTCAATCTGCTCGCCGGCGAGTTCATCGCCGCCGCCCAAGAGCGTAATCTGATGGCCGAGTGCGATCGCCTCGTCGTTCAGCCGCTCAAGCTCGGCCTCGATGCGAGCGGTGTCGTCCACGCGGGACAGCATCCGATTTTGCACCTCGATGGCCTTCTCGACGCGGGCGAGCTGCTTCTTCAGGTCCGGCAGGTTGCTCTTTTGCTTCTCACGCTCGGCCTGCTGCCGCACCAACTCGGCCGCGATATCGTCATGGAGCGTGGGCAACGAGCAAATGATCTGCTCAACACGTTCCAGCACGAACCGCTCAAGCGGCTCCGCCGGGATCATCGCCCGCTTCACCGGAAGCTCCGACATCGCGAGCTTGTCGAGGCTGTTTGATGTGTAGTAGCGGTGACGCGTTCGACCGGAGTCGGTGCCTGTCATCGGCTTGCCGATCCGCTCGTCGATCAGGATCCCGCTCAACGGCCACGTGCCTCGGCCGTTCGCCTTCGACTTCTTCTTCTGAGGTACGTATCCGGACGCGGCCCGCTCCAAATAGTCGTCGATCGCTGCCTCGGCCTTCTCGCGGACATCCGCCGACAGGAAGTCACGCAAGCCGTCGTACTCGCGGAATACCCAATCCTCACGTGGTCGGAGGACCTTGACAGGCACGCCCACATCACGCCCCGTTGGCTTCGGCCCGTCCGGGTGCTGCCGGTAGTAGTACGCCTGACTGATCCAGTTCGCCCGCCCCCGTCCGAGGTACACCGGATTGCGGGTGATGCGGTCGACCGACGACGGTTCCCAATAGCCGCCCCGCGGAGCCATGACACCCTCGTCATTCAGGATGGTGGCGATCCGGTTCGGACCAAGCCCTTGCATGTACTTCAGATGGAAGATTCGACGCACGGTTTCGGCCCGGTCGGGCTGACCCTCGATCAGCTCGACACGGTGACGATCCGACTTGTCGTATGTGTGTCCCTGTTCGAGCATGTCCTTGGTGTCGCCGGTACGGGCATCGATCACCTCTCGCCGACCATCCGGGTGCTCTCGCACGATCTCGATGGGTTCGTCCTTGCTGTCGATGTACAGCCGATCGAGCCCATAAGGTGCCCGCGACGAGTGGTTCCGCTTGCCATCAAGCAGCCGCAACATCGAGTTGCGGGCCGACGCGTTGGCCGCGGTTTCTGAGGACTGACGTGCCGACATGGCATCGACGTAGTCCATGAGATCGTCGCCGGGCGACTTGTGTGGAGTCCACCTGGTGGCCGAGATCACCTCGATACCGTGCAGCTCAAGGCGATACTGAACAGAAATCCAGTGCTTACCACCCGTGCGTGCTCGTCGCGTCGGGTCATAGAACACGAGACACTTGACCGGCTCGCCGGCTAGTTTACGACGGATCGCCTCGTCGGCGATGGCGTCGATGTTCCGTTCGTCGGATCCCGTGCGGCCACCGAAGTCGATTGGGTCCAACGCGATCATGCCCATCCGGTCGATCCACTCGCCGATGTATTTACGCTGAGCGGGGACCGATTCGAGCTGTTCCTCTGTCGAGGATCTGTAGACGGGGATTCCGTATTCCCCTTTGAGCGGCTGATCATTCATGCCTGCTCTCCTTTTGACCGTCCAATACATCGCGAGCGATCACTGCGATCAGGAGGCGGACGGCCTCACGGAAAAGCTGCTCCTCCTGCTGCGACTGCCGTCGGTACTCCGCGGCAGCGAACCTGACCGGTTTCGCCTTCCGCCCGCGTCGGCGAGGGCTACCGTCGCCCCCGTCGCCAGACAGATCCGATGACCGACCGTGTTGGTTCATGCTCTTCCGCTTCTGTACTTCCATGACGCCGCCCAAACTCCTTCTTTCACTCGTGCGATCTGGTACCGATTTCTGTTGGAATGCCGGCCGCCACGATTGGCAGCTCTCGCTACTATTTGGCCTTATCGCTGCGGCCACGGCCGCGAGCGCGAAGGCTCCACCGGCACTACCGCCATACCGCTCGCGTGACCGTGCGTGCCGCGCGCCCGGTCCACCGCCTCGCGGAACGACTCGCCAAACTCGCGTGCGTACCCGTCCTCGATGGTGTCGCAGAAGCCATAGATCGCGCCGAGGAGCGTCGCGATATCGTCGGGTCCCATTCCATCGTCGAGTGTCTGGATCCGGAACCCACGCGGCGATGCGTGCTCGCAATCCGGCGTGCTCACCGGATCCGGCATCGACACCGCGAGCAGCAGCGTGCGTGACAACCCCGCCGTCGCCGCCTCGCAGTTGCTCGCGAGTAGTCTGATCTTTCTCGCCATCCCATCGGGGCCGTTGAATGTGTGCGTCGACGTCATCGCCGTACCTCTCTAAATAAGGAATGACCACCAAACCCGCGGCGAGGCGTTGGCCCCGCGGCGAGCCTCTCTCCCCTCCGCCGTTACCCACCGCAGTCATCGCACAGGTCGAGCCCCGCCGCGTCGAGCATCTCGCGCCGTGCCTTGTTCACGAGGTCTCGGAATGCCTCTTCGCCCATCTCCGCGCCCACTGCCATCTGCGACAGCACCATGAGCACCGCGACATCGAGCTGCGCGAGCAGCACCGCGACCTCCGCCTCGTTGAGCGTCCCGACCGCGCCGGCCACCAATGCCTCCGGCCGCGCCGCGGGAACCGGTCCGTCGCGGTCCTCCCCAAGCGTGGCCGCCACCGCGAGCACGCCGCCGTGCTCCTTCGCCCATGCGAGCAGCCCATCCGCCGCCGCCGTGATTTCGTCCGCCGTGTGGGTGTTGTCGTTCGTCATCCGATGCTCCGTCAGTACGCCAATGAGTCAATACGGCGTACATAGCGTTGCGTCGGAGCAAAGGCAAGGATCCGTCCGCGGCGAACTCGACAATTTCGAGACGAAACCAGAGCCACGTCAGGATCCAGCTCAAACCCCCATGGATCCTGACGCAAATCGCCAATTCTCGGGTATGCGGATATAGACGCCAACACGCAGATCCGGCGTACCATGTTCATCATGCCACGAGCAGGTACACCCAATCAGTCATGGCGTGATGTGCTTGATGAGGTACGCGAGCTCGCGTTACGCACGGGTACGGGCCGCACGAAACTACTCCGCAAGCTCGACGAACTTGACCTCGCGATGGCCAGTGAGATTGACGCCCTGGACGACGCACGCCGCCGGCGGATCATCGGCCCCCGTGCCCGCGTGCGGGCAGCCACCTACACCGTCGAAGAGTCACGCCGCGGCCCCGCTCTCATTGAGATTCGCCCCGACGCGTCGGCGAGGCCGTACAAGGTGCCGCTGCCGTACTACAGGGCGGTGGCCGCAGAGGTCGCGTCCACCGCGGAGCCGCAACTCTTCGCCACCATCAAGGCTGCTGCGAGCCGTGGGCTGGGTGAGGAGCTGCCCGACTACGCCGCCCGCGTCTCGCTGCGATTCTGGTCCGCCTCAGGTCTCGTCCATCATGAGGGTGCTCGCTTCACCCGCGTCGGAACCAAGGCCGAGTTCACGCGTCAGGTGCGGGACGCTTGGAACGCCGCTTCTTCCGCCCCCTTTGAGGTCCATCCAGATTGAAGTACTCGCCAAGCTTTTCGAGGGCTTCGAACAACGCGGCCAACTCTTCTGTCCGGTAATGACGGGCGGGCTTCTTGTCGCCGTGGGCGAGGTATTGGTAGACAACATGGGGCGTGGTCCCGCGCACGATGCGTTCGAGTTCCTGAGCGCCGGTTGACCGGAACGACTTGGCCGTCCGCCTGGGGTCCTCGTTCTTCTCCTTCGTGAGCACCTTGTCGACAAAGGCGGTGAGGTCACGGCTGATGTTGCTGTATCCCTTCCCGAACGGCAGCTTGTCGGGCACGCTCTTGACATGGGCTTCGAGGAGCGCCTTGGTCACCGGCCAGAGCGTGTGTGCTTGGGCAGCGCCGGTCTTGCTGCGTTGTCGCAGAATTTCACCGCGATCGAAGTCGATGGTCTCGCGTTCAAGTGTTCGGATATCCGCGGCCCGGTATCCGGCGTTCAGCCCCAAAGCCATCACGAGCTTCATGCGGTCGTCCGCCTGAGCCCACAATGCGTGGATCTCTTCGAGGCTGAAGAATGTCGGGTTCGGGTCGTCCTTGCCGATTTGCGACCAGTGCCGGTCGATCGCACGCGGCATAGTGGTCAGGTACCCGCTCTTGACAAGGTACTCGCAGAACAGCCTGACTTTGTCCAAGCGGCCCTTGCCCCAGCCCTTGGACAGCTCGCGTTCGTTCATCTCCTCGATGATGTGCTCACGGTAGTCCGCGATAGCGCGCCAGTTCGCTTCAAGATCACGCGTCAACACGATCGGTGGGTCGGTTTCCGCAAGAAACTCGATGAACGGCTTGATGTTGGTCCTGAACGATCCAATGTGACTCGATGATTGCTTGGCCGACTTCTTCTCGTTCTCGACGGACTCGACCCACTTGGTCATGAGCTCGTCGAGCGGGGCGTTCGCGTCGGTGACCGCGGCCCGCCCATGGGCGGCGAGGATGGCCTCCAACTCCGCGATCTTGGCGTCCTTGAGCTCGATGGCCTCTTCGAGGACAGCCGCCCTCCACGCCTGCCGGAGGAGCTCGGGGATGTCCTGGTCGACGATGAGTCGCTGCCGCACCTCGCGGAACGGGCGGCTGAAGAAGCGGTGGAGGTCCTCGACCTGAAGGAACACATCTTCGAGCTGCTCGGTGTGTTTGGCGGCGAAATCACGGATCTCCTGCCCACCCGTGAGCAGTTCCTCCTTGAGCAGAGACTCCTGAACGGCCCGGGCGTAGGCAGCTTGGTCCTCAGGACCGCTGCCGCCCCGTCCGACCCAATAGGCGTGCTCCTTGCCCCGGATGGTCCGCCGGAAGCGCCAGCACTTCTCCCGTTCGTTCCACCGCAGCCTGACGGGCTTACTCCGTCCCGTTACTGACCCGTTTCGCTTCGCCATCCGTTTTTCCATCCGCTCAGCTCCGGATCGAGCACGCGTGGTGCTCCCCTCCGGCGGGTGGATGATAGCCCAAAACGGATGGAAAAACGGATGGATCTGGAATGGCCGGCGGGAGCACAGAAACCCCAAAACGACGCAAGCCCTGCATTTAGCAGGGCTTGCGTAAGCACGGGCGGAAGGATTCGAACCCTCAACCTCCTGATCCGTAGTCAGGTGCTCTATCCAGTTGAGCTACGCCCGCAAGGGTGCTGAGGGGTAGCGTAAGCCCCTTCCTCGTCCCTGACAAGTTCAGCACGCCCGGGTGTTGATTTCTTTTTGGTCGCGAGCAAGAATGTCAGCCCGGGACGGCTTTCCCGATCCGGGCATATCAAGACTGGACCCCATGCCGCAAGCCGCGGCGGACCTGAAGGATACGGACCCCACATGGCTAGCTCGAACTCCGCGAAGAAGCGAATCCGTCAGAACGTCAAGCGTCGCGCCCTCAACCGTTGGCGCATGAAAGCGATGCGCGCCGCGATCAAGGAGTTCGACTACGCCGTCTCCCACGATCAGGACGCGACGGATCTCTTCCGCAAGGCCTCCGCGATCATCGATCGCTCGGCCCAGAAGGGGATCATCCACAAGAACCAAGCCGCTCGTCGCAAGAGCCGCATGAACAAGCGCCTCAAGGCCACCAAGGGCTGATCGACGATCGCATCCGACGAAACCCCCAGGAGCCCGGCCTAAGGTCGGGTTCCTTCGTTTTTCCACCCCATCACGCACACGGATCACCCAAGCCCATGTCACGACGCGCGTCGAGCGCTGATCGAGTTGCTCCCCCTGTCGCAACGATGATGCGTGAGGGGTACTTCGAGCGCTCGATGCGCCCGCTCCACGTGCTCGTGTTCATCGCGCCGTTCCTTCTGTTCTACGAGCTGGGATTGCTGGGGATCCTGGGTGATGGCGCGGATTCACTCGAAGCGCATCGGATGCTCGTGCGGTTCTTCAATCTTTTCGGGGTCGTCGGGCTCCATCTGCCGTCGATCGCGCTCGTGCTGTACTTATTGATCCAGCACATCCTGAGCCGGGACTCGTGGAAGCTCCAACCCTCGGTGCTCGTGCGCATGGCCGCGGAGTCCGCGTTTCTGACGGGGCCGCTGATCATCCTCGTCATGGTCCTCGATCCGGGGAGGAGCGGGGCGCTTGTGCAGAGTATCTCGATCGGGCCGACCAACGGCGAGCGTCTCATGCTCGCGTTCGGCGCTGGGCTCTACGAGGAGATGCTCTTCCGTCTGCTCCTCATCACGCTTGTTCACTTCCTTCTCAGCGACACGCTCGGTGTGAAATCAGCGAAAGCGTCGATGATCGCCGTTGTCATCTCAGCGATCGCCTTTGCGTGGCACCATGACCAGATCTTCCGTCTCGACGGCTCTCTCAACCTGACCCTGGGGGTCTTCTATGTCCTTGCGGGGCTGTACTTCGGGATCCTCTACCTCAAGCGTGGGTTCGGGATCGTGGTGGGGGTGCATCTGATCTACGATCTCCTCGTGCTCGTGGTCATCCCCGCTTTTTCAGGACGGGGTTGACCCGATTGGATGTGAAGATCACTTGACGCACAAGATCACGCGCGTACAGTTGCCGCTGTCCGGCCCCATCGTCTAGTCAGGTCCAGGACACCAGGTTTTCATCCTGGTAACGCGGGTTCGAATCCCGCTGGGGTCACTTTCGCTTCTCCGGATCGGGGTTCGCTCCGATACGGGTCGCTCGGTTTGAGGTCCGGGAACCTCGATGGATTCGCTTTCGATGAATCAACCCCTCGATCGGGTTGGTGATCGGAGGCGTATTTTTTTACACCTCCGAATGAAGCATGCATCGCTCGATTCCGCGGGCGAGGAATCGTGGGTGAGGGGATCTGGGTCAGCTTCTCGGACCAGACTACGGCGCAGCCGTTGAGCGGGTGTGAATCAGAGTCATTCGGCGCTTGAGCACCCCCCAGAGTCGGCCGATACCCCATACGGAGGTATCCGCTCATGGACGCGATGGATCCGTCTCGACTCAGTTTGGACCCGCAAGATCCCGACGAAAGGGAGCTTATCGAGTTCTTCCTCGGTGAACTCCCCGAGCGCGTTCGTCTCATCCACGATGCGATGAGCGAGGAGGATCACGAGCGGCTCTCCAGGATCGCTCATCAGCTCAAGGGCGCCGCACCCGGGTTCGGATTCCAGACCATCGGTGACGCGGCCGCACAGCTCGAAAGCGCGATCAAAGAGCTCAACGGATACGACAGCTGGGCGGATCGTGTGAGCGCTCAAGTCAGCTCGCTTGTTGAGGAATGCGAATCCTTTATCCGGAACAGCCCCCTGTAAGCGAGACTCAAGCACGACGCACTCCAGATGCTCATCAACCCTTCAAATCCCGACGAACGCCCGGTCGTACTGCTGATCGACGACTCGGAGTTCGTGCACCGACTGCTTCAGGCGCGACTGAAGACGGAGTCGATCACGCTCATCTGTGAGCGGGATGGTCGCGCCGGGCTCGAGCGTGCGAAGGCGACCAACCCTTCGCTCGTTCTTCTGGATCTCGACATGCCGGTGATGGACGGGTTTGAGGTGCTCCGTGAACTCATGGACACCCCCGAGACACACAACATCCCCGTCATCATCCTTTCGAGTCAGGACACGATCCAGGACAAGGTGACCGCGTTCGATCTGGGCGCGATCGACTTTGTCTCCAAACCGTTTGAGCTGACGGAGCTCCGTGCTCGTCTCCGTTCCTCGCTCCGGATCTCTTCCCTCTTCCGGATCCTCGAACAGAAAGCGCAGATCGACGGGCTCACCGGGCTGTTCAACCGCGCGTACTTCGATGATCGCTGGACCCAGGAGTACGAGCGTTGTGTCCGTCAGGGTGGGGGGCTCTCGATCGCGATGGTCGATATCGACCACTTCAAGCAGATCAACGACACCTACGGCCACCCCGCGGGTGATGTCGTGATCGAGGAGGTCGCGAAGCTGCTCCAACGCACGATCCGCAAGGTCGATGTTGCGTGCCGTTACGGGGGAGAAGAATTCGCGCTCATCCTTCCCGAGACATCCCCGAGCGACGCTCTGGTGCTCTGTGATCGGATCCGATCGGACTGTGAGTCCATGACCTGGAGCCATCACCCCGAACGAGCGATCACCCTCTCGATCGGGATCAGCGGCTGTATCGACGGCCCGCTCTCGGACGCCGTCTCCTGGGTCGCGCACGCGGACTCGAACCTCTACCAAGCCAAGCAGACCGGGCGCAACCGGATCGTCTGTACCGAGACGATCCCTGGACCGATCAAGCTCCCCGAAGCGGGTTGAGCGGAACGCCTCGGATCGCGCCGAGTCAGTCTACGATCGTCCATGAGCGATCAGAACGGACACCGTCCGGAACCAAACAACACCCGGATCGACAAGCTCGAGGAAACGCTGGGCTACATCGAGCATGACGGGACCAAGCTCCGTGATCAGATCGGGGAACTGAGCAAAGCCGTCTTCGCGCTCACACAGCGGCTCGATACGCTCGAATCACGCCTCGTCGAGCTCCGAGATCAGGTCGGGACCGAGGATCGTGGGCTCGAGCCCCCGCCCCACAGCGCCGGTCCCGACATCCCCAGAGAACCGCTCTGACCGCGCCTGCGTAGGATCTCTTGTGAAAAAGCAAACTTCCAAACGAACCCTGGCAGTCCTCCCGGCCGTGCTGTGTGTGCTCCTCGGGCCCAGCGCCTGTGGGGAACTCCTCCAACGCCGGGTCGATGTCGAGAAAGCGAGCGGCGCGGACCCCGAACTCCAATCCAAGTTCGGGCTCACGGCCGATGCGCAGGATCCCTCGGAACGGGACAAGGAACTCGGGTACGGGCGATGGAAAGCCAAGCCTGAAACCGAGGGGACCGATTCACCCACGTCACCCGATCGGCGCAAGGGGTACGGGGGGACGGGGGACAACTGAACCGTCTGTTCCTGTATGATGGTCCGGACACAACCACCACGCCCACGGATGGAGCGAGATGACCGAACTCGAGCAACGCTACAACGATGTCAAAGAACGGATCCGTGCCGCGTGTGAGCGATCGGGTCGATCCCCGGATTCGGTCTACCTCATCGCCGTGACCAAGTACGCGGAGCCCGAGGATATCCGGGCGCTCGTCGAACTCGGGCACCGGGACTTCGGGGAGAACCGAGCGATCCAGCTCGCTCAGCGCGCGGGGATCATGAACGACTGGTTCGATCGGGTCCGCGCCATGCCACGCACGGCGCGCGATGCTTCGACTCTGGATGTCGATTCACCGATCCGTTGGCACATGATCGGTCATCTCCAGCGCAACAAAGCCCGGAAGATCGGGGACTGTGTACGGCTCGTCCACTCCGTGGATTCACTCCGTCTCGCGGAAGAGATCCAGCAGATCGCAAACCGGCTCGATCGCACGATCGATGTGCTGATCCAGGTCAATGTCTCGGGTGAGGAGCAGAAGTACGGGCTCCCGATCGCGGCCGCCGGCGCGGTCGCTGAACAGATCGACACTATGATCAATGTCCGTGTCCGTGGTCTCATGACCATGGCACCCTTGTCGGAGAACCCCGAGGATTCCCGAGCCCACTTCGCTCGATGCGCGGATCTCTTCCTGGACATGCGCCGGGACGGGGTCGGGGAGGGGCACTTCGACCTGCTCTCCATGGGGATGTCGAACGACTACGAGGTCGCGATCGAAGAGGGCGCGAACATCGTCAGGGTTGGTTCTGCGATCTTCGGGGAACGTGATCTGAGCGACGAAGCGCACGCCGACCTCGAAACGACGAGCGGTCTCTGATACGGGGGATAGGGATCGGTCCGGGTTACGCGAGATTCATCGACGCGGCCGCCGATGCGAGCGTACCCCCCGGCCGCCGGATCTGATCCATCCGGAGCTGGAGGTTGCGCCCAGGGCACGCCGTGGGCGCGAGTTCCCTGTGGGTCCGGACGTTCGAGAGCGCGACCCGGAATCGGGACATCTCATGGGTGATGAGCCGGTTGAGGGTTTCGAGCGCTTCGGGTGTCGGGGTCGCTTGTTCGTAGTTCCCCATCATCACGATCCCGATGTTCCCGGGGTTCTGATCTTTGACGTGAGCTCCCTGATAGGTCAGGGGACGCGCCTGCCAAGCCCGCCCGGCGGGATCGATCGCGTAGTGATACCCGATATCGGCCCACTTGTGAGAGAGGTGCCCGTTCCGGATCGCGATCAATCGACGGACCGAATCGTCGTACCGACCCGAGGGGCTCGGGCTGATCGCGTCGTGGTGGATCGTGATCCGACGGATCGGGGACTGGGCATCCGCGAGCCAAGCGCGGGTGGTCCCTGTCGTCCAGCGGGTTCTGGGGATCACGAAGGATGGGAGTTCCCTCAGCGAGGCCGAGGCCGTCTGGATCGGTGCCGGGGACTGGATCGAGCCGCTCGAGGGGAGCGAGGGTTTGAAGTCCGCGACAGGTGGGAGGGGGTCCCCGATCCGATTGACGGATTTCGTTCGTGTCGAGGACCCGCACGCGCCAAGAACCCCGCTCATCGCCACAAGGGAGCCCAGGGTCGCTCCGATCCGGAGCGCGGATCGTCGCGACATCCCCGGATCGTTCGACTCGGGGGTGTTCGGGTTCTTGTTCGGTTCGTGGGGGTGGTCACGCATTCGTTGGTCTCGTCCCTCAGGATACGGGTCTACAACTATTTCGGCCAGATCGATCCGTTCGATACAATACAAAAATCGAGGTCATTGTGCTTCGATCTCGGCGGGGTTTCTTTGCGCCGCCGCGCATCCAATCGTGACTCGCAGACCTCCGGGTCCAATACGTCGAGGAGTCGGGTATGACCCTTCCGCGATCCATCATCCTGTTTCTGCTCTGCGCGTTCTGGGTTGCTCCAGTCCGAGCGGAAGTTGACGCGGATCTCAACGCTGAGATTGTTCGTGTCCAGCTTGTCCAGGCGCAGCGCGAGTACACGCTCGCGCTCGAGCGGCTCAACGCCGCCGAAGCGAACCTTGGGCTCGCGCGCCAGCGCGCCATCGAAGCGGGGATCCTTGAATCCGGTTCCAGTGGCGCAGCTCTTGCGCATCAGTCCCAGCCGGAAGGTGAACCCGCGCCCGAAACCAAGAAAGACGAAGCCAAACCCCAAGCCAAGCCGGACCCCGAGCCCAAGCCCATCCCGAAAGCGGATCCGAAACCCCAGGAAGAACCCAAGAAGGTCGAGAAGCCCAAAGGCCCCTCGTTCTGGGAGAAATGGCAGCGCAATATCCGGATCGGTCTCAACACCCGGACAGGGAACTCGGAGAACGCGAACCTCAATCTCCAGCTCAACCTCCGGCGCAAGACCCAGAAGCTCGACACCCGTCTCGACACCACCTACCGATACGCGACACGCAACGGCGAAGACACCCAGAACCGGCTCGATATGTCCGGACGCCATGAATGGCTCGCGCAGGGGGACTCAAAGATCGGGTGGTGGGTGACCGCGCGTCTCGAGGTCGATGAGTTCCAAGCGTGGGACTACCGGGTGCAGGCGCACACCGGGATCAGCTACCAGTTCATCAAGAACGAGAAGACAAACCTGAAGGGACGCACAGGTTTCGGGGGCACAAGGACCTACGGGCTCCCCGAGGACGAGTTCCGTCCGGAAGCGCTCGTGACCGGGATCGACCTGTCCCACAGGTTCAACGACACGATGAATGTCGAAGCGAGCACCGAGTACTTCCTCGAAGTCACGGAAGAAGCCCGTGAACGCTTCAACAACTCCGTGAAATGGAACATCCTCCTCGACAAAGAGAGCAACATGAACCTCCGGCTCCAGCTCACCCACCGGTACGACTCGGATCCGGGCAGAAATAAAGATCCCAACGATGTCTTCTTCGATATCACCCTGGGGTGGAAGTTCTAGAATCCTGCTCACTCAGGGGATCGACCCGGGGACGTCTACCCCGTAGCACAAGGAACACACCATGCTCCAGGAAGCACAGGACACGGCCCAGGCCGTACAAGACAACGCCGCCCAAGCCGCAGACGCAGCCAACGCCGCGGCACCCGCCGAGGGCTTCGGCGAACTCGTTTCACGTGTCAGCGAAGGCGACATGAGCTCGGACACATGGATCCTCGCGTGGGAGACAGTCGGCCAGCCCGTTCTCCTCGCGCTCGTTCTCATCATCGCCGTCTTCATGGTCGCCGGATGGTCGCGTGGGATCACCCGCAAAGCCTGCAGCCGAGCCGGGGTTGAAGAAACCCTCTCCCGATTCCTCGGGAACATGATCCGCTACCTCATCCTCATCGCCGGCGGGATCATGATCCTCGGGACCCTCGGGGTCGAGACCACCAGCTTCGCCGCCATCCTCGCCGCCGCGGGCTTCGCGATCGGTATGGCGATGTCCGGGATGCTGGGCAACATCGCCGCGGGTGTCATGCTCCTGCTCTTCCGTCCGTTCAAGGTCGGGGATGTCGTCAGCGCCGGCGGAACCACGGGCAAGGTGGACGAGATCGGGCTCTTCACCACCACCTTCGATACCCCGGACAACCGGCGCATCATCGTCCCGAACGCATCGATCTTCGGCGGCACCATCGAGAACATCTCGCATCACGACACCCGGCGCGTCGCGGTCGCGGTCGGCACGGACTACGGCGCGGACATCGACAAAGCGCGCGAGGTCATGCTCGCCGCCGCCAAAGCAACGGAGAACGTGCTCGCCGACCCCGAGCCGGCGATCGTGCTCACGGGTCTGGGCGGATCCTCGATCGATTGGTCCGTGCGCGTCTGGGTCAACGCCGCGGATTACTGGGGCGTCATGGACGCGCTCACCCGGAACGTCAAGGTTGCCCTCGACGACGCGGGCATCGGGATCCCCTTCCCCCAGATGGACGTCCACATCGACGGCAAGGTCGCCCAGGGCTAACCCCCCTCCAGATCAACCCGTTCAATCGGATTCACTCAACCCGCGCCCGGCGCGGGTTTTTCTTTGCGCACCCGCGCGAGCCATTTGCACCAGATGGACAGCACCACGAGCATGTACAACCGCTGCGAATGGTCGCGCCCGTGCCACGGGTTGATCGACTTCTCCCCGGCCGCATCGTGCTCCCGGATCATCCGCTCCACGAAGCGCATGTTGATCTCCACCCCCGACTCCCCGAGCCCCGGGAACGGGTCCGACGAGCGCAGGTGATCGAGCATCAGCTGGCGCATCCCCCCGTAGTCCGAACGGAACCACTCCCCGATCGGGATCGCGAAGCCCTGCTTGGGACGATCGACGATGTGATCGGGGAGGTACTTCCGCGCGACCTGCTTAAGGAGCCCTTTGCGTTCGCCGTTGGGCATGAGCACATCGAGCGGAGTCCGGAGCGCGGCCTCGACGAGATCACGAGCAAGGAACGGGGCTCGGACTTCGAGCCCGACCGCCATCGAGGCGGTATCCGTTTTCCGGAGCAGATCATCCGAGAGATAGTGCTCGAAGTCTTCACGGAGCGGATCCTCAACGTATCGATAGGTTGAGTCGCCGGGGGTTTCGCCGTCGATACTCGGGATCAACCTTCGAAGATCGGGGGTCGGGAAGATCGAGAGCAGTTCTGAGTATCCCCCGTAGCGAGCCGCCGTAATGAGACGAGCCAGATAGGTCGTCCGACTCCCCGGCACGCGCTGGTCGAGCATCCGGGTCGGGATCAGCCTGAGTGCATGGCGCCATCGAAGAAGCGTTGGCGCGATCGTGTGCCGTCGATATCCCCCGAACAACTCGTCTCCACCGTCCCCCGAGAGCGCGACCTTGACGTGTTCACGTGCGGCTTTGGACACCCAGTACGTCGGGAGCAACGAGCTGTCCCCGAACGGGAGCCCGAGTTGCTCGATAAGCTTGACGAGATCGTGCGCCGGATCCGGATCGCACTCGAGGATCTGGTGCTCGATCCCGATGTGTTTCGCCGTTTCCGAAGCAGCCTGGGACTCGTCGTACCGTGCGTCGTTCATCCGAACCGTGTACGCCCGGACATCTGGTCTGTGCGTGTGTGTGATCGCCGCGATGAGCGACGAGTCGATCCCCCCCGAGAGGAACACACCGAGAGGGACGTCGGCCTCAAGCCGCGATGTGATCGCGGGCTCGATCTGTTCACAGAGCTTCTTTGCTCGTAGTTCGCCGATCGTTTCTGAACCGAGTCGTTCAGAGAGCTTGTATCTCCGTCGCACACTCGTGAGCGGTGTTGTTGCGAACTTGGGGTTTCGCTTCTCTGCGCCCTGCTTGGGTTCCCGTGGACAGATCGACCACTCGCGAGGGTGGACCCCGTACGCAGGAATCGGTGGAATGAAAGTCGCTCCATCTCGGATCCACCACTCGAAACCCATGAGGTACGGGTTCGCTTCTCCGATCGCAGCGAGCGGCGGAAGACACGACGAAAGAACTCGAACATTGGATGGTGATCCGCTGTGGTACAACGGCTTCTCACCGACGAGATCGCGTCCCCATCCGAGTTGTCTTGTCTGTCGATCCCAAGCAATCGCCGCGTACATCCCGTCGAGTTCATCGAGGATCCGGAGTCCCCACGCCCGCCACCCATGCACCAACACCTCCGTGTCCGAGTGATCCGTCCCGAACACGTACCCCTTCCCCTCAAGCTCCTCCCGAAGCTCCCGATGGTTGTAGATACACCCGTTGAACACCACCCCGACCAGCGGCTTGCCGGGCTCCACCTCGCTCGCAACGATCGGTGTCTTCCCTCGGTGATACACCAGGTCCGGCCGCAAACGCTCCCCGTCGTGGATCATGGGCTGCGCCCCGTCGGCGAGGTCGATGATGCTCAAACGCCGATGCACGAGCGCGACATCGACGATCGTCCCGTCCTCCCGGACGGCGCGGTCCCGGAACCGTCCCTCCCCGTCGGGACCACGATGCATGATCGAGTCGTCGAGCACATCGAGCCACGACTCCGGGATCGATTCCAAAGGCGGTGGGGGCGTCTCGCCCGGCTCAAAGACCCGGATCACCCCCGCGATCCCGCACATTCACGCCGCCCCTTCGTTCCGCGATTCGGATTCTTCTGCTTCAGCGCTCAGGTCGCGCCCGATCTGGATGTCGTCATCGATCACGAAGTCCACGGTGTCCCGGAACGTCCCGGTGCGCAGGCCGATGATCGTGTGGATGATCCTCGTCGAGATGATCGCGCTCACGAACGCGATCACAAACGCCCACGAGTGGTGCACATCGAACCACTTCTGCAGCGCCCACATCCCCCCCGGACCGATCAGGATGTAGATGGGCATCAGCGCCATCCGCTCCGCTTGGATCCGGGTTGCGTCGTGGACGAACTGCCTGCTCTTGGGGCGCTTCTCGTGCTTGGGGAGGTGCCCGTGCGGGTTCCAGTGGTTCGCCACCCAGTGCAGCGCGTAGTACACGCACACATCAAGCACCGTGTCGAGGATGTACGCGATCACCGTGATCACGAACTTGTGCTCGGGACCGATCCAGTCCCCGATCCACATCACGGGGAACTTCGCGAGCGCGATCGCGAGGATCCCGGCCGCGAGGATATTCAGATTGATATTCACCACTCGCTTGCGTTGGTAGAACTTGAAGACGCGTCCGGGCATGGTGCCTGATCCTCGGTCCGTTCCGTTTAGTGCGAGCGGGTGACCACCGCGTCCGCGAGCAGGGTCAGCATGGGTTTCGCGACCCCGTCCGGGATCGCGCTGAGTCTCGACTTGGCGCTCTCGACATACGACACGGCGCACGCGCGGGTCGCTTCGAGCGACGCAGTTCCCTCGATCCGTTCGATCAGCGAAGCGACATCGCTCGAATCGCCCTCCCCGATCGCGCGGACATCGATCAAGGATCGCTCGCGTGTCTCGTCATCGGCGTGCGCGAGGTGATGGATGATCGGGTACGTCAGCTTCCCCTTCTCCAGATCCTTCCCCACGGATTTTCCAACCTCTTCGAGCGTCCCCGTCAGGTCGAGCACGTCGTCCTGGATCTGGAACGCGATCCCCAGATCGAGCCCGAAGCCCCGCAGCGCTTCCGCGATGGGGTCGTGCTCCCGATCGAACCCGAGCGCGGAACGCGCCCCCAGTTCGCACGCGGCCCCGATCAGCGCGGCCGTCTTCCGCTTCAGGATCTCGAAATACGTGGGCTCATCGAGCGAAAGGTTGTTCCGGTTGTGGAGCTGGAGCAGCTCACCCGTGCACATGACCGCGCTCGCGCGTCCCACGATCCTCGACGGCACTGGAGACTCGAGCGAGGAGCACAGCTCGTACGCGCTCGCGATTAGGTAGTCCCCGAGGATCACGCTCGTCTCGTTCCCCTTCATCGCGTTGATCGTCCGTCCCCGACGACGGATCTCCGCTTCGTCGAGCACGTCGTCGTGAACGAGTGTCGCCATGTGCACCATCTCAGAGACCGCGCCGCACACGATCGGAGCGCGATCCGTCACCGCGGACAGATCCTCCGATCCACGCGCCGCGGCGTTGCACAGCAGCACCAACGTCGGGCGCAGCATCTTCCCCCGGTACCGCTCGATGTGCGCGCACATCGTGTCCACAGGGGGGAGCTCCGAGCGGAGCTGTTCATCGAACACATCGGACACCCGCGCTAGACCATCCACAACGACGGACTGGATCTCGCGCAGCTCTTCGGGGATGTCGAGCACACCTTGCACGTGGATGACCTCGTCTCAGCAGAACGCGCCGATGTAGTTGATGAACGCGGGGTCCGCTTCACCCTCCATCGTCGCTTCGTATTCGCCGTTCCCTTCGCCGTCCTCGTCTTCCCCTTCCCAGTAGACGTTGACGTGCTCGAACCCCGCTTCGTACAGGAGCTCACGGATCTCGGGGAGCGACCACAAGCGCCATTCGTACACGAACGCGTCTTCCATCTTGGTCTTGTCAGCGAACTTGAAGTGGATCTTGCAGCACATCTCACCCGTGATCGGGTTGAAGCTGTGCTGGTCCCAGACGTACGTGAACTTCTGCCCGTTCTCGTCCTCGATCTTCTTCGTCTCTTCCTGCTCGAGCATCGCTTCGGATCCGCCGTAGTGGTCGAGGAAGAACACCCCGCCCGGCGCGAGCGATTCGCGAACCGTCGTGAAGTAGTGGCGCATCTGCTCGCGGGTCCGGAAGATCCAGTACGAGAAGTTCATCGCAAGCACGATGTCCACATTCGACGCATCACCCGGCGAGAGCACATCCCGGTTGATCTGACGGATCCGCCCGCGCTGTGATTCGTTCAGCTTGGACAAACAGTGGTCCCGCCCCCAGTCCAGGGTCGGCTGATCGATATCGAGGCCCACAGCGACGTTGTCGTCCCGTCTCCGGACCCACTCGCACGATGTGTTGCAGGTCCCGGCGAAGTCCTCTCGGAGCGTTCTCGCTTTCCGTCCCCGGATCGCTTCGTACTCCCCATCGACGAAGTCGATCTCGGCCTCCACGTTCTGGACACTGAGCTGGTAGAGCGTGTGCCGATCCGCGTTCGAAGCGGAGAGCGCCCCCGTTTTCTCCGCCTTTTTCGCCGCCTTCTCGTCGAGCTTCGCTTTCCTTCCCGATTTGCGTGCTTTGGTCGTCGCGCTCATCGATCGATCCCGTCCTTCCAGAATCCAAGGCCGTCCGCACACACAAGAAATCGGGTCCGTCCGAGAACCCCGTGTGTGCCCAATCGTAGTGGATCACATACGCCCCGGCGCTCGATGGAGACAGTGAAACACGCACTTTCGGAGCGGGGTCCGAGGGATCATCAGGGTCTACACTCCAGACCCATACGGAGGAACCATTCCCATGCGTTTGACCATGGTCGGAACCGGATACGTCGGGCTCGTTACAGGGGTCTGTCTCGCGAACACAGGCAACGATGTCACCTGCCTCGATGTCGATCCCGAGAAGATCGAGAAGCTCGAGAAGGACATCTGCCCGATCTATGAGCCCGGTCTCACGGACCTCATGATCAAGAACCGCAAAGCGGGGCGCCTCACCTACACCCTCGACAAGAAGGCCGCCTACCAGAGCGCGGAGATGATCTTCATCTGTGTCGGGACCCCGTCGGACGACAAGGGTCACACGGATATGACCTACATCGACGGCGCGGCCGACGATATCGGGAACGCGATCAAAGAGCTCGGACCCGACCAGCCCCCCAAGATCGTCGTCGTCAAATCCACCGTCCCCGTCGGGACCACCTTCCGGGTGAAGGAACGGATCAAAGCGATCGTCGGGGATATCCCCTTCCATGTCGCCGACAACCCCGAGTTCCTCAAGGAAGGCGACGCCGTCAACGACTTCAACAAGCCCGACCGGGTTGTCGTGGGTGTCGAGTCCGACGAAGTGGGGGAGCGCTTCCGCGATCTCTACGACCCCTTCGTCCGGAACGGGCACCCCATCTTCGTCATGGACGTCCTGAGCGCCGAGATGGTGAAGTACGCCTCCAACAACTTCCTCGCGACCAAGATCTCCTTCATCAACGAGATGGCCAACCTCTGCGAGGCCTACGGCGCCAACATCAACCGGGTCCGTGAAGGCATGTGCTCCGATTCCCGGATCGGGCACCAGTTCCTCTACCCGGGTCTGGGCTACGGCGGATCCTGCTTCCCCAAGGACACCCTCGCGTGCATCATGATGGGCGACAAGGCCGGGGTCACCATGCAGATCTCCAACGCCGTCCACGGCACCAACGAGCGCCAGCGCAACCTCTTCTTCAACAAGATCATCAAGCACTTCGGTTCCGAGACCGCGCTCCAGGGCAAGAAGATCGCCTTCTGGGGGCTCGCGTTCAAACCCCGGACCGACGACATCCGCAAGGCCCCCGCGCTCACCCTGATCCGCAAGGCGCTCGGGTACGGCGCGACCTGCCACGGCTTCGACCTCGTCGCGAAGGAGAACGTCGGGAAAGAGATGGGCGACACCGTCACTCTCTTCGACGACATGTACGAATGCGCCAAGGGCTGCGACGCGCTCGTCATCTCCACCGATTGGCCGGAGTTCAAGTCCCCCGATTTCGACAAGCTCGGAGAGGTCATGGGCGCGAAGGTTATCTTCGACGGCCGGAACCTCTACCGCCGTCAACACCTCGACGAGCTCGGGTTCACCTACTACTCCGTGGGTCGCGCCCCCGTCACCCCGGCCTGATCCGATTCCATCCATCACAGCAACGAAGAAGGGGACCCGGTCGGGTCCCCTTCTTCTATTTCAATCGAGTTATGGTTCGTTGGATCAGCGCCGACGACGACCCATCGCGAGACCACCGAGCCCGAGCAGCGCGACGGCGCTGGGCGCGGGGGTGATCGTCACGTTGTCGAGATCAAACGTGACCTCGAGCGGGGTGCTCAGCCCATCGGGACGGAATGAAGAGACTTGGATGTTCCCGATCGAGCTCAGGATCGTCTCGTAATCCGCCGGTGTGAAGGGGGGCTCGACTACGAGGAGGGGGTTCGACGGATCGATCGCGAACGTCAGCGTGGTCCACACACCCGAGGAGACGAGCGTTCCGCTCTGGATCCCGATCGCCGGGAAGTTGAACGACGACGCAAGACGGACCGCGATGTCCAGGTCCATCCCCGCGTTATGCCGCACATCGAACGAGATCGTCGTGATCCCACCAGCGATGTAATCGCCGACGAACGCGTCGCCGGAGGAGTCGAATCCGTCCTGACCACGGAAGAGGGTCAGCCCGAACGGGCCGGCCGTGTTCAGGTCCGTCGTCGTCGAGACGTAAGCGCTCCCGTCGAGCGCGCCCGAACCGACCTCGACGAGCGAGCTCCCGATCCCGTCGGCCCAGTTGCTTGCGCCGTCGTTGAAGTCCTCGACGAACGAGCTGACGCCCGCAACCGAAACGCTCGAAGCAAGGCCGATGAGCGCGAGTGCGATGGTTTGATTCATTTCACGTATCCTCTCTCAATACACACGGTGTGTGCGGGTTGAATGTCCCTGCTTATTCCGCCGCAAACGCGCTCAGGAACGCGCTCACATCGAAGAAATCGAACTGGCAATCCCCCGTGATGTCGGCCGCCGGATCGTCGTTCGACAACGCCGTCAGGAACCCGCTGACATCGAAGAAGTCCTTCTCCCCGTCCCCGTTGAAGTCGCCCTCGTCGCCGACCCGGACCGTGAGCGACAACGTCGCCGTGTACCCGAAGATCTGCGCGATCGGGTTCTCCTTGGAGTAGAAGATCGGGTAGTTCCCCGAGCCCCCGTCCGGACCACCCGAAGCGGGGTTCATCGAAGTCACAGCGAACCGGAGCTCCCCGAGATCCAGCATCCGCGCGAGCTCGAGACCCGTCCCCTGATCGCACGGGGTGAACGAGAACGTGAACGCCGTGTCCGCCGGGACCAGGTCGCCCGGGTTGACCGTGTCCGTGACCCCGATCGCGAGCGGCTCCGCTTCGAACTGGTCCTTGAGATGATTCGAGACGTCCATCGCGATCCCCGCGCTGTCGTACTGCGCCGCAAACGCGCGACGCATCCCCTGCGCGGGCTCGACCTCGGGGACAAACCCGAAGGCCGTGCTCTCCGAGAACGTGGTCTGGTCGAACCCTTCCCGATACCCGACCAGGAACAGGTTGATCGGACGGCCGGGATCGGTGTCCAGGATGTCGGGCTCCCCGACCATCACATACGTCGTGTACGAGTCGTATGTGTCGTCGTACGTGAACCCGAGGTCGTTCGAGACCGTCATCGTGAGCGTTGCTTCGATGATTCGGTAGCCGTCCTCACCCAGACCCGGAGCGATATCGCCGGAGGTATCGAACCCGACGAGCACCTGCGCGTCGTGATCGTCGAATCCCTCCAAGAGGGTCGCACCGAACGCTGACACCTCGAGCCGGAACCCCGGGGACCCGTTGAACGGATACATCCAGCGATCCAGCGAAGGGGTCCCGATCGTCGGCGAAACCAACTGCGCCTGAGCGCCCGAAGCCGCAAGGAATGAGCAAGCAAGAGCGATGGTGGATCGTTGCATGTGGAGTCTCCGAGCAAAAAATGCGCTAGGGCCGTGAGTTGGCAAGGAATTTCCGATTTCCCGCGATCCAGACTTGTCACACGGGAACAGTCGCCGAATGATTGAGACTGAGTCTCAAGAACTCAAGGGCAGACATCAAATTTGTTGCGACTGAATCTCAACAACTTCTCGGACGCACCAAACCCCGGTCAAGGATCGGCCGACATGAACACCATGACCCAACGACGCGCCTTCACCCTCATCGAGCTCTTGGTCGTGGTCGCGATCATCGCGCTCCTGATCGGGATCCTCCTCCCCGCGCTGGGCAGCGCCCGTGAGAGCGCGAAGGCCGTCCGTGAACAGGTCGGGCTCAAGCAGCTCATGACGGCCTACACGATGTACGCCGACGACAACGGCGGCCGACTCCTCATCGGATACCTCAGCGACGACCACTGGTCACGGATGGTCGAAGACAACGAGGTCCCCAGGGATCTCCGAGGAAACTCCGTCGGCGCAATCGTCGGGAAACGCTACCCCTGGCGCCTCATCCCCTACCTGGATTTCCAGTTCGAAGCGATCTATCAGGATTCGCGCGTGATGGAACAGCTCGCAGAAGCCGTCGATGCGCCCGACGCCCACGCGCACTCGAGCGAAACCATGCAGTACGTCGTCTCCCTCTACCCCTCCTTCGGGATCAACTCCTACTTCGTCGGAGGCGGCGCGAACGGTGACAACCTCATGTGGTCCACCCAAGGGCGCCGGCTCTTCGGGAAGTTTCATGTGGATCGGCTCTCCGGAGCGCACCGTCCCTCACATCTGATGACCTTCGCGACCTCGCGCTCCCAAGCCGACGCGTCCGTGCTCCCCGGGTACGGGACTATCGAGGGCGGGTTCATCGTCAAGCCCCCGTACCTCTACGAGACCTCGGGTCGTCAGTGGAACGACACCTACGCGAGCACCCCCGAGGACCCCATGCGGAACTCCGGCGGGGTCTCGATGCGCTACAAGGACAAAGCCATCGTCGGGATGCTCGACGGGCACGCCGAGCAGCTCGACTGGGACCAGCTCAACGACATGCGATACTGGTCGAACGGCGCCACCGAGCCCGACTGGACCATCCGCGCCAACCTCCCCTAAAGCGGCCCCATCCGCGCGTCCGACCTACGCTCCATCCATGAGCGATCGAGCGACCATCACCAACCTCATCGACGAACTCGACTGGCGTGGGTTCATCAAAGACTGCACCGACCGGGAAGGGCTCGTGTCCCACCTCGCGTCCGGACACCGACGCATCTACGCCGGGTTCGACCCCACCTCCGACTCCCTCACCATCGGGAACCTCGTCCCCATCATGATGCTCGCGCACGTGCGGCGCGCTGGGCACACCCCCGTCGTCGTCATGGGCGGAGGGACCGGGCTCATCGGCGACCCCTCGGGCAAGTCCGCCGAACGCCAGATGATGACCAAGGAGCTCGTCGAGCACAACGTCTCCAAACAACGCGCCATCTTCGAGAACGTCCTGGGACAGATCGACGGCCCCGACTACGAGATCAAAAACAACCTCGACTGGTTGGGCTCCATCTCGTACATCGACGCGCTCAGAGACATCGGCAAGCACTTCTCCGTCAACATGATGATGCAGAAGGAGTCCGTCAAAGAACGACTCAACAACAGAGAGCAGGGAATCTCCTACACCGAGTTCTCCTACATGATCCTCCAGGCCTACGACTTCGCGCACCTCTACGAAGCGGAGAAGATTACCGTGCAGTTTGGGGGGTCAGATCAATACGGCAACATCGTCGCTGGTTGTGACCTGATTCGTCGATACCGGCGAGAGTTTCTTGAGCGCATGATTGAGTTGTATCGCCCAGCCGCTAAAGCAGCCGGAGCTGATATTGATCTAGCAGTTTTCCGTGAAGCGACAAAAGATGAAGCTGATCGAAATCCTGTGTTTGCAGATGCACTACTTTCCACGCTCAATGTGGCGTGGAAGCGATATGGGCACGTAGTTGGAATTTCAGCAGAAGATCTTGAACGGTTGCAACGAGAGATCGCATTGGGCGATTTCAACTGTTCGGGCCTCACCGCCCCCCTCGTCAAAAAAGCCGACGGCACCAAGTTCGGCAAAACCGAAGCCGGCGCGATCTGGCTCACCGCGGCGCGCACCTCCCCCTACGCCTACCACCAGTTCTGGCTCAACGCCTCCGACGACGACGCACGCGACTGGATCAAGATCTTCACCTTCCTCCCCAAGGACGAGATCGAAGCCATCCTCGCGCGTCACGACGAAGCCCCGGGGAAGCGTGAACTCCAGCGAGCCCTCGCCAACGAAGCGACCAAGATCCTCCACGGCGAAGCCCAGATGGAGAACGCGATCGCCGCAGGGAAGGCCCTCTTCTCCGGCGACATCGCCGCCCTCGATGAGTCCACCCTCCTCGACGTCTTCGCGAATATCGAGTCCTCCACCCACCCGATCGCGGACCTTGACGACGGCGCAGACCCCGTCGAAATCCTCAAGGCCGTCGGGCTCGCGAGCTCGAACCGGGAAGCCAAGGAGTTCCTGAATGAGGGCTCCGTGAGCGTGAACGGGCAGAAGATCGATCTCGAAACCAAGCTCACCCGGGACCACCTCCTCCACGGGTCCATCATCGCGATCCGGAGGGGCAAGAAGAACTGGCGTTTGACCCGCTGGTCCTGAGCGGTTTCCCAGATTAATTCTTCCGATCTTCGTTCGAACTCGCCCCGGATTCTGGTAATCTGAGCAATCGGCGCGTGAGAAACGCCGTGTTGTACGAGTAGAGAAGAGAAGAGAAAGAGGGAGAAACCAGATGAAGTCCACTACCGCTTTGGGCGCGATCCTGTGCGCCGGGTTTGCCACGTCCGCGCTCGCGCAGACCGCGTCGTTTACCGTGGTCCCGTCCGTGAACACGATCGATGCAACCAACACCACCGTGTTCACCGTCGATGTGTTCGCGAGCGCCGATTTCGGAACCCATATCTCCGGTGGCGCGTTCGGGTTCGACTCGATCGACGGCGGCGGAGCCGTCAGCGACATCCAGGGCGGCGCTCAGCCGTGGGCTGCTGTTGGTGAGAACAACTTCGGGTACGCCGGGAACGGCGATCACAACGGGCTCGTCTTCGGGCAAGTCATCTTCCCCCCGTTCTTCCCCCCCGCGTCCGAAACGGCGCTCTCCGGTGGTCCGGTGCTCGTCGCGAGTTTCCAGTTCTCGTTGTTCGCTGGCGCGCTGGACCGTCTCGAAGTGAACCTGACCACCCTCGACAGCGCGCCCTTCGCGCTCGAGATCTTCGATGAGAACACGGGCTCCTTCACCCAGATCAGCAACCAGGACATCCAGCTGGGATCGTTCGTTGTCCAGATCCCCGCGCCCTCAGCCACCGCGCTGTTCGGGCTCGCGGCGCTCGGCGCGACCCGGCGGAGACGAAGCTGAATCAATGTGTTTCACATGAGGGGACGTTCGTAAAGGAGATTTGAGATGAGAAAGTTCACAGCAATCACAACCCTCGCCGTTGCAGGACTCGCGTCCGCCGCCGCGGCCCAGAGCGGATCGCTCAGCATCGTCGGAGCGCCCGCAACCTTCAACTGGACCGTCGAGTCGGTCTTCACCGTCGATATCGTCGCGAACGCCGACTTCGGGACCCACGTCTCGGGCGGCGCGTTCACCACGCAGCTGAGCGGCGCGGTCAGCCAAATCAATGGAGTCAACGCCAGCGCCGCGAGCTGGGCCGCCGTCGGCGAGAACGACTTCGGGTACGACAACAACGGGCTCCACGAAGGGCTCGTCTTCGGACAGGTCGTCTTCCCCCCGTTCTTCCCGCCTTCAGCGGAATCCGCGCTTCCCGGCACCGTGGTCGCTCAACTCCAGTTCGAGGTCGCCGCAGGTTTCATCGGTCCCCTGACCATCCAACTCGGTGCCCGTGACGCGGCCCCCTTCGTGCTCGAAATCTACAACGAGGGCGACGAATCGTTCACCCAGCTCGGTGCTTCCGACATCAGCTTTGGCTCAGCATCGATCTTCCTGATCCCCGCCCCGTCCAGCGCCGCTGTCCTCGGGCTCGGCGCCCTCTGCGCCACCCGCCGTCGCCGCTGATCGGAGTGGACAGATCCTGAAATGAAACAGCCCCCGGCGGGTCGGACCCGCCGGGGGCTTTCGCATTCGCACTCGGAGAACCGGAGTGCAACTCAGGGGGCTAGTTCACATCAGGGACAACCAGCAGACAGTTCCTGGAGGAACGCGCTCACGTCAAAGAAGTCGTACTCCCCGTCACCCGAGAAGTCCGAGATCGGATCCTCGTTCGACAGCGCCTGGAGGAACGCGCTCACATCGAAGAAATCGAGCTCCCCGTCCCCCGTCAGATCAGCCCGGCACACATCCACGTTCCCGAGCGATCCATCGCCGTTGATATTCTGGGCTTCGAGATCCGCGGATCCGAACGGCCCGGATTGCCAGACGGCCAACGCATCGCCGCCCGCGCCGTTCGCGGAGAACAAGCGGGTCCGATCCATCGAGGATCCCTGCGCCAGCTCGGTGGTCATCCACGCGGAACTCCCGTCGCGCTCCAGACCCGTTCCGAGGATCTGGTCCCCGGCCCCGGATCCCTCGATCCAGAGGATCACGATTGAGTCGTCGAGCGCTCTGGGTTGGGACCAGAGCGATTCGTTGGAATCAATCGAGGAGATCACCACCCCGTCGGAGCCCCATTGACGCGCCCCCGTGTTGTCGAGGCGCTGCGCGTAGATCCCCTGCGACCCCTGGTTGTTGTCCAGTTCGGTCCAGGAGACCACGACCGAGTCGGACTGCGCGTCGAAGGTCGCCGTGGGGGAGACACGCTCACGCCCGTTCGTCGAGACAGCAATCCCGTTGTGGGGGAAGATCTCCGTCCCGTCGCTCCCGAGGCGCTGCGCGTACACATTGAGCGAGTTCGCGGTGTCGTACCACGAGAAGACCGCGCCACCCGCGCCGTCCGGTTCGAACTCGGGGAAGTTCCCGAACTGGAGCGAGCCGCCGTCGTACACGGCGACGCGCGAAGCCCACGCTTCATTGCCCATGTCGTCGATCTTCTGCGCGTACAGGTGTTTGGGATCGAAGAACGCTGTGAACTGCACCCACGACATGATCACGGATCCGTTGTCGGAACCGTGCATCGAAGCGAGGTTGATCCCGGGTCCGCCGCCGCTGATCGTGGTCTCCCACTCGACCGAACCCGCCGCGCTGATGCGCGCGAGCTTCGTGTCCGAGTTGTTGATCCACCCGATCACCGTGTCCCCATCGCTCGTCGCCGCGAGGTCGGGAGACGCAACGAAGTCCGTCCCGTTCCCGAACTGGATCCCGTTCGCGCCCCACGTGAACGACCCGTCCGGAGCAACCCGCTGCGCCGTCACCAGGGTCCCCCCGAATCGATCATCACGGAACACGAGCACCGCGTGCCCGGATGTATCCACATCCAGGTCGTATTCCTGAGTCGAAGAGAATCCACGATCCGCAACCAGCACCCCGTTGTGTGCCCACTGCTCCACTCCGTCCGCGTCGAGGCGCTGGAGCCGGACGTCGTACCCCGTTTCGCTCGAGTACCACGAGATGTAGCATCCCCCGTCGCTCGTCGCGACAATCTTGGGCTGCACCTGCTCCCCCGCCCCGTCAGCGACGACAAGCGGCGTCGCGGAATCCCCGCTCCATTGGGCAAAGACCGGCGACACATTCACCGCGATACCCGCGGCCACAACCAACGCTCCGGAACTCTTCATTGGGACACTCCTCCAGGGTGGAAGCGTAAAAATCTACGCTCGACCGAGAATCTACCAGCCCCGGGGCATCTGCACAAGTGGAACCGTGAGGATCGAGCAAAAAGAAAGAAGCCCGCCTCGCAGATCGCGGGACGGGCTCCACTCAATCGAGTTGAGTCACGATCCGATCAGCACGGATCCTCAGGGCAACCCGCTTGGAGTTGCTGGAGGAACGCGCTCACATCGAAGAAGTCGTACATTCCGTCCCCGGTAAAGTCCGCGACGGGGTTGTTGTTCGTGAGCGCCTGGAGGAAGGCGCTCACATCGAAGAAGTCGAGATCGCCGTCCCCGTTCAGATCCGCCGGGCAGTTCGTTGCGATCCGGATGTTCCCGGCGAACAGCTCGGTCTCCGTGTTGCTGTTCGTCCCCGCATCACGACCGATGTGCTCACCAAAGGATCCTGTGCAACCAGCGGCGGGGGTCTCGATGCACCAGTAGTTGGTGTTCGGGAAGTCGCCCTGGAGCAGGAAGAACCCTTCGCCGGACGAGCCTGTGTTATCGAAGAAGATCCCGGTCGTTGTCGCGACCGTCTGACCAAGCGTGAGATTGGTCTGGAACCCGGTCGAGATATCGATCACTTCCATGCCTCCACCGAGCAGGTTCGGTGCCGTGAGCGTGAGCTCCCAGTCGATGATGTTGACATCATCGATCACACCGAGCGTGCCGTCGGTCGTGATGAACCCCGTGACCGTCCCCGCGCCGATGCGACGGTTGACCTGGTACGTGATTGTGGGCGTAACCTCAGCGAACGCGAACGTCCCGCTCGGGCTCGCCATCTCAGAAGCCGTGCTTCCTCCGATATCGAACCCGATGTACTCGCCCTCACCGAGCCCGGTGCAGTTCCCGAACTCGGTTTCCACGCACCAGTAATCCCCGGTCGAGCTGCTCTGGGTCACGAAGAACCCTTCGCCCGAGCCGCCGGAGATATCGAAGAGGATCTGGGTCGGGGTCGCGCGAGCGACCGCGCCATCGAACCGGGCTTGGGAGACGGTCGCCGGCGTGAACACCTGGACAGGCCCACCCGACAGGTTCGGACCCGAGACCGTCAGCTCGAAGTCAACGATGTTCGTGTCCGTCACGAGCGTGCCCAGACGTCCATCGAGCGTGATCCAACCCGTCACGGATCCGTTCCCGATCGTCCGATCGATCTGGTAGGTGATGTCGGGCTGGTTGATGCTCGCGAATGAGAACATCCCACTCGGGAATCCCGTCTGCGCGACCGTATTGAGGTTCTCCTCGTACCCGATGTGCTCACCAAGACCCTGGCCTGTGCAGCCCGATGTCTCGATGCAGTAGAAGTTCCCAAACGTGCCTGCTGTTCCTTGGAGCAGGAAGAAGCCTTCACCGAGATCGCCCTGGCTGATATCGAACATCAGATCCGTGCTCGACGCAATCGTCGTGTTCCCGTTGAGGTTGGTCTGGATCTGTGAATCCGAGGTGATCCGGGTCTCTGGCCCGCTCTCAAGATTCGGAGCGCAGAGCGTGAGATCCCACGCGATGATGTTGGAAGATCGCATCACACCGAACTTGCCGTCCGTCGTGATCGTCCCCCATACGCGACCACTCGCGACCTCGCGATTGATCGTGTACGTGATCGGGTCCGGACCCGCGACAGTCGCGAACGTCACGACACCCGAACCCGGGGTCGTCTGCGCGACGTTCCCCCCATCGTCGGCCTGGCCGATGTGCTCACCCGTCCCGCCGCTCGTGCAACCCGAAACCTCGATGCAGTAGAAGTTCCCGAAGGTTTCTCCCATCGCCGTGAACCCCTGCATGAGGAAGAACCCGCTCGCGCCGAAGTCGAACCGGAGCTCGGTCGGGGTCGCGATGGTGCCCGTCCCCGAGATGATCGTCTGGAACGACGTCGGGAAGTCGATCGAGTCGAGCGAGCCGTCTTCCATCCCGGGCGCGTAGAGATCAAGATCCCAGTCGATGATGTTCGACGTGGTAAGCACCCCGAGCGTACCGTCGGTCGTGATCGTTCCACAGACCGCGCCGTCTCCGACCTCACGGTTGATGACGTACGTGATCGGCGTACGACCCACGACGATCACGCCGTTGGTCGAGTTGGATGTGATCGGGAACCCGATGTGCTCACCGATCCCGGCGCCCGAGCAGTTGCCCGTCGCGGTTTCAAGGCAGTAGAACTCGCTTGAAACCCCGCCTTGGAAGATGACCAAGTCATCGGTTGCTCTGGACGTGTCAAACGTGAGCACCGAGGCCGTCGCGTTCATCGCGTTGCCCTGGACGAAGAACTGGGTCTCGTTCGCGGGGTTGAGCGTGACGGGTGTCCCCCCGTTGATCGAAGCATCCGTGATCGTCAGGTTGTAATCGATGATGTTCCCGGTCCCGATCGTCCCGATCGTCCCGTCCGTCGTGATGTCGCCGACGATGGTCCCGGTCCCGACGCTCCGATTCACCTGATAGGTGATCTGCGCCAGCGCGCTCTGGGCGCTCACCATGAGCGCCATCACAATCATCAAAATCCGTGTCATGGGTATCCCTCTCGAGTGATGGCATGGGAGAAATGCCCCATGCTCGGACCCATCCTATCGGACTTCCGCACAGAATGATGCTCAGACCGAGGGTTTTTGCCCAGAACGAATCGCTCCGCAACCGAGCGTATACTTGGTAGTACATAGTATGTCGGCCGACCCATCCCAAGCACCCGGCCTCAAGGAGCACAACCCATGAAACTCGAACGAGAACTCATGCGCGGCGCCGGACCCACGGCCGTCCTCAAACTCCTCTCCTCCCGAGCCATGTACGGCTACGAACTCGTCGAAGCCCTCTCCAAACGATCCGAGGGGATTCTCGAGATGGGACAGTCCACCCTCTACCCCATGCTCTACAACCTCGAAGCCAAAGGGCTCATCGAGGCCGAATGGCGCGATGCCGACAACGGCCGCCAACGAAAGTACTACACCCTGACGGGCAAAGGGCACCGCAAGCTCAACACCGACATGGCCTCCTGGGAGCAACTCACCCAAGCCATGACCTCCCTCGGGGTCATCAAGGGAGCCCCGGCATGAGCCAAGCGAGCCAAAGCATCTGGTCCCGCCGGTTCTACCTCCGTCCACACCCCAACCGAACCGCGCGCAAGCTCGTCGAAGAATCCGGGCTCCCCACCCCCGTCCGATCCTGGATTCTCGACGTCACCCAACGCTCCCGGCTCTGGCGCTCCGAGCGCGCCGAGGTCGCGCGAGAGATCATCGCCCACGCGCTCGATGCGATCGAGCACGGCAAAGACCCCGACGAACTCCTCGCTTCGATGGGGGACCCCAAAACCCTCGCCAAACTCGTGCGCCGATCCATGAAGCGCAAACGACCCTGGATCTGGAAACGATTCCGGGATACCCGTCGAGCGATCGGCGTCATCGTTGTGCTGCTGGTCATCTTCTACGGCACCCTCGCCGCCCGTTTCTATCTCAGCAGCCCAAGCGTCACCACCAACTACCTCGCGCAGATGAACGAACGGAGGGAGCAGTTCGACGAATCCGAACACGCTTGGCCCATCTACGAGGAGGTCGTCAGGTCCTGGAGAAAGGCATACCAAGAAGAACGGGATATCCAGGACCTGCGAGCCGCATCCGAACGAACAGCGGCCGACGTCCACAGCGACTATGAGCGTGAAGAACGCTTCTGGGCCGGGATCGACAACCCCGACGAGATGAGTCCCGATCACCCCGACTACGAACGGACCGTCTCGCTCTACAAATCCTTCCGTCCCAAATTCGATCGTGTGATCGAAGCTTCGACCCTCCCCGCGCTCGGGGTCCTCTACACAGCCCGATTCGAATCCATAGAGCACCCCGACGGCACGCTCGAAGAGCGCGCGATCCCCCCGAGCCATGATCCGAACGAGAACGAGCCACTCTTCAACGTGCTGCTCCCCCATCTCGGGAGCATGCGCCAGTTCACGAACCTCCTGTCGTTCGATGCGATCATCGCGGCTCGTGAAGGCGATGCCGATCGTGCCCAGAGAGATCTGCTCGCGATCCTGAACATCACGAGACAGCTCCAGCAGGAACCCGGGTTCATCATCTCCGACATGGTCGGGATCGCGATGATCAGCATGTGCCGGGAAACGCTCCTCGGGTTGATCCAAGACCACCCCGCGTTGTTCTCGAAGGATCAGCTCATCGAGCTCGCGCACACGCTCAGCGATGTCTCCTCTCGGGTCACCATGAGCTTCGAGAACGAGCAGATCATGTTCTACGACCTCCTCCAGCGCGTGTACACCGACAACGGCAACGGGAACGGGCATCTCACCCCGGAAGGGATGAAGCTGATCTCGGAGATATCGAGCATCTATGAGAACATCGAGAACTTCAATCCCAACGAGGGGTTCCGGGCCTTCCTCGATCCCGCGGCGACGGCCTTGCTCCCGGATCGGAAATCAGCCAAAGCCCGATACGACGGCTACATGAACACCTTCAAGTCCGTGCTCCATGAAGGTCCCCAGTCGTCATGGAAGGTCAGGCAAGCGGAGCAGCAGATCGTGATTGACAGCGATGAAGCGATCGTCCTCGATCCCGTTGACATCATGACCCCCGCGCTCGGGAGCGCGACCCATGTGGTGTTCAGGTCGAACACCGAGTCCGAAGCATCCGTCCTCGCGCTCGCGCTCGAGATCCACAGGATCGATCACGGGCGTTACCCCGATTCCCTCGGATCGCTCAGCCCCAAGCTCGTGCCGTCCATCCCCGAGGACCCGATGAACCCCGGGCGTTCCATGCTCTACAAACGCACCGATAGCGGGTATCTCATCTACTCCACCGGGTCCGACGGCGATGACGATAACGGGAACGGCGTAGACAAACGATCACCAACGGGGCGCGACGCCATGAGCTTCGAGATCCGATACGGCCAAGAACCCGTCCGGGTCACCCGGACCAAACGGGTTCTCGTAGCCGAACTCAAATCCTACGAGACTTACGCGCAGCGGACACCGCCGGACCTGGACTGGATCCTCGTCGAGATGGACCGCTCACAGAACCCGGAGTGATCAGCGCCGACGACGCGCGAGCACGAGACCCGCGCCCACGAGCACCGATGCGCTCCCCGGCGAAGGCACAATCGCGAACGCGAGGTCGTTGAACGTCGGATCGAACACCGTGAACCCGGACCCGTTGAAGAAGTCCGTCGCGTTCACGAGATCACCCATCGACGACCCGGACCACACCCACGCGTCCGCGCCGCCGTTGACGAGGGTCGAACCGATCGAGATCCAGTACTCGCTGCCGCCCGAGAGGGAGAGCGCGGACCCGAGATCGAGGGTGTACTCGAACTCCATCCCTCCGCCGAAGAGCGTCGCGCCCGTCGCGCTGACGGAGAGCGAGCTGAGCTCCGTATCGACCGTCGTGCTGAAGACTTCCGTGCTCAGATCATCAGCGAAGATCCGGACCGTGTACGACGACATGTTCGTCAGATCCGCGAACTGGAAGTTCTGCGAACCACCCCACCAGCGGATCTGGGTGACCTCGGTGTCCGAAGCGAGGGTGAAGTTGTCGGCCATGCGCTGGGAGAAGAACTGCCCGGCAACAGCATCAGAGAAGAAACTCGCCTGGCTCGGCTGATCCGAGTCCTGCACATAGACCTCAGCGAAAGCGCTGCTCGACAGCGCGACAAGCACAGCGGGGACGATCAAACGCATCTCGGTTCCTCCAAGGTTCGACGCGCATCTCGCGCGTGGTCGTGGTGAGATACGGTAGCCGAGATCGGTCCGGATCCAATGGAAAAAACCCCGCCGGACGGGGCTTCTGGTCGAATTTCATATGGTCCGGGTGGGTTATTCGAACCCGTCGCGGGTCTGGATCTCGAAGTCGTGGAGGTTCGCGATGTCCTCCGCGCTCTTGGACCCCAGGTCCTCGAACCGCGCGATCACGGGCTTCGGGTCCTCGAACGCGAGCTTCCCGAGCAGCGAGAACTTGTGGTCCAGGATCCCGTGCAGGTCCGCTTCCGTGTTCCGCGCGTGACCCGCGGGGTACATCACCATCCCGGACTCGAACTCCGTCCCGTCCGTGTCCTCGATGACCACGGAGGTCGGGATCCCGTCGGGGTACTTCTTGTCGTAGTCGGGACCCCCGTGCTCGAACTGGATCTTGTCCATCAGCGCCCGGGTCCGCTCGTTGTGGATCGCATCCGCGCTGTAGTCGTAGGGCTCGAGCATCAGCTCGGTCCACCCCGACTTCTGGTTCGCGAGCGCCTTGCGCAGGAGGGTCGCGACGATGTAGACCATCGAGTGGTCCGCGCTCTGCCGGGTCGTGGGGTTCCGCTTCGCCGGGTCCCCGATGATCCCGAACGCGGGCTCATAGGCCGTGATCGTGATCGACTTGATCTTCGAACCCGAAGCATCATCGAGGAGGTGGGGGGCTTTCGCGAGCAGGTCGAGCATCGCCTGGAGCGCGCCCGCGCTCTGGTGCTCGTACAGACCCAGCTTGAAGTGCATTCCCATCACCGCAAAGTCGTCACCCGCGCGTCCGAGCACCAGATCGAATGGGGACTCGTCCGCTTGCTTTGTGTTCGCCCTGTCGGTTCCCACCTTCTCGAACATCTGACCCGGGCCCTCGAAGATCCGGAAGATCGCTTCGGGGTTCCGGAAGATGTCCCGGGGACCCATGAACCCCATCATCGAACGACGGACCGAGTTGATCGCGACCTCGGAGCTGATCGCCGCGCTCGCGCCCTTCGAGTCGGAGAGCTGCTTCCCGGCCCGGATCGCGCGGAAGGGGATGTAGTGCGCGACCACCATCCCGATCGCGCTCTCGATCTGTTCGGGCTTCGCGCCCAGCATCGCGCCGAAGACGGCCGCAGAAGCGATCGCACCGTGGACGACGTGATCGACCTTGTAGGTCTTGAGCGAGAACACCTCAGCCAAACGACCACGGATCTCGTCGAGACACACCATCGCGCGGAGCGCGTACGCCCCGTCCCGATCCGTCAGCTGCGCCCCGGCGATACAGACCCCGTAGAAGTCGTTGTGCCCGAACTCCCCGGCGATGTGCCCCAGCTCCGGGTTGTACCCGAAGTTCGTCCCGTTCGAGTCCCATTCACGGACGGCCGCGTTGTTCGCGAGGATCGCTTTCTCGGGCTGCACCTGGGTTTTGGACCCGAACACCGTTGCGCCCCGATGGGTCGCTTTGCCCAAGCGATGGGTCGCATCGGTGACCACGTACTGGAGCGCTTCGTCCCGGAGGATCGTCGGCGCGTTCGTCTTCAGCGCCAGCGCGGACAAGCCGCAGATCACCGCGTCGGTGAAGAAGAGGTTGGTGCGCTCGAGCACCTTCGCGCTCGGCTCCCCCTTCGTCGCGGCGTCATCGCTCAGGAAGTCGATCGCGTACTGCGCGATCCCGAGCGCTTGGTTGGAGTCACGAGTGAGCTTGACATGCGTATCCGCGGCCGTGGTCGACATGGGTTCTCTGTCCTCAGTCAATGCAGTGGGGGGGTGATCCGTGAAAAAGCCCCGTGTTCGGGGCCTGAATCCTAGTCGTCGTCACGGGGTCGTGCAGGGTCGCCCAAGACACCCATCCCGCTGAGAGGCGGGATGAGCCCCTGGGGCTCGGGCTCGGGTCCGATTCAGCGATCCAGTTCATCCAGCTCCCGTTTGAGCTGCTCGAACTGGGCCCGCATCTCCTCGAGCTCCCGTTGTTGCCGCTCGTTGTCCGCTTGGAGCGATCGGATCTGCTCGTTCTGGATGTCCCGCGCCGTCATCGGATGGGTCGTGGGGGTGAACTCGTCGGGGAGGTCCGACATGGATTCGAAGTTCGCGAAGCCGTACGCGGTCGGGATGAAGACGGCGGAGAGTTGCTGATCGAAAATCGTCGCGGCGGTCGGTGCGGGGTTATTGAGATCTCCGAGGAAGTAGTAGGTGTTGGGTCCTTCGGAGGCCGGGAAGATGGCGTGCGTGGAGACCGTGTAATCGAAGGAGCCCGACGGGATGATAGAGTCGATGCGTGTCTCGTGATCGAGATTGGTCGGGAAAGCGAGGGTGGTTGTGGAGACCCCGAGATTCACCGATGATGAGGTGTTGAGCTGATGGGAGATGGTGAGTTCAGCGGACGCGATAACCAGGACGTACCCGTCGCTTGGGGCTTGGATCGTCACCGACGAGAGGGTATCGATGGTCGCGTTATCCTGGGTGAGCGGGAGCCCCCCCGAGAGAATGGTCTCCGCGACCCCGGGTTCGTTGAGGGTTTCAAGAGCGCTGATTGCATCCGAGGGGAGAATAACAGAGCTGTCGGCGCTCGCGCTCGTGTCGAGCCAGATGCTGTTGACACTCCCGAAGATACTGACCCGTGCATTACCGGTGCCGCCCGCGTTGCCGTCGAGCACGATGCCTTCCAGATTGGTGTTATTGCGCGTGAGGGAGAGGAAGCCCCCTCCGCCGGTCGAGAAGTCGGCTTCGATCCGCGCGAACCGGAAGCCTTGCGGGCCGACGAGATTCAAGAACCCCCCGTCCGAGAGCGCGCTGTAGCCGAGGGTTCCCCGGGTGAACCCGATGCTGTTGATGAGTTCGAGCGTGGGGTCGAGGGATCCCGATCCCTGGAGCTGGATCGGGCCGGAATCGCTGTCCATGACGATGCGCCCGATCCCGTTGGAATACGCGGCCTGGAGCGAGGTGCCCGAGAGGTTCGCGTATCCCGAGCGGAGCGCGAAGTTCGCGAGGGGCGCGGGGACAAACTTCTGACGCGGCGCGAGGATCGTCGTCCCGGGCTGTCCCGCTTCGGACACGTGGAGCTCGAGGTACCGGGGTTCGAAGGAATCGAAGACCGATCCCGAGGTCCCGAAGTCAACCTCAACGGAGAAGAGCCCATCGACGACCTCGACATCGAAGAGCGGGAGGAACCCGCCGGGAACGATGTTCCCCCCGACCTCGCTGTCGTAGACAAAGAAATCGATGTCGTAGAGCCCGTTCGCCGGGACCCCGTTGTCCATCAGCGAACCCTGGTAGGTGAACGAGTCGTCGATGAACTGCGCGTGCGCTGAGCTTGCGGCGATGGTGGAAGCCGCGATGATCGCGGCGGCGGCCAATGAACGGATCGGCATCGTGGTCTCTCCCTGAGTTCCGAGGAAGGGAGAGGATACCGGATGGATCCGTGGATGCCAAAGAACCGCGTTCAGGGCTCAGGAACGGGCTTCGGAGCGACCCGGGGGGACTCCCCGGAGAGTTTGTTCCACTCCGTATCCGACCGATCGGCCTGCTCGTCGTGGTCACCCTTGAGCCAGTCCTTTTTGGTGTTCCCGAAGAACCCGTTGTAGAAGAGGAAGAGCCGCCCGTCCTTCACAATGAAGGTCTTGGGGTCGATCTCGGTTTTGTCGCCTTCGAGCATCGCCCAGGCGCACCACCCGCCGTAGGCCGGTTCGTACTTCGCCGGGTCCGATTTGAACTGATCCCGGTTCGCTTCGCTCGCGAACCGGTACAGCACCCCCTTGTGCTCGAGGGTGATGTCCTTCTTCCCCTTGGTGGGCTTGGACCCGCCCTCGGGGAAGTACGCAACCGGGTCGTACCCGTCGATCCCGAGGTTCTTCTTCCCCAGGTCGTACTCGTCGATGTTCCGGATGGGGGAGGGCTCCGTGACGGGCGCTGCGCCGGGCTGCGCGAACGCGAGCGTGGTCAGGAGGGTGACGGAGAGGATGGTGTTGGTGAGCTGTTTCATGGTGGACCTCGTGTCGTGTGTGACGAGGTCAACCCCTGGGCGCCATCCGTTGTTCCCGAGAATCTCAGGACACGTTCGCGTTGCCCGTGAACACGAACCATCCCAGACCCGTCGCGAAGGTCCAGATCCCGTAGATCGCGTGCTCGAACCCCGAAGCGAGCGCGGAGCGTGTCCGGAGGTACGTCCACGCGAACAGCACCCCGGCCGGGATCGTCATCACGAGCGCGACCCAGTTCCACATCGGGACATGGAGCCAGGAGAACACGAGCACGTTGAGCACAAACGCGAACACCCCGTTCCCGATGATGGGCTCGTAGCGATGGAAGAAGAACACCCGATGGGTGACCTCTTGGGGGTAGGCGCTCAGCCACGGGTAGAGGATCGAGATCATCAGCATCAGGATCGGGAGCTCCCGGGGGAGACGGAGGAATCCGCCCTTGGGGAGCATGTGGAACACGTGCTCCATCATCCACGCCGCCCCAAGGATGGTGGGGGCGCACAGCGCGAACACGAGGAGGATCCGTTTCAGATCGCGTTTGAACGCGCCCCAGTCCCACAGCTCCCGGTTCTCGAAGGTCGGGTCCCGACGGAGCACCACCGCGAGGAACACGAACGACCCGACGAGCACGGGGAACACGAAGAGCCCCCTGGGGAGCCCCGTGTCGAGGTTCAGGTGGATCCCGAACCGACCCAGGAGGGTCTGCGCCCGGACGGGCTGGAGCAGCACGGCTACCGCGGCCGGGACGATGATGTACAACACCACGAACTCGGTCCACAGCCGGACCCGCCGGATCGTGCTCGGAGAATCGGGAACGGATCGCTCGATGTGCATGGTGCTCACGACCGTTCTTCGTCGGACCCGTCCGTTCCGGATTCGTCATTCTCCGGGGTCGGATCGTCCTCGTCCGATCCCCTGTCGGTGGTGGGCGCGGCATCCTTCTTGGGCTTTTCTCCCAAGGGCTCGCGGTCCGGGCCGAGGGTTTGCTCGCGCTCGACGGGGATCGCTTCGGGGTGTTCAGCGATGAGGAACGCGAGCATTTTCTCGCGGATATCGCAGTGCAGGTTCCATGCATCGGGCGCGGTGGACGCGCTCGCGAGGATCCGGACTTCCATCGTCTTGTCGTTGGAGTTGATGACCTGGACCTTCGCCGTCCGTCCGTCGTGGAGCTCGTGCCCGTCGAGGATCTCGTCGAGCTTCTCGCGGATCCGGTCGAGCTTGGCGTCGAAATCGAGTCTGAGGATGACGGGACCGAGCGTGTTGCTCGAGGTCCTCGTCAGGTTCTGGAACGAATCCGAGATGATGTCCGACAAGGGCACGATCAATCGGCGCTCGTTCCAGAGCTTGATGGAGACGAACGCCATCGAGATCTCCTCGACCGTCCCGTAGTGCCCGTCGATCTCGACCACGTCCCCCAAACGAAGGGGCTGGGTCAGCGCGATCTGCACCCCGGCGAGCAGGTTCTCGAGCACCTGCTTGGCGGCGAACCCCACGATGATCCCCATCACCCCCGCGCTCGCGAGCATGCTCGTCCCGATCCGCTCGACGGACTCGAACGCCATCAGCCCGAGCGCGACCCCGACGATCCCGACGATCGTCATCACGGCGCGGGACAGCACCTTGACCTGGGTGTGGATGCGCTGAGCGCGGGAGTTGTCCGTGCGCTCCATCTCGTAGCGCGTCAGGTACGCGCTCGCGGACCCGGAGATCAGCGAGATCACGAGCCAGGTCAGGGAGAGGATGATCCCGAACGTCGCGGACTCGTCCCACAGCGCGGACTCCGCGCCCGCGATCAACGATCGCGCGCTCGCGCCCAGCAGCGCGAGGGTCAAGCCCAGCACGATCGCGAGGGTCATCGTCGCGCGCTTGCTCTTCTCGACGAGGGGGAGCCAGCGTTTGAGCTCCTCCCTGTGCTTGAGCACCCGTTGGAGGATCGCCACGATCGCTGTCCGGATCCCGACACACAGCACCACGAACACGATCACCAGCGCGAGCATCTGCGCCCACGGCGCCCATCCCCCGGCCACCGAATCGATCGCTTCCCCCGCACGCTGCACGGGCACGGACTCCGCGATGGAATCGAGCACCAGGTCCGTCTCGACCTTGTCCCCGCCCTCTCCCCCCTGGATCTCCTGCGCGTCCTGGGATTGCTGGGTGTCCTGCGCCGACGACGACCCGTCCGAGGACTGGTCCTGGGTCTGTTCGTCAGCGGCGATCGCGGAGAGGTTCTGGTTCATCGAGACGAATCGTACCCGATCAGTCTGAAGATTCGTTCACGATGGGTTCCGCCTTCTTCACCCCGTGGGATCCCGAGCTCGCGAACAGCAGCACCCCCGACACCACGAGCACCAGCGCGAGCACCTTCCGTCCCGTCAAAGGTTCCCCGAGGAACATCGCCCCGAGCACCACAGCGACGGCCGGCGCGAGAGTGAACGCGATGGGCTTCATCCTCGACACCTCCCCGAGCGAGATCGAGATGTAGAAGAAGATCATCGCGCACGCGCCCGCAACGAGCCCGGACCCGACGATGAGCAAGGTCCACTCCTTCGAAGTCAGCGCCCCGAGCCCCTTCCCCGCGCCCTCGGGCGCGAGCTTGGACGCCACCAGGTACGCGCCCCAGATCAACGGGAGCGCGATCGACGAGCGGATCGCAACAGCCATGAACGGCCCGACCTTGCCCGTATGGAGCACGCTCCGCGCACACACCTCCCCGATCCCCCAGCACAATCCCGCGAGCACCGCGAACAGCACACCCATCACATCCTCCTCATCGTCCGACGAACCATCACCACCCCGAATCCCGCGAAGCACACCACCGACATCGCCAAGCACCCCACTCCGAGGATCCCCAGGGTCGAGGAAAACACCCCGTGATCGATCGATCCGATCTCCGTCGAGCGCTCCCGGAGCGCCCACGCGATCGTCGGGTATCCGGATCGCTCCATCTCAACGGCCGCGCTTTCCATGTACCGATCCACACGCTCGTCCCTGATCCCCGTCAACCGATCGAAGATCCCCCGTGTGTCATCGGGATCCTCGGGGATGGTCCGGAACCGCGCGGGAACAATCCCGATCCCCTCGATGATCCTGTAGCGGACACTCCGCACGGGGTTCAGGAGACCTTCAGCGTGACTCTCCAGGATCACCAAAGACGGCAACGGCCCGGACACGGACTCCCCGATGTTCCACAGGTTCTCGAGTTCCGAGACCCGTCGCTCCACGCGGATCTCCGCGCTCCAGTCCCCGTCGTCCGGGGTCTCGAACGTGATCTGGGTCACCCGATCCCGATCCGCGCTCCACTTATGACCAAGCAGCATCGGACCGCCCAGCGCGAGCCCGATCAACCCGAGCACGAACAGGAACATCCCCCACGGAAAGCGCTTGCGCGACGTGGCCACATCCACGACCAGATCGTCCACCCCCGGATCGATGAACGAATCCACCACCCCCTCCGCGATGTCCCCGACGATGTTGCTCATCTCGCGGATTGTATCGTGTCGCGCTATCATCCAGACCCAACCCAGACCCACTGATTGAAGGAGCTCCCCATGTCCAACCAGCCCGTCATTGTTGCCGCCAAACGCACCCCGATCGGGAAGTTCTTCGGCGCCTTCTCGCGCACCCCCTCCCCCCAGCTCGGGTCCTTCGCGATCAAGGCCGCGCTCGCGGATGCGCCCGCGGCGACGGAGCACGTGGACGAGTGCATCATGGGCTGTGTGCTCCAAGCGGGACTGGGTCAGAACCCCGCGCGTCAAGCGGGGCTCGGCGCCGGGCTCCCCACGACCCTGAGCGCCAAGACCATCAACAAGGTCTGCGGGTCGGGTCTGGAAGCGATCATGCTCGCCGCCCAGTCCATCAAGGCCGGGGACAACGAGGTGGTCGTTGCGGGGGGGATGGAGAACATGACCCTCGCGCCCCACTTCGCGCACGTGCGCCAGGGGGTGAAGTACGGCCCCGGAACGATGGAAGACCACATGGCGTTCGACGGGCTCCGCTGCGCCTTCGAGTGCTGGCCGATGGGCAACGCCGCGGACCACATCGCGGATAAGTACGGGGTGTCGCGCGAGGAGATGGATGCTTTCGGCGCCGAGTCCCACGTCCGCGCCCACGATGCCTGGGAGAACGGGCACTTCGACTCCGAGGTCGTCACCCTCACGGGGGAAGACCTGGGGAACAAGAAGGTCCCCGGCCCCGAGGGCGGGATCCAGCGCGACGAGGGGATCCGTCCCGGGACCACCCCCGACGCGCTCGCGAAGCTCCGCCCGGCCTTCGGGCGCGACGGCGCGGTGACGGCCGGCAACGCCTCCCAGATCTCCGACGGCGCGGCCGCGACGATCGTCATGTCCGAATCCAAAGCCAACGAGCTCGGGCTCGAACCCCTCGCGAAAATCGTCTCCTACCACACGAGCGGGATCGATCCGAAGGACATCTTCGCCGCACCCATCGAGGGGATCCGGGGCGCGCTCCGCAAAGCGGGGTGGGAGACGGGTGATGTGGACCTGTTCGAGATCAACGAAGCGTTCGCGGCCCAGGTCCTCTGCAACGTCAAGGAACTCGGGGTCAACCACGACAACCTCAACATCTGCGGCGGCGGCGTCGCGCTCGGCCACCCCATCGGCGCGTCGGGCGCCCGGGTCCTCGTGACCCTCATCCACCAGATGAAGCGCACGGGCGCGAAGAAGGGCGTTGCGGCGCTGTGTCTGGGCGGCGGGAACGCGGTGGCGATGTGTGTGGAGGTTTGAGGGATGGAGGGGGAAATGATTGATTGGGATGAGCGATATAAACTGCTCACGGAAGAATATGAGCGTTTTCAAAATTCTAGGAAGATTGCTTACGATCAATCGAAGTATGTGTTTGAAAATGTAGACAAGTGGCTGCTGACTTTGTCTAGTGGTGGCGTGGCGTTGACCACCGCGTCTCTCGCTATCAATGATCAGGCTAAAGCCAATTCACTCATTGCTTTGGCGGGTGTTTCATTCCTTCTTGCGATCGGTCTTGCCTTGGTGACAAAGGGCATCAGCTATTTGGCCACAAAGTGGTACGTGAAAGCGACAGATACAGCTTGGGTACGATTTCAACATAGATTTTCCCGAGCCCATAGGCGATACACGATTCGAGGGTTGCGCCGGGTTGATGTCAAAATCTCCATTCTCAACATCACGACATATGTCGCGTTTTTGCTAGGACTATTGCTGATCGCTGTGGCACTCGTCGGACAAGTTGCTAGAATTGGTGGGCAAGGAGATGCCACTAGTGATGCAGCAGCCAAATCAACCCTCTCACCCGACGCCTCCACCCAGACCGGCTCCGCCACCTCGCCCTAGTACGCCGCAAAGACCTGCGCCGCCAATTCCAACTCCATCAACTCCGATGCCGAAGGGGCCGCCACTATTCACGCCCCCACCACCGCCTCCAAGACCCAGCAGTTGAGAGCAAGGGTTCTTCAAGTATTCGTAAAAATAATGGATTTGCAGATAGAGTATTACTGCACGATGTCGTGGATTTTTCTGCAAAATCAGTCTTCGGATCCAGGAATCACTACGCCTAAGCGACCAATGGGGCGCATGAGTTCGATGTGTTTGGTATGATCTGGAATGGGACAACCAAAGGTATCTTTCGTACAGTGCGAGCAGGCGACCGTCTGGCCTGAGATCAGTAAGACTCATGACTGGATCGATTCTTCCTTTTCAACAAGCCCGAGTGCAATTGGGGAATTGAGATTTAGTCCGCCAGCAAACGGAAATTATGCCCGCAAGCATCCGGTATGCGATCCCTCCGGGGCGACAGTCGGGTATATCGCCAAGGGTGTCTGGGAGATTGGGTATACATATACAAGTGTCTACGTAGGGGGGTGTTTTTGGATTGCGAATGCACCGATCCGGGGGACAACATCAAGCAATGATTTCTCGCGAGTCTCGCTTGTAGATAGAGTGGGGCAATTCTTCTGGGGTAAAGATCCGAAGTTTGCTGTGACAAAAACGTTTGTTCTTGGGGATGGTTGGCCCTTTTCGATAGAAGCATTTAAGCTTGTTGGGGATGGGTCACACCTGTTCTATATGTCGAAATGTGGCTTCGCACTTTTTGACGTCCGGGGTAGAGAGCGTGAGGCACAAGTGGATTTTGATGACTTGGCCTATCAGTTTTCAGGATTCGACGTATCTCCTAAAGTATTGAGCCTTGCAGTTGCGTTCTCAACACGGGATTGCCGAGACGTTGTTGACGGGGAATATCGATACAAGAATTTCCTACGCTTGTACGACATGACTACGGGATTCGTACTCGGGCAGCAGGATTTGCCTGGATCCAGCCATGAGCATTGGGTAGTTAATTTTAGCGAAAATGGTCGTCGGCTAAAGGTGGAGTCTAAATCAAAAATTATAATTTTTGAAATGAAATCGATTTAGTTAATCCGGGAGGCCCGCGACTTGAGCCCCGCAAGTCACGGAACGAACACCCTCCAGCCACCTACGCCCCCGATCCCGAACGTGCCGAAGCGCCACATTCGGGCCACCCGGACCCAACCGAACCAATAGCTACCACAAAAACCGCCCGCGCCACCCCAGCGGTACAGGGCAGCGCGGACGGCGAAAGGAGAATCTCGTTCACGGACGGGACCACCGGGGGATCTCGATCGTCCCTCGGGGACGGCCGGTCCGGAGCCGGAGATCTGGTGCACGGCGCTTGGGCAGCAGGCGGCCGTCTGGTACATTGCACCATCATCAACCAGAGGGGATCCCGATGAACCGCACCGCCCGCATCATGCTGCCGCTCGTCCTTGTCCAGTCTCCGCTCCTCGCGCAGGACTGCACGCGCGGAGGGCTCTACGGCCCCGATCTGCGGTTCACCGTCGGGGAGTCGCCCACCCAGGTCGGCGCCGAGGACGTGGACCTCGATGGGGACATCGATCTGGTCGTGGTGACCGAGTCCGGGGCGCTCTCGGTGCTGCTCAACGACGCCACAGGGCTCTTTGAGCTCGCGTCGAGCATCGGGGTCCGCTCGAGCGGTTTCGTGTTCGAGTCCAACACGGGCAGCGGGTATCCGAACATCCTCGCGTGGGACACCGAGTTCGGCGCACTCGTCACGCTGGAGAACCTGTTCGAGTTTCTGCCCGAGTTCGTCGAGGTCTCGCGCCGCTCCTTCCCATTCGCCGGCCCCGTCAGTCTGCACCGCGCGGAACTGACGACGGACGAGTTCGAGGATCTCGTGTTCGTGGTCAAGGACGAGAACGCGGTGTACGTCGAGGACAAGACCGGGCTCTATGAGTCGTTCGCCACCGGAGTCGATCCCGTGGACGCGACCCTCGCAGACATGGACGGGGACGGGCAGCGCGACGTGGTCGTCGCGAACGCGGGGACGTCCGATGTGTCGGTGCTGCTCAACCGCTCCAAACCATTCGGGGTGATCCCGATGTTCGAGCCCCAGCTCCGGTTCGGGCTCTTCGGCGACACCCCCAGCGCCATCGCGAGCGCGGATCTGGACAACGACGGGGACACCGACATCGTCGTCTCCAACCGCGCGAGCAACGACGTGAGCGTGCTCCTGAACGACGGCTCGGGGTTCCTGATCGCGAAGAAACGCTTCGGGGTCGGGGACGGACCGGCCGACGTCGTCCTCGCGGATATCGATCGGGACACGCACCTGGACATCATCACCGCGAACCAGGGGTCGGGCGACATCACAATCCTCTTTGGATCCGGCGACGCGCGATTCGACGCCTCGGAGACCTTCAACGCCTCCGCCTCCCCCCGCACGCTGGTCGTCGCAACGCTCGCATCGGGCATGGGCCCCGGGATCGCATCGGTCTCGGGGGAATACGACGAAGTCAGCGTGCTCCGGAGCCGCTGCGCCGATGAATCGTTGTGCCGACCCGATCTCAACGCGGACGGGAATCTCGACTTCTTCGATCTGACGTTGCTCCTCCAGTCCAACGTCGATTACGACGGGAACACGGTCTTCGACTTCTTCGATCTGAGCATGTACCTCGGCGAGTTCCTCGCCGGGTGCCCGTGATCGCCTGAGAACCAGGTCGCGCATCGAAACACATCCCACACAACAACCGCCCGCGCACAAACCAGGTCAATTCGTTCTTGGATGGAACCCCCCGCTCTGGTACACTCGGCCCGGACACATCAACGGGAAGGGGAATCCATGACCATCCGAAGCACGACACCGATCCTCACCATCGCCCTTCTCGCGGGCGCGATCGCCGCACCCGTTTCCGCGGGTGACCAGTCCGCGCTCCCCGTGCGCATCGCCGGCGAAGGGAGCGTCTTCGCGAACTCCGGGATCCCGGGCGCGATGACGACGGGACGGTTCGAGTTCGCCATCATCATCGACGACCTGAACATGCCCCCGGACACCTCGGGCTTCGGGTTCCGCTACCCCAACGCCGTCTCCGAGTTCGCGATCGACGACCTCACCATGCAGGGGGTGCTCTACTTCGACGGCGCGCCCACCGAGACGAACCACTGCTGGATCCGCTTCGCCCAAGCCGAGAACGTCCTCCGGATCACCCTCGCGAACGACTCGGACACGTCCGTCTACTTCCTCGGGAACCTCAGCAACCCGAGCGGGATCGAAACCATCGACGACCTCGTCGGGATGACCTTCGCGGACTTCGTCCCGGGCTCCGTCTCCATCACCCTCGAAGAGAACGGGCTCATGACGGGCGCGAGCGCCTTCGGGTCCGTGGACGATCTGTCCATCACCTACCTCCCCATCGCGTGCCCCTCGGACCTCAACGCCGACGGCGAGCGCGACTTCTTCGACCTCAGCATCCTCCTGACCGACCGCCCCGACATCGACGGGTCCACGAGCTTCGACTTCTTCGACATCACCGCCTTCCTCGACGGCTTCAACCAGCCCTGCCCGTGAGCGATCGCTCGGGGTCGTATCTCGATAGACCCGCTCACTCGTCTGTTTCGTCGGTACTTTCCGCATCGCGTCTGCTCGGGAGTTCCTCAGGGCGATGGATCCAAATAAATTTTCTCGAGGAGCGTACCGACCATCGCAAACTCTCGTCGAGCTCTTCAACCGTAAGGAGAGACTTGAGTTCCTGAGCCAATTCATCGTCGTCGGGTCGCATCATCTCGAACAGAGCGTCACGGAACCGCTCCGCCTCAGTCTTTGGATCTATTTCGACAAAATTCGGAAAGCTGTCGTAGACGATGTCGGGAAGCCCCAGGATCTCCCAAATCCGATCCCCGTACCGAGAGTCCAGGAACGATGTGACCTTGATGGGGAAGCTCACACCCGGGACCCGATCGGATTCGTCAGGGAGGCTCGGATCCCCGGGTTTCGGAGGCCCTTCGATCTCGTCCTCAGACCCGAGGACCCACTCGGAACCCGGGCCCCTGAACTCCGGCGCGTCGAGGAACATGGGGATATCGTCCTGCGCGATCTTGGTCAGGAGGGATTCGTACTCTTCGTCGGATACGTCCTCGTAATCTATGGAGTGTGAGAGCACCCGCCCAGCGATCGCTTGTTCCGGAGCATGGACAACGACGGTCCATGCGGGAACGTCATACACCTGGATCTGATACTCGCGATCCTCCTCAGCGGATCCCGTATTCGCTTTGTCGTGCCCCCCGTCCTTCTCCGATTCCTGGGTGTCATCGAGATCAACTCCAAAGAGCGCTTCCCCGATTGGTCGTGTTTCCGTCCCGCGTTCCTCCCACTCTATATGGAGCACTTCGGTTTGCTCGCTCAGCTTCTGGAGCCGATCGATATCGCTCTGGAGCCGATCGATATCGCTGTCCCAAACGAATCGCTCCATGATCAATGCCCCCTCGTCATTGATCACGGCCATCACGCGGGTCGCCCCCATATCGCAGAGCGCAAACTGCGTCCCCCGGAGGTCCGGGTCCACAAACACGCTCCCGCTCAAAGAGGATTCGTAGAAACTGGCCGCGACAAACACAGGATCATGAATGATCGTTCCATACATTTCGGTATGCTCAAAGCGCGCATCGACAAACCGACTATTCTCGATGAACATCCCATTCATCTTCGTGCTGTCGAACCAAGAACCCGATGCGTTCACATCCTCCCACCTCGCATTGTTCAGGTTCGTGTCCGAGCAGTTTGAGCCATACAGGTTGATGTACCCGAACCTCGAGTTGCTCAGGTCCGCGCCGGAGAAGTCGGCCCCGACGAACACCGCATTATGGATCACGACCCCGCGCAGATCCGCGTCCTCGAAGTCCGCGTGAGGCAGCATCGCACCATCGAACGCGCCCGGAACCCTCCGGAAATCCAATTGCCCGGATGATCCCTGCTGCGCGATTCGTGCGAGCGCGACGGCCTGCTCCAGCTCGACCGGGTCGATCGGGTCGTAATCCTCCACATCCCACCAGGAATCCGCGCGATCGCCGAGCAGGTCCCAGAGCGTGTTCGCTTCCGGGGATCCCCCATCGAAACCCATTGTCCTGATCGTTGCAAGTATCGCATCGCTCACACGTCCGATCTCAACGTCGAAGATCGGGCGATCACTCCGAAGGAATCTGATGAACTCATCGAAGATCGTCTCGAGGTTCGGATACGTCTTCGTCGTTGTCGGCCACCCGCTCAGATGATCCTGGTCCTCGATCGCACCCAGATGATCCACGGACATGAGCATGGTGTCGATGACCGAGTGGATCGCGATCACTTGGGCATCGATGTCGGCCTTCGTGTCGAGCCCCTCAAGCACACGAACGAGTGCTTCCCGCGCGGCCTTCTCCTCAAACTCCCGTTCCCGGAGCAGGGTCTCGTGCCTCCAACGGAACAGCGCAACCGCTTTCTGCGAGATCATCGACTCGCTCTGGGCTTGCATGAGGTCGGTCTGCTTCTGAATCTGCTCTTCTTGATCCTCAAGGAGACCATTCTGCGTATCGAGCCGCTCGTTCTGTCCGAGCAGCGCCATCAACTGAGCCGCAACAAGCATCGACCCGAGCACCCCCCCGAGCGCCAGAATCGTCCTCCAATACGCGCGACCTACCACGAACACCGCGAGCAGCTCCGCGACATCCCGCTTCACTTCCTCTTTCCCGAGATGCTCCTCGATCGTCCCGTCCCGAGCAATGCACTCCCGGACGACCTTCGTGAAGATCTTTTCGACATCCGGGAGCACCCATCTCCGGACGAACATCCCAGCGAGAATCAGCACACACATCGCGAGTATCGCCGCGATGTAATAGTGGAACGATATTTCCTCCCACAGGATCGCAAAATCACCAGTCGGGATCACGAATCCAACAGTCAGGCACGTAATCCCGAACAGCGACCATTTCAGGATCTCAACCATTGATGAGACCCGGGATCTCCGGGATTCATTCTCATCATGTTCCCCATGTCCCCTCGGATCATCCATGCACGGATCATAACGAAACCTGACACGTCTCGCAATTCATGAAGCGACTCGCTTCACATCTCCAGACCCAATCCATCGGTACATCCGATGGTCTCAAGAATGCCGAGCGTGAAGTTGCCTCTCACGGACACCCCACCCCAAACGCACCCAGAAACGCACTCACGTCGAAGAAGTCGAACAACCCGTCACCCGAGAAGTCCGCAACAGGGTCCTCGTTCCCGAGCGCCTCGAGGAACGCGGACAGGTCGAAGAAGTCCAGCATCCCGTCCCCCGTCAGGTCCGCCGGGCAGCTCGTCCCCGTGATCGTGAACGACACATCCGAGTCATCGAACGATTCGTTCCCGTCCGGATCCCGGATCACCAGGCGCAGCCGCGCGTCCGTCGTTCCCACATCGGGCACCTCCCAGTAGTACGCGCCCGAGGACCCGTCGAACCCGAGCGCGATCGTCATCGGGAAGCTCGCGCCCCCGTCCGTCGAGAGCAGCAGGTCCGCCGTCGTGACCCCCTCGGGGGAATCGAAGAGCCAGGTCGTCTCGACGGGCTCACTCGGGTCAAGCGAAAGCCCGTCGTTCTGGCTCGTCATGTAGACCCCGGGCGCGTCCCCCGTCGCCGGCGCGGGCACGTGCTTGACAATGCAGTGCATCACACCCGCCGCCGTCACCAGCGCCTGACAGTTGATCTGCACGATCGTCTTGTCCGGGTACGCGCTCTCCCACACCATCAGCGCGTCGTCGTTGAACTGCGAAGCCGTCGAGTTCGTGTAGCGCGGGACCAGCACCAGGTCGTTGCAGATCACCGCATTGGTAAACGTGTAGTGCGTCCCCCCGGAGCGCACCGCCGGGACCCGGTACACCTGGAACCCCCGAGCGGCGAAGTCCGCCGCGGCGTTGTCCGACGTCATCGCCCACGACGCGCTGGGCTCGTTCACCCACTCGGAGATCATCACCTTGTCGTCATCGAGCATGATCATCCACATATCGATGTGCTGGGTCGAATCCACGAACGTCGGGTACGGGGTGTACAGCGTGGTGTCGAGGTTCTGGTAGTCCTTCCAGAGCTGCACGATCTCGCTCTCGCTCAGCCCCGGGTTCTCATTCGCGATGAGCCGGGTCGCATGACCCACCCCCCCGGGGTTCCCCGTCTCCAGGTGGTAGTTCCCGCCCCCGTGCACGAGCGGGATCAGGAACGACGGCTCACCCCGTGCCCCCGCCCAGTACGACGGGAGCGCGTTGTCGTTCGGACGAGGCCGGTTGTACGTGTGGTCCACGATCGCGCGCACCCCACCCGTCCCGTCCGGCGCGGACCCGAGGAAGATGTACCGAGGCCCGAAGTCCCGCGCCCAGATCGTGTCCGTCGCGCGAACATGGAACTCCACGCGCGACATGTCCGCCCCGATCGCCGTCAGCTGGTCCGACGCGCTCGTGCGCTCCGATGTGGTGTCCACGAAGATGTACGCATCCGCGTCCCCCGTCGTCGTGATCTCCCGGGTCATCTGCGCCAAGATCGACTTCCACGCGCTCGACCCCTCCCACGTCATGATGATCCCCTCAGCGGGCTCGTACTCCCCGGGTGTCCGGATCAGCCCCACGGGCGCGCCCCCACGCGCCCCCGAAGCCACGATCGGGTTCGTCTCGACAAACGCGCGCTCCTCGATCGTCATCGAACGAGGAACCTCGACCCCCTCCGGATACACCACCGACGGATCCTCCCCCGACCCCATCGCGATGGGAGCAAGGCCAGCGAGCAGGACAAGGGCGCAGCACGTATGCGTGGTCATTATGGGTCTCTCCGAGCGTGAACACCGTGCCCGCCGATCCGCGGCACACGAACAGAACAGCTCCATACTACACGAATCCGCCCCCAACGGAACCTTCATCCTTCCACCCAGACCCACGAACCGGTATCCTCGAACCGTCCAGAATCGAACTCAGGAGGGGACATGAACACATCCCGATCACCCATCGCCATCAGTCTCGCGGCCTTCGCGATCCTCGGATCCATCATCCTCGCGTTTGCGCTCGACGCGTCGCTCGGAGTCTCCGACCCCGCTTCCCAGTTCCGGATGGTCAGCGCCCAAGCCCACGACGACGCCGCCCCCCAAAGCGCCCGAACCCATCCCCTCAGGAACCCGATGTGAACCACGAACGCACCATCCTCCTCCTCGCGGCCCTCGCCAGCGCCGCCTCCGCCCAACCCTTCATCGAGATCGGGGTCTCGGGATCCCTCCTCGCCGACGACGGCGTGCGTCCCGTCACGGTCCGCGCGATCTTCGATACCAGCGCCCCCCCGATCAGCGCCGACGCAACCGCCGTCCGCTTCCGTGCCATCGACGGCGACTTCATTTTCTCATTCGACGTCCCCGCCGACGCCCCCATGGTCAACCTCGACAACAACGCCGAAGGAATCATCTACGACCTCGTCTACGACCAGACCAACGACCGAATCCGCTTCGAGTTCGGGAACTTCTTCGGATCACGCACAGGCAAGCTCGTCATCTCCCCGATCGTCGGCCCGATGTCCGCCTCCATGAACTCCCTCCCCGACGACCCGAGCGCGTACATGATGGATGCCTCAGCCTCCGATCGTTCGATGTCCCTCGAGTACACCCGAGTCGGGCTCGCCCCACTCAAAGCACTCTGGACCCCCTCCGGTTTCGTCACCTCAGACTCCGCCTTCAGCGTCTGGGTGGACACCGCGCAGGACCCCAACCCCGACCCGTGCTTCGCCGACCTCACAGGAGACGGGCAGCTCGATTTCTTCGACCTCAGCGCGTACCTCCAACTCCTCCAGGCCGGGTGCCCCTGATCGCGCTCCCAAACCGCTCCGCTACCATCCCACCATGACCACCACCCTCATCACCGGCGCGAACCGAGGTATCGGCCTCCAACTCGCGAAGCTCGCGCATTCCAAAGCCCACACCGTCATCGGGACCTGTCGAAACCCCGACAGCGCCACCGAACTCCGCGCCATCAGCCCCGACATCCGGATCGAACAACTCGACGTGTCCGACGAGTCCTCAATCACCGCGCTCGCTGAACGCTTGAGCGACACCCCCATCGACATCCTCATCAACAACGCCGGGATCTTCGACCACGGGTGCGACTCCATCCTCGACCTCGATCCCGAAGCCCTCCGCAAACAGATCAACGTCAACACCATCGGACCCGTCCTCGTCATGCGCGCCCTCGTCAGCAACGTCGCGAAGTCGGACCGAAAGCTCATCGTCAACACATCGAGCAACCTCGGGTCCATCACCGACGCAAGCAAGGGCGAGATGCACTTCCTCGGATACCGGATGTCCAAAGCCGCCCTCAATATGGCCTGCGCCACCATCGCCCAGGAACTCAAAGACAAGAACGTCACCGTCGTCGCGCTCCACCCGGGCTGGGTCCAGACCGACATGGGGGGAGCCCAAGCCCCCCTCGAACCGATCGAATCCGCCACGAACATCTGGAACACCCTCGACTCCCTCACCATCAGCGACACGGGCGCGTTCATCAGCCACGACAACCAGCGCCTCCCTTGGTAAACCCAGCATTCAACGGATCAATCCCCGATCCCCGATATCCCCTCTGAGACCACCACGAGGTTCCAGAGGGGAGATTCCACATGCGCACCATCGCCGTCCTCGCGCTCACGACCACCATCGCCAGCGCCCAGCCCTGGTCCTTGCACGACCTCTACGAAACCCCGATCCTCATCCCCGTCCCCGGCCCGTACACCCTCGAATGGGTCCACGCGCTCGACCTCGACAACGACTCCGACACCGACATCGCTTGCATCAGCCCCTACGGCCCCGTCACCATCCTCCGCAACGACGGCGGGCTCGACTTCACCTCCATCGAAACCGGCTTCGACGGCTACTGGATCGACCCCATCTTCACGGACCTCGACAACGACAACGACCCCGACCTCATCGGGACCACCTACTCGGGCACCCTCATCACCCTCATCAACAACGGCGACATGACCTTCGCGTCCCCCGTCGCGCACGTCCTCCCCGAGTTCAGGATCAACGAGGTCCGTGTCTCCGACCTCAACGACGACGGGCTCCCCGATCTCGTCCTCGCAACCAAAGCCACGACCCACTTCACCACCCCCTCCGACATCACCGTCTACCTCGCAACCCCCGAAGGCACCTACGAACGAACCGACAGCCTCCCGGCCCTCCCCACAGTCCGATCCCTCTTCGTCGCAGACCTCAACAACGACAACCAACCCGAGATCATCGCGGCCACCAACACCACGTCACTCGGGCTCTACGTCTTCAGCGTCGACACCCTAGGCCATCTCACCCACATCTCAACCCACGAAACCCAATCCAACGCCGACATCGTCGACGTCCGCTTCCTCAACAACGATTCTCATCCCTCTGTCATCACCGAGGAAAACTGGAACATCATCGCACGACGAGCCAACCCCAACGGTTCGATCGGATCCCCAGCAAACCTCACCCAGCAGATCCTCAACCTCGAGTCCATTGTCTTCGCCGACCTCAACGACGACTCCGAACCCGACCTCCTCGTGGGCTCCTCCCAGAACACAGCCTCCGTCTACCTCAAATCCGGAACCTACACCCACACCTACGACTCGAGCTACTCAACAGGTACCGGAGCCATGATCGCCGCCGAGGACCTCGACAACGACGGCCGACCCGAGCTCATCGGGGTCGCATTCCCATCTTCAATCTCCATCGTCCCCTCCTCCCCAACAGGATGGCGCACCGGGTTCGCCTCGGAACTGGACTACCGAGAAGAGTTCGCACAGTTCGTCACCGGAGACATCAACAACGACGGCGCCATCGACACCGTCGCAGTCCACGGCCCAAGCAACACCGAGATGGTCATCGAATCCTTTCTCAACGACGGCACAGGCTCCCTCCGCCACAACCAACTGCTGACCATCGGGTCTTTCCAGAACTTCAAAGACCCCGTCCTCGCAGACATCGACAACGACTCGGACCTCGACCTCATCATCGCCGACACCGAGCACGACAGCGTGAACATCAAGCTCAACCTGGGAGACCCCTTCTTCATCGACCCCTTCGGGCACGGGTACGACCTCCCCTCCGTCGGAACCACCCCTCGCTCCCCCCAGGTCCACGACCTCAACAACGACACCCACCCCGACATCATCAACGTCAACCAGTCCGACGACACCCTCACCATCAACTACAACCTCGGAACCGAGCCCTACTTCGGGACCGACACCACCACCCTCCCCACCGGAGACGAACCCATCGCGCTCCGGGTCACCGACCTCGATCTCAACGGCACATCCGACTTCGTCGTCCTCAACCAAGGCTCCAACGACATCACCGTCTACCTCAACGACCCCATCGAAACCGACTTCGTCCCCCTCCTCCCCATCCCCGTTGGATCCAATCCCGACTCCCTCATCGTTGAAGACCTCAACAACGACACCTACCCCGACATCGCCTGTCTCAACCTCACCAGCGCCAGCATCTCCGTCATCCTCAGCGACACCCAAGCCGGGTTCCAGCCACCCATCACCCTCGACGCGCCCGACTTCGCCACCCACCTCCGCAGCGCGGACATCGACAACGACTCCGACCCGGACCTCATCGTCGTCAGCTCCCCCTTCGAGTCCTTTGCCACCTTCTTCCGAAACGACGGCAGCGCCACCTTCACCCAACAAGACCGGATCGAACTCGGACGACTCGCAACCGACCTCCGGTTTGCCGACTTCAACAACGACAACACCCCCGATCTCGCCACCACCTCCCTCTACACCCACACCATCGCCGTCCACCCCAACCGAACCCCCTTCCTCAACTGTCCCCAGGACCTCAACGAAGACACCCAAGCCGACTTCTTCGACCTCTCCCTCCTCCTCACATCCCACCACGACTACACCGGGGACTCCATCTTCGACTTCTTCGATATCAGCGCCTTCCTCCAGGACCTCGCAGCCGGCTGCCCCTGATCCCCACTTCACGGGGTCGCGCCCAAGGTCCCAGAAAACAAACATCCCGCTTCAGCCGACCCGTGATCCACCCGATCCCGTCTCCAGCGCCCACCCCAAGAGACGACCCCGGGCGCAGGAGCACGAGCCATGAGCGTTCCCGACCTCGCCTCGTTCATCGCCGCCCCCGACCGCGCCTCGGACCCCAAGTCCGTCGATCGCCTCGAGCGCAGCGCCGAAATCCTCAACCGGAACATCGACTCCCTCGTCGATCGAGTCCTCGAGCGTTGCCCGAGCATCCAGATCGCCCAAGCCGGCGATCACGCCCGAGCCCAGGTCCTCCTCAAGTCATTCCTCGCGCTCGTCCTCGACCACGCTTCCGACCTCTCCGAAGCCCAGAGCGAGATCGCCTCCCTCGGGACCATCTTCCCCGACCCCGCGCAGTCACGGGTCACCATCGTCGCCCAGATGGCCGCAATCGCAAGCTACACCTGGACCACCCGACACTCCATGGACTGGACCCGCGCTCTCGCGCTCACCATGTCCTGGACCGAGACCCCCGTCCGCCAGTCGGCCTAACACACCCGTCCACATTTCAAAGAATTTCCGTCGATCCACCGGGCGCGCCAGCGCCCGCTATCGCAATCCGTGTGTCAAGAGCGCGAGTCCGTCCGATCGCTCCTCAACCGCACCACGGACCCGAAGGGATCGACATGACCACCACCACACCCGTCCTCCTCAGCGCCCTCCTCTCCTCGACCCTCGCGCTCAGCGCCGCAGCAGGAACGAGCACCATCTACGTCAGCGCCAACACCGGCGACGACCTCAACCCCGGAACCCCCTCCGAGCCCGTCGCCACCCTCGAACACGCGCTCTCCCTCCTCGACCTCGACGACGACACCGAGGACACCATCTACCTCGCGTCGGGTGTCTACACCGCTGAATCACACCAGATCACCTCCAACGACGCCCTCCGCCTCCACGGCTCCTACGACCCCGTCACCTGGACCCGGGATCTCCCCACACCCTCGACCATCCTCGAATCCACCAACGCATCCCTCACCCAAACCAACCCCGCCGGGCTCACCGTCGATATCCACGACACCGCGCCGCGCTTCGTCCTCGACCGGATCACCGTCTTCGCCCCCGACGCCCCAGAAGGCACCTCCAGCAGTTCCGTCGGGCTCCACATCGTGACCGCGCCGACCGAAGTCCTCATCTTCGATGCCGACATCCTCGCCGGCCTCGGTGGATCCGGATCCAACGGGCTCCCGTGGAACACGAGCGCGCTCAACGGCAACAACGGACAGCGCGGCCGGCCCGGGTGCGAAGACTCCGGATTCGGGTGCTCAAGCTGCGCCAGACCTCAGGGAGGATCCGGAGCAGGCTCAAGCTGGGGATCAGGCGGCGGACGAGGAGGCAACGCCGGGCACGGCTCAGCACACGGCTCCCCCGGGTCAAGCGGATTCTCGAGCGATAACCTCGCACTCCGCGGCTTCGGTGGCTCCGGCGCACCCGACGGCCTCGGAAACACCTGCGGGATCGGATCCGCGCGTGGCGAAAACGGACTCAACGGCCTCAACGGTCCCGTGGGCTCCGGCGCTTCCCCGTTCATCTTCCCCGAAACACCCACCACAGCAGCTTCAGGCACCCGTGGTCAGCACGGCGGCGGCGGTGGGGGAGGCGGAGGCGGCGGAGGTGGCACCGACAGCTGCGACTCCTTCGGCGGCTCCGGCGGAGGCGGAGGCTCCGGAGGCCAAGGCGGCCAAGGCGGACGACCCGGATCCTCCGGAGGATCCTCCATCGCCCTCCTCATCAACCCCGACATCGCAGACACCAACATCCTCGTCCTCGACTCCACACTCACCAGCGCGTCCGGAGGCAACGGCGGATCAGGCTCCATCGGCCAACTCGGCGGCACCGGTGGCGTCGGGGGTGGCTGCTCCCCCTACGGCGGACCGGGTGAACAAGACGACGGAACCAACGGCCAAGCCGGAGGACGAGGAGGCAACGGCGGCCGCGGTGGTGAAGGCGGCGGCGGCGCCGGGGGCGCATCCATCGCCCTCCACAACCCCTCCAACCTCACCGTCCAGACCCGCGCCCTCCTCGTCAACATCGCCAACCCCGGGACCCCCGCAACCAACGGCCAACCCGGGATCAGCACCGAAACCACGGGCTCAACCGACACCAACCCCATGTTCGACGACTGCAACGCAAACGACATCCCGGACATCATCGACATCGCCAACGGCATCCTCGACACGGACAACAACACCATCCCCGACATCTGCGAATGCCCCGCAGACCTCAACGGAGACAACACCTACGACTTCTTCGACATCTCCCAGCTCCTGATGTCCGAACTCGACTACAACGCAGACACCCAGTTCGACTTCTTCGATATCAGCAGCTTCCTCCAGGACCTCTCCACCGGTTGCCCCTGATCCCCACCCCCATCCCCGGACCGAGCACGGGTCCAACGCCTACGCTCGTCCATGTTCCCAGAGATCGCGCAAACCCTCGTCTCCAAAGACCAGATCGCCAAGCGCGTGGACGAACTCGCCGCAGAGATCGTCGCCGACCTCGAGCGCGATCTCGACAAAGACGGCCACACCCCCCTCGACGAGGGTCGTGTGACCCTCATCCCCATCATGACCGGCGCCATGATCTTCTGCGCCGACCTCATCCGCTCCATGCCCGTCAAACTCTCCCTCGGCCTCACAAGCGTGAAGTCCTACCCCGGCGCGTCCGTTACCTCCAAAGGCGCGCACCTCGCCTCCGAAATGCCCAAGAATCTCAAGGGCAAGCACGTCCTCGTCATCGACGACATCCTCGACTCCGGCCAGACCATGGCCCTCGTCAAAGAACTCATCAACGAGCAAAGCCCTGCCTCCCTCCGCACCGCCGTCCTCCTCGATAAGAAGGCCCGGAGAGAAGTCGATATCAACGCCGACTACGTGGGCTTCGAGATCCCCGACGAGTTCGTCGTCGGCTACGGGCTCGACTACGACGGCTACTACCGAAACCACCCCGAGATCGCCGTCCTCAACGCCGACGCCCTCACCAACGCGAAGTAACGCACCCCACATCCCGACTTTTCTTTCGCAGGAATCATCCCCTCCTCGCTCAAAAGGGTGATTTCGCCGTGCGATCTCACAGGAATCACAAGCCACCGCACCGAATCGGATGGAAATACTTGTCGAAACAAATATGTTGAGTACACGTCAACGATCAGTCCGAATCACACGAAAGGAGGACACACGATGACACAGCCCAACAACGCCCCGATCCAGCACGGCGAAACCCTCACCGAGCACGACGCCGACCGCTCCTCCGGAGCCGCCTTCTACATCGGGGTCCTCGGATACCTCGCAGCCCTCCCCATGTGTGCCCTCATGCTTACCTTCCTCCAAGTTCTCTGACCCCTCACGACTACAATCCGCTTCCATTCCACGACCGGGCTCCAAAGCCCGGTCTTTGTTTCGCTCAGGAGCGGATCCAATGCCCCAACGCACACATACCTGCGGCCAACTCAACGAATCCAACACCGACCACAACGTCACCCTCATGGGGTGGGTCAACGCCTTCCGTGGACACGGATCAGGCCTCGTCTTCGTAGACCTCCGAGACCGGGACGGGATCACCCAGATCGTCTTCGATTCCGACGACGCCCCAACAGAGCTCGTCGAAGCAGGGGACAAGCTCCGCAACGAAGACTGCATCCGGGTCACGGGTGTCGTCCGCGCCCGCGCCAAAGCCAACCCCAAAATCCCCACCGGCGCGATCGAAGTCCTCGCGACCGAGCTCGAGGTCCTCTCCAAAACCGCAAAGCTCCCCTTCGTCCCGAGCGACGAGTCCAACCTCCCCGCCGAGGAAACCCGACTCAAGCACCGCTACCTCGACCTCCGCCGCCCGAAGATGCAAGAGATCCTCAGAACCCGCCACCGGGTCACCAAGGTCACGCGCGACTACTTCGACGAGCAGGGCTTCCTCGAGATCGAAACCCCCATGCTCTGCCGTTCCACCCCCGAAGGCGCACGAGACTTCCTCGTCCCCTCACGCCTCCAGGAAGGCATGTGGTACGCGCTCCCCCAGTCCCCCCAGCTCTTCAAGCAGATCCTCATGATCGCCGGGTGCGACCGCTACCTCCAGATCGTCAAATGCTTCCGCGACGAAGACCCGCGCTTCGACCGCCAAGCCGAGTTCACCCAGATCGACCTTGAGCTCGCCTTCGTCGATCGCGAAGAAGTCATGTCCATCATGGAAGGCTTCGCCAAGCGTCTCTGGAAAGAGACCATGGGCATCGACCTCGCGGACTTCCCCCGGATGACCTACCAGGACGCGCTCAACGACTACGGGATCGACCGCCCCGACACGCGCTACGACCTCAAGCTCATCGACATCTCCGACCTCGCCGCAAAGACCGACTTCGGGGTCTTCCAGGGCGCGCTCGAGAAGCCCAAGGGCGTCGTCAAAGCCATCCGCGTCCCCGGAAAGGCCGCCGACTTCTCGCGCAAGGTCACCGACGCCTTCACCAAGTTCGCCTCCGACTTCGGCGCCGGCGGGATCCCCACCACCAAATACGTCAACGGCGACTTCGAATCCGGGATCGGGAAGTTCCTGGGCTCCATCAAGGACGAACTCATCGAACGTCTCGGACTCGAAGACGGCGACGCCGTCATCTTCGGCGCGGATACATACAGCATCGTCACCAAAGCCCTGGGCGAGCTCCGCCAGAAGATCGCACGCGACCACGGCTTCATCCCCGAGGGCGCATGGAACTTCCTCTGGGTCTACGACTTCCCCATGTTCGAGCACGTCGAAGGCGAAGGCGACGAGCCCGGCCGCTTCCACGCGCTCCACCACCCCTTCACCGCCCCCTCCGACCACGAACTCGAACGATTCCTGAGCGCCGACCCCGACAACATCGACGAGATCGAGTCCATCGTCTCCGACGGCTACGACATGATCTGCAACGGCTCCGAAATCGGCGGCGGCTCCATCCGTATCCACCGTAAGGACGTCCAAGCCAAGGTCTTCTCCCTCCTCGGGCTCTCCGAAGAAGAAGCCAAGCTCAAGTTCTCCTTCCTCCTCGACGCCCTCTCCTACGGCGCCCCACCCCACGGCGGCATCGCCTTCGGTTTGGACCGACTCGTCATGCACATGTGCGCCACCGACAACATCCGCGAAGTCATGGCCTTCCCCAAGACCATGACCGGCCAAGACCTCATGTGCGAAGCCCCCAACGTCGTGGACGACGACCAACTCCACGAGCTCCACGTCAAGTCCACCGCGACCACGACCGTCTAAAGCGTTGCAGACATCCCAGCCCCACACACCGACCCGCTGATCGCGGGTTGGTGTCGTTCAATGACTCGGCATCGCAATCACCGACCCACTCGGCTCACCCTCTTCCCCAACCACACACCCCACGATCCGCGCCGCAACATCCGCCGGATCCAGCGTCGCCGACTCGGGCAGTTGCTTCGTGTCGAACATCGACCGGAGCATCCCCGTCTCGATCGCCCCCGGACAGATCGTGTAGCCCCGGATCCCGCGTCTCCCGTACTCGTTCTCGATCGCTTTCGGGAGCACCGACAACGCACCCTTCGCGCACCCATACATCCCGAGCCCCGGGAACGGATCGATGTTCGCCATCGAAGCCACGTTCACCACCACCCCCGACTTCTGCTCGAGCATCGCAGGGATCACCCGACGCGCCAGGTCCACGGGACCGATCCCGTTCACCCGGAACAACGCCATCATCGAATCGTCATCATGCTGGTGAACCTGCTTGTAATCCGCGAGTCCCGCATTGTTCACGAGCGCATCGATCCGCCCAAAAGCATCCAGCGCCGTGTCCACAAGCCGAGCCCGATCCCCATCCACCCCGACATCCATCGCGCACACCAATGTCCGCCCCCCGATCTCACGCGCAACCCCCTCGAGCTTCTCAGGGGTCCGCCCCGCAAGCACCACACCCCAACCCCGCTCGACCAACATCCGGGCCACCTGCGCCCCCACCCCAGACCCAGCTCCTGTCACGATCGCAACCGAATCAGACATCACCAACACCTCCGAGACTCAACGCTGGATCATTGACCCCAACCACCCCGCATTCGGGAATTCTCGTCCACCCGATGCATCCATCCCACGAAACTGTTTCGGCGCGTGTATCCTCTGGCATCATCACCCGGAGCGCACGATGACACTTCACGCCAACTCACCCACCTTCGACATCAAAAACGCCGCGACACCCGCCCACGCGAAGATCGTCGCGACCCTCGGCCCAGCTTCAGACTCCCCCGAGATGCTCGACAAGCTCATCGACCAGGGAGTCTCCGTCTTCCGTCTCAACTTCTCCCACGGCTCCCTCGACGATCAGGACGTCCGCTTCAAGAACGTCCGCGCCGCTTCTGAGCGAGCCGGACGACCCATCGCCATCCTGGGCGATCTCCAGGGACCCAAAATGCGCGTCCTCAAGGTCCCCGACATCGACCCCGAAGGCGGCATCATCCTCAACCCCGGAGACCACGTCCTCTTCAAGAAAGGACAAGGCACCGCCGCCATCATCGACGGCCGCGCCATCTTCGACGCCACCTTCACCCAGCTCTACGACGACGTCCTCCCCGGACAACGCGTCCTCATCAACGACGGCGCCATCCGCATGCTCGCCATCGAGCAGGAACGGGGCGAATGGCTCAAGTGCGCCGTCACCGTCGGAGGCCGCATCACGTCCTCCAAAGGCATCAACCTCCCCGAATCCGACCTCGACCTCCCAGCCATCACCGAACGCGACTGGGAATGCGCCAAATGGGCCGTCGAACGAGGGGTGGACTACCTCGCCCTCTCATTCGTCCGGACCGCATCCGAAGTCCAGATGCTCATCGACAAACTCGAAGAGTGGTGCACCGACGACCTCCCCTGGGCTGAAACCGAAGTCGGGATGCGCATCCCCGTCGTCGTCAAGGTCGAGAAGCCCCAAGCCGTCGCCAACCTCGACGAGATCATCGAAACCACCGACGCCATCATGGTCGCGCGAGGAGACCTCGGGGTCGAGATGGACGTCGCCAAGGTCCCCGTCGTCCAGAAGCACATCCTCGCCAAGTGCAACCAGCAGGGCAAGCCCTGCATCGTCGCAACCCAGATGCTCGAGTCCATGATCGACTCCCCGAGCCCCACCCGCGCTGAAGCGAGCGACGTCGCCAACGCCGTCTTCGACGGCTGCGACGCCGTCATGCTCTCCGGCGAAACCGCCGTCGGCAAACACCCCGACCTCGTCGTCGAGACCATGAACCGGATCATCAAGGTCACCGAGTCCCGTATGGACGAGCTCGCGCACGACCAGGGCGCGCCGAGCGACCTCAAGGAATACCCCTTCCGTTCCGCCGCCCTCGCCAAAGGTGTCTGGCACATGGCCGAAGGGCTCCAAGCCAAAGCCGTCGCCGTCTGGTCCGAACGAGGAGGCATGGCCCGCTACCTCTCCCAGAACAACTTCCGCGTCCCCATCTTCGCCTACACCTCCTCCCCCATCGGCTCCCGAAGAATGGCCCTCTATGGAGGCGTCACCCCCGTCCTCACCTACCCCCCCGGACGAGGCCGCCTCCGCGACTGGACCGAGCACGTCGAGCAGTACCTCCTCACCCAGGGCATCGTCAACGACGGAGACGCCGTCCTCCTCGTCGCCGGAAAGCCCCTCGGCGCCATCCTCGCCCAATCCACCGTCGCCATCCTCCGCATCGGCGACAAGTCCTCGGGCTTCCGTGTCGCCGACGACGCCGACGAATCCCACGCCCCCCTCCAAGCCCTCTAACACCCCATCACCGATCCTTCAGCCACGGTTCTTGGCGCTCCCGCGCCCCCGTTCTATAATGTACCTACGGGACCTGGGCTCCCGCCGGATGTCGCTGCACCCCTAGCACCGACCAAAGACCGGCACCGCACCGCCCAAGAGACTGATTACGAAGGATCATCACAATGACCACCGCCCAGACCCAGCCCACCTCGGCCGTGTCCACGGATCCCCTCGCCCTCATCGACGTGGACCATGTCCGCTTCTACGTCGGAAACGCGAAGCAAGCCGCCTACTTCTACGCCCACACCTTCGGATTCCGCATCGACCAGATCGCCGACCTCACCACCGGATCACGCGACGAAGCCGACTACCTCCTCACCCAGGGCAACATCCGCATGTTGCTCACCACGCCCCTCACCAAAGACCACCCCGCCGCCGAAGAACTCAAACGCTACGGCGACGGCGTCAAGGAAGTCGCACTCACCGTCAACGACGCGCAAGCCGCCTACGACCAAGCCATCGCCAACGGCGCCGAATGCGCCCAAGCCCCGCGCACACTCGAAGACGAAAGAGGCACCGTCACCGTCGCCTCCATCAAGATCTACGGCCGGGTCATCCACACCTTCGTCTCCCGCACCGGCGAATACGCCTACGACAAACTCCGCGCCGGCGGCATGTTCATGCCCACCTTCCAGAAAATCGACTCCCCCCTCAACAAGTACAACGAAGAAAACCCCTGCGGCCTCATGTACTGCGACCACTTCGTCGGCAACGTCGAAGACGGCAAAATGAACCACTGGGTCAAGTGGTACGAAGACGTCATGGGCTTCAAGATGTTCAAGCACTTCGACGACGCAGACATCTCCACCGAATACTCCGCCCTCATGTCCAAGGTCATGGCAAGCGGCAACAACCTCATCAAAATGCCCATCAACGAGCCCGCCGAAGGACTCAAAAAGTCCCAGATCCAGGAATACCTGGAATGGCACGACATGACCCCGGGAGTCCAACACCTCGCCTTCCGCACCGACGACGAACTCAAAACCGTCGCCGAACTCCGCCGCCGAGGAGTGGACTTCCTGAACATGCCCGACACCTACTACGAACTCGTCTGGGACCGCGTCAACAAAATGCTCACCGACCACGGCCACGAAGCCGTCAAGGAAGACCACCAACGCGTCCGCGACCTCGGCATCCTCGTCGATGCCGACGACGAGGGCTACCTCCTCCAACTCTTCACCAAACCCCTCCAAGACCGCCCAACCTTCTTCATCGAAATCATCTGCCGCCGCGGCTCCCAAAGCTTCGGCAAGGGCAACTTCAAAGCCCTCTTCGAATCCCTCGAACTCGAACAAGAACGCCGCGGAAACCTATAAGAGAGTGCAAGACAGTCATTAGGCGTACTCAAAGACCCAGTCTGGCGCGGTGAGTCTGGAGTACCTCCAGAACGCTTGGTGGACCACAAAGCTGTCAGCGTCCACGTCATTCGCAGCATCATCACGCCAAGAGGTGACAGCGACTTTTTTGTATGACATACCAACTTTTCGTAAATAGACTTTGCAAAGAAAGCCGCATTCATACAACGAATTCATCCAGTAGGACGTGGTTTGGTGTGGCGTCACTAAGCCAGGGGTGTGTATAAGGATGTTTTTCGCTTGTTCCGGGCTAAGCTCTGCTCGCCCGTTGCTAAAAGCCGAGATGGCACTGGATAGTTTCGGAAACTTGGATGAATACTCACGAACGATGTTTTCCGCAATGATTTCGCTGGCAGCAGGGAGGTAGGAGTGTAGATGCTGGCCTGAGATTGATGTCGCGTCTTCATCGGATTCAAGGATACTTGCTCTAAGGCCATCAAGTAGGAGAATTACATCTCGAGGGCGTTCCAGGCAGAAGTGGGCAATCCATGTCATCGGATCTCTGTATGGATCTGCTTCTGCAATAGGTTCAAAAAGTTTGTTAAGCGTCTTGGTTACCTCATCTTGTGTAGATGGGGCTCCGCGTGGCACATTGCCGCCCGTGTCCCCTGTGATTCTCAATGTGCTGTGGATTCGCCTTGCGACAAACATTCCTAAATCTTTAGGACTCCAATGGATGGGGACAGGCGATACCTTGTCGTAGTGTCTGTAGTCACGGGGGCCGAACGCATCTTCAGGTACGAACGCCTTAATTCTAAGATGGTTGCTGCTGGTGCTCGATTCGTATTCGCTGAACACGGTTTTGACAGCGTCAGTCATCCCAATAATCATCGGCTGTGCTACTTCGTGGTATTCTTCGAATGCGTCGTCAAAATTATCAATAGTAAGAAGGGCTCCCGTGTCTCCTGATGAGAATAAGCTATAAAGTTCGCTTTCGGCAGTCCTAAACCTTTTTGTTATCGGATAGTTAAGAATTTGATTGGGCTTGGGTTCAGACTTTATAATTTCAATTAGCCCAAATACAGCTGTGGTAAATATGTTGTGCAGGTTGAATTCGCCGTCTTCGTCCCTGCAGTCCGGGAGTTCGCCGGGATCGTCAAGTATAATTTGAAAATTAGATATTTTTTCTTTCACGGATTTTGGAAGATTGCTCTTTAATACGCCTTTGGCAAGTTTTAGGGCAATTGCATACCGCCAGGTATTCTTGAGAAATGCTGATTTGCTAAACAGTTGGTGCGAGATTGGGTCGATTAGGTTGAGCAGTGTTTCAGAAGAAAAGTTTGCAAACTCTATGTGGCATGTAATTTGATTGATTTGTTTTTGATATGCGTCCATGCCTATTCTAATTGATGTTTTTCCAGATCCTTTGCGGCCAACTATGAGATATTTGTGCGCAAGGTTTGCTGAATTCCAAGAAGAAGTCTCGCAAAAACAGGATGGGTCGCGAAGTCGCTTCTCGTCACTTTCAGCGGTGATGTGGCCAAAATCGTAACTCGATAGGTGTGGCATTCGTTCTCCTGACAAGTATCAGTATATCGTACATGAAAGTTGGCGTAGATACACAGGGCAAGGTCCCGAATAAATCCGTACATGGCAGCTGGTGGTATAAGCGATTGTCTAGCAACGCTTTGGGGTGTTTGGCATCCCTTGCTGCATCCCCGGAGTTATTGGATTGGGCTTCGTCCTTGTGCACCCACAGTACCAAGATACGTGAGGTTGAACTATGCGGTTCGATTTTGCCGCACTGGAACAACAGCATCTCATCGGTTGTGCGAAGAGTCAAAAAGACCGCGCCCCAAATGACGCGGCCTTCTCAAATCAACCAAGCTCAACCGCCAGCTAACCGCCGACGGCGAACCCCAACCAACCCCGCAACACCCACGCTCAAAGCCTCCCCCCTTCAATACACCTCCGGCACCCCCCGATACCCCGACTGATCCGGCCGCACATACCCCGCATCCACCTGAAGCTCCGGAAGCTCGATCCGCTCCGGAAGCACATCCTCGTACTCGATCAGACTCAGCAGATGCGCAATGCAATTCAGCCGCGCCTTCTTCTTGTCGTCCGTATCCACCACATACCAGGGCGAGTCCTCCGTGTCCGTGTGCACGAACATGTCGTCCTTCGCGCGGGAATAGTCCACCCAGTGCCCCCGGGACTCGAAGTCGATCGGACTCAGCTTCCAGCGCTTGAGCGGGTTCTGGTTCCGCCGCTCGAGCCGTCGCGCCTGCTCCTCCGCGCTGATCGAGAACCAGTACTTCACCAGCACGATCCCCGACTTGATCAGCATCCGCTCGAACTGCGGGCACGACCGCAAAAACTCCCGATACTCCGAGTCCGTGCAGAACCCCATCACACGCTCCACCCCAGCCCGGTTGTACCAGCTCCGATCGAACAGCACCATCTCCCCCGCCGCCGGAAGATGCTCCACATACCGCTGGAAATACCACTGCGTCCGCTCGCTCTCCGTCGGTTTGGGAAGCGCTACCACCCGACAGTGCCTCGGGTTCAGATGCTGCGTGATCCGCTTGATCACCCCGCCCTTCCCGGCCGTGTCCCGACCCTCGAACACCACCGCGACCCGCATCCCCGTGTGCTGAACCCACGCCTGCAGCTTCACCAACTCCACCTGGAGCTTCTTGATCTCCGCAGAGTAATCAAACCCCGCCGCTGTTCCATCCGCCGCCGTACCCTCGTCCATCAAACCCTCCGATCCGGGATCAAACCTCCAGCATACCGGAACAATCCCCCCGATGGGCTCCCAGAACCCCCAAGACCCCGCCCAAATCGGCTACCATCCCCCCATGCCCGAAACCGCCGGCCACATGACCGCTACCGAGTTCGCCGACAAAGGCGCCGTCATCAAGGTGACCGCGCACAAACTCCACGAACACGAGTCCAAACTCCTCATCGACGAAGTCCACGCCTACCTCGAAAACTCGGGCGTCAACCTCGTCGCGATGGACTACTCCGCCGTCGAGTTCATCTCCTCCGCCGCCCTCGGCGCCATGGTCACCATCTCCAAAGACGTCAAAGCCCGCAACAAAGGCCGCTTCGTCATCACCGGGCTCAACGACGACGCAACCAAGGTCATGAAGCTCACAAGACTCGACCGCCTCATCGACATCAAGCCCGACATGACCAAGGCGCAGAAGTTCCTGCTCAAATAACCGGCGCGCCCGTCATTCCTCGAGCGTAAACCCGATCTTGAGCTTCACCTGCCAATGTGCGATCTTCTGATCCTCGATATGCGCCCGGGTTTCGAGAACCTCCGCCCAACGCATATTCCGCACCGACTCCGCTGCCTTCTCGATCGCACGACGCGCCGCCGAATCGCTCGACTCCGTCGATGAACCCACGATCTCGATCATCTTGTACACATGGTCCGACATGGGGACCTCCTTTCAACGCGCGCATCCTAGCGCTACCCCTCCCCGATCCGGATGAACCTAAACTCATCTATGAACGCCATCCAGAAGCTCCGACAGCTCCACCAAACCATCGCCACCGCAACCAACGGCTTCGAGATCGAAGACGCCTGGACCCTCGCCAAACGCCTCTGCTCCCGCTACCCCGTCGCTCCCGATCTCCAAGCCCGCGCCTTCGACAACAAAGACAAAGACGCGCTCGCGCAGCTCATCGACCAGATCGAGAACCCCAACCAGCCCACGCCAGCACCAGCAGAAGACATCCCCGAGCGCGAACTCCTCGACGCGCTCAAACTCTTCCGCAAACGCCTCGCCTCCACCAAGCTCGACCAGGAATCCAAACTCGGATCCCACGCCCTCGCCTCCTCCGGACGTGTCGGCGTCATGTCCATGGAACCCCCGCACGACTACCCCAAACGCGTCTGGAAAGAACTCGCAAGGCGCGGCATGATCCGAGACGACGGCCAGGGCTTCTACTCCATCCCCTCACAGCCCGCAAAGGACTAATCCTCGCCTCCTCACGCGTACCATCCCCCATGAGCGACACCGCGCCCTCCACCGACCAATCCGCCCTCATCAACGACGAACTCGTGGACTACGCACGCCTCGCCTCCGCCTTCGCCGCCGACACCAACAACGCCCACAAGATCGCCCACCTCGCGAGCATCTGCGCCGAGCGCATCCGCGCCGGAGGCAAACTCCTCGCCATCGGCAACGGCGGCTCCTGCGCCGACGCGCTCCACTTCTGCGAAGAACTCACCGGCCGATACCGCGCCGACCGACCCTCCATCCCCGCCATCGCCTGCGCCGACCCCGGCCACATCACCTGCACCGCAAACGACTACGGCTACGACCACGTCTTCGCCCGATGGGTCGAAGGACTCGGCGCCACCAACGACGTCCTCATCGCCCTCTCCACCTCGGGCAACTCCCAGAACATCGTCAACGCCGTCGAAGTCGCCCGAGCCCGAGGGCTCCACATCGCCCTCTTCCTCGGCAAAGACGGAGGCCACCTCCGAGCCAAAGGCGACACCCGCTTCATCGTCCCCGGCCAAACCGCCGACCGGATCCAGGAACTCCACATGCTCACCCTCCACACCCTCGTCGGCGCCATCGAACGAGCCCTGGGCTACACCGACTGAGCGCACAAAAACGCCGCCCTCATCAGGAGCGGCGCGAGAGCGGCCATTCAACCCATCTCAATCCTCATAGATCGGGGTGTAGCACGTCCCCCCGTTCTTCGCGTAGTAATCCTGGTGGTACTCTTCCGCCGGGTAGAACGTCGCGTCCTCCGCCCGGCGCAGCTCCGTCGTGATCGTGCGCTTCGACCAACGCCCGTTCTTTTGCTGGGCCTCAATGAACGCCTTCGCATCCGCAAACTGGTCGTCACCCACCGCAAAGATCGCCGACCGGTACTGCGTCCCGATATCCGGCCCCTGACGGTTCCCCTGCGTCGGATCATGGATCCGGAAGAACCAAGCCAGCAGATCGTCATACGACACATGGTTCGGATCAAACACGACCCGCACCGACTCCGCATGACCCGTCGTTCCCGAGCACACCTCCTTGTAGCTCGGGCTCTTCGAGTCATCGCCGCCCTGGAACCCCGACACCGCGTCGAGCACCCCGGGGAGCTTCGCGAACCGATCCTCGATCCCCCAGAAACAACCCCCAGCAAAGTACGCCGTCTCCGTCTCCACCTTCTGAGCCCCAGCAGGAAGCTCGTCCCCGTCCTCAACAAACACAAGCGAAGCCGAGTTCACACAAAAACGCATCCCCGTGGGCTTCGGCCCATCATTGAACACGTGCCCCAAATGACCCCCGCACCGGCCGCACGTGATCTCCGTGCGCACCATCCCGTACGACGTGTCCTCGAACTCGTCCACATGGTCCTTGTCCACGGGCTGGAAGAACGAAGGCCACCCCGTCCCCGACGTGAACTTCGTGTCGCTCGCAAAGAGCGGCAGATCGCACAAGCGGCACAGGTACACCCCGTCCTTCTTGTTGTCCACCAGGTTCCCACAGAACGCGGGCTCCGTCCCGTCATTCAGAATGACCTTCCGTTCCTCGTCCGTCAGATCCTCAGCGAGCTCCTCGATCCGCGCATCCGTCAGCGGCGAGATGTCATACCCCGACTCCGAATACCGAACACCATGCGTTGTCTTCGTCATAACTCCATCCTTCACCCCCGAGTGCCGCGCCGAGGTCGCCGAAGCATAAGCCGAGATCGGGATCATCAGCCCGAGCACGAAATACAGCACGAACCGTTTCACATCAACCGTCCTCAAGATCATCAGATCCTCCAACACGGAGTAAGGGGAAGGGGAGTGGGGGAGTACGGCACCCGGACAGTATCCCATTCGTGATCCAAGCCGACCCGGATTCCAAACCCACCCGGCGCAATAAGACCCGATCACCCCTGAACAACCACCCCCATATGTCCCCTTATTCCCCATCCCCCGAAGCAGCCCCCAGCTTCTCCCGAACCAACCGATCGAACAGCCCGATCGGTGCATCCACCCCAGTCCAAAGCTCAAACTGAGCCCCGGCCTGCTTCACAAACATCGCCACCCCATCAATCACCCGATACCCCCGAGCCCTCGCCGCCTTCAGCATCGGCGTCTCCACCGGGTTGTACACCGTATCAAAGAACACCGTCTCCGGAGGAAACGCCCCAAGCTCCTCCACCGGAACCGCCATCCCCTCCGGATCCGGCCCATGAGCCATCCCCACCGGTGTGCAGTTGATGAACGCATCCGCCCCACACAGATCCCACCGACCATCGAACACAGACACCGACCCGATATCCGCGACCTCCACGAAGTCATCCACAATCGCCTGAGCCCGCTCAGCCGTCCGGTTCGCGATCACCACCCGCGCCCCCCGTTTCGCGCACGCATACGCAGCCGCGCGAGCAACCCCACCAGCCCCCGCGATCAGCACCCGCCGATCGCTCAATCCCCCCAACGCATCGTCGAGCAACTGCTCGATCGCCGTCGCATCCGTGTTCGCAACGACGTCTTCGTGCCATTCTTCGTACCCATTCACAATCTCAGCATTCACCCAGTAGGTGTTCGCCGCACGGAGCTCACGAACGCCAGGATTGAACACAATGATTCCATCCTGCTGCTGCGCACTCCGAACAAGATGCTCCTTGTGCGGAATCGTCACACTCGCCCCCCCAAACCCGAGTCCCCCGTCATCCATCAACGACAACACCGTCGCCTTAAACGACTCATAGCTCCCCTCCACAGGCATCGGCACATACACCCCATCAAAACCGACCGCCCCAAACCCCGCATTGTGCACCAGCGGCGACATCGATTGACCCACCGGCCACCCGATCACCCCATACACCCGAGTCCCCCGACCGATCGAACGAAACCGGTACAACCCCAAAAGCTCTTCAATCGTCGGCTGACCCGGAGCCGTCGCCTCCTCATCCCGAAGCGACGCAAACGTCAAAAACCCCCCGAACTTCGGCGCAAGCACCCGCGACATCAACCCGAACTCCCCCATCCCCAGCGCGATCATGGGCTTCGCGCTCTCCCGGATGAGTTCGAACAACTCCAGGTTGTCCCGGATCGACCGCGCCCGGTACGCAACCTTCACCACCGAACACGCATCCACCGACTGCATCGCCAGCACCCGACGAGTCAGATCATCAGGACGACCCTGGAAGTTATGCGTAGACAGAATCAACCGCGTAGACACCGCCCGCCGCTGCTCCGGATGATCCACGGCCAGCATGATCTTCTGCCGGATATTCGCAGACCGTTCCCACAGCGCGAACTCCACATCCAGATACGCCGGAGGCCGCTCCCCCGTCCCCAGCGCCTCGAACAGCGCCACCCGCTCGTCATCATCCCCCGAGTAATCCCCACCCTCCCATTCAGGTCGGCACGTCACAATACACACCGCCCCCGACCGCGCCACCAGATCCACCACCCGCGCGATCCGATCCCCGAGCGACTCCCCACCCCGATCCTCGAACAGCACATCCACCCGGTACTCCACCAGGTCCGCGCCATGCTCGACCGCAAGCGCCGCATCGCGCAGCGCCGACTCCACCGTATCCACCATGATCGGCACACACACCAACGTCATCAGCTCACCCCACAACCGATGACGTCACCGCCGCCCGCATCGTGAGCCGACCCGAACACGCCACCGGAAGATCCTCACCCCCGAAGTCCGCGCCGCTCTCAACCAAACGCACATCCCCCTTCAGATCCACCGTCCCATCCCCGTTGTCCTTGTGCATCGTCACCGTCACGCGCAAACTCGCGCCCGGCCGAACAAACGCTCCATACTTCAGCGCCTTCACCTTCCCCAGCACCCAAGGCACCTCCGCCGAATCCTCCGGATCCAGCAGCACCCGCGCCGCCTGCACCATCGACTCGAGCATCATCACACCCGGGAGCACCGGGAACCCCGGGAAGTGGTCCTGCAGATACTCCTCCGCAGCGCTCACATGCTTGAGCGTCACCACCGAGGACTCGTCCCGTTCCACCACACGATCTACAAGAGAAAAATGCATCCCCGACGATAGCCCGACCAGACCCCCCTCATCCCTATCCTCGAACCATGCCCATGATCGAAGACATGGCCGTCTGCGTCCGCACCTGGGACTGGTCCGAGACCTCCCAGACCGCCGTCATGATCACGCGCTCCCACGGGCTCGTCCGAGTCCTCGCAAAGGGCTCCCGAAGAGAACGCGCCCCCTTCTCCGGAGGACTCGAGATCGCAACCCGTGGAGAGCTCGCCGTCCTTGCGCGACAATCCTCCGACCTCTCCCTCATCACGCGCTGGGACCTCACCCACCCCATGCTCGGGCTCCGCCGAGACCTCGACACCTACAACACCGCCATGCTCGCCATCGACCTCGTCCCGCGCATGATCCAGGACCACGACCCCCACCCCGAGATCCACGACGCGCTCTCCGACCTCCTCGAAACCTGCGACGACCCCGCCTCCTCCAGAGCCCCCCGGATCGCACACCTCCTCACCTACCTCTGGATCCTCCTCGACGCCGTCGGCGCCCGCCCCCTCCTCGACCACGACGCCGACACCGGCCACCCCCTCGATGAAGCCAGCATGTACGCATTCGCCCCCCATCTTGGGGGGGTCACCGCGGACTCGTCTTCCGATAATCCAAACGACCCGCGCTGGCGCGTCCGGGCTTCCACCGTCAAAATCCTCCGAACCCTCGACCACAGCCCCCAAGCCGACACGCTCTCGGACCTTCCCACCCACGACCTCACCCGCGCCTCCGCCCTCCTCGCGTCCTACATCCGAGAACGGATCGGCTCAGACATCCCCTCCATGAGCTGGCTCCTCAAGAACACCCAGAGTGATTCCCCCAATCGACCCCCTCGATGAGTCATGCGCTTGATACGAAAGCGCTTCCGACCGATACCCACCCCGCGAGCGCGTGACGGATCACGCACCGCCAAAGGCCCCAGAACGTGATTCAGGTATGGATACCGATCTCCTCACCGACATCCTGAACTGCCCGAGCCTCCCCTCCATCCCCGCCGTCGCCGCGAACGTCATCGAACTCACCGCGGACCCCGACGTCGAGATGAGCGAACTCGCCTCTCAGATCACGCTCGACCAAGCGCTCGCTTCCAAGGTGCTCCGCACCGTCAACTCATCCTTCTACGGCCTCCGCAAACGCTGCACCACCATCGAAAAAGCCCTCATCCTCCTCGGGCTCTCCCCAGTCAAATCACTCGTCCTCGGCTTCTCCCTCGTCTCCGCCTTTACCGACAAGTCATCCAACGGCTTCGACTACAAAGACTACTGGACCCGAGGGCTCCACTGCGCCGTCGCCGCGAAGCTCCTCGCCGACGAAGTCAATCTCAAAGACCACGCCGACGAGTGCTTCCTCACCGGGCTCCTCCAGGACATCGGCATGATCGCCATGTACCGAGCCATGAAGAAACGCTACCTCGATATCGTCGAAAGCACCGACGGCGATCACACCAAGCTCGCGCGTCTCGAACTCCAGGAGTTCGACCTCCAGCACGCAAACGTCGGCGCCACCATCGCCGAGCACTGGAAGCTCCCCCTCGAGATCGTCGTCCCCCTCAAGTACCACGAACGACCCACCGCCTGCCCCACCGAATACGCACGCAGCGCCCGCTGTGTCGCGCTCGCGAACCTCGTCCACAACGTCCTCATCGCCGACAACCCATCCTCAGCCCTCAGAGACTGCTACGAACGCGCCCACGCATGGCTCGGGATCAAGCAGTCCACCGTGGACAAGATCATCGAAGACACCGGACACGCCGCAAGGCAGTTCGCCTCCGTCCTCGAAGTCGAACTCGAAGAACTCGAAGCCCCCTCCGAGATCCTCGCCCGCGCCGAGCGTCAGCTGATCGATCTCACCCGAGACAAACTCGCCGCCTCCTACGCCGCAAACGAAGTAGACTCCCAGACCACAGTCGATACCCGAGACCCCCTCACCAACGTCCTCAACAGAGACGGCTTCAAGCACGCCATCGGACAGGTCTACTCCGCCGTCAAGCCGGGGGAAGTCGATATCACCGTCGTCCAAGCCGTCATCTCAGGGCTCGAAACCGTCGCCCAGAAGCACGGCGATCAGGTCAGAGAAAACATCATCATCGGCGTCGCCAACCTCATGCTCCGCCTCTTCGAACCCCTCGGGGGCGCTGTCTGCAGACTTAACGCCGAAGCCTTCGGCGTCGTGCTCCCCGAGATCGATTCCTCAACCGCGCAGAAATGCGCCGACGAATGCAAAGAATACTTCGCGCGATCCGTCGCGACCTGGATCCCAGGGGTCCCAGACCTCCAGAAAGACCTCCGGATCCACATCGGGCTCGCCACCCTCGACAAGGAAACCGCGATGATCCTTGTCTCCCCCGAGAAGCTCGTGCTCGCGTCCTCCCGTGCTGTCCAGACCGCACGGACCTCCGGCCAATCAGCCGTCCACGCATTCTCCCCCTCCAAAGCCGCCGCCTGAATCACTCCGCCGTCACACGCTCAGGGACCATCCGTCCCAGGGTGCACCGATCCAGCGGATACCGATCCAGCACATCACGGACCGAATCAACCGTCACCGCGTTGATCCGCGCGATCTCCTCCTCAAGCGTGACATACTCACCGCTCGCAGCCCAGAGCCGGCCCAATCGCTGCATCCGTCCAGCAGGACGTTCGCCGCTGAGCGTCACACTCGTGAGCATCTTCGCGCGGAGTTTCGCAAGGTCATCCTCATTGATCGACTCGCGCAGCCCCGAGATCTGCGCTTCCACGATCCCCCAGATCTCATCGAGCTTGTCCGGATCCCCCGATGCGTAGATGTAGAAATCCCCAGCCCCGTCGAGCCCGTCGTACGCGCACAGGGCTTCGTCCGCAAGCCCCGTCTCGATCAACGCCCAGTGCATCCGCGAGTTGTCGCTCCCACCAAGGATCTGTGCCAAAAGCGCCGCAGAGTAGCGCTCATCCGAGTCGATCGACGGCGCATCCGCGACCCCGAGGACATAACCCCGGTTCACCCGCGCACTCGACTCCACAAACGCGCCCGAGTGGGTAGTCGGCCTTTCGTGCGCACGATCCGCGCCACTGGTGTTCCACGTGGAACAATTCTCCCGGATCAGCTCCACCGCGCGATCAAAGTCGATCGCCCCCGCCAGCGCCACACACGAGTTGTCCGCGCTGTACCGATCCGTGAAGTACCCGCGCATCGATTCGAGCGACATCGCCTCGATTGTCTCGTTCGTCCCGAGCACCCGATGTCCCAATCCGTGCCCCTGGTAGTGGGTATCGACACACTGCTCGTACAACACCCAGAACGGGTTGTCGGCGTACATCGCGATCTCTTCCAGGATCACACCCTTCTCCGTCTCGAAATCGTCCTCCCGGAGCGCGGGGCGCATCATCTTCGACAGCATCTCGATCGCGCGGTCGGACTGCTCCTTGATCACGTGCGCATAGAAGCACGTCATCTCGCGCGTCGTGTACGCGTTGTTGTTCGCGCCGATGTCATCGAATGCTTGGTTCAGTTCGTCCGCGCTGATGTCCTCGGTCCCCTTGAACATCATGTGCTCGAGGAAGTGCGAAACCCCCATGAGATCGGAGGTTTCGTCCCGCGCCCCTGTCTTGACGAAGAACCCCGCGCCCACGGATTGGGCTTGGGGATCGATCTCGGCGAGGATGGTGAGCCCGTTGTCGAGCTTCGCTTCTTTGAAGGTGATCGGCATAGCCCGAGTCTAGGGCTTCGCCGTCTCCGACGCGCCGGTTCGGAGCGCTTCGAGGAGGTCGTGGACGGCCTGTCCCGGGTCGGGCGCGGCGCAGACGGCCGCGCTGACGGCGACACCTTGCACACCCACCCGGGTCAGCTCGGGGATGGTGCCCGGGGTGATCCCCGAGATCGCGAGGTGGGGGATGTCGTGCTCGCGCAACCGATCGATGGCGCATCGCGCGAAGTCGGGGCCGACGATGGTGGGTTTGGGTTTGGTGGTCGATGGGAACATGGGTCCGATCCCGACGGAGTCCGCGCCGCACTCGATCGCGCGTTCGATGTCGTCCATCGAGGCGCAGGTCAGCCCGATCCATTGGTCGTCCAGGAGGATCTCCCTCGCGCGGTCGATCGGGAGATCGGTCTGTCCGAGGTGGACGGCGCTGGCTCGGGTGAGTCGCGCGAGGTCGGGACGGTCGTTGACGATCGAGTGCGCGCCGAGGGTGTTGGTGAGTTCGACGAGTGGTGTGAGCCGCGCGAGGAGGTCTCGGTCGGACCCGGATTTTTCGCGGATCTGGATGGAGTCCGCGCCGGCGCTGATGGAGGCGCGGACGACATCGCTCGGGGTGTGGTGGACACAGGTGTCCGTCGAGACGAGGACACAGAGTTTCCACTGGGGGCATCGGGTCGCGCTGATTGCGTTGAGAATGTCACGCTCGAGGTCGTAGGTGAGGTAGCGGGCCGACTCGAGGTCGTTAGAGGGTTTCCCGAGGAGCTTGGCGGATTCTTCGAGGACCCGGAGCGCTTCCTGGGCGCGCTTCGCATTGGCGCGGACGAGGTCGGGGAGCCCCGCGCTCCGGTCGAACTCGGTGGGGGTGGTGATGGTGGTCCCGACGTCGTGCGCGGTGTCGCGCGAGGTCACTGCGTTTGGCGCGATGGTCTCGACGGCCCGGCGCAGGGTGTGGCGCGCGGATTTGGCTCGCTCGGAGAGGTCGGCGCGGTCGAGGGTGAACCTCGCGATGTCCTCCAGGACGCGCAGACCCTCGGCGGCTCGGTTGGCGTTTGCATCGATGAGTCGGGTGGTGTCGCGCATAGAGAGGTTCGGAAATCTCGGGGATTGTCGCGCTCCGGGGGGGTGGGGCGGCGAGAATAACCCTATGACGCTCGGAGACGGCGAACATCACGAGAGCTCATCCGGGGACGAGTCCGGCGCGTACGGGATCGACGAGGTCCGTCCTGCGCCCAGGCTCCCGGGGTCGGTGGTGCTCGGGGAGGACCGGGAGGAGGCGCTGGATGCGCTGTGCTCGGATCTGTTGGTGCAGTCGCAGATGGCTGTGGGCGCGACGGGGGGGTTCCATCTCGCGCTGGGGCTGAGCGATGTGGTGGAGCGGGTGGTTGTGAAGCTGATGGTGGATCCGAAGTACCGGATGATGCCCTGGGATCGGACGACGGTGTGGAGCGTTGCGGATCCGTGTGTGGGTCCGGGGGATCCGGCGCACTCGGAGGCGCAGCTGCGCGAGCTGCTGGTCGAGCCTGCGGGGATGGACGGGTCGCAGATCGTGACGTCCCCGGCGCATCTTCCGGATGCGTGCGAGCGCGGGAGCGAACGGGTGCGGGAGCTGCTGGGGGCGCGGGGCGCGGCGCATGAGCGGTTCGATGCGTGTGTGCTCGGGTGCGATCCGGCGTGGACGGCGCGGCGCGAGGACCCGGTGGATCGGTTGTATGCGCACTGGGACATCGGGGGTGTGGACCATGTCGCGATGACGTCGCGCGTGGTGGATCGGTCAGCGCTGATCGGGGTGGTGGGGGTGGAGGATGCGCACTGGGCGCATGTGGACGAGATCGAAGCGGACCACGCGCGGTGCGGGGTCGCTCCGGTGGGTGGGGTTCTGCGTTGGTACTTGGACGGATCGATCCGTCCCGAAGGGAACGGATCATGAGCACGGCGAATATCAAGGTGGAACCCAACGAGCGGGTGTCGGTGCGCGTGGTCCACGAGGACGAGTACCTGATCGTGGTCGAGAAGCAGGCGGGGGTGGTGAGCACCCCGGGGGTCGGGCACGAGCACGACACGCTGCTCAACGGGTTGATGGCGCGGTACCCGAAGAACCTGACCCAGATGGGGAACGCGCGGGACCACGGGATGCTGCACCGGCTCGACAAGGAAACGAGCGGGTTGCTTGTGGTCGCGCTGCGCAGCGATGTGTACGACGCGCTGCGGACACAGTTCGAGGAGCGGACGATCAAGAAGTACTACTGGGCGATCACGCACAAAGCGCCGAAGGAGCGCGAGGGTGTGATCAAGCGCCCGATCCTGGACGTGGTGAAGCGCGCGTCGCGGTATACGTCCACCCGGACGGCGAAGCTGGATGCTTCGGGGAAGCCCGCGGTGACGGCGTATCGGGTGGTGCAGGAGTCGGCGCTGGCGGCGCTGATCGAGGCGCGGCCGGTGACGGGGCGTTTGCACCAGGTGCGTGTGCACTTGAACTCGGTTGGCGCGGCGGTTCTGGGGGATGATCTGTATGGGCCGAGGATTGTGAGGGGGGCTTCTCCGAGACTGGCGCTGCACGCGCATCGGTTGGTGTTCACCCATCCGGGGACGGGGGAAGAGCTCGATGTGAAGACAGCGTTCCCGAAGGATCTGCGCGGGGTGCTCAAGAAGATGAACCTGAGCAAGCCCGAGGTCTGAGTCAGGGGGTTTCGTCGTCGGTGACGAGTGCGCCCATGAGCTCTCGCGCGACCCGGTCGGCGTAGTGGAAGCCCGGTTCGGTGAGGGTCCATCGGGTGTCGGTGGTGGTGAGCCACCCGGATCCGGCACAGGATTGCGCGGCGGATTCGAGCTCGGCGCGGCGATGGAGTTGATCGGCGCTTGTGAGGATCGAGGGCGCGTCGAGCCCTTCTCGGGTTCGGACCCCGAGCATGAGCGCGTCCATGAGGGAACGTTTGGGATCGGGGGGTTCGTGCTCGACGATGGGGGCGAAGCCTTCGTCGGAGAAGTCGAGGTAGTCGTCGAGTCGTGGGGTGTTTTTATAGCGGGTTCCCGCGATGTGTCCTGAGGCGCTGGGGCCGACGGCGAGGTAGTCTCGGTTGCGCCAGTAGGCGAGGTTGTGTCGGCACTCGAGCCCGGGCTTTGCGTGGTTGGAGACTTCGTATCGGTCGAGCCCGGCGCGTCGGATGCGATCGAGGGTGTGGTTGTACATATCGACTTCGAGTTCGTCGGGGGCTTCTTCGAAGTCTCCTCGGAGGAGTCGGGCGGTCATGGCGGTGTTGGGTTCGTAGGTGAGTGCGTAGGCGGAGAGGTGGTCGAGGTTGAATGCGAGGGCGCGTTCGAGGTCGTCGGCCCATTCGGGGAGGGTTTGGCCGGGGACTGCGTAGATGAGGTCGAGGGAGAGGCGCGGGATGTGGTGGGCGCGGGCGATGGTGACGGCGCGTTCGACGGAGGCGGGGTCGTGGTGTCGTTCGAGGGTCTTGAGGTGGGTGGGGTTGAAGGACTGCGCGCCCATCGAGACCCGGTTGACCTTGGAACGCTCGAGGACTTCACCGATGGGCTGGGTGAGGGTTTCGGGGTTGGACTCGATGGTCCACTCGGTGTGGTCGGTGAGTGCGAATGCGGATTCGACTGTGGTGAGGAGCTGCGCGAGGAGGTGGGGCGCGAGGAGGGTGGGGGTTCCGCCTCCGATGAAGATGGTGTCGAGGGTGGGGTTGTGCGCGAGGGCTGCGACGGCGGTGAGTTCGGCGATGGCTCGGTGGGTGAATGCTTCTTGTCGGTCTTGTCGGTCCACGATGGAGTAGAAGTCGCAGTAGTGGCATTTGTGGACGCAGAAGGGGATGTGGATATAGAGGGATATCGGAGCTTTGGGATCGCGCGTGGGGATCGCGGAGCTCAGTGGAGCTCTGGATGAGGCGTTGGGGCGTTGCCTGAGCGGGGTGGATGCGGTATCGTGCTGCACGGGACGGGTCTGTGTGGCCCCCAAAGCTTGGCGTCGCTGGGGTTTGGAAACGTGTTGCTCCTGGTCGCGTGTTCGCGCGGTCGTGAATTGTGAGAGGACTGGATCCGTGCAAGCCGCTCTTGTTCATTGTACGAAGGACGGGAACACGAAGACGATCCCGATCGCTCATGAGCGGACCCTGATGGGTCGCTTGGACGATTGTCAGATCCGGATCCCGTCGGGGAAGATTTCTCGTCATCATTGCGAGCTGGTGTTCGACAACGGGACGTTCACGATCCAGGATCTCGGATCGAGCAATGGGACGTATGTGAATCGTGCGAAGGTGGAGGGGGCTCGTGAGGTGGGGGCCGGGGATCTGATCTCGATCGGGTCGTTGGTGTTCGTGCTGGTGGTGGACGGGGAGCCCGGATCGATTGATGGGGGGACGTTCTACGCGCAGGGGCTGCCGGAGAAGAAGGCGGCGAGCGGGGATGGTCCCGGCGCGCCTGCGGAGAAGGCGGTGGTGTCGAAGCATGCGCCGACGTCGAGCGATGATTCGAGCATGATGGACTTCAACTTCGAGTTTGATCTTGATGATGAGGACGACGATCAGCCGCCTTTGTGAGTGGGCGGCTCTGGGGGGTGTTGAGATTTGAAGGGGGCGCTGGGGTGGGCGCGATTCAGGACTGGGGTTGGTCCTGCTTGTCGTTGGGGGATCCGGATTTGGTTTGGGGGACCCTGATGTTTGTGCCGCACTGTTTGCAGCGGACGGTTTTGCCGCGTGCGGCCTCGGGGACGCTGAGCACCTTTCGGCAGGTGAGATTGGGGCACATCATGCGGATCGTGCGCTCGGACATACGGAACCTCCGGTCTGGGGAGGGATATCGGTGGAAACAGGGGGTGGGATGAGCGAAAGGGGTCAGCTTGTTGGGGGCGGGGCGTATGATTTGTGGTGGTGTTGCGGATAGGTCCCCAGAATCGGTGATCCGGAGGCGGAGCGCGTGGAATCAGCAATCGAACAGGATCGTGTCGGTGGTCGGATTGATGCTGTGGTGGGGCTGCAATGGGGGGATGAGGGGAAGGGGAAGCTGGTGGACCTGCTTGCGGGCGGGTACGACGCGGTGGTCCGATATAACGGGGGGGCGAACGCGGGTCACTCGGTGGTGGTGGGTGGGGAGCGGTATGCGCTGCATTTGATGCCTTCGGGGATTCTGTCGGAGGGTGTGGATGCGGTTGTTGCGAACGGGGTGGTGGTGGATCCGCACAGGCTCATTGAGGAGATCGATGGGCTGAACGCGCGCGGTGTGGATACGTCGAGGTTGGTGATCTCGGAGCG
>JALUWX010000013.1 GCA_027019265.1 Phycisphaerales bacterium
AAACTCGTGGATGTGTGCGGCATTATCGACCATAGTGTACGTTCCGTTGTGTAAGTTCCGCTATGAAATAACCATGGGCATGTGTGTGTGCGTGTGTGTGTATTTATAACCGCAACACACAGGGGATATGTAATAAATAAGGGACATGTATCAAGGGACATGTAAAACGAGAGGGACATGTGAAAATGAGAGGGACATGTAAGAAGGAAGAGGCATGTCACCAAAGGGAAATGTACTTTTACTGGGGACATGCAAAGGGAATGCATAATTCAAAAACACGCGGCATTCTTTGGGCTGGGGTGAGTGCATCTCAGTAGTGCAACGCATTCTTTGATAGCCGTAGAATACTCGACTCCTTGCCTCTCATTGGTCTCAAATCTATTAATAATGTAACGTGTATCATCTCGGGTCAGCTCTAGTTCGTCTACCAGATACTTAACCACCCTTAGGTGACCATGCCTACAGGCATACATAAGTGCCTTGTTGTTGTTGGATCGTGTGTCGTAGATGGTCAGTCCCACCGTCTCAATGAGGTAGCGTACCACCTCCAGGTGACCCCATGCGCAAGACCACTGGAGTGCATAGTTGTCGTTGGATCGTGCGTCGTCGGCGTTGAGTCCCACCGTCTCAACGAGGTAGCGCACCACCTCCAGGCGACCCCCTGCACAAGCACGTTGAAGTGCATAGTTGTCGTTGGATCGTGCGTCGTCGGCGTTGAGTCCCACCGTCTCAACGAGGTAGCGCACCACCTCCAGGCGACCCCCTGCACAAGCACGTTGAAGTGCATAGTTGTCGTTGGATCGTGCGTCGTCGGCGTTGAGTCCCATCGTCTCAATGAGGTAACGCACCACCTCCAGGTGACCATTCTGACAAGCAAGCTGAAGTGCATAGTTGTCGTTGGATCGTGCGTCGTCGGCGTTGAGTCCCACCGTCTCAATGAGGTAACGCACCACCTCCAGGTGACCATTCTGACAAGCAAGCTGAAGTGCATAGTTGTCGATGGATCGTGCGTCGTCAGCGTTGAGTTCCACCGTCTCAATGAGATAGCGTACCACCTCCAGGTGACCCCCTGTACAAGCATCCCGGAGTGCGTAGTTGTCTTTGATTCTTGCGCTGTCTATGGAAATGTGTTGGTCTTCAAAAAGGCGGCGGACCGTATCAATGTTTCCATTCTTACAGGCCCACTCAAACTCACTGCTATGTTGGACATCATCGACCATAATTGTACGATCAGTTGTGTAAGTTTTTGCTATGAAATAACTATGGGGCATGCACGTGTATTTATACCAACGAAACACGAGGGGGACATGTAAAAGGGACATGTAAATGAGAGGGACATGTAATAGAAGGGACATGTAATAGAAGGGAAATGTATTTGGTACATAAGTTCTCTCTTCCCTGATGGGCCTCTATCCGTTAGTTAGATGGTGGTAGCTGTTTGGCACAAAAAACTCATAGTTCGGTACCTTCGGTGCATAGTCATCAACACGCAACCATGACAGACGTTTACACCGTATGTGGAGAATACGTGAAGAGCATTGGTGAAGCGCAACATACGCGCTCCACTATCCAGTTGACTGATGCTGCTCAAAGAGCGGCATTCTTGTGGTCCCCTAATGTGATGTATGCGAGAGAAGACCAGGAACTGGCAGAGAAGATAGGACTACACGCGTTCATGATGCTGTGCAATACTCACAGCATTGAATGGAAGAAATACAAGTCAGCCATGTCATTCACTCCACAGATCATAGCGGATGGATACAACTCCGTGCCCATGATCAGTTCACCTGAAGGTAGTATGTGGCGTATACCGCCCGGACCTTCCAATGATGCAGTGATCCCTCAGAACTGCCCTATTTCAGTGGACGCGTGGCACGTTTCTGTACTGAACGGTGTGTCGGGTGTAGAGATGCTCAATATGGATTACCCGGACGATGATGATGATGATGACATTGGTAGAGGCTATGAAAGAGGAAGTGTTGACCCCGGTATCACTGGCAATACAAAGGTAGAGTCAGCGCAAGATGAAGAGGCAAGCAATAGAGACAATGAAGACAACGAAAAAGACTCCACTGGAGATTCACGAAAGAGAAAGGCGTCATCAAGTGGGCCGGAATCACAAGAACACAACAAAACAAGGAAGAGACGGCGGCGCCGTCAATGGAAGCCAATTGCGCGTGAGACATTTGTGGGTGTACAAAGAACAAAGCAAATCTCATATGCACAAGCTGCGGGGGTTTACAAGTGATTAGTAGTTATATATTGCCATGTAAACTCTTGTATACTTTTAATGGCGCAAAAACATATAGAGGGGGGAGAAGAGGGGTGCATAAGGGGAAGTGCCCCAGGAAGGTCTAAGGAGACTGCTAGTGTTCTTTGTGTAGGTCGCAACGGTGTTCGGTATGAACGAAGAGTGGCGACGGGATGTAAGTAGGAGAGTTGTTGTCTTAGTGGTGGTGATGTGTGTGTTTTTTTCTGCACACATAACTGCCTCTCACATCCATGGAGTAGATCCATTCAAGGAATGCCGCCAGCCAACGGCAGAGGATGAGAAGCCTACAGAGTCATTCTGGAATAGTCTCTACTCCACGCTCCCTAGTGGATTCGCAGTGTCGCACCGAGTGGACGACAGCGACGATGATACCCCCGTGCATGTCTCCGCGGACGACATTCCATTTTACTGCATAGACGATCCAGATACTATGAATCGGATAGAACATAAGCCATCTAGACCCGAGGATCAGAATCCCAGAGGACTCACCGGTAGAGGTCCCTCGAACATCAAGATTACTGCGGTAACACCAGGAATCCCATGCGGCAAGAATGTCAATGTTCCACACAGAGGACTCGACACCGTTGGTGCGTCGAGTCTTTGGTGTCCAACCAATGGACGAAAGACCATGATCATTCTCGAGGGAGAGGTCCGGCGTATCAAAGGAGGAGGCGCGGAAATGGTGATTCAACTCCCTCTTGTTGGTGACATAGACAATCCAACACTTCGAGGAGACGAAATAGATGCGGCCCTCACCGAGAAAAAGTGTCTACGAGAAACGTTCTGTCGGGTACCTCTTCACGATCCTGCCACTATTGCCGTGAAGGTGTCGGAGGCACGAACGTATTGGCCCATCGAACCCACATTGAATCACATCGCATACGCGGGTAGACTAGACGACGCCATTGACGTACCTACCGACCAATTCTTTCCTGGTGCGTACGGTCCAGTGCCTGGTCCCATTCTAAGTCAAGTGACACCCGCTCGGCTGGCAGCGTTGGCAGGTACAGATGACACCGATGTATTCGTGTTCAGTGGGAGTTCATTTGGTGATTGTAACGGAAGAATGCGAGGTAATTCTTCTAAAGCACTATACCATGAGAACACCTCGGCAGGCGCAGAGGCATTCCTCAGTGCAGAGGGTACATGTGATTTTCAGTGGGCCGACGGACTTCTGAACCAGGCATCAAAAGGCAGTATACGTGCACAGGGTGCGTGCTTAGCGGCACTCTGCGTAGGTCCTGGCAACGATACAGCGTACGCCGTGAGGTATAGTGAATTTGGGAATCACTGCACTCTATACGATTTTTATGGAGAGGCAGAGCCCTTGTTCACCATAGAGATCACCGCCACGCCACCCAGTGGCAACGGCAGGAGACCACCAGCCATGATGGAGTTGTATCCCGGTGGCACCAGTTTTCCGGTGCCATTGAAGGACAGTGCTACTGCCTATACCGTGCACCGTGGAAGAGGCTCTGGCAATACATTTTGGGAGGAAGGTGCAAGAAAAGGAACCAGGAAGGCCACTGTACGCGCCCGGGCATTGTTTGGACCTCCACCACAACCAGAGGGTGCCCCTGCACGCAAAGTGAGGAATCGAAACGCAGAGGATCATAGATTTGGACAGAGTATTCGTAGTCTTGGTGGTCACCCACTTATCTGTGGAGAACTACATGATTTCGTCGTCAACGGTACTTCATGGCCCACGCCCTATAGACTGCCATCTGCACACGAGTATTGGACGAATTT
>JALUWX010000014.1 GCA_027019265.1 Phycisphaerales bacterium
CGGGACGGGCTCCGCGCTCAGCGCCCTCAAAAAACAAGCCCGAAACAACCCCGACATCACCTTCCACCACCACACCGACGACCAAACCCTCCTCAGCTTCATGCGCGCCGCGCGCGTCCTCCTCCATCCCCAGATCGAAGACTTCGGGATCACCGCGCTCGAAGCCCAGTCCTGCAACACCCCCGTCGTCGCGCGACGCGCCGGGGGCGCCCTCGACACCGTCATCGACACCAAAACCGGATCCTTCTTCGACGACCCCACCCCCGAAGACCTCGCCAGCGCCATCGACCGCGCCCCCGAGCCCAACCCACACTGCAGAACCAACGCGCTCCGCTTCAGCCCCAGCGCCTTCAACGCGAAGCTCAGCGCCGTCATCGATTCAATGCTGTCCTGATCCCCACCCGCGCGATCACGCTTCCAGCTCGACCACCTCGCGCGACCCCGAGTGCACCACCCCCAGCACCTGACCCACGAACAACTCGTGATCGCTCTCCAGGTCGAGCCGGCGCACCAACTCACAATCGAACCACGTCCCGCACTGAGGCAAAAGCGGACACGACGTCACCAACGTCGAGTACGCCATCGCATCGAACGGGTCCGACCCCTCCACATGGGTCGCCGACCCCGCGCCGTTGAGCCGCGCCCCGAACCGGCGCACGATAAACGTGTCCGAACGCTCCACCACCCCGATCGCGAACGTCCTCGAATCCCGGATCAACGGATCGATCGCATGACCCTTCCGCGCCGCAACACACAGCATCGTCGGCTCCCGCGCACACACCTGCACACTCGACACCAAAAGCCCCGCCCGAGCCCCCTGATAGCACGACGTCATCAAAAACGACCCGCCGGGCACCCGCGCGAGCGCTCCCCCCATCACCCCGTCTTCGTGTTGCAACTCGTCCATGAGAACTCCACGCCGATCCAGACAGCACACCTACGCGCTGCACATCCGGATCGACCCATCGTCCCCACGACTCTTCCAAACACTCCCGACTGGGCGTGATGACACTATTCTCGGACCCCCATTGTGCACAAATCCAGCACCCACAGAAACTTCGAATCATCCCCACAATCCGAAATCGTCCCGTTCCACCCACCTTTCCGACCAATTCACCCCCAAAAACCCGATCAAACTGTCCACAACGCGTGCACAATCAGCCCCGCTGTGGGTTCCTCGGGTTGCAATGTGGGTCAAAGTGGGCCATAATCCCACGCCATGAGCACCCCCGAGGCCCACCCCAGTGCCCTTCACCGGACGAGCCAACGCGACGATCGACGCCAAATCGCGACTCGCGATCCCGGCCAAGTTCCGCTCGCGCTGGGATCCGAGCCGGGACGGAGCCACCTGGTTCTGCGTGCCATGGGCGCCCACCGGATCACTCCGCCTCTACACCTCCGCCACCTGGCACCAGATCTACAACGCGACACAGAGCGCCCCCTCCCTCACCCCTTCCCCCGAGCGCGCCGAGCTGGAGACGATGCTCCACGCCTCGACCGAAGAAGTGGACGTGGACGCCAACAACCGCATCCGACTCCCCGCATGGCAGGTCGAAGCCCTGACACTCCCGAGAGACGTGATCGTCCTCGGCGCCGGGGACCGGATCGAGATCCGAGCCCGAGAGCCCTGGGAATCCACCTTCCAGGACAAACTCCAACGCATGAACGAGCTCGCGCAGCAACTCGCTCAATCACAGAACACACAGAACTGACACACACACCCGATCGCAAACAACACAACGCGATCTGACAACTCACTCCGCCCCCGAGCGCACGACGCGCTCACCCGGGGCACAAGCAACGCTCGACCCCGAGCGACAACCGGACCGGATCCACCCGCACCCACACCAAGGACGGGACCCCACGCAAGGACGCGCGGAGTCAGTGGAACGAACCAGCACCGCGCCCGACGGGACGCACCGCACAGGACCCGGAACGAACAAGCCCGCCCGGCGCGCAACCGGGCGGGCTTTTCATTCCATCATCAACCCCAAGCCCGACTCAACGAACCCCATACCCGGAATACGTCTGCACGTAATCAAGCCCCAGCAGACCCTGATACGTCCACCGATACCGCTGATCCTCATCCGCCTTCCCAACCTCGGGCTGATCCGGGAACCGATCCAGAGGCACATACCGCTGGAAGAACGGCTGAGGATCTCTCCGACCCTCACCCGGAACCACCAACGACGACACCGGATACGAAGCCCGACGCGCCGCACCGCTCGCAAACGTGTTCACCGATCCATCGAACATCAGCTTCGCCGAACGAGCAAACTCGTTCGCGAAGTACAACGGATCACCCTGATCCCGATCGAACTCCTCGAACATCATCACCTTCGCGTGCGCGAACCCCACCTCGTGGAAAGACCGCTGCGTCACCAGATCATCCTGGGATCCCATCCCGGGTGCCGTCGAGAACAAGTGCGGCGTATCCGTGTTCGGAACATACGTCGCCCGATCATCGAACAGATACGCCGCCGGCACAATCTGATAGCTCGACCCGAACGTCCACAACTGCCGCAACGCCAGCTCATCCCAACCGAAGTTGGTATCCGAACCGGGCATCGGATCGCACGAATACGGCACCGGGTTCTCCGAGTCACACCCCTCCAGATACCCGAGCGGATCCGACTGCCACCCAAGCTGCCGACCATCCGCCGGATCCACCCACATCTCATCACTCACGATCCCCCCGAGATAATCCGCGAGCACCAAATGCGAATACCGACGCTGCATCAACCGCAGCGTGGACGCGCGGATCCGATCGATCCCCTCCAGACGACCCGTCGCGCGATACAGAATGTCCCGCAACTCGTACGAAGACGCAATCTGCTCATCACCCGGGACCACCGGGTTCCCGTTGCGGAGATTCACATACGGAACCCCGGGCTGCCACGTGTACGTGAAAATCGCGCCCCCGTTGTCCTGCGCATACATCCCCGAGAACCGACCGATCGTCCTCAGGTTCTGCTCACTCGACATCCCCTGCACCGTCGAGCGCGACCGATCCAGCATCGGAGCCGCCACCGTCCCGACCGACACCGCGATACCAACAACCGCCGCAAGCTCCACAAGCGTGAAACCACGACAACGTCCACGGAAACAACGTTCCATACGAGACCTCCTTGATGTGCCCCCACAGAGGAGTGTGTGTATGTCAGCGGCTATCGCATCTGTCGTCCCCAGATACCGCCGTCCCACCCAGCATACAAGAAAAGAAACCCCCACCAAGGGGTTTCCCGCATCGCACATCAGAAGCTTTCAGAACCTCAGCCCAAGCCGCCTCAGCCCGCATCACGCATCGGACGACGTCTCCGCCGCCGCAAAGGCCGCACCGCCCCCGCAACAACCGAATCCGGGTGCTCCGCCAGCAGCGCCGCCGCGCACATCGCGCACACCGCGCGCCACCCCGCCCCCCGGACATCCCGGACCCGGATCGCTCGTTTCGCCGCGCGCCCACAGCACGGGCACACCGCCACCGCGTGACGCACACCCGCATGCTCCGCCCCCGCCGCCCGGTACAACGCCTCGGGCGCATCCGTCCCGATCAGCTCGGGCTCCCCGCTCGGACGGACGGGCTGGTACAACACCGTCACATCCTCGACCTCCGACACGCACTCGAGCGTCTCGTCTTTCGTTGTCCCCGGATTCTCATCAACAAAGTCGTACATACATCCCCTCAACGAAGAACTCGATTCCACATGTCGTCTATCGGGAAACTTCCCCGACACTTTCACCAGTCCCGGAATCCGCATCCCCATCAACTCCGACTTCTCGGACGCGCCGTGAACCGCCCGAACCCGCAAACCTCCGTACCAAGGCCCAAGACACTCAAAAACAAAGACCCCGCTCGCAAGGAGCGGGGTCGTGATCTTCAGGAAATTCTGAGACAGCGGGTCCGGGATCCGAACCCGTGGGTCTTAGTAACGATCGCCGCCGTAGCCGCCACCGCCACCGCCGTACCCACCGCCGCCGCCACCGTAGCCGCC
>JALUWX010000015.1 GCA_027019265.1 Phycisphaerales bacterium
CGTCATCGTCATCGTCATCGTCATCGTCGTCGTCGTCGTCGTCGTCGTCGCCGTCGTCGGTGGACATTGACCCGGACGGTGACCAGGGCGGTGGTAGTTCGTCTATTGGACTCTCCATGCAATTCACCCACTGTCGTGGTTTGCATGTGAGCCATTCCCGTTCCGCGGCAACACTCTTTCTAGAGGCAACAGCCTTAATTCGTTGGTCTATACAAGCCAGTGATGCACTGGCGCAGTTGTTGAGCGTTTGCTCTTCTCTGTGTCTAAACACACGCATGGTCCACGTATTTCCATTATAGAGATGAGGTGAGTTGAATTCAGTGTCACGTCCACTGTTTCTGTGTCCTCTGCCAAAGTAGTGGTCACGGATGTAGTTGATCACACGGAGAACACCTATAGAATACGGGTAACTTCGTCTGAACATAGTCCTTGTCTCTCGTAATGTTTGACTATTACTGGTACGTCCACTGAGCCTGAATCCTCTACCACTTTTGTCCTCCACAAACAAACACTTGGCATACGCCCTCCCTATTCTCTCGGGGTCTCCATGATGACCTCTCAGGCGTGAGTCGTACACCGCAACCGCTCTAGACGAGGGACATATTTCAACCGCCACCCAGTGACCATGCGTATTCTTGACGCTCCCCTGCCGAGAGCCGGTGGTACCGCCACTACCTTGCTCAAATGGAGTATTGATGCCACTAAGTTCCATATACACTATACTTGATATGGTATCGTCCAATGAGGGTGAAAATGCAACACCCGCCAACAGAGCTGGTTTCTGTAGTGAGCGAAGGCGTTCCGGTGCCATGCGCGCCCTTGATCTTCTGTTATTCACATTTGCAACAGACCACCTAAGGATCTGTGTACACGAATTACTACAAACAGCCACCTCTCGCAGAAACACTAAAACCGCGTCCACTATGTCCGAAGATACAGCCAATCCTAACTCCGGGTTGTCAACTGAAGCCCTGATAGCAGGGCTCATCACATAGTCAGGAGATATGTTACAAGATCCTGACCTCCACAGAGGTGCCCATGCAGGATATTGCTCATTCATAAACTCTCCCTCTGAAGCAACCTCGACCTCTATCCCGCGATCCTCTTCACCCATCATCCCCAGTTTAGACACGACCGTAGTCAAGGCCAGTACAGGTTCAACGGTACTCCTCTTTAGGTTGTCATTACGGCCCTGGGGATCAGCCTCACACAATCCCTCGTGTTCCATACGCTTCAATAATACACTGGCTGCATTCGCCAACATCTTCCTCGTCGTGGTCTTGGCATTTCTTGGCCCCACCCAATTGATTGATACCAATACATGTCCCTCTTCGTTAGTCACGTTGGTCTCGTCGTACAGAACCATCGTGCCACCGGAGAGGAGTTGGTGGGTGCCAGTCAAAGGACCGGGCAATGTGGGCATACTCCCTTTTGAGTGTATTTCTGATTCTAAACTCACCACACACACACACACACACCTTTGCAAAACGACCAAGAAAGAAGACGAATGACACAATTTTTGGGTGGCGTACGTTTAACATTTCCCCTGTAATACATATCCCTTTTATATACACAATTCCCTCTAGAGGGACATGTGAAAAAGTATCCACTGGAAACTGACCCACAATAAGTCATATTCTAATCTTTATCAATCCAGTACGAATCTCGGTTAATCGTCCCCAGCAACGATAGTATGTACGTACTATTTGTTGCGAATGTATTCCTAGCAATTCCCAAATGACATACCAGGTACTGTATAACCTCCAGATGGCCATTCTTAGATGCCCATTCAAGTGCACGATTATTTTGGGATCTTGCGTCACTAATGTTAAGGCCCACTACCTCTATCAAGAATCGCACTATTCCCAAATGACCGTTCCTACATGCCCAATAAAGTGCTTGATTACGATTGGATCTTGCATCACTGGTAGTAAGTCCCACCCCCCTAAACAGATAGCATGCTATATCCAAAAAACCGTCCCTGCAGACACGACGGAACATTTCGTTGTCGTTGTATCTTGCGTCATCAATATCAATACCTAACTTATCAACCAAGTAACGCATCACATGAAGATTACTGTTTCTGTAGGCAAAACGAAAGGCACGGCCTTGTTTGGATCGTGCGTCATCCACGGTCACGCGTCCACCCTCAAAAAGGCGGCGAACTGTATAGAGGTCACCTATGCGACAAGCATGTCTAAATTCGCCGAGAGCGCTCCTAGTGGCCATGGAATTACTCTTCACCGTATAAGTTTTGGTACGATGCAACTGATGTGCAGTATTCCTCTGATTTGAAATGTATCTAGAAGGGACATGTGGATATAAAGGGGGATATGTATGTATAAGGGGACATGTATACAGGAGGAAATGTATTTTTAACTGGGAACAATGTGGGGGAATGCATAGTTCAAAAACACGCGGCACTCTTCGGATTAGGATAAACACATCGCAAAAACGCAATGCATTCTTTGGCAGCCGTAGAATGCTTGACTCCGTTCCTCTCATTGGTCTCAAATCTCTTAATAACGTAACGTGTATCATCTCGGGTCAGCTCTAGTTCGCCTACCAGATACTTAACCACCCTTAGGTGACCACTCCTACAGGCAACTCTAAGTGCAAGGTTGTTATCGTCTCTCGCATCTTCAGTGGTGAGCCCCACCGTCTCCACCAAATAGTGTAACACCTCCAGAAGATCATTCATACAGATACACTGAAGTGTGTAGTTGCGTATGGATCGTGCGTCGGTGGCAGTAAGGCCCATCGTCTCAACCAAGTAGTGTACCACCTCTAGATTGTTATTAGCACAGGCCATCAAAAATGCACGGTTATTGTCATGTCTTGCGCCGTCTATAGTGACGTATCGATTTTCGAAGAGGTGGCGGACAGTATTAATGTCGCCAATCTTGCAAGCATCTATAAACTTCATGATATGTACATCATTATTGGTCATAATTACACCCTCCTCGTGTAAGTTGCACTATGACACAGCCGCGGTCACCATATGCATTTTATAACCGCAACACCAGGGGATATGTAATACACAAAGGGGAAATGTAAAGGGGGAAATGTAAAGGGGGAAATGTAAAGGGGGAAATGTAAAGGGGAAGTGTAAAGGAAGTTGTGCGATGAAGTGTAATTATGGGATGCGTATCAAAGGATATGTAAGAGGAATGTGCGTTGGTGTGCAGACCTTTTTCTGTGGGTACATTTTGCACAGCGGAGACCACCAACAATAAGGCATTCAACTCCATTAATATATTATCCATCAGCACCGTCGCCGTCGTTGTTACTCCCATCTTTGCCTTCATCGGCATCACTACCGTCACCTTCATCGACCCGGCCGTTCACTTCATCTTCTTCTTCGTTCTCCAGTTCATCTTCTTCACCGTCTCTGTACGCATAGAGGGGAGGCAGTCTCTTCTCCAGGTCACCTTTCCTGTAGTCCCCATATATCACCACCCTGAACAACACCAAGAAAACGCACAACGCAGCTACACACCATCTGAACTCGCCGGTAGACTCTGCAAGGGCCTCTACATCGAACAGTACTTCGCCTGTTGATCTAGTGCTGTACGTATAGAGAGTCCTTGCAACTTCTTGTGTGGCCATAGCGCGAACCACTAACAACGACACAAATCGCGAAACATATGTCACCAAAAGGGAAATGTACTTTTTACTGGGGGACATGCAGGGAACGCGTGATTCAAAAACACGTGGCACTCTTGGGGTTGTGATGGGCACATCTCAGTAGTGCAACGCATTCTTTGACAGACGTAGAATACTTGGTTCCTTTCCTCTCGTTTGCCTCAAATTCCTCAACAATGTAACATATGTCATCCCGGGTAAGCTCCAGTTGGTCTACCAGATACTCAACCACCTTCAGGCGACCTTTCTCACAGGCAAATCGAAGTGCTTCGTTGTTCTTAGATCGTATGTCGTCTGGAGTGAG
>JALUWX010000016.1 GCA_027019265.1 Phycisphaerales bacterium
GGGGTTGGGCCCCACTGAATGGAGGTCCGCGCGGGGGGGCGGCGTTGCGGGGGTGGTGAGAATTTTTGTTGGGTGGCCGCAACGTCGGGGGTGTGGGCGGACCTTGTGGGGTGGTCCTGGTGGAGTCCGGGGCCGTCAACGAAGGAACAAGACAGGACTCACAAGAAGGAGATCGGGATGAGCATTCGAGCATTGATGTGTGTGGTCGGGGGTGTTGGGGTGTTGGGGACGTCGGCGATGGGGCAGACGCTCCAGCTCGACGATCATGTGTACCGGGTGGAGTCGGGGTTGATGTTCGATATCTCGAACATCGGGGCTTCGAGCTTTGCTTGGAGCTGGACGGACTTCTCGGGTATGTTTGTCGATATCGAGGATCCGACGATCGTGCTGGTGACGGGTCAGACGTACCTGTTCCGTCGGACGACGGGGAGCCATCCGTTCGTGGTGACGGACGACACGCTGGAGGTGACGGGGACGGACGGGTTCTTTGCTCGTGTGTCCACGGACGGGACGGCGATCGAGGCGGCGGCGCTTGAGCCTTTGGCGGATTGGATGGCGGATCCTGCGCCGACGAGTGATTTCATTATGTGGACGCCGGGTGCGGGGGATATCGGGGAGTACTACTACACGTGCGCGATCCCGTTCCACACGGGGATGACGGGTCGGATCGTGGTGGAGGGGCCGGCGGATCCTCGGGATGTGCAGATCGTGGGCGCGGACTTCGAGAACCAGGTGCTCGAGGTGATGAACGTTGGTCCCTCGGCGCAGGATCTGTCGGGGTGGCGCTTCTGTTCGCACGACTCGGACGAGGTCCGTCGGTACACGGCGCCGACGGGGCTCGACGGTGTGATCCTGGGCGCTGGGGAGTCGATCTCGATCTACTTCCACAATGATGCGCCGATGGATCCGGGCGCGATGAACCGGAGCGATCTCGGTGGTTTCTTTGCGACGCCTTTGGACTCGGATGCGTACGGGATCCAGCTGTACCGTCCGGGGAGCACGGGGAGCGTGAGCTTCGGTGACTCGACGCTGATCACGGACCATGTGCAGTGGAACATCGGTGGTTCGGGCGCGGGTGGTTCGGAGACCCGGACGGCTCAAGCGGTGAGCGAGGGGCTTTGGTTGATGACGGGTGAGTTCGTCTCGACGACGATGGACACCCGTTCGATCTCGCTGACGGATCCGGGCGATGGTCGTCTGCACGGCGATGCGAACTACAGCGCGGACGAGCCCTGTGCGCCGGATCTGACGGGTGATGGTCAGCTGGACTTCTTCGATGTGTCGTTCCTGCTCCAGAACGGTGTGGACTACAACGGGGACACGATGTTCGACTTCTTCGATATCAGTTCGTTCCTTCAGGAGTTCAGCGTCGGCTGTCCGTGAGGTGATTGCTCTTGTTCTCCGGGGCTCGCGTGTGCGGCGGGCCCTGTGCTTGCACCTCTCCAGTTGAGCGCCCCGGTCCACGAGCCGGGGCGCTCTTGTTTTTGGCGCATAGAAAAGCCCCCTTGCGGGGGCTGTCGGGAGTGGGATGTGTGGCTGTGTTACGGGCAGCCCTGCTGGAAGAGGGTGAGGAAGTTGCTCACGTCGAAGAAGTCCCAGGAGCCGTCGTTGTTGGTGTCGGCTCGTGGGTCTTCGTTGGCGAGTTCGCTCAGGAAGGTGGAGAGGTCGAAGAAGTCCAGGACGCCGTCGCCGTTGCAGTCTGCGGGGCACTCGGTGCCTTGGGGTTCGCAGTCGGGGACTTCGACACAGACTTCGATGGAGCAGCACTCATCGAGGGATTGGTTGTGGAGTGTGAGGATGAAGCAGACCTCGGTTCCCGGGACGACGCCGCAGATGTTGACGGACATCGGCGCGGTGTTGTTGGGGAGGAGGATGGGGGAGAAGTCCCAGCGGCTCGGGTCGGTGTTGCCCGTGTCGAGGGTGACCCCGGGGGTTGTGGGGACGAGGAAGGAGTAGTAGATGTCATCGCTCGTCAGGTTGTCAACGTCGAAGAAGAAGTCGAAGCATCCTGAGCCGTCGGGTGAGCACTGGACCATCTGGTCGTGGATCTGCGCGCAGTCGCAATCGGGGACGGTGACGCAGTGGCGGATGGTGCAGCACTCTTCGAAGTTGACGGTGTTGAGTGACATGAGGAAGCAGAACTCGTCGCCCGGCATGCCTCCTGAGAAGGTGATATCGACGGAGGTGGTGGCGCCGTCCACGAGGATCGAGGGGAGCGCGATGACTCCGGTGGGGACGGCGGTGAATCCGGGGTCGGGGAGGATGAGGAGGTATGCGACGTCACGCCCTGAGTTGTTGGTGAGGTCGAAGGTGACGGTGAAGTTCCCGGAGCCGTCGAGATCGCAGAGGATCTCTTCGTTGGCGATGGTGGCGCAGGGGTCTTGTTCTGCGCGGGGGCAGGAGATCTCAACGGAGCCGAGTCCTCGTTTGTCTTGTTGGACGATGTCTTCGTCCATGTCGATCAGGATGGAGTTGGGGACGTTTCCTCCGGATTGGGGGAGGCCCTGGATCCCGTAGACGTTGTCGGGCGCGTTGAGGCGGAGCGCGTCACCCGTGACCCAGACCCGGTCATCGGGGGAGGTTGCGTAGGAGTAGTCGCATCCGCCGGCGGAGTTGTTTCCTCCTCCGGAACCGATGTCGAAGTTGTTGGCGGAGGGGACCCATCGGCGTTGTTCATCGCAGATGAACTCGAGGGCGCGTGATTGGTGCGCGGAGGTGTTGAAGCGGTTGCCCTGGTCCACGTCGGTGGTCATGGTGCGTTCGGCGATCATCATCTGGCCTTCGGGTCCGAAGGCGATGTCGGCGACGGGGTTGGAATAGTCGAGGAAGAGTTCGGGGACGGCGATCTCGAGTTGTTCGGTTCCGGGGATGAAGTCGCCGGATGCGTCGCATTGGACGGACCAGATTTCGTTGAATGTGGAGGGTGAGTTGATGTCGAGGTCCTCGACCCAGACGGAGTAGTAGATGCGGCCGTTGAAGGATTGGACGGCCCAGACGCGTTCGCCGTGTGGGACGACGCCGGGGTTGTCGTCTGCGTCGGGGGTGCAGTCTTCGAGGGTTCCGGTTGCGTGGTCCCAGGTGGAGAGGCACGCGCCGGTGGCGTCGATGCGGTAGATTCGGCCGTCTTCGAAGTTGGAGACGTAGAGCATTTGTTTGCCAACGTCGAAGCAGAGGTTGCCGAGCCCGGGGTAGGACTCGTTGACACCCCAGATGGATGCGGCGATTGCGGGGTCGGAGTTGTTGGGGAGTGTGGCGAAGACGGTGGGTGTTCCGGTGACGGAATCGATTTTGAAGACCTGACCGGGTGCGCCTCCGAGGGCGCCGATGGCGTCTTGGCCGTAGACGGCGGTGTGGGAGACGAAGATGTTCCCGATATCGTCGAGGGCGACCCCGAAGACCTGTCCGAGCTCGGAGCGGACCCAGCGTGGGTCGGAGTAGAGGGGGGTTCCCCAGTCCACGCCGAGGGGTGCGACGGATTGTCCGGAGAGGTCGTAGACGTTGACGACGCCTTGGGCGTCGGAGGCGCGGAACTGTGTTGCGGCGGCGATTTGTCCGCCGCCGAAGGCGAGGTATTCGTCGGATTGGAAGGACGGGCGTTGGCCGTCGCAGACTCCTGGTCCGACATCGGCGATGGCGGATGTGGCGACGGTCGCGGCGACGGCCGCGGCGAGACGGATGGTCCGTGTCATGATGGAAACCCCTGTGCGAGTGCGGCGCGAGTGCGCCTGAGGTATGTGGTTGCGTGCGGGTCCTGCGCCCGCGCGTTTCGTCATGGTACTTGAAGATGGGCTTTACACAAAGGACGAAGTTTGATCGGGTGGATGTGTTGGGGTGGGGGTTGTGTGGTGTTCGTGTTGGGTGTGGGTCTGGGGGTCCGGGAGGGGCTGGTCGGTGTTG
>JALUWX010000017.1 GCA_027019265.1 Phycisphaerales bacterium
TTTTGTGCGGCGTTGACGGGGACGTATTCGCGCGGTGTGTCGGGGGTGGGGGTTGGTGTTGCGTTGGGGTCGGTGTCCCGGGATCCGGGCTGGGTGCCTTGCTGGTTGAGGGGGTTGTCGGGGGCGAGGCCTTGGGGGGTGTCGATGGGTTTGTCGGGGTTGGTTTCGTCGGAAGGTGAAGGGGTGGGTTGTTGTTGGTCGGATTGGTTGGGGTCGGGGCGCTCGGTGAGTTTGCGGGTTTGTTCGCGGAGTTCTTCGGCGGTGCGTTCATCGCGCTGGGTGTCGGATTGGCGTTGGGCTTGTTCGCGGAGTTGGCGCTGGAGGTCGGATGGTTGTTGCTGTTGCTGGCCGGGCTGGTTGGATGGGGTTTGCTGTTGGTCTTGGCCTTGTTGTGACTCGCGTTGATCTTGCTGCTGTGCGTCGCGCTGCTGGGAGGGGTCGGGGCGTTGTTGCTGCTGGCTTTGTTCCTGGCCCTGCTGTTCTTGGCCATGTTCTTGGCGTTGTTGTTCGTTCTGTTGCTGGCCTTGCTCTTGGGTGGGCTGGGGTTGTTGCTGCTGTTGGGTGTTGGAGGGATCGCGCTGGGGTTGTTGTTCTTCGGTGCCCTGCTGCTGTTGTTGGTTTTGGCCCTGGTCCCCGGGTTGTTGTTGCTGCTCTTGGGGCTGGTTCTGTTGTCGGTCTTGGGGCTGGTCTTGGGGTTGTTGTTGGTCGGGTTGGTTGCGGAGTTTGTCGGCTTGGTCTCGGAGCGCGTCGCGGAGTTTCTCGGTGTCGGATTGGTCGGGTTGTTGCTTTTGGGGGTCGGGCTGGGAGGGATCGGGTTGCTGATCCGATGCGGGGTCGGAGTCGGGCGCGTCGGGCTGGGTGTCCGCTTGGGGTTCCGATTGGGATTCGGGCTCGGTGTTGGGTTCGGAGGGTTGCTCCGGCTCGGGTGTGGATTCATCGAGGGCGTTGGCGAGGTCGTCGAGTTCTTTGGCCGCCTGGTCTCGGTCGGCTTGGGGCATGTCGTCGAGACGGTCGAGGGCTTGGTCGAGCTCGTCGGCGGCGTTTTCGAAGTCGGCGTTGGCGAGGCGCTCGCGGAAGCGGTCGAGCTCGGAGCGTTCGCTGAGTTGTTGGTCGCGGAGGGTGTCGAGTCGTTCTCGGAGGGCGGCTTCCTGCTCGCGTTGGGTTTCGGCGCGCTGCTGGCGCTCGTCGGCGAGTCGTTCGATCTCGGCGGCGGCTTTGGCGCGGGCTTGCTCGGGGTCGGCGGTGTCGGACTGCGCGAGTTCTTCTTCGAGCTTGGCGAGTTCGTCGAGGGTGCGCTGGAGTTCGGGGTCGGGATCGGACTGCGCGAGCTGTTCGAGGGAGTCCGAGGCGCTGGCGATGGTGGACTGGGCTTGTTCGCGGTCCTGCTTGGTGGCGATGGGAGCCCGGGCGCGGGGCTCAAGGGCGGGGAGGAAGAGCCCGGCGGCGATGGCGGCGATGAGGAGGAGGGACGCGGTGGTGAGCTTGGTCGAGGAAGGGGTGAGGGGCGCGTGGACGGGTTTGGGGGACTGCGCGTCGTGGGTGGCGCGGGTGAGCGCGAGGGCGCGGAAGGCGGGATCGGCGCTCGGGGTGAGCTCGAGCGCGGTGCGGAGGGAGCCCTTGGTGTGGGCTTGGGTGTCGTAGTACCCGGCGGCGGAGGTCGGGCGGGGTCGGTGGAGGAGGGCGGTGGCTGCGGCGATGGCGATGGTGAGGAGGACGGCCGCGATGGGGATGAGGATCCAGAGGGGGGAGATGGTGAGGAGGGCGATGGGGATGGTGAGGAGGAGGGCGAGGGCGGCGGCCCAGGGGCTGAGGTGCTGCGCGCGGCGGAGGGTGTCCCGGAGGATGAGGGTGCGCGCGACGCGCGTGGTGAGGGTGTGGATCGCTCGGGTTGTCGGATCGCGCGGGTCCATCACCTGTATGGTATTGGGATGGGGGGGATGGGGTTCGCCTAGTGTGGGGGATGAGCGATGCTGAACGGGTGTACGAGGATGCGATGGGAGTTCTGGGCGAAGGGAGCACGCTCGATGCGGGGATGTCGTACCGGCTTCTGAGCGCGATGCTCGATGGGGAGCTGGGGGATGAGCGCACGACGAAGGTCTTGGCGGCGTTGGCGCGGCACGACGAGACGAGCGGGGAGCTTCGGGGGGCGGCGGAGGCGATGCGGGAGCATGTGAGCGGGATCTCTTTTGCGCGGCCTGGGGGGTCGGTGCTGGTGGATACGTGCGGGACTGGGGGGGCGCCGAAGACGTTCAATGTGTCCACGTGCGCGGCGCTGGTGCTTGCTGGGGTGGAGGGGGTGTATGTCGCGAAGCACGGGAACCGGTCGAGGACGGGGCGTGGGTCGGCGGAGGTGCTTGCGGCGCTCGGGGTGAACATCGAAGCGGATCACGAGACCCAGGCTCGGTGTCTTGAGGAGGCGAAGGTGTGTTTTTGCTATGCGGTGAAGCATCATCCTTCGGTGAAGCACGCGATGAATGCGCGGCGGGCGCTGGATCATCCGACGATTTTCAATGCGCTTGGGCCGATGACGAACCCGGTGGGGGCGGATGCGCAGCTGATCGGGGTGTACAAGTCGGCGCTTGTTGAGCCGATGGCTCGGGCGTTGATGGAGCTGGGCGCGACGCGCGGGATGGTGGTGCACAGCGAGGACGGGCTCGACGAGGTGACGCTGACGGCTCCGACGAACGGGGTTCGGATCGTGGATGGTCGGCTCGAGTCGGTGCGGATCGATCCGCGCGAGCTCGGTCTGGAGCTGGTCTCGATCGATGCGGTTCGCGCGGGGGATGTGGAGGGCAGTGCGCGGATTGTTCGGTCGGTTGTGGAGGGGGTGAAGTCGGCGCACGCTTCGATGGTGGTGCTGACATGCGCGGCGGCGTTGTGGGGCGCGGGGGTTGTGGAGACGTTCGAGGAGGGGATGGGTCGGGCTTGGGATTCGATCGGGACGGGGGCTGCGGAGGGGGCGCTGGAGGGGTTGGTTCGGATCAGCAACGGGTGATCAGTTGTCTGCGATCTCGGCCGCTCGCCTGAACATGTTGAACATGAGGTGGGGAGCGTTGTCGTTCATAGGAAAGCGAGAGTTGAAGTGGGATGCGATGAGGATGGCTTCGTCATGTTCGGCTTTGGGTTCGGGTGAGAGGATGAGGATGGCATCGACGGAATCGTGGGTACCCAGCCAATCCCTGGTGCGAATGATCATGTCGGCGGAGTCATAGGGGATGGCTCCGATGGCGTTGCGATAGGAGGCGAGGAGTTCGATGGTGCTCTCCTCGGAGTTGCTGTCGAAGACGTTGATGCCTTGATTTTTGAGGTATTGGAGACGGTTGTTGAGAGCCTCGAGGCTCGGCGCATCGAGTCGGGCGCTGGTGTCATCGACGAGGAGGATGTTCGCGTTGACATGGTCGAAGGGTTCGGGGCTTTCGGGGTTGTTGGGATCAAAGTCCTGATAGCGTTCGTTCCAGAATGATTCGGTTTCGGACTGGGCTTCGGCGTAGTGGGAGACGGTTTTTGCGGCGTTGTTGCGCCAGGCGACGACGGCGGCGATGAGGGTTCCGATGACGGCGAGGGTGAGGACGATGACGAGGGGGTGTGGGTCGTTTTTGTAGCGGTTGTGGTTGGCGCGGTGGTCGGCGCGTCGGCGGTTGGCGCGGTCCTGCATGGCTTGGGCGCGGGCGCGGGCGTTCTTGAGTTGTTCCTTTGCGGGTCTGCGTTGGTCGATGGGGGTGACGCGCGGGGCTGGGGGAGGGGGGGGGACGGGCGCG
>JALUWX010000018.1 GCA_027019265.1 Phycisphaerales bacterium
AGAGCCGCACTGAAGCATCAGTTGGTTTTAGTTTGTATAAAGATACTTCTGTACACAGCGCGGGTTTTAGTTCGTCGCTGGAAAATGATTACAGTTCACAAGCATTCAATTATGCTTTTAGAATTGATCGAAACCAGAATAATTCAACCTTCAATGCCGGTTTCAGTATTTCAAATGATCGTTTGTTTCCGACTCAATCAGTACCTTTGCATGAAAATTCGTTGCAGGGTATAGACACGGCAAAAAAACATAGCCGATCGGTTTATGCGGGTGTTAGCCAAGTCATTAATACACAAATGTTAGCCCGGATAGGCATAAGTTATACACGTTTATCCGGTTATTTAAGTGACCCGTATAAATTGTTAGATAGGCGGCCGGATGTGCGCACTAAGATTAGTCTTAGCACAGGCTTAAGGTATTTATATAAACCGTGGGATACCGCCCTACATTTAGATTATCAGTATTACACCGACAACTGGAAATTAAAGTCCGATACTCTTATGTTAAAGGCTTATATCAATCTGCCACATGGCTGGCAAGTGGCACCGGGTATTCGTTATTATTCACAAAGTGGCGCTGAATTTTATAGTGCTTTTTTACCTGCAAATAATGTTATTAATACAACGTATTATTCAGAAGATTATCGTTTGTCATATTACGGTGCTATTAGTTTACAGTTAGATGTTTATAAAGCGATCGGTGCTTATCGGTTAAAATTTTCTATTGAGAGATATAATAGTGACGCAAAATTAGGCCAATCAAATGCGGCATTTGAAAACCCTGGTTTGGTTGATTTTTCTATATTGAGTGTGGGTGTCGATTATTTATTTTAATTATTTCGAGATAATTCATTAGGGAAGTGCATGTCATTAATAAAGATGCAACATCGTTTTCATGCGATGGGTGGGCCATGCGAAATTTGTTTGTACCTTGATGTTAATCAGAAAAACATTCTGCTTAAACTTGAAGCAGAAGTGCGTCGCTTAGAATCAAAATATTCACGTTATATCAGTGATAGCATTATCCAAAAAATTAATCACGGTAGTCATAAAAAAATAAAAGTTGATGCTGAAACGGCGGGTTTATTTAATTATGCTGCGAACTGTTATCAGTTGAGTAATGGATTATTCGATATCACATCGGGTGTGCTGAGGTCTATCTGGGATTTTAAAGTACAAAAAATCCCCTCACAAAAATCTATCGAAAAAAAATTAAAAAATATCGGCTGGCATAATGTTTTTTGGGATGGCGAATATATTCAATTACGCAAAAATATGGAAATAGACTTTGGTGGTATCGGTAAAGAATATGCAGTAGATGTATTGGCTCGTTTATGCCTGCAACATAATATTCTTCATGGTTTAATTAATTTAAGTGGTGATATTCGTGTATTAGGTGCGCACCCTAATGGCGATGCTTGGCGTGTGGGTATTCAACATCCACGTATTAAAAATACGGCGATTGCGAATATTGATATAAAGCAAGGATCATTGGCCAGCAGCGGTGATTATGAACGTTTTTTGATGTTTAATTCACAGCGTTACTGCCATATATTAAATCCCTTAACCGGATGGCCAGCAAAAAATATAAGCAGTGTGAGTATTCAAACGGATGAGTGTTTGGTAGCGGGAAGTTTATCTACTATTGCGATGTTAAAAGGTATTGATGCTGTGCCATGGTTGTCTGAAATGGCTTGTGAATATTTAGTGATTGATGACGCAATGAATATTCATCAATCGTTTTAGTTTTATTTTTTTATCGTAAATAGTTGTATTACTGAGATAGAACTAAAGGATACCTTTTGTATTAAAAAAAGAAAAAGAAACCGCGAATGCACGCTAAACTCCGCCAATAAACGCCAATGTAAAGCGTAGTGATAAACGCTTATTTTATGTGTATATTGCGAATTTAGCGGTTATTGGCGCAATTCGCGTTTTCTTTTTCTTTGATTATCGATATTTTAAGATGTTGAGAAAGCTAAAACAAAAGTATTCTTTATTTCTGACTTGTTAGTATATTGTCTTAAACAGTATTTCTATTAAGAAAATAAATTTAATGATTCTACCGGTATCGGATATTTAGCATCGAGATTACTTGCTTGTAAACCCAGATGATTTCGCAGCGCACGATGAACATGTTGGATGGTGATTTCTATGCCATTCACATTATCAATAGCTAAGGTATTTGGGTTAACTTTATTGGGTTTTAATGCATCATTGCTTGAGCCAATAATGCGGTTACCGGGTATGCCTTTGCTCATTAAAATAATACTGCCGGTTGCCCAGTGATCTTTGCCATTTTTATTATTAAACCACGGTGTTCTACCAAATTCAGAACCAATCATTAGCGTCGTTTTAGATGCAATACCATGGCGTTCAAGTTCATTCCATAAATGGTTGATTTCATCAAATAAATTATTAGTCGCTTGTGCGGTTCGTGCATCATTATTTGTATGGGTATCAAAACCACCCGAGTTACCAAATGCAGCGGCTGCACATTGGCCGGATGCTAGAAGTGCGGCAATAAATTCAGATTGAAACTTGGTGCCATTACTGGTTGTGGCGGGTAAATAATCTAATACTTTTGCAATGTTTGTGCTGCTGATATCAGCTTCTTTAAATTGTCGCCACGTTTCTGCTTTAGATACGGTGGCAGGGTTATAACCTAAATGGTCAATAATTTCTTTACGTTTAGTCACTAACATATTGTGAATAGAAGTGGCTTGATTAGGATTTACCTTAAGCAATTTGTTGAGTGTATTGCTTGAGTTAACTTGCACGGCTGATACTTCTCCACCAGTGGCTGCATGTGCATTGGCCGCGTAAAAAGGCATCGCCATTTGGCTGGCATAAGGTGCAGCTTGCAGGGCGCCAATAACAGGAAAGTCGGCGAAACTTTGGCCAGAAGAAAAATAATAACTACCCTGAGCATGGCTGCCAGTTAAACAATTGATACCATTAATGACGGTCATATATTGGCCGTGATTTTGGAAAACGTAATCCATCCAATCAACATCAAAATTAGTGCCAGTAGGCAGGGGGGCATAACGTAAATTTCCCGCTGTGCGAATATCATTCGTTGTGTAACGATTAATAAATTCACTTCCTGTTGCGTATTGAACATTACCTTTGGGATCACAAATTGAGGTTACATCCCAGCCGCCACGAGCACTCATCATAATGAGAAAACGGTCAGGCGTTATACTGTTTGCCGCGCGCAGAAAACTGATCGGCATTGTGGCTAATGCACCCGTCGATAATAACAATTTTAGTGCTTGTCTACGGTTCATTGTGGTCTTTCCTGCTATGCATCTTTAAGGGTAAAAATATCGTGGATCCATTAAAGCAAACTGAATAACGGCTTGCCATGCACGGGTATAATAATTGTTATCGTTGTTAATATAATTGGCGTTATATAAATTGCTTGATAAAGTAACAGCACAATCACTGGCTATTTTATGGGCAATACTGCCATCCGTTATACCGGCTTGTCCAAGTGTTAATGCCGAGTTATAAACTTCGTATGCACTTGTAATGGTCGGGTCGTTTATGCTGAGTTGAATGCCAATGAGTCGTGCGTAAATGTCTACAAGCGTTTGTTTGATACGATTAATATTGGAAGTGTTATTAGGTAAAATATAGGGTTCGGTATTGCCGAGTAATAAACGTTGAGACGGTGCAATAGAAAATTCTTTAGCGGTGACTTTACAGGCCATGTCTTCGGCCATACGCAGTTGGATAGTGGC
>JALUWX010000019.1 GCA_027019265.1 Phycisphaerales bacterium
CCACCCAGATCCACGGATGCGCCCGTCGCTGTGAGCGGTTCACGATGGATCCCCCCCGCTGTTCTCCCGGCCGACTCGCTTCGAGAGCATCATCGGCCAGAGGAGGACGAACCCCGGTATGAAGATCAGACGAACTCGGATCCGCGTGTCCTGATATACCGGGTCACGCAGGGTCAACGCGCCGAATGTGAAGAGCAGCGCGACGAGGGCGCCGATGATTCCGTACCCGAGCACGATCCTGAAGAGAGTCTCTCCCATAGAGAGCATGCTACATCACAGCCGTCGTTGGGGCTTGCGTACGGCGCTCTTGGTCTACCATCCCCGCCGCGGGATCCGAACCCAATCCATGTCCGACTCACCCCCCCACCATGATGAACATGCCGAGGACCCCCTGATCGACCCTGATCAGGAGGAGATGGTCGTCGTCCCGGCTGTTCCAGCACCCGCAGAGCCCCGTGCGGAGTGCACGCGCGACGGGACCTTCAAGAAGGGGAGACTCGCCGGGCTGAGCATGAATCAGGCCATCTGGGTCTTGGCATGGCCGGTCGTCACCGAATCGTTCCTGAACTCGCTCGTCGGGCTCGTGGACACGGCGCTGAGCGCCTCGCTCCCCGAGGGCGAGGCCGCGACCGACGCGATCGGGGGCGCGTCCTACACCATGTGGCTCATCGGGCTCGTCATCATGGCGCTCGCGGTCGGCGCGACGGCTCTCGTCTCACGCTCCGTCGGGAAGGGACGGCTCGGGGTCGCAAACACGATCCTCGGACAAACCATGACCCTCGGGATCATCATCGGGGTTTCGATCGGTGTCATCATCGGACTAGGCTCCCCGCTCATCGCGGCATCGCTCAACATGAGCGAACTCGCGACGGAGTACTTTGCCCAGTACATGCTGATCATCGCGTTGGGGACCCCGTTTGCATCGGTGTTGTTCTGCATGATCGCCTGTTCACGGGGCGCGGGGGATTCGATCTCGCCGCTCAACGCGATGATCGCCCGGAATGTGGTCAATATCCTCGTGAGCTGGGGGCTCTCGGGAGTCACGATCTACGGGATGACGTCCCCACTGGGTTTCGACATGGGGATCAAGGGGATCGCGATCGGGACCGTGGCCGGCGATCTCGTCGGCGCAATCCTGATCACCCACATGGCGCGGACCGGGCGCTGGTCGATCAAGCTCAAACCCATCCGGATGCGCCCGCACATGGTCACGATCTGGCGCCTGGTTCGTCTGGGGATCCCCAACTTCCTTGAGACCTTCGGGCTCTGGATCGGGAACTTCTTCATCATCGTGTTTGTGGGGCTTTTGTCCCGCCAGCTCGATCGGGAGGGGCTTCTGGGTTCGCACCTGATCGGGATCCGGATCGAAGCGTTCAGCTTCCTCCCCGGGTTCGCGATGGGGACAGCGGCGGCCGCGCTCGCGGGTCAATACCTGGGAATGAAACGCCCGGACCTTGCACGAACAGCGATCATCCGATGCACAGCGATCGCCGCGATCCTGATGGGGTCGCTCGGGGTTTTCTTTATCACGATCCCGTCCCAGATCACCCGCGCGCTCTCCGATGTCCCATCGCACGAAGAGATGGTTCCGGACCTGCTCATCATCTGCGGGATCGTCCAGATCCCGTTCGCGCTCTCGATCGTGTTCCGCTCCGCGATGCGCGGCGCGGGGGATGTCCGGTTCGTGATGTTCCTGACCTGGTTCACGACCTACGCGATCCGGCTCCCGATGGCGTATGTCATCTCCGGGGTTGATATCCCGATCCCCCACTTCCTTGGGGGCGGGATTCTCGAGAACCCCCGTCTCCTTGAGTCATGGTTCGGGCTCGAACCGAGTCTGAAGGCGCTCTGGATCGCGCTGTGCTCAGAGATGTGTATCCGTGGGGTGCTCTTCACCCTCCGCTTCGTCCACGGGGGATGGGCGACCAAGAAGGTCTGATCACACCCGCAGCTCTCCTCCATGTCAGCACCATCGGCACGCGCGATCGTTCCATGCGCGGGTGTTGATGACGGATGTTTCTGAAAAACAAAGAAGCCCCCGGTACCGAAGCACCGGGGGCTTGATTGAGCATGGCTCAACAGATCAGAACATTACGGGCAATCAGCGCTGTCCTGGAGGACGCCCGAGATGTCGAAGAAGTCAAAGGCGGTGTCGCCGTTGTAATCGACCATGTTCTGGAGGAGGAAGGAGATGTCGAAGAAGTCGAACACACCGTCACCGGTGAGGTCGGCCGAGCAGCCGCCGACACCCGGCCCGTAGAGCACGACCTGGAAGTTCGCACCCGGGGTGTAGTTCGTCTGGCCGGCGTCACAGTTGAGGCCGCCGAAGAAGAACGGACCAGCGTTGGTGCCCGCGGGGACACCGGCGAAGTCGTAACCGTTGTAGAGCGTGAACGCGTCTTCGGTTTCGACGTTCGGATCCATGTCGTCCCAGCTCCAGACGCCCGAGCCCGAGTCAACGGCCATACCGCCGTCGATGGAGGCGAAGCCGATCCCGATGGTGGCCGCGTCGGCGAAGTCGCCGTCGATGCCGGTCTGGGTGTCGCTGTCGCCGTCGGCGTTATCGACGTCCTGACGTCCGGGCTGGACGAAGGAGACGCCCCAGCCCCAGTCGGCGAGGCTGTCGTCGTCGGGGTCACCGTCATCGAGACCGTCGGAATCGAAGTCAGTGAAGTAGCCGGGGAGGCTGCTCGAACCGTTGGCGAGGAGACCGAAAGCGGCGCCTTGGAAGTTCGAGTCGGTGTCACCGAGCTCGAGGGTCAGGTCGGTGCCGAAGGTGCCCGACGCGGTCAGGTCGATGTCAGCGGTGTACCCACCGAACGCACCCGTGAAGCTCGGGGGCAGACCGGGGAGGCTGAAGAACCCGAAGCCGACGATACCGACGGCGATCGAGTTGTCCTGGGGGGCGCGGCCGTTGTAGTTGCCGAAGATGGTCCAGGACGCGGCGAGGCCTTCGATGCCGTCCGCGAAGGAGTCCATATCGGTGTCGGTGTCCGCGAAGTTGGTGACCCAGTTGACCTGGATGCTGTCAACGACGGTGTCGTCGGAGATGTCACCCCAGTCGGTGAACAGCGACTCGAGCGCGAGCGAGGAGAGGGGGTTGCCCATGGAATCGACCTGGGACAGGTCGTCGGGGGAGTAGAAGTACGAGGTCGAGTAGCCCTGCGCGAGGCACTGCTGACCCGTGGTCGCGGAGTAGACGGGGACGCTGGCGTCGATATCGACCGGACGCTGCGTGTCACCGAGAAGGGTCACGACCTTCTCACCGGTGGCGACGTTGAAGTAGATGTGAGCGACATCTTTGATGTCGCCGGACTTGATACCACGCGATTCGACGATCGGGGTGGTGTTGGCCGCCGCGGTGCTGGCAATACCCGCTGCGAGGGCCAGGCTGAGTGCACTCTTCGCCTTCATGGAAAGCTCCTCTTCAGAAATGTGAACCACAACTCGAGACTGTCTGCCCGAGCATGGGAGACAGATACGAAACAAACATACAGGACACCATGCCCTGCTTAAAGCCGAATCTGACCGCTATGGGGTTCTCTCTCCCGGCCTTGCTTACCTGCCCACGAGAATGAGCCGGAAGTTTGACCTTTGCGGTGCCCATGAAACGATCAGGGGCGGACGGCTGAAACACAAACCTTGTGCTAGAGACCCAGCACAACCCCGAATATACCGGAATCGTGGGCTATTGCAAGGGAGGAACGGGGCAAATACC
>JALUWX010000020.1 GCA_027019265.1 Phycisphaerales bacterium
CACGAAGTCCGAGGGCTCGCTCGAGAGCGCGATGAACATGTCCCGCGCGGGGGTCGCGACATAGAAGTCCGGCCCCAGGTGCCCGACGAGGCGCTCGTACAGATCGCTCATGAGCAGTCGGGCCGCGTCGTACCCGTCCTGTTCCGCGACGATGACGGCGCGTCCGCCCTCGGCGCTTTCGATCACCTTCATATCCAGCTCGGGCGCGTACAGATCCAGGTTCTCACGCGCGAGATCATCGACGTCCTCGACCGTGACCCCCCACTGCACGAGCTGCTCGGTCGTGATGCTCACGGTCATGTGCGGCATGTCGAGCACGAACACGATCACCGTGTCGTTGACGAAAGGGATATGCGCCACCATGTCCTCGCTCAGGTGCTCGAAGATCGAGACGGGCTGGACCCTGGGCATAATCCGCGCCTTCGCGCTCTCGAAATCGAGCTCTCCCACTTCAGCGTGGTCACCCATGAAGAGCTGGTCGAGGAAATGCTCGACGATGTCCGACCCACGCTCGGGCTCGTGCGCCACCATCCGGAGCAGATTCTCCAGATCGAGACGACGACCGTTCACGTGGAGTTCTTTGGTGTTGACCCGATCGATCGTGAACTGGGGCTGCATCCTCTGGATGAGCTTCACAACATGATCGACAAACTGGCTCGGCTCCATCGGCATAGATCCCATGGGTTTCTCCTCCGGCGGCGGCTCCGAACGCCCGAACGAAGACGCCGCCGCCAGACCCAATCTCGACCGATGTCGAGCCCGGATCGACGTGAAGAACCTCGGGATCGGGCTCTGGGACCTTCCCGGAACACGTCAGCACGGGGATACCGGCTACGACGGTCGATAATCGGAGCCCCAGAACAGGGTCCGATCAAACTGGGGCGCTCAGGATTTGTCAAAGCCCCGATGAGGGGTGTACAATCGACGCCTATGTCGGGACAGGGCTCGTCCTCGTCAAAGCAGACGACGAGAGCCCCATACATGACGCGGAGAGCAACACAGTGAGCGAACAGGAAATTGAAGCGAAAGTGATCGAGATCGTCGCCGAGCAAATGGGTGCCGATAAAGACAAGATCTCTCGCGACACCAACTTCATGGACGACCTCAACGCCGACTCGCTCGACACCGTCGAGCTGGTCATGGAGTTCGAGGATGAGTTCGAGACTTCGATCCCCGACGAAGAGGCCGAGAAGATCCTCACCGTCGGACACGCGATCGACTACATCGTCAAGGCGAACGGCGCGGAGTAATCCGCTCGGGACCTCGACAGACACCACCAGCCCCGCCGGAACACACCGGAGGGGCTTTCTTCGGAGTGGGACCCTCGATGAGCACCAACAGCGAACGACGAATCGTCATCACAGGCATGGGCGCCCTGACCGATATCGGTCACAACGCCGCGGATACCTGGGACGCGATGCGCAACGGCCGCTCCGGGATCAAGAATGTCACCGACGAGGCCTTCGCGAAGCTCGACGGGTGGACCACCACCATCGCCGGGCAGGTCCGTGATTGGGACCCCGTCGAGACCGGGCTCATCGAAAAACGCGAGGTCAAACGCTACGACCGGGTCTCGCTCCTGGGACTCGAATCCGCGCGGGAAGCGATCGCGCACTCCGGGTGGGACCACACCCAGGGCGACCCCCAACGCCACGGGATCGTCCTCGGGTCCGGGATCGGAGGGATCTCCACGATCGAGGAATCCGTCCAGACGATGACCACCAAGGGTCCGTCCCGGATCTCTCCGTTCACCGTCCCCCGACTGATGGCCAACGCCGTCGCCGGGAACATCTCGATCCGCTTCAACCTCCAGGGCCCCGCCTCCACCCACGCGACGGCCTGCGCGTCCTCCGGGCACGCCATCTCCGACGCCATCAACTACATCCGCGCGGGGAAAGCCGACGTCATGGTCGCCGGCGGGTCCGAAGCGGCCGTCACCCCCCTGTGCATGGGCGCGTTCATGACCATGAAGGCGCTCTCCACCCGGAACCACGAGCCCGAACGCGCCTCGCGCCCCTTCGACATCGATCGGGACGGGTTCGTCCTCTCCGAGGGCGCCGCGATGTTCGTCCTCGAATCCGAAGAGCACGCAAAGGCCCGTGGCGCCACGATCTACGCCGAGCTCTCCGGAGCGGCCAACTCCTGCGACGCCTACCACATCACCGCGCCCGATGCTGAGGGACGGGGTGCCTGCGCCTCGATGCGCTGGGCGCTCGAGGATGCGCAGCTCGACCCGAGCGAGATCGACTACATCAACGCGCACGGGACCTCGACCCCGCTCGGGGACAAAGCCGAGGTCCACGCCGTCAAGACCATCTTCGGGGACCGAGCGACTCCCGGAGGCGGGCTCGTCATGTCCTCCACCAAGTCCATGCACGGGCACACCCTCGGCGCGTCCGGCGCTGTGGAGCTCATCGCCTGTATCCATGCGTGCCGGGACGGGGTCGTCGCACCGACGATCAACCTCGAGAACCTCGACCCCGACTGCGCGGGTCTGGACATCGTCGCGAACCAGGCGCGTGAGATGAAGGTCCGTCGGGTCATGAACAACACCTTCGGGTTCGGGGGTCACAACGTGACCCTCATCGTCTCGCGCTACGAGGGCTAACCCCCCCACCCCTCCCCCCCCACGCCTCATCCCGGATAACCGATCCGGACCCCCACTGGCACACCCCTTGCTCCTCCTGTCTCCCGGATGGGATCCCGCGCCACATCGCGCGAGGATCTGCACGTGAGCGCAGTTTGTGCCGATGAGGAGCGCATGAGCCAGACCCTGAACGCGATCATGAAGCTCGATGTCCCCTTCGTCGTCGTCCTCGGCGAGCGCCGTGTCAACGTCAAGACCGTCCGTCAATGGATCCCCGGGTCCATCCTCGAGCTCCCGATCAATGCCGAGGAAGAGCTCGATGTCCGGATCAACAACCGATCCATCGGGAAGGGCTCGGCCGTCAAGATCGGGGAGAACTTCGGGGTCCGGATCTCATCGATCGTCGGGAAGGAATCGCGCATCAGCGCGATGGGCGAAGACAGCAGCACCCCGACGAGCGCGGACCCGAGCGGGGAGATGAGCCCCGAGGAGATCGCGGAAGCGCTTCTGTCGGGTCAGCTCTGAACCGTCGGATCAGCGAGAGAAATCTCGTCCCTTGATCCCGTCACGGGTCGCCCAGAAGTACGCGGGATACTTCCCCGGGCCGCAGACCCCCTGGTTTGATCCGATCTCAAGTCCGTCCATATGCATCGAGTACCCGTTGTTGTCGTCGAGCAACGAGTAGGGCGGATCGAACATGTCCGTTGGTGTGTACTGACGCGCGACTCGGATATTCTCATCGCTCGACTGGGCTTGAATATCTGAGATCTTCACGTTCGTGACTGCACCATCGACGGTGAGCACTCCGGGCTCGGCGCCTGGATTGTTCCACATCGGGTGGAGAGGTTCTTTCCCGAACTCGATGACCTGAGGGTCTTGACCAGGCGCAGCGAACACCGTCGAAGCGGTCCGCGAGCTCTTCGACCAGTCGAATCGCTCCCAGATCATCGCCTTCGTTGATGGGTAGGTAGTATCTGAAATCTTGTTCCGCTTTGCGAGCGACTGCGGCCCATTCGTCCGGTTGCATGTCGGACGACCGTCGTCTTTATATCTTGCGGGGCTGAACCACACCGTGGGAGACAGGACATAGGAACCGTCCCAGATGACTGTTGTCGGCGTGGCCCTGGGGTCATTGATCACCGTGTCCGCGAACCGATCGAGCAGGACCTTGTCGGACGGCGCGAACTGCACCTCAGAGATCCAGTCTCCTTCATTGACATACCCACCCACAAGTGAATACCAGTGGAAGCCATACATCTCCGTGTACCACTCGTCCGGCCCAATGAACTCCCATGCATAGTTGCTCAGCCCGGGTTTTCGCGCGACACCCCAACGATTCCCCCCGAACCCGCCTCCACCGACTTTGTTCGTGTCGAAGGGGATCGTGAAACTGTCATCGAAATCGCCGGCGTAGAGAAACTGGACCTGCCCGAGGGATCGAAGATTCGCTTTGCTCTTCACGAGCTGCGCCGACAGCCGGGCCTTCCCCAGCGCGGGGATCAGGATCCCGATCAGGAGCGCGATGATCGCGACGACGACGAGGAGCTCGATGAGGGTAAAGCCCCTCGAGCGATCCCCCGACGAAAAACGAATACCACGACGGCCTGAACGATACATAGACACACTCCGTTCTCAATCTGGTTCCGGCACGAGCGGCCCCGAGAACCGGGACCCCAGAACGGGCAAGCAGACGACACGTCGAAGATACCACACCAGCACGGACGTGTCCCGAAACTGTTCGGTTCCGACCCACGATCTGATGCAATCCACGGGCGGATTGAGCCGATATCCTCATCCGTACGCGCAGGTTGTGAACGCGCGCAACGCGGACCCACCGCAATGGACCTGACACGACCCGAACGGAATCACCATGCCCCGCGATATCCCCGTCGGCAACGGATCGATCCTCGTCACCTTCGACAGCTTCTACCGGATGCGCGATGTCTACTCCCCGCGCGTCGGTCGGCACAACCACACGGAAGGGCACGTCCAGCGCTTCGGGGTCTGGGCCGACGGCACCCTCTCCTGGGTCGAGGACAACGAGTGGCACCGTGAGCTCCGCTACAAGCCCGACACGATGACCACGGACGTCCGTCTCGTCCACAAGGGGCTCGGGCTCGAGCTGACCTGCCACGACCTCGTGGACTACCACAAGCCCGTGTACTTCAAGCAGGTCCACGTGCGCGACCTCAAGGGACAGTCGCGCGATGTCCGTCTCTTCTTCCACTTCGACCTCTCGATCAACGGTTTCCCTGTTGGGGACACAGCGAACTACGACCCCACGACCCGGGCCGTCGTGCTCTACAAGGACGACTCCTACTTCCTGATCAACGCGTGTGACCAGACCAAGTGCGGGATCGAGCACTGGGCGATCGGCGCGAAGCGCGTCGGGGGCGCGGAAGGGACCTGGCGCGACGCCGAGGACGGGCAGCTCGGGCGCAACGCGATCTCCCAGGGCTCCGTCGATGCAACCGTCGGGGTCCACGTCCAGGTCCCGGCGAACGGGGAAGCGAGCACCACCCTCTGGATGGTCTGCGCCGAGGACTACGCCAGCGCGAAGTCCGTCAACCAGCGCGTCTGGGAGATCGGACCCGAACGGCTCATCGGGCGCACGGAAGCGTACTGGAGACTCTGGTCGCGCAAAGAACCGTTCGAGACCAACGTGCTCCCCGAGCCCGTGCGTGATCTTTTCTTCCGTTCCCAGCTCATCCTGCGCACCCAGATCGACAACGGGGGCGCGATCATCGCCGCGAACGATTCGGACATCACCCACTTCGCCGGGGACCACTACTCGTACTGCTGGATGCGCGACGGCGCGCTCGTGGCGCATGGGCTGATCCTCGCCGGGCAGTCGGAGCTGAGCCGGAACTTCTTCCGATACGCGGCCGACTGTATCGGGGAGAACCCGTACTTCCTCCACAAGTACAACCCCGAGGGGGACCTCGCGAGTTCATGGCACCCCTGGGTCCTCGACGGCAAACCCGTCCTCCCGATCCAGCAGGACGAAACCGCGCTCACCCTCTGGGCGCTGCGCCAGCACTTCGAGACCTTCCGCGACGTCGAGTTCATCAAACCCCTCTACGGGAAGCTCATCCTCCGCCCGGCGGAATGGATGCTCGAACACCGGGACCACAACGGGCTCCCCCTCCAGTCGTGGGACCTGTGGGAGGAACGGCGCGGGATCCACACGTTCACCGTCGCCGCGACGATCGGCGCGCTCTACGCCGCAGCCCAGTTCGCGGAGGACTTCGGGGAGCTCGACCGTTCCGCGGCCTTCCGCGAAGGCGCGGAACGGATGAAGGGCGCGCTCCGCCGCCACATGTACCACGAGGAGCGCGGGCACTTCGCACGGATGGCCGTCCCCCTGGAGGACGGCACATACCGGCTCGATCTGACGCGCGACTCCGCGAACTTCGCGCTCTTCGCCTTCGGGGTGTACGATGCAAACGAACCCGAGGTCGTCTCCGAGATGGACTCCATGCGCGATCGCTTGTGGGTCAAGACCGATGTCGGCGGATGCGCGCGGTACGAGCGTGACTACTACCACCAGGTCGAAGGCGAACGCACCGACGATGTCCCCGGGAACCCCTGGGTCATCTGCACCCTCTGGCAAGCCCAGTACCAGATCCAGCGCGCGAAGACTCTAGATGATCTCAAGCACGCGATGTTCCTGCTCGAGTGGACCACGAAGCGGACACTGCTCTCCGGGGTCCTCGCGGAGCAGTTCCACCCGTACTCGGGTGACCCGATCTCCGTCGCGCCCCTCACCTGGTCCCACGCGACCTTCGTCACGACCTGTATCCAGTACCTCCAGAAGCGTGACCAGATCATCGAAGCGCAGAAGAACGTGGACGCGCCCCCCAGCGCGATCTGAGTCCCCCACCATCGTCACAGCGGACTACCCTCCCCCGTGACGACGAATACAGACACCCTGACCCAACAGATCCTGCGCGATCGATTCGCGCTCGAGTCCCTGCGCCCGATCCAGCGCGACATCATCCAACGCGTCCTCGATGGAGGCGATGCGATGGTCGTCATGCCCACCGGATCGGGGAAATCCCTCTGCTTCCAGCTCCCCGCGCTCGTCAAACGCGCGATGCACGGGGACCAGGGGATCGGGCTCGTGTTCTCCCCCCTGATCGCGCTGATGGAGGACCAGGTCCACGCGCTCCAGCAGCGCGGAATCCGGGCGTCGTTCGTGAACTCCACGGTCCCCAAGCAGGAACGGCTCAAACGCTACACGAAACTCGCGCAGGGCGAATACGAGCTCTTCTACGCAACCCCCGAACGGATGACCAAGCCCGACTTCGCGCAGGCGCTCGCCGAAGTCCCCGGGGGTGTGAACCTGCTCGCCGTCGATGAGTGCCACTGTGTCACCAAATGGGGACACGATCTCCGACCGGCCTACCAGCGCGTCGGGGAGTTCCGCGAAGCGCTCGGGTCCCCCGTCACCCTCGCGCTCACCGCGACCGCGACGCGCCCCGTGCGTGAGGACGTCCGCACCGTCCTCGGGCTCGATGAATCGCGTATGCCCCTCTTCGCGGCCCCCGTCGATCGACCGAACCTCACCCTCCGCGCCCGAGACGTCTGGGACGACAAGGAAAAACTCGAAGCGATCGGGAAAGTCGCGAACGCGATGCCCGGGACCGGGATTGTCTACTTCACCCTCATCAAAGACCTCGAACGACTCGCCCCACGGATCTCCCGCGTAACCGGACGTTCCGACATCGAGATCTACCACGGGCGACTCCCCCCCAAGGAACGCACGCGCGTCTACAAACGCTTCATCAGCGCCACCCCCGGCGAGAATCTGATCCTCTGCGCCACCAACGCCTTCGGGATGGGGGTGGACAAACCCGACCTCCGCTTCGTCGTCCACGCGCAGCTCCCCTCGAGCGTCGAAGCGTACCACCAGGAAGTCGGACGCGCGGGGCGCGACGGCGACCCCTCGCGCTGCGAGCTCCTCTACGCGCAGGACGACCTCGCGATCCAGCAGGAGTTCGTCCGTTGGATGAACCCCAGCGCCGACCTGCTCATGCAGGTCATGAGCGCCGTCGAAGCCCGCTTCGCGCACGATGATTTCGATTCCGACGACATCCGACTCCACATCGTGGGCAAAGGCCACGCGCACGGCCAAGGCGGAGGGGTCATGGACTACGCGCTCATCCGGCTCGCCGAGCTCGGCGCGATCGAGGTCGCGAGCGTCGTCGGGCACGAGCGGGGGCGCTACCGGTTCGTCCGCGCCCTCGACGACTCGGAACTCGACGCGCCCCTCATCGAGGAGAAGCACCAACGCGACCTGATGCGCCTCCTCGACGTCGTGAAACTCGCGAAATCCCCCGACATTTCGGGGTATGTCGCCGACTACTTTGATCTCCCCGTGCACGACTCCTAGCGTCCACTTCAGACACCCGAAACGAAAGGAACGCCATGAGCGAACCCATCTCCGAACTCATCATCGAAGACGTCCAAGTCGGCGAAGGCACCGAGTGCCCCTCCGGCGCGACCGTCCAGGTCCACTACACCGGAACCCTCATGGACGGCACCAAGTTCGACTCGTCCAAGGACCGGGGCGAGCCCATCACCTTCCCCCTCAACAACCTCATCCAAGGCTGGCAAGAAGGGATCCCCGGCATGAAGGTCGGCGGGACCCGCAAGCTCACCATCCCCTACGCCAAGGCCTACGGCGAGCGCGGCGCGCCCCCGTCCATCCCCCCGCGCTCCGATCTCATCTTCGAGATCGAGCTCCTCGGGGTTCACTAAGCCCTAGGGCTCAATCCTGATCACCACGGGCTCGTCCTGATCCATCGGATTGTCGAGCCCGAGCGAGCATCGGCGGACCGTCTCTCTCGAGAGGCGGTCCGCGTTCGTTGCATCGTGCCACGATTCGGGCTGGTCCGTCGGGTGGTACTGATGGAACACCACCGCGCGATCCATCACCGACCTGGGCTTCACGCCGCCCATGTAGAGCCGACGCGCGAGGTCGTCGTCCTCCATCCCCCACCCCGTGAACGACTCGTCGAACCCGTTCACAGCCATGAACGAGCTCAAACGGATCCCGAAGTTCCCCGACAGGATCCCGGGCTTGTGGGGCTTGGTCAGCCCGAACTTCTTCATCACGATCCGCTTGTGCGTCTGGAAGTGCGCCTTCCCCGACGACGAGCGCTGCTTCGAGTCGAGCACCGAATCGGTTGTCCCGTCGAGAATCTGCGCATCGCTGAGGGTCGCCGTCTGATCCTCGCTCAAGCGGATCGCCCACCCGAGCGACAGCGGGTTGGTGTCCAGCGCATTCGAATGCGCCTCGACCGCATCGACACACGGGATGCAGTCGCCGTCGAAGAAGATCAGCCGCGCGTGCTCGTCGAGCCCGCGCTCCAGCAGCGCCCGCACCGCGTTGTTCCGGTTCTGCGCGCGTCGCGACTCCGCTTGTCGGGTCCGGAGCACCAGGGTGATGGGCTGACCGATCGCTGAAGCGGCGCGTCGGATCTCGGGCTCGATGCGCGGGTCGTCGCCATCAATCGCGACCGTGATCGAGCGCGGCGACATCGTCTGCGCCTTGAGCCCCATCAGCGTGCGCGCGATGCGCTCGTGGGTGTGTGTGATGACAAGCGTGTGGACCGACGGCATCGAGCGTCAGTTTAGTCGTCGCTCGCGCCCCGGATCATCGACTCGAACTCGCGCGAAGCCCGATCGACCGTCGCTTCCGGCCCCCACATCTTCACAAGCACCCGTTCGTCCCCGAGATCGAAGATCGCGGCACGCATCGCGTAGAAGATCCGCTCATTGGCGCTCCCCTTCGCGCCCGGATCGAGGTACGTCCCCGACAGCTCGACCATCGTCACGAGATGACCCAGGATCGTCTCGTTGCTCGTCCGCGCACGGGAACGTCCACCCATCGGATCGACGATCTCCGCTTCCATCTGGCGCGTCAGATCGCGCACGGTCTTCGTTTCCGTGGTGAACGAGACCGAAGCGTTCCCGAGCGGGTTCTGGATCAGCATCTCCGCGAAGCGCCCCTGCGCCGGGACGGCCATCCGCCAATCCTCGGGCATCGCCCAGCGGATCCCCGACGCGCTCGCGTACTCGTCCTCCTCGATCGTGACCGCGATCCCCTCCTCCGGGCTCGTCCCCCCCCGGATCTCGTTCGCGAGATCCCGCGCCTTGTCGCGCGACTTCCCGAAGAGCGACTGGGACCCCTCCTCCTCGACCCACTCACGCTCGTCTTCGCTCGACGACGAATCGTCCGACTCGTGCGTCCGTTCCTCCGTCAACTCGTCGGCGGCGCTGGTGTCCGCTTCCGGAGTGCTCGCCGCGGGTCGGGGCTTGGGGGTCGGGGTCTCATCGCACGCGCCGAGGAACAGCGCGAACGAAGACAACAGAACGATCGTCGTGGGTGTGCGGGTCATACCCGATTGTACGAACACCGACCCCCAGGGTTTCTCACGTTTCGGGCGCGGCTTCGTCCGGCCAGATATCGCTCGTGATCAGCTCCACCGAGTTCCCGTACGGGTCCCGGACGTAGATCGAGCGGCCGGGCTGTCGCCATGAATCCCCGGACCACTCGATCTCCTGCTCGATCGGGACCCCGAACGAGCTGAACCGGGCTATCCATCCGTCGTATTCGGATTCCCCGATCCGGAGCGCCACATGACCCGGGCCCCGTGCTCCGTGGCTTGGCACATCCCGCCCGGGCTTGTCGCTCTCGCGCGGATCGAACACCAGGAGCAGGTGATCCGCATCCACCCGACATACAAACATCAGGTCCGAGCCCGCGCCGACCAGATCGAGACCCAGGACCGTGGAATAGAACCACTGCCCGGTCTCGAGGTCCGCGTTGTAGAGCACCGTTTCAAGGATCGATCGGGGTTTCATACCCGACGATAGCCGACCCGATCAGCACATGGTCATGCCGCCGTCAACCGCGATTGTCTGACCCGTCAGGTACCCAGCATCATCGCTCGAGACATACGACACACACGCCGCGATGTCCTCGGGGTTCCCCAGATCCTTCGTCGAGATCGCGCCCCGGATCTGATCGAGCACGCTCGACGGGAGATCCTTGGTCATGTCCGTCTGGATGAACCCCGGCGCGATGCAGTTGGCCGTGATGTTCTTCTTCCCGACCTCGCGCGCGATCGTCTTGGTGAGCCCCGTGAGCCCCGCCTTCGCCGCGGCGTAGTTCGCTTGTCCGGAGTTCCCGACGAGTCCCGAGGTCGAAGCGATGTTTACCACGCGCCCGAACTTCCCGCGCATCATCGGACGACACGCCGCCCGACATGCAACGAACACCGCTTTCAGATTCGTGTCGATCACCGAGTCCCACTCGTCGTCACTCATGCGCATCAGCAGGTTGTCGCGCGTGATCCCGGCGTTGTTCACGAGGATGTCCAGACGACCGAACTCCTCAGCAACCCCCTCGACGAGCTGCGCAACAGCATCGAAGTCCGACATATCGCACGTCTTCGCCGTCGCGGATCCCCCCGCCGCTTCGATATCGCTCACGAGCTCGCTGAGCGGTCCTTCCGAACGCGCCACCCCGACCACGTGACGACCGTCCTGCGCCAAACGCAGCGCGATCGCTCGTCCGATCCCACGAGATGCTCCAGTCACAATCGCGACACGCCTTTCGCTCATCACGTCTTCCTTCTCTGATACCAGTGGTGTGTGTCGTTACGAAGCCGCAACGGGCTCGGGGTGGGTCTCGACCTTCGTCCCCCGACTGATCCGCTTCATCATCCCCGAGAGCGACTTCCCGGGCGCGAGCTCGTGGTACGACGCGCTCCCGTGCGCCCCGACCAGGTGCTCGCAGCACTGCGCCCAGCGCACCGGGCTCGTGAGCTGATCGACCAAACGATCACGGATGCTCGAAGCGTCGTTCTCGTGGGGTTTGGCCGTCACGTTGGACATGACCGTGCACACGGGCGCATCGATGTTCGTCGCGTCGAGCGCTTCGCGGAGCTTGTCGGCCGCGCTCTGCATGATCGGGGAGTGGAACGCGCCGGCGACGGGCAAACGCACAAACCGGAATCCCTTCTCCCCAGCAACTTTCTCAGCCCGATCACACGCATCCGTATCACCGGACACGACGATCTGACCAGGCGCATTGAAGTTCGCCGTCACGAGGATCCCCCCCTCGCGCGCTTCATCGCATACCCCGTTCGCTTGATCCTCATCGACCCCGACGAGCGCGACCATCCCCGAGTCCGTCGCTTCAGCCGCCGCTTGCATCGCCGCGCCACGGATCGCAACGAGACGGAGCCCGTCCTCGAACGAGATCGCGCGAGCGAGATACAACGCCGTGTACTCCCCGAGCGAGAGCCCCGCCGTCGCGACGATGTTCAGATCGTCCTGCGATTTGTTCTCAGACTCAAGCCACCCCATGAACGACGCGATCGACGCCGTGAATATCGCTGGCTGGGACACATCGGTCCGGTTGAGCATGTCCTCGGGTCCATCGAAGCAGACCGCCGAGAGCGGGGTCCCGAGCACCTGATCGGCCAGCGCGAAGATGTTCCGTGCCGATTCGCTCGACTGCGCCCACGCTTTGCCCATCCCCACGACCTGTGCGCCCTGACCCGGACAGAGAATGACTGATGTCATGATCGCCTCCTTGTGTGTTCACACATGGTACACAACCCGCACCCCGGGCCGCAGAATCGGTGTTTCAGAGCTGCCAGAGCGACGAAGCCCACGTGAGCCCCGCGCCGAACGCAAGGAACATCACGCGCTGACCCCGCTCGACGCGCCCCGCTTGCACGAGCTCGTCGAACACGAGCGGCACACTCGCCGCGACCGTGTTCCCGTACTTGTCGATGTTCACGAGCAGCTTCGACTCGGGGATCCCGAACCGATCACGCGCCGCATCGAGGATGCGCGAGTTCGCCTGGTGACACACGAAGTGATCCACATCGTCCGCGCTCAGACCCGCATCCTCCAGGGTGTCCGCGATGACCTCCTGGAACTTGGACACGGCGAACTTGAACACCGCTTGCCCGTTCATCTGCACATGATTGATCTTGTGCTCCTCGTACTCGGACTCATCGGGGAAGTCCGCTTTGCACGAGGGGATGTACAGGTGCTTCGCGCCGTGCCCGTCCGAGTGCATCCGGTGCGCGAGCATCCCCACCCCGGGGTCCTCATCGCGTTTGAGCACGACGGCCGCCGCCCCGTCCCCGAACAGGATCGACGCGCCCCGCCCGCGCGTCGAGTAGTCCATATGACGGGTGATCGTGTCCGCACCGATCACCCCGACGTTCTTGTACGCGCCCGATCGGACCATCGTGTCAGCGATCGACATCGTGTACACGAACCCCGAGCACGCCGCGTTGAGATCGATCGCGCCGATCGTCCGGCACCCCACCTCACGCGCCACAAGACATGCCACGGACGGGGTCGGGGAATCCGAGGTCATCGTCGCAACGAGCAGCAGGTCCAACTCCTCCGCGCTCAGCTCCGCTTGATCCAGCGCTTTCCGGAGCGCGACAGCGCCGAGCACCGAGGTCGTTTCCCCGTGCTCCAGGTCCGCACGACGACGTTCGTGGATCCCCGTGCGCTTCACGATCCACTCGTCCGACGTCTCCATCATGGACTCGAGGTCCTTGTTCGTCAGGACCCGATCGGGGAGCTTCGCCCCCGAACCAGCGATACGGACACCGATCGTGTTGCTCATGCGGGCTCGCCCTGCGTCGCGCTCTCGAGCGTTTCGAGACGCGCGATGATCGCGTCGTTCACATGGGTGTTCACGTACTCGAGGGTGTTGCGGATCGCGTTGGTGATCGTCCGTGATTCGCTCGAACCGTGCGCGATCATCATCACCCCGTTGAGCCCGAGGAGCGGAGCCCCGCCGTGCTCGTGGTAATCGTTCTTCTTGTAGATCTGTTTCACGATGGGCTCGAACTTGAGCGCGAGCTCCGGGTCGGTATCGAAGATCTCCTGCGCGATCGCTTGGAACAAGCTCTTCGCGAGACCCTCCGCCATCTTCAGCACCGTGTTCCCCACGAACCCATCCGTCACCACCACATCCGTCGCGCCGGCGAAGAAATCCCGACCCTCGACGTACCCGATGAAGTTCAGGTTCGGGGTGTTCCTGAGCAGCTCCGCAGTCTCCCTCGCGAGACCAGAGCCCTTGGACTCCTCAGAACCGATGTTCATCACCCCCACTCGGGGAGACTCGATGTGCAGCACCTTCCGTGCGTACACCTCGGCCATCACCCCGTACTGCCACAAGTGCGAAGCCCGGGGTTCCGGGTTCGCGCCCGCATCACACAGCACCACAGGGCCGTGGAACGCGGGGATCGTCACCGCGATCCCCGGACGATGCACCCCCGGGAGACGACGCATGTTCATCTGACCCGCGGCGACACACGCGCCCGTATTCCCGGCGCTGATCACCGCATCACAGCGAACGTCGGCCTTCTTGGAACCGAGCACGCTCATCTTCACGATGGTCGAGTCCGCAAGACCACGGACGGCCTCGATCGGAGAAGCCCCCATGTCGATGACCTGGGAGCAGTGCTCGATGACCAGACGAGGATCCTTGATCCCGTGCTCGTCGAGGTATTCGTTGATCAGGTCCTCAGGACCGAGCAGAACGAGCGTGTCGTCCTGTCCGATCAGGGACAGAGCGTCCACACAGCCGCGCAGAATCGCGTCAGGCGCATGGTCCCCCCCCATGACGTCGATGCCGATTCGTACCGACACGCGATCTCCCGATTGAAAAGGAAGGATCAGGTGGTGCCGATGCCGAGCTTGCGCACCTTGATGCGCAGACCGGGACGGACGTAGCCCGATTCCGAGCACGCTCGATGATGCATCTTGGGCATCCCCGAGAGCGGGCACATCGTCGGCTTCACACCCGTGATCGAATCGTGCGAGCGACGGCGACGCGAACGCCCTTTGCTCTGTCGTTGTGCGGGAAGCATGCTGCTCTCCTGATACCCAAACGCGGCTCGACACGCTCAACAACGCGCCATCCAACCGCTCGTGTCATGACTCATCAACCCCGATCCGGCACACCCGCCGGTGGGACGGGAACGATATCCTCACAATCCACGATCGTCAATCACCCCCGCGCTGGACACCGTCCCGATTCATGGGTACGATTTTCGCTCACAATACGCCTCCGTAGCTCAATCGGTAGAGCAGCTGACTCTTAATCAGCGGGTTCCAGGTTCGAGTCCTGGCGGGGGTATTCCAAGGCGACCGCCCGTCGTGTATCCTCGCGACCAGAGGCCAGCCATCCCACACCACCCCAAACAACGCTGGATCGGTGATTACCGAGCGGTTTCTCGCGCCCCCAGACCCGACGGGCTCGATGAAGCGTGCTCCCGCGCCCTCCGCTCCTCCCGCAAATGGGTTCTGTTCGGGGTCCTCCCCCCCGTCCTGATCCTTGGTGCTCTATTCTGGATGACCGACGCCGTCCGAGCCCAGAACGAGCCGACCACCCTCGAATACACGATTCTGTTCTCCACTATCCTGCTCAGCGCGATCTCCTTCCTGCTCTTCGCCGACTCGAGAAAGAAAGCCGCTCGGACCAGACTCCTCCAGAAAGCCACCGAGTTCGAGCGGTTCGAGCTGTCGGAGGCCGTCCTCGACGACATCGCCGCCGCGTCCGCCGTCGGCCGACACCATCAGTACACCAACCAACCCCGCACCCTCATCGTCGCCTCCGAACTCCGCGCTGTCGTTCAAGCCGACGAGCAACTCATCGTCCCTCCCCAGATCCGGACCATCGTCGAGATCGCCCCCCAGCCCGAAACCCTCCCCCCCACCGCTCCCGATCCCGGACAACCCGACCCCTCAGAACCCTCGACCCGAGCCCTTTCGGAATCAGAGCTCGACGAGCTGCGCACGATCATCCGGAACCTCTCCGCCTTCCCTCTCCCCGTCCGGGTCACGAGCTGGCTCTTCCTTGCGCTCTTCCTCTGGGTCCTCTCGATCATCATCGTGAACCGAGCGCTCCCCGAGCAGGACACCCTGTTCGCGATTCTGGTGCTCGTGATCTACCCCGTCAGCACGTTCTACCTCCACAAGATCAAGAAACGCAACCGCGCCCTCGCGCAGAAGCTCGCAAAAGATCTCAACGCGCGGACCATCGACATCCTCCCCTGGGAACAGGTCCTCGAGGAATCCAAGGACGACCCCGACATGAACCTCGTCGATCCCATGTTCGCGCCTGGATCGATCGAGCGGCTCGCGCACTCCGAGCTCGTCTGGTCGGCGGACTCGACCCCCTCACCCTGGCGCCGCGTCGCATGGCGACGGAACAAGGACCACTGACATGGCACAAGGCCGAGAGTACAGCGCCCACCAACGCAAGATCATCAACCGCTACTACGACAACATCGACACCATCGTCGCGACCCGTCTCGGGGAGATCGTCACGGACATGGCGCTCGCGCAGGGGGACGACAAGAAACTCACCAAACTCTGGACCCGCGCCGAACAAGCCCTCCGGAAGACCCAGATCGACCCCAAACGCTACGAACCCGTCCTCGAGGGACGCAATCCCGAAGCCCTCGCGCGCCTCATCGCCAAACTCGCCTGATTCCGGACGGATCCACCCGTTGCGATCCATCCCCCGAGCGGGTACAGTCAACCCGTCAAGGTGCCCGGGACCCCGTCCCGGGTGAAAAGGGAAGTGTGGTGAAACACCACCGCGGACGCGCCGCCGTGAAGGGCAACGACGGACGCTCAATGCACTCGGGATCAACCCCGGGAGCACGTCACTGAGCTGCTTTCAGCAGCCCGGGAAGACGCGAGCGACCCCGAGCCCCAAGCCGGAAGACCTGCCTCGACGCTTGTGTGTCGCCCCTCGCGCAACAGGGACGGCGGACCCGCGCGAGCGTCCTCCCCTCGTCCCGCGCCCCGCCGACATCCCGCGAGAAGCGTCAATCCCGACCCATGGGGAGTGTCCCGCGCGACATCGGGACAACCACATCGTGGGCGCGACGACGCGCCCGAGGAGTCTGTTCCATGACATCCGTCATCACCATCAGCGCCATCGTTGCGAGCTCCGGGCTCGCGCTCGGTTCGCCCTTCGCAACGAGCGTTGAGTCCTACGACCCGGGATCCAACGCGACGTTCGGGTACACCGATCCGTCCACGGCCATCGGGTCCCCCGAACGCTTCACCGGCGAAGGAGTCTTCCCCTCCGGAGTCACCCCCTTCAACCCGGCCTTCGGCTCCGATGAAATCGTCTCCGTCGGCGCGGGGGGTCACCTCGCGCTCGGGTTCGACCGAGCGATCACCAACAGCGCCTCCAACGCCTTCGGGATCGACTTCATCGTCTTCTCCAATGCGGGATTCCTGGATGCGAGCTACTCCGACTCCGACGACACCAACGACGGCTCCGGCTTGACTGGCGCGAACCCCTTCCTCTTCGGCGCTGGAGGCGCGGCCACCATCCAGGTCTCCGTCGACGGGTCCAACTGGATCAGCGTCACCACCACCACCCTCGACCTCTTCCCCACCCTCGGGTACCAGGACTACGACGTCTCCACCCCCTTCGCGCCCGGATCCATCGAGACCGACTTCACCCAAGCGATCGACCCCTCGATCACCCTGGGTGACCTCGCGAACCTCACCTACGACGAACTCCGCGCCATCTACGGCTCCTCCGGAGGCGGGATCGGGATCGACATCGACTCCACCGGGCTCGAATCCGTCAACTACGTCCGCTTCCTCAACGAATCGGACACGGCCTTCGAGATCGATGCGGTCTCCATCGTCCCCGCGCCCAGCGCCCTCGCGCTCCTCAGCATGACCACCCTCGGCGCGACGCGCCGCCGACGAAACTAATCGCTCCGCTGGAGGAGAGCATCCCGTCGATCGCGCGAAAGCGTGCCCGACGGCTTATGCCCGTTGATCGCTGTATCTGTCACGACACCACCTTCGCCGCGATGCGCCCGTTCATCATCGAGCTGCGCGAGCGTGGTCACGACGACGACACCATCTTCGATTGGCTCCGGTCCCAGACCGGGTGCACCAGCGGGTGCGGGCTCTGCGAGCCCTACGTGAAGCTGTGCATCAAAACAGGAAGGACGCGTTTCGCGCCCATCCCATCGGGAACGACCACTCAGAAATCGCGCCCATGAACGCCGTCCTTGGTCCCGTGGAGCTTCTGGGTCGGGACACTGTTCGTGTACATCACCGGTTCGCTCGCGTCGAGCGGGTTCATCGCCGCACCGTGCCCGTCACCGAAGAACATCGGGGTCGGCGCATCGAGCAGCCCATCGACCCGTTCGGGTGTATTCCGACCCACAAGGTACGAAAGGTCATCGTCCCACAGCATCACCTTGTCGGATGCGTACCGCACCTCGTGCGCCCGGACCCCGCGCAGGAGCTGGGGCTCGTCCCCGTGGTCCTCGCCGTCGAAGTGTCGCGGATCCGCAACAAAGCTGTTCGAGTACACGATCGAGATCACGTCCTGGACACGATCCTCTTGGTCGAAACCGAAGTCATCGAGCTCCGGGAGCGCCTCGTCCTTCCTCGGAGAGATCCACGTCTCCCAGTGCTCCGGCCAATCATCGAGCGGGGTCACCATAGCCGGCCACATCCATCGGTGCTCGAAGTAATCCGTCGTCGCGATCACGATCCCCCTCGGGTACCACGGGATGATGACCTCGTCCCCCCTGGGCTCGTAGCTCGGACCCAGATCGAGCCCCGCCGGGATCTCCCCCAGATCCTGCTGCGGGTACTTCCCGTGATCCGCTTCGTACCCGACGAACTGGGTCCCCACACTCCGCACGTTGCTCAGCGCCACCGTCTGGTACGCGCTCGCCCGCGCCTTCCCCAGCGCCGGGAGGATGATCGCGATCAGGATCCCCACCACCCCGATCACCACCAACAGCTCGATCAGCGAGAACCCACCCCGGATCCGATTTCTTTCGACCACACTCACGGCGACACCTCCTCCGTCACGATCGTCCGGATCATCCGATACGAAGCGGGCTGCCATTTCCTCACATCCCGGTTCCACGTCAGCACAATCGAGAACACCGATTCATGCTCCTCACCCTTGGGCTTCAACGGGACACGCACCTCGACGGCCGTCGGATCACTCGAGTCCGGAGCATCGGGGAAGAGCGACTTGGGCTGCATCTCCATCACGTTCTGATTCACGCTCCGCCCGTTCCCCTCGGCGCGTTCATCCTCGTCCTGGGTCACTTCCATCCGCGCCCCCCTCTGCTGCGCGACATACTTCCGCACGCTGATCCGGGTCAGATCGATCGCCGCGTCCTTGAACATCCGGACGAGATTCGAGAACACCGGATCGTCCGTATCCAGCTCCCCCGGGAGCTTGCCGCCCATCGCTTCGATCGCTTCGAGGAACGCGCTCCGATCCCCCCCGACGATCGGGACAATGGTCGATGTGACGGCCGAAGCGATCTGCGCCGAGTTCACCCCCTCGATCCCGATCGATCCGAGGTTCATCGATCCCAGCACACGCTGCGCCTGCGCCCCCACTTCCTCGCTCAGCACATCCCCCGCCGCTTCGAGCTTCGAAGCGGACCCCGTCTTCGTGTAATCAGGCTCCACCAGATTACCGTCATCATCCACACTCGACCCCACGACACGATGCTCGACCACGCCCTTCTGCTCGGGTTTGGAGGTCCCCAGAATGGTGTACGCACCGAACCCCAACCCAGCGACGGCAAACACAACCGCGACCACAAGCTTGGGATCCACGCTCCCCGAACGCACTCGATGAAAGCTCAGCATGATGTGACTCCTGTGCTGTTGATTCCCACACACCGATGCGCACCGACCCCCATCCAGTCAGACTTTCGAACTTTCCCGATCACGACTACCCTCATCGTGATGAACGACACAATCACAACCATGCACGCGCACCGCTCGATCCGTCAGTACGGACCCGATCCGATCCCCCGGGAACACATCGAGATCGCTGTCCGCGCGGGACAATCGGCGGCGACATCGTCGGCCGTCCAGGCGTACACCGCCATCCATGTCACGGACCCAGACAAGCTGAGCGAACTCGCCGAACTCGCCGGACCCCAGGAGAAAGTCGAGAAATGCGGCGCGTTCTTCGTCGTCTGCGCCGACACCCGACGCCACCGACTCATGTGCGAACGCGCGAACCTCCCCTACGAATCCACCCTCGAGCGGTTCCTCGTCGGGGTCATCGACGCAACCCTCTTCGCCCAGAACATGACCCTCGCGCTCGAATCCATGGGCTACGGGACCTGCTACATCGGAGGACTCCGCAACGACCTCGAACGGGTTGACCGGATCCTCGACCTCCCCGAGGGGATCTACCCCCTCTACGGGCTCTGCGCCGGGACCAAAGCCCAGCACCCGATCGCGCGCCCAAGGCTCCCGATCGAATCGATCCTCCACACGAACGGGTACCCCAGCGACGAGGACACGATGAACGCCGTCGGTTCCTACGACGAAACCTACGCGCAGTATCTCGAAGACCGGGGCGCCCCACGCGCGAGCTGGTCCGAAGCGATGGTCTCCAAACTCTCGCGCCGATCGCGCGAAGAACTCGCCGACTACTTCACACGCAAGGGCGCTTCGCTGACCTGATCACTTCCCTTTGACACGGGACTCGATCAGATCCATCCACTGCTCGCTCGTGAACTCCACCAGCCCGCGCTTCACCGCATCAGCGACAAGCTCCGCGCGGGATCCGAAGTTCAGCTTCTTGTAGATGTTCTCGATGTGTCTCCCGATCGTCTTGTCCGAACGGAACAGCAGACTCGCGATATCCCCCATCGTCATCCCCACCGCGAGGTAGTAGTAGACCTCGAGCTCACGATCCGAGAGCGTATCCAAATCACCCATGTCCCCCGACTCCACAAACCGAACGGGCGCCGTCAGCAACCCGTGCTCATCGATGGGATCCGTGAGTTTGTTGATGACGACGAAATACCCATCGCATCCAAACGCCTCGTGATCGAGCGCCCACACCCGAGTCAGCTGACGGACCCCGAGCCACAACTGCTCATAGGCCACCACCTTGTGCTCCTCGAGCGCCGGACGCATCAACTCCATCCGTTCCTTCGCCATCTCGATCGGCATGAAATCTTCCATGACCGAACCGACCATCTGTGCCGGGCTCTCCCGACCACACTGACGCGCATAGAGCGCGTTGCACCACAACAGCTTGAAGCTCTCATCCCGCGCAAGCGCCGACACCCCGGGGGTCCCGTCGAGCGGCGCGAACCGCGCTGGAGACATCGTTTCTCGGAGCCGAACCCGGGCCGTGCTGTCTCCGGACCCACCCCGCCCATCATCCTCGGTGAATGTCAGTCCCACATAGTCCACATGGGGAAGATACCCCATCCCGAGCGTGTCCGATACCAAAACCACAAAAATTGAGTTGGCCTACGCAACATACCCCCCAATTTTAGTGGTTTGAAGCCCGGAGCTACTCAAACCGCTGGCACAAAGCCCGGCGCAAAGTACCCCGAAAGCGCCTCCGGGATCGCTTCCCGAGCGATCCGATCCCCGAAGTCAGCACGGAACCCGTCCCGATCCTTCTCGTACTTCGAGCTCAGCATTTTCCGGTTCATGTACTGGTCTTCGCGCTTCCGACCCTCGTTCGCACGCTCCACGATCGAGTCGCGCGTCACCCGCGCCGACACCTCATCCAGACGCGCCCGATCCAGGGACTCCCCGAAGAAATCACAGATGATCTCGAACTGCGAACCCAGATCCGATCGGCACGACTCGTACCGGATCACCGACCTCGCAACCCCGTTCGGGCCCAGGTACTTCGTGTAGTGCGCCCGGAGCTCCCGCGCGATCTCATCGACCGTGCGCTCGTTGAACTTTGAACGCTCCGCTTTCAGGTACGAATAGATCACGTCCTCCGGATCCCTGTACAGGTACAGCACGTTGTCGTGTGAAACGCTCAGATCCGAATCGTGATCGTGGAACCACATCCAATCGTCGCGGGATGAATCCAGAAACGTCACCCGCCCCTCGCGCAGGCGTGGTCGATCGAAATACAGCTCCATGACACAGTTGAGCCAGTGCGCTCCCGATCTCGGGTAGCTCACGAATAAGGGGTACTGCGCCATCCGTGGATCATGGTCGTTGCTCATCGCCACATCGTAGCGACACCCCCCGCCCCGCTCAGTCCTGCTTCCCATCGTTCGGGTCCACGACCTTCGACCATTCCCCGCTCGAGAAGGTCACGAGCCCGGACTCCACCGCGTCGTGGACCAACGCCGCCCGGTTCGTGTACCCCATCTTCTTGTAGATGCTCTCCACGTGGTGCCCCACCGTCTTCTCCGATCGGTAGATCGCGCTCGCAACATCCGACACCGACAACCCCCCGGCCAGGTAGTACATCACCTCAAGCTCACGAGGCGACAGCACCCCGAACTTCCCCAGATCGTGAGATTGGACAAACACCACTTCCCCCAGATCCTCCCTCGGGGTCCCCGTCATCCTCATGATCAGAATGAAATACCCCTCGTGACCGAAGTACTCCGGATCCAGAGGCCACACCCTCGTCAACCATCGCGCCCCGAGCCAGATCTGCTGGTGCGCATGCATCGAGCCGTCCTCGAGCACATGACGCATCAGCGACATGCGCTCCTTCGCTTGCTCTTCCGTCATCGTCGCGCTCAGCAACGTCCCCTGGAGCGCCTCCGGGGTCGATCCCATGTTCCGCGCATACGCCTCGTTGCACCACACCTGACGCAACTCCCGATCCCGAGCGACAGCACACACATCAGGGTCGTCCACGATCGGCGCGATCGAAGCCGGCGACATCGTCGTCCGGAGCGTCATCGGGGTTTCAGCAGCGCTGCACATCAGTGCGATCCTCACGTAGCGCCCCATGATCAAGGCACTGAATCTTCAGCCCCACATCGACCCAATGGGGCAAACTCCCCCCCCCCACAGAACCCAGTTTCCACGAAATCCGGAATGATCCCACACCTGTTTAGGGGGCTATTTTCATGCAAACGCCCCGATTTCACGCCCGTATCGTCCACGATGACGATCATCGGGTTCTCCGACATCCACCGTGACCTCGCCGCCGTCGATCACATCGCGCGGGTAGCGCATGAGCGATCCGCCACCCTCCTCGTGGGGGCCGGCGACTTCGGAACCTGCCGACAAGGGCTCCAACCCGTCATCGACGCCCTCGTACAGATCAACCTCCCCACCGTCCTCGTCCACGGCAACGCCGAGTCCCCAGACGAACTCAAATCGGCGGCCGCCCCCTACCCCCACCTCCACTGCCTCCACGGCGAATCCATCGAACTGAACGGGCTCACCATCGTCGGCGTCGGCGGCGCGATCCCCGAAACCCCCTTCGGCGACTGGAGCGTGGACCACGCCGAGCACGACGCGCAGCAATGGCTCGACCCCTTCGAGAGCGCGGACATCCTCGTCACCCACTCCCCTCCCCATGGTCATTGCGATATCGACTCAAGCGGCAACCGCTTCGGATCCAGCGCCATCCTCGACTGGATCCAGCGCCGACAACCCAAAGTTGCGCTGTGCGGACACATCCATGCGTCATGGGGCGCGACCAGCACGATCGGCGCCACCAAAGTCATGAACCTCGGACCCACCCCGAACCCGATCCCGATCGACTGACTCAGTCGCGCACAACCCAGATCAACCGCCGACCCTCGTAGTCGAGCGTGATCCGATCCCCATCGAACAACCCGGAACCGACGGCCCCCCTCAGATCCTCGATCGGAGGCCCACCCCCCGGGCTCGTCGAAAACACAATCTCCGCCTCGTCCAGGTCCAAGCCACCCATCGACGATGCGCTGATCGGCGCGCTCCGGATCTCGAACGGCACCCCGTCGATCCCCTGCGCCATCCCCACCATGCGCTGCGCGGGATCATCGAGCCCCACAAGCCCGATCTCCTGCGCGGCCTCGAACTCCAGCTGAAGCGCCGGGGTCGCGCCAAGGTCGAGCAGGTAGTTCCCTTCGACCGGGTCGAGGTCCTCCCCCATCCCCATCGCGGTAATCGAGCCCGAGAAGTACGGGAACCCGGACTCCATCTCCATCTCAAGCACCCGCGCCCCCTCGGGGATCTCGTACCCCTCGCGCTCCTCAAGAACCAGCTCCGATTCGCCGTAGTCGATCGTCGTCATGAAACGCTGAATCAACGAAGCCCCGAGGAACCCCGCGATCTCCTTCCCGTTGAAATCGGGGAGCTGCGCTTCGTCCGGGAGCACCGTGACCATCGGATCGACGAACTCCAGCTCCTCCCCATCCACCCCGATCCCGACGCGCACATCCGACGCGCTGTGGACCTGGAGCGTCCCCGACCCCGCGCCCCCCATCTCCCCCATGGGTTCCGTCTCGAGCGAACAGGTCCGCGCGACATGCGCGAACACCGTCGTCTGCTGATTCCCCGTATCGAGCACAAACCAGTACGGCCCCTCCCCCTCGATCCACGCTTCCATCAGCAGATGCCCCGTGCTCGTATCGAGCCCGATCACCACCGGCGAAGCCCCCCCGACCCGCGCCAGCACCCCCACCACCACGAACGCGCACACCAACCACATGGACCGAATCCGAGTCATCGAGACCTCCTTCGAGCGACGATGATGCGCCGGAAGGGGTGCCCAGTCACCCATTGCGTGAGAAATCGATCATCCGCCCAGAAACGAGTGCCCTGCCGGGTGCTGGGTGCCCTGCTTCATCCCGAAGGGTAAAGCAGGCCTCCCCTCTCTCCCCCTACCACACTCTCCTCAACCGATCGACCAACTGAATTTCGGAGACCATCAGAAATCTGAATCCCCCGGAGACCAGCGTCATCGGCCTTGGCAGATCCAACGGTTCTTGAAAATATCTTGAAAACGAACGCGAAAGCATGAGAGAATCGAGCATCCGTTGCCGTGCACAATCAGAGGAGTCCGGATCTTTGAGCATCGTAGTTGGAACAATCTGCTCGCTACTCGTGCTCACCCTCCTCTGGCACCCAGACTTTGCGAGAGATACCTAGAAGATCAACAAAGACCAAAGCAGACTGATTCGAACGAAGACCTGGTTCCAACAAATCAAACATGAACCTGATCGCCTCTCGATCATCGTACTGGCAGCCACAACTTTCCTCGGCGGAATCGCAGTCACAATCTTGTAGACGGGTGCCCTGCTTTATCCCGAAGGGTAAAGCAGGTCTCCCCGCCTTCCTCTACCACCCCCTCCTCAACCGAACAACCCCTCGTCCACCCGAGTAATCCCGAGCCGACGACCACTCCCAATCCTCGGGCCTCCCCACCAACCCCCGCTTCACCGGGTTGGCATGGATGTACCCGATCTTCTCGCGCAGATCATCCTCGCTCCGGATCGTCCGTTCATACCCACCCCCGCGCTGCCAGAACACCGCTTTCCCCGTCGTCCCGATCAGTTCATAGAGCATCGGATCATCCCGCTCCGTCATCCGCGCGAGCATCCGCCGAGCGAATCCCTGCTTGAGCCCGCGCATCACACGATTGATTCTGCCGTCGTCTGGGACGACGACAAGGTGCACATGCTCGGGCATCACGACATACGCGATCACATCGAACCCAAGCCGCTCGGACTGTGCCGCGATTTCGGAGACGTAGAGATCACGCACCAAGGGATCCGCGAAGAGCGGGAGCCGATTGAAACACGAGTAGGTCAGAAAGCGGGCGTGGTTCGGTCCTTCAAAGCGTGCCATCCCATCGCCCCCAACCGTCTACCTGCTTTGCCCTTCGGGTCAAAGCAGGGCACCCTAGACAAATCGAATCCCCACCAACGACAACAGCCAAACGAGCACGTACGAAGAGATCACCAACAAAATCGAGATCTTGATGCTCCGCACAAAGTCATGCTTGAGCAGGCCACGGATCAGCCCAACCCAGATCGCAGTCGTGCATAGACCAAACACAATGTCGTAGACAACCCACGGCGTTCCCGCGAGCAGGAACAAAAGCAGTTTCCCGATCGCTGTCGTTCCTATCAGCGAGAGAAAGCTGACGAGAAACGCATCCCAAAAGTCCGACTTGATCTTGATGATCCATTTTTCGTAGAGGCGCAGCAACCAGCAGAACGGGAACGCGAAGAGCGTCACCTGCGCGATGAATCCGAAAAGCGGAAAGCTCATCACTCACTCCCCCGTATCAAGCACCGCCATAAACGCCTTCTGCGGGATGTTCACCGATCCGATCGACTTCATCTTCTGCTTGCCCTTCTTCTGGGCTTCGAGCAGCTTCCGCTTTCGGGACACGTCGCCGCCGTAGCACTTGGCCGTCACGTCCTTGCGGAAGCCCTTGATCGTCTCGCGCGCGATGATCTTCCCCCCGATCGCCGCTTGGAGCGGGATCTCGAACTGGTGACGATCGATCTGCTTCTTGAGCTTGAGCAGGAGCGTTTTCCCGCGCGCGATCGCGCGGTCCCTATGACAGATCAGCGACAGCGCCTCGACGGGGTCGCCGTTGATGAGGATCGCGACCTTGACGAGATCGTCCTGCTCGAAGCGCGTCACCTCGTAGTCCATCGTCGCATAGCCCTGGGAGATCCCCTTGAGCTTGTCGTAGAAGTCGAAGATGATCTCCGCGAGGGGGACCTCGAACGTCAGCATGTCGCGCCCGTGGGACACGAACGTCTGGTTCTTGAAGATCCCGCGACGTTCCAGACACAGCTTCATGATCTCCCCGATGTACTTCTCGGGGGTCATGATCTCGACCTTGCAGATCGGTTCGGAGAACTCGGTGATGAGCCCCGCATCGGGGAGGTCGGCCGGGTTGTGGATCTCCTTGTCGAAGATCTCGCCGCCCTTCCCGCGCATCTTGATCTTGTACGACACCGTCGGCGCGGTCTGCACCACCTCGACCCCGCCCTCGCGCTCCAAGCGCTCCTGGATGATGTCCATGTGGAGGAGCCCGAGGAACCCGCAGCGGAACCCGAACCCGAGCGCCTCGGAGTGCACGGGCTGGAACGTGAACGACGAGTCGTTGAGCTGGAGCTTCTCCATCGCTTCGCGGAGCTCTTCGAAGTCGTTGCCCTTCGCGTCGGTGGTGGCCGGGTAGAAGTCGCAGAACACCATCTGGATCGGGGGCGCGTACCCCTCCAGCGCTTCCTCCGCCGGGTCGTGGTCGATCGTGATGGTATCGCCGACGCGCACATCCCCGAGGGTCTTGATCGCGGCGACCAGATAGCACGTCTCGCCGGGACCCACCTCTTTCACCTTCGTCGCTTTGGGTGTGTACTTCCCCAGTTCCGTGACGGCGTACGTCCGACCCAGACCCATCATCCGGATCTTGTCCCCGACCTTGAGCTTCCCGTCGAACACACGCGCGTACACGATGACCCCCCGGTAATCGTCGTACACCGCATCGAAGATCAGCGCCCTCGTCTTCGTCGTCAAAGGCTCCCGAGGCCCGGGGAACCGATCGCAGATCGCGTCGAGCAGCTCCGGGATCCCCTGACCCGTCTTCGCGCTCACGGGGATGCAGTCCATCGCATCGAGCCCGAGCACCTGCTCCACTTCCTCAGCGATCTCGTCCGGGCGCGCGCCCGGGAGGTCGATCTTGTTGAGGACCGGGACGATCTCAAGGTCCTGTTCGACGGCTAGATAGGTGTTCACCACCGTCTGCGCCTCCACCCCCTGGGAAGCATCGACGATCAGCAGCGCCCCCTCACACGCTTTGAGCGCGCGGGAGACCTCGTACCCGAAATCCACGTGACCCGGGGTATCGATGAAGTTGAGCATGTAGTCTTCGCCGTTGTGATGATGCATGACCGTCACGGCCGAAGCCTTGATCGTGATCCCGCGCTCGCGCTCCAGGTCCATGGAATCGAGGAGCTGTTCCTTCGCTTCCCGGTCCGTGACGGCGTGTGTTGCTTGGAGGAGCCGATCCGCGAGCGTGGACTTGCCGTGGTCGATGTGCGCGATGATGGAGAAGTTGCGGATATGCACGGCGGAGCGTCCTCGGAGCGACCAAAAAATCCCTGAACAACGGGTGTTCAGGGATCATACGCAGATCATGTTGCGACACACGGACTTCCGAGCCCCGACGGGCGCTTTACCAGTCGTCGCAGTCGTCGTCCCACCACGGATCCTGAGGCCCGGAGTGGTGCCCGTGGGACGAATGATTGTGCCCGTAGTGCCCGGTCCTGTGCTGACGCCGGGTGTAACCCCCGTTCGCGTTCCGCTCGTTCTGGTCACCCAGGATCGCGCCACCGAGCCCGCCGATGATCGCGCCATACAACGCGCCTTCGCCGGCGTTCCCGTCGATGGACCCCAACGCCGTCCCGGCGGCCGCCCCAACGAGCGCCCCGCTGAAAAGCCCCTCACCCGCGCTGTTGCACCCCCCAAGGGTGAGCGCCGAGAGCGCGAGCGCGCCCATGAGTGCCGTCTTCCGATTGGTCGAGTGTGCCTTGCGCATCGTGACCTCCTTCATCGCGGGGTATCTCTCCGGATACACCGCGTTCGTGTCTCACAACTGACACCAACCCCGAGATATTCCTCAAAAGTTGGCGACTACTAATATACTCCCCAATCCGGAGCCCGGTTGCAACTCTTTTCCGACCCGATCGCGTACCTTTTCTCCATGCCCACCCCCCTCCGAGCGATGATCGGACCCACGATCCTGACCCTGTGTGTCTTCTGTTCGTTGGTCCGAGCCCAGAACGTCACCCCCACCCTCGACCGGATCGATGCCATCGTGGACCGATCCCTCGTCCTCCCCGTGGATGTCGAGGACACAGGGACCCTGGATTCCGAGCTGGATGTGCGCCTCGACGACGGCCGATCGATCGACGCGCGCCTCGTCCGGGTCATCGCCGTCCCCACCCTGGACCCGGGCGCATGGACCCCCCCCAGCGCGATCTGGAGCGCGATCTCCCCGCGCCGCGCGGATCTCTCGATCCCCGGGCGCTGGATCGCGATCATCGATCTCCCCATCGACGCCGTCGGCCAAGGGATCTGGATCGAGTCGGAGCGCTACGAACCCAACTGGCTCCCCGCGCCCCAGCGTGTGATCCTCGAGACCCGGGGACGCGCCGACGACAGGTTCTGGAATCCCGCGCTCTCCGAGACCGAGCAATCGAGCCCGCTCGTGGAGCACGCGCTGAGCGCGATGCGCGCCGACCCGTTCGCGCGATGGCGCGTCGAGCTGATGACGACGGGGTTCTCCCCGGAACGTGACGGGAGCTCACGCGCCGACTCCCAGCGCGAACTCGACGCGATCTTCGCCTCGATCGAATCCGCCGACGCGCACACCGTGCTCGATGAAATCGCGGACCACACCAAAGCCCGCTGGCAGATCATCCTCGGCCGCCTCTGGCTCATCGACCCCGGGGTCGCGCGCGCGATGAAGCATCAGCTGACCCGGACCGCGCACATCGGATCCGCCCGGGTCCCCATGTGGGACGACGACAGCGCCGAACTCAGCGCGCTCGCGCACGATCTCCTCTCCCCCTTCGTCAACGACGACCTACGCGTCGAACGCGCACGGGGGTGGCTCGAATCCCGAAGACACGCCGTCTGCTGGGTCGTCGATGACGCCGGGTTCGCGCAGCGTGACCCCGCGCTCCTCGCGCCGACGATCGCGTTTGTCGCGCTCGACGAGTCCCGGGGCGCCTCGCTCGCGCGGTTCGACTCCGATTCGATCCGGGAATCCGTCCAGAGCGCTCAGGAAGGAACCCTCTCCACCCACACCCTCCTCGCGCCGTCCACCCGGGAGTACGAGTACGAATCCATCACATCCCCTCGGAGGATCGATGTCCGGGTCGCTTCGGAATCGTTCACCCTCCTCACCCAGGGCACGATCCCCATCGCTTCCCCCCCGGGGATCATCGTCGGCCCGCTCCTCCGGGACTGGACCCTCAGCGCCCTCCGAGACGGCCGATCCGCGCAGGGCGCGCTCCCCATCGCCGGGCACCGGACCACCGGGCTCCTCACAAGAGAAGGCTCCCCAACCGAGCCCGGGACCTGGCGCCTCGCGATAGAGACGGACCGCCCCACCCCCGACTCCGACATCTCCATCAGAGTCTGGGTCGGCCCATTCTCCGCGCCACGCGCAGTCTGGACCTTCACCAGCAATCTCGGGCTCACCGAATCGCGCATGGACCCGGACATCGAGGACGAACCCAGCGTTCGTGACGCGCTCACCCCCTCGCGCTGGAACATCGAGATCGAACTTCCCGAAGGGATCGTCCGGGACAACGAGCTCCTCCTCATCGGGATCGAGCGTGAGTCCGACGGGATCCGCAGCGCCTGGCCCAGGCGCATGATGCCCTGGGATACCGAGCCCGGACGCTTCGCGATCGATGTGAACGGCTGGCTCGGACGCGCCGACTAAGTCACACCCGCCGTCGGAGCACGTCCAGGGTCCACTCCAGCGCGAGCAGCACCAACGCCGCCAGCACAAACCATCGCCACAACTCCACGCGCCCTTCGCCGATCGACGATCCGATCACCACGCCCGTGTCCCCGGAATCCACCGGATCCATCCCCGCACGGCGCGTGTCCTCGGGACTCAGCACCGACACCCCGATCCCATCCACATCCGCGCCCTCGAGCGTGTATACCCCCGCGCGATCAAGCACCCCGAGCTCCGCGACACCGTCCAACGGATCAACCTCGCGCGACGCGCCCTCGGGATCCGTGATCGTCACCCGACCCGACAACGCCCGGACCCGTTGCACTTCGCCGGCCGACCGCACCACCCCCGTCCCGCTCGCGCCCGGGAGCAACCGCTCGATCGCGTTCATCATCATCGCGGGGAGCGCGATCTGCACCCCGAGGTTCGAATCCGCGAGCGCGAACCCGATCCGGAGATGACGCACCCCGTTCGCCGCGCGTTCCACGATCAACGCCCCCCCGCGCCATCGCGCCAAGACCCGATCCGCGCCCCGAGCTTCGACGGAGTCCCCGTGCGCGAATACCACGCGCCCGAGATCCACGTCGCGCATCACCGGATCGTCCCGCTCCCATGTCAGCACCCGCTCGACCGTGTCGCTCCCGTCCTCATCCCCCACAAACGCGATTGTCGGGATCGAGAGCCCCCCGATGGGCTCGATCCGATCGAACACGATCAGGTCCGCGTCCCCCACCGCGTCCCCTTCGCCGACCACCCGCGCCTCGCGCGACGTCGCCGCCCGGAGCGCGTCGAGCAGCAGCGGGTTCGCTTGTCCCTCCGGAGCGATCACCACCACCCGCGCCGGGTCCGCGCTGGGGACCTCGACATACGCGACATCATCCGACCCCAGCGCATCGCCCCCGGACACGGAGACCCGGACCAAAGCCGACGAAGCAAGCACCATCTCCATCGAGACGGGCGCATCGACCTCCCCCGACTCCAGCTCAATCGCGCGCGATGCGAGCACCTCCCCATCCACCTCCGCGCGCACGATCACGGCGCGTGATTCAGGGATCACCCCCCCGATCGACACGAACACCCGAACCAGCGCCGGCCTCGACCGATCCCGCTGCGCCCCCAATCGCACGATCCCCAGATTCCCCATTCCCGCTTCCCCCCCGACCCCGACGGGCACCACCCCCTGAGCCACCATCGCCCCCGGGTCCCGATCCGTGAACACGAACACGCCCGACGTCCGGACCGAATCCTCGTCCTCCCCAGCTTCAACCCCCACACGCCGCGCGAGCTCGATCGCACCATCAAGATCGCTCGCCCCGTCCTTCTGCTCAATCCCCCGGATCACGCGCCGCGCTTCCCTCCACGACCCGGACCCCGACAGCACCAGCTCCGCCGATGTCGATGCACCGATCACCGTGAACCGCGCCGAGCCCGACCCGCGCTGCGCCAGCGCCGACGCACGCTCGATCGCGCGATCCAGTCTCGACTCACCATCCTCCCCCACCGCGCCCATCGATGCGCCCGAATCGATCACCATCACCACCGAACCGGACACCCCGGGCAGATCATCCGCAACGGGACGCGCCAGCGCCATCGACAGCAACAGCACGATCAACAGGTGCAGAACCAGCAGCACACTCGGGCGCGCCATCTGCCAGGGCACGTTCCCCTCCATGTCCCGGACGGCGTTTTCCCAGAACATCGTCGTCGAAACCCGGACCGGCCTCCGACGGAGCTTGAGCATCCACACCAAAAGGACGGCCGCCCCACCGATCACCCCCGCGACCACCCCCGCGATCGGCGCGAGGAACGTCACGACCCCCAGCCCCGTTTCGGTTCGGGCATCGCCGGCGCGGTATCGCTCCGCACCTCCTGCTCACGCACGCGCGAGGGACGGAACCCGATCCCGTAGATATACGTCTCTCGGGACACGTCCCGGCACGCATCGGGCTTGATCGCGCCCGCCGTCCGGAACACGTGCTTCACACGTTTGAGCAGATCCGGGAACGTCTCCCCCTCGAGCACCTTCATCGTGCAGTTCCCCCCGGACTTCAGAAGCTCCGGGAGCGCGTCCACGATCTTCTGGCACAGCTGCTCCGACATGAAATGGTCCCCGTGCCCTGTCGTTGACGGCGCCATATCCGAGATCACCACATCGAACTTTGTGCTCGTGTCTTCGCCGACGATGGGCTCGAGCAGCGCATGGGAATCCGTTGTCGTGAAGTCCCCCTTGGTCACGAACACGTTGTCCCCGAACCCGTGGTCCACGCGCTGAAGATCGATCCCCACGACGATCCCCTCATCCCCGACGAGCTTCTGCGCGACCTGGAGCCACGACCCCGGGGCGCACCCCAGATCCAGCACCCGATCCCCCTTGGTGATCAGCTTGCGCCGCTTCTGGATCTCCAGGAGCTTGTACGCGCTCCGCGCGAGATAGCCCTCGCGCTTCGCGAGCCGGAAGTACTTGTCGTGGAGTTTGCGCTGCTGCGCCATGGAGAGATCCTATCCGTCTCCACACGCCCATAACCGATCACTCACCCCCTTCTCGGACGCCCCAACCCCAACATCCCGCGCAGAGCGATCCCCCATCGCCCAGCATCCCCGATCCCCTCGCACACAAGCCCATCCCGGGGCACCTTCTTCCTTCACACACCCGTCGCACGGACGCGACACCCAACAACCCAAAAGAAGAGAACACACCCCATGAAACCCTCCCTCCCCGTGATCGCCGGCCTCGCGCTCTCCGCCACCCTCGCCTCGGCCGACCTCACCTTCCAATCCGGCCAGCACGAACAGCTCGTCAACACCACCGTCGATGGATCCGTGCTTGTCCACAACAGCGGACCCGACCAGACCACCGTCTCCATCAACAACACGGTCATCGCGCACAACCTCGATCTCGATGGCCGGAGCGTCGTCAACGCGAGCAACGCGAGCATCCACCGGAACGTGTTCCTCGACGACAACGCCCGCGCAACGCTCGACAACAGCTGGGTGGATTCGTGGATCGAAGCGTCGGGAGACTCCGACTTCCGACTCCGGGGGACCGATGTCACGGGGGGGATGAAACTCTTCGGGGACTCGTCGGGCCTTGTCCGTGAGACTTCCGTCACGGGTCAGATCCACACCTTCGATACCTCGACCCTCGCGCTCGTGGTCGATATCGATGATGTCCGCGCGCTCTCCGCGAACGACGAATCCCTCATCATCATCGAAGGGCTCGAGTTCAACCACGGGTTCGGGGATATCGAAGCCACCTCCGGGACGCTCTCCGGAACCTGGGTCAGCGGGAAGACGTTCTCCTTCGACTTCTCCCGAGACTCCAGCGCGACGATCCGTCTCGTCGGAGTGGGACAGGTCCCCGCGCCCTCCGCGAGCGCCCTCCTCGGGCTCGGCGCGCTCGGCGCCCTCCGCCGTCGTCGCCGCGAAGCACAAAACTCTCAGCGGTAGAACACGAGCACCGTGTCCGTCCAGTGATGGGGCGCCCACGTCTCACCACGACCCTCGTTGAGGTACGGATCCAGCTCGTACTCCACCCGGAGCACATCCGTCATCGTGAACTCGCGCTGGGTGTCAACGATCCAGGGCTCCACCTTGTCCCCCGGAGCCCACCCGGAGCGATCGAACTTCCATGTCCCCCCCTGGGGTCGGCACGGGTTCAGATAACAGTCCGTCTTCCACAGATGATCCCGCGCGGACATCGACATGAAGTCCCCCTCGATCACATCCCCCATCTCGTCGTCCTCCGACAGCACGGGTGAGATCGTCATCGTCCTCCAGATGGGCATGAACTCCCCGGCGTTCATCGAGTTCGGGAACATCCCGTGCCCCGTCACCGTCGCGCGGACACGCGCCCCCGTCGCGCCCTCGGGGACCCCGACCTCGCGCGGGACGTAGAACCCCTCGACCGGGCTCTCCGGGTTCCCGATCTCCGCTTCCCCGTTCCACAGGTTCACCACCTTGATGGGCTCACGCTCCAGCGAACCCTCGTAGAAGTCCAACCGGAACGACACCAACCACCCCTTCATGTACGTCCCGATGTGGGTCTCCAGGGTCCGCGCGTCCTTGAACAGCGGGAGCAGGTCCGTCACATCCATCGACCACGTCCACCCGCGCCGGTACGGCGTGATGAACCGGAACACCTCGAACCGCTCGTACGTTTCGTTCCCCTCGTCATCCACACCCGTCGGAACCCGGATCCCCACCGTCCCCTTCTTGTCCCAGTGGTCGTACCCCATCTCGGGCTCGCTGAGTGTCAAGGTTGCAACAACCCGCCCCACGGACTCGGGGATCCCCGAGAAGTCCACATCGCTCGTCAGCGTCGCGCCGTTCTCGAGCAGCGCCGCATCGAACACCCCGATCGACACGGGCTCCGGGATCGGATCCCCCATCGCCGTCTCGCGCACGATCGCGAGGTCCGCGATCTCGATCCCCTCCCCCACCACCCCGGCCTGCGCCTTGAACTCCGCCGGACGGGTGTTCCACACCATCCCATCGATCACGGACACCCCATCGATCGATACCGACACCCGAGCCCCACCCAGCTCGTACCGAACCCGCACATCCACATCCACCCACGACCCCGTCCGGAACTCCACATCGGAGCACACATTGATCCGCTCGCGACCATCAACATGGACCGACACCTCCCGCTGCGGCCGGTCGTACCAGTTCCCATCCCCATCGAACCACCCCATCACCCGACCGTCCTCGTCCGCGCTCTTGTCGGGAACGGGGTTGTGGACATCGAGCCCCACCCCGATCACCCCCGGCGCGTTGGGCTCGTCCCACGAGAAGTCATCCTGAACCTTCAACCCCTCCGGGATCAGGATCACCCCAGCGCCCCGCGCGTCCTCCCCGAGTTCCTCGGGGGTCGGGACTTTCACGCGCACCGAGACCTGCACCGCGCGGACAACCCCAGCCGTCGCGTCCGTCTCCAGACGCGCCGACTGCGCGCAGCACAACCCGGACACAACACCAAGAACGATCAGGATCAATCGGTTTCGCATGGACCAAGCGTACCCGAAGCACGCGCGATCCACCCGACTCAAGAGCTCAAGCCAAGCCCTAGTGAGGGACTTCCTTCACCGCGTTCCGGTTCCACGCCGGGACCCGCATCACGATCGGCCCTTCGCCCTCGACCTCGCACTGACACGCGAGCCTCGAGTTGATCTGCAGACCCGGCGCTTCCTCCACCCGGTCCTCTTCCTCCTCCTCGGCCTCGCTCAGCGAGTCCATCCCCTCCTCGATGTACACATGGCACGTCGAGCACGCGCAGACCGCACCGCACGCATGCTCGATGTTGATGTGATGACGGAGCGCCAGGTTGAGCAAATGCTCCCCCTTCGCGGCCATCAGTTCGTGCTCCGCTTTGTCCGACCCGTCCTCGTTCAGATCCTTCGGATTCTCAAGAATGATCCGCACAGGGACTGTCTGAGGCCCAAGATTCTCGTCTTCGTGATAGTGCATTCAAGAACTCCGTCAAAGCGCCCTGCTCGTGGACAACGCTCTACCATAGTCACGGACAACACCCAATTTCGAGCGATTCCAAACAGGACACCCCGCTCCGGAACACCCCGGATCCACACCATGACCCACCCGAGCGAACGCGCCGAGCTCGACCTCACACTCGTTGCCCCCGCGCACAACGAAGAAGAGAACATCGACAAGCTCGTCGATGAGGTCTTCGATGCGCTCGATCCGCTCGGGATCCGCTACGAGTTCATCATCGTGGACGACGGCTCCACGGACACCACCCGATCCAAAGTCCTCGCGCGAGCCGACCAACACCCCTGGCTCCGCTGTGTCGTGATGACCAACACCCCCCAGGGGAAGGGGAACGGGCAATCCGCGGCCTTCGCCGCCGGGTTCGCCGCCGCGCGCGGCGCCCTCATCGCCACGATGGATGCCGACCTCCAGAACGACCCCAAAGACCTCGGAGCCATGCTCGAACTCCTCCGGGAAGCCGACGCCGACTTCGTCCAGGGGGACCGATCCAAGGCCCGCGCCCAAGGGGATGCCTGGATCCGTCAGTTCGGATCCAGGATCGGGCGCGCCTTCCGGCGCATGATCCTCGCGGACACCATCACGGACACGGGATGCTCCCTGAGGGTCATGAAGCGCGAGATCGCGCTCCGTCTCCCCCTCGAGTTCAAAGGGGTCCACCGCTTCATCCCCGTCAGCGCGAGACACATGGGCTACAGCGTCGTCGAGATCGACGTCACCCATCGCCCAAGACACGCCGGGGAACCCAAATACGGGATGGGGATCACCAAACGCGCCCTCCCCGGGCTCGTGGACTGTTTCGCCGTGCGCTGGATGAGCAGCCGGAGACGACCCGTCACGAGCGAAGAGCACGCGCCGTCCCGCGCACAGACCCCCGAATCCGTCGAGGAACGTGTCGGCGCATGAAAGCCTCCCCCGTCATCGCGATGGTCCTCCTCGTCTTCCTCGGGATCTGGCTCGTCCTCCAACCCACCCTCATGCGCGGGCACTCGGACCTCACACTCAAGGTCGGCTCCACCGAGGTCATGCTCGAACGCCTCGGAGAGAACCCCGACACCCCCGAGGGCGCGAACTACATCGTCCTCTCCCCCTCCTCCATGCGCGGCGAGATGATCAACGCACAGGACATCGACGAGTTCGTCTCCACCCGGATCGACGACTGGAACGCACGCCCCGCATTCGAACGACAGCTCCTCGGGTTTTTCAACATCACCAGCTGGGCGACCTTCGGGTTCGTCGTCGTCGGGCTCGTCGGACAAACGGCCTTCTTCGGGCGCATGCTCGTCCAGTGGATCGTCTCCGAACGATCACGCATCTCCACCGTCCCCGTCGCCTTCTGGTGGATGAGCTTCATCGGAGGGGTCTGCCTGTTCATCTACTTCGTCTGGCGCACCGACATCGTCGGGGTCATGGGACAATCCACCGGGATCGTCATCTACGCGCGGAATCTCCGGCTCATCAGCAAACAACGACGCGCGACCCAAGCCAACTTCGAACCAGAAGGCGCCCCGGCCTGACCCAACCACGAAAGGACCGCGCATGCGCGTCTACATCGACGACACACAACTCGACAACGCCGACAACGTCGAACACGCCATCGACCTCGCGCGAGCCCACATCGAGGACCAACCCCGACTCATCATCGATATCCTCGCCGACGGCGAGCCCGCGACCCAGGAGCACCTCGAGAACCCGGGCGCGGTCATCGGAGAGATCCGATTCACCACGACCGAAACCGGCGCGTTCCTCACGGAGACCGTCCACACCGCGAAGGACTCCCTCAAGCTCCTCCACGACGACCAATCCACCTGCGCGGACCAGCTCCGCAAAGGTGAACTCGAGAGCGCCATGCAAACCCTCGGCGCGATCATGGACACCTGGCAAGCCGTCCGGGACGTCATCGCCCAGGTCGCCCACCTCGCCGAGATCGAGATCGGGACCCTCCAAATCGACGACCAAACCGGCGCGGAGTTGACCAAAGGGCTCTCCGACGCGCTCACCGAGGTCCGAGAATCACTGCAAACCCAAGACTGGGCTACACTTGGGGACGTCGTCGAGTATGATCTACAGACACACGCGACGCGCTGGTCCAAGCTCCTCGACACCATGATCGAGCACACCCAGAACGTCTGATCCGCGCCGCCAGGGGGCCGCGCCACCACGAACCCGAGGCCGTTATGCCGTCGCTCGAGCGCACCAACCAGATCGATGCGCAGATGGAGCACGCATCCCGCGCGCTGAGCGAGCGCCGATATCTGGAATGCGCGAATCTCTCCAGGGACGCGCTCCGGAAAGCCCGAACCGTCGGGGACTTCGAACGGATGGCCCGGATCGTCATGCCCCTCCTCGAATCCCAGCGCTACCTGAGACAGGAAGCGCTCGCGCGGGGGGACGCGTGGGTCATCGCGAGCGCGTCGGACGCGCCCAGCGTCCCCGAGAACCGCTGCTACCTGTTCGCGCCCATGCTCGTCGGCGCGGACGCGCTCCAGTTCCGGATCGCCGCTCAGCAGATGGGGGTCGCGCCCTTCGTCCTCACGCGCGAACCCCAAACCTCACAAGGGCTCTGGCCCATCGTCGGGGTCGCGCAGCGCGTCGTGCGCATCCGGATCGATCCACCGACCGACCCGGAGCGCATCGACCCCGCATGGTTCGCGCTCGCGCACGAGAAGCTCGGGGACCAAGCGATCATCGATGCCGAAAACGCTTGCGAACCAGCAGACCCGCGCGCCTGGTTCGTGGACGACCTCCTCGACCGACTCGATGCCTGCCCCGAGCACGAGAAGTTCCTGATGCGCCTCGCCGACGCGTGCAAAGAAGCGATGACCCAGCCCGCGCCGACCATCATCCGGCGCAGGCCGCTCGTCAACGATCCCTTCTCGTTCTGATCAGCTCACCGCCGACGACGTGCCCCGAGCGCACCCGCACCCAGCAGCACCATCACCGACCCGGGCGCGGGGACGTACCCGATGTTGTCGATCGTCGCGATATTCCCGATCGTCCCCGGATTCGTCCCGTACTCCCCGTCGTTCACGGAGATGAAGTCGTACCGACCCCACTCGCTGTTCCACCCGTTGTAGGTGCGCGAGATCTCCACGATCGTCTCGCCCGACTCGATGTCCACGATCGTCGTATCGAACACCCCAGACTCCGTATCGACCTCGAGCACGATCCGGTACCACGTGTCGAACGACCACGAGTGCGCCCCGAGACCGAAGTCCCTCGAGGCGCCGTTCTGACCGTCCGCGTTCCGCACGTAGAGACGGAACCGGTTCGACCCGCGCGTCGCGTACACAAACGCCTGAGGCATCCAGTTGAAATCCGACTGATCCGTCTCCTGGAAGAACCCCGAAGCGGCGATCCAGTTCGGATTGCTCCCGTTCCCTCCACGATCCAATCGCAGATCCGTCTCGAATCGCTGGTAGCGAGAATGCTCCACCTGCCCCGCGATCCCACCCGATGACCCGATCCCGTCCCCGTTGATCTGCATCGCGCGGGTCATCGAACCGAACGCGTCCTGGGTCTCGATCACCGAAACCGTCGGCCCGGGGTTGCTCGGGCTGTCGATGAACGACGACACGTCCCGCCAGATCCCGGCCGGCGAATCCCCGATGTCGTACCCCTCGAAACCTTCCGAAACAACACCCGCGCCCGCCGCCGACACCGTCAGCGTGAGCGCACCGATCGCGCACTGTGCTCGCATCATCATCTCCAGTTGTGCGGCGGGTCCCTCATCGGCGCATGTCCCCATCCGCCGATCTCGGTGTGTCGTGACACCAAAACAATGTCGCTCCGAGCCGCATCGATCGCAACGACCGAAGCAATCCGCAGCGGATCCCCCACTGTTCCATTTATCTAGCTGATTTGAACCAAATCAGCCCCCGCGAATCGCCGGATCTCGGGGGAGCGTCTCGACGATGTTCCGGACCACCCCGTCCGTGTCGATCTGCTCCGCGCTCGCTTCAAAGTTCAGCATCACCCGATGACGCAGCGCCGGGAGCGCCACACGCTGCACGTCCTCGATCGACGCGCTCGGACGACCGTCCAAAAGCGCCCGGACTTTCGCGCCCAGCATCAACGCCTGCGCCGCGCGCGGCGACGCGCCGAGCGCCACATACCGATTCACCATCGGGGTCGCGAACGCGCCGTCCGAGAGCTCCGACTTCGGATGGGTCGCGAGCACACAACGGATCGCATAATCCGACACGTGCTCCGGGACCGGGACCCTCCGCACCAGCGCCTGGTGCGCAAGCAAGCCCCGCGCATCGAGCACCTTCTCGATCGTCGGGACCTCCGCGCCCGTCGTCCGATCCAGGATCTCCTTCATCTCCTCGCGCGACGAGTACCCCACGCGCAGCTTGAAGAAGAACCGATCGAGCTGCGCCTCGGGGAGCGGATACGTCCCCTCCTGCTCCACCGGATTCTGGGTCGCAAGCACGAAGAACGGCGCCGGGAGCTCGTGCGTCACCCCCCCCACCGTCACCGAACGCTCCTGCATCGCTTCGAGCAGCGCGCTCTGGGTCTTCGGAGTCGCGCGGTTGATCTCGTCAGCCAAGACGATGTTCGCGAACACCGGCCCACGCTGGAACCGGAACGAACGACGAGCCCGACCCGACTCATCGACCTCCTCGTCCACCACCGTCGTCCCCGTGATATCCGCCGGCATCAGGTCCGGGGTGAACTGCACACGACCGAACTCCAGATCGACGGCCTGCGCGATCGAACGGACCAGCAACGTCTTCCCGATCCCAGGGACCCCCTCGAGCAAGGTGTGACCCCCAGCAAACAGACACGTCAGCGCGTCCTCCACCGACTCGCGCTGTCCCACCACCACGCGCCCCACCTGGTCACGCACACGCTCGAAATCTGCGCGGAACGTGTCCGCCGCTCGTTGGGTCGCTTCCACATCGGGGGTTTGATCGCTCATGGAGCGATCCTATCGCACAAAAAACGAACAAGCCGACCCGGATCGGATCGGCTCGTCCCATGAAAGAGGCCGCGGTGGGATTCGAACCCACGATGGGCTTGCGCTCAACGGATTTGCAATCCGTTCCCTTCGTCCACTCGGGCACACGGCCGTCATTCCTCGCTCTCGAGGGCAGGGACGCTACAAGGGCTCAACCCAAAGGTCAACCCGGCGCGTCCAAATGCACGATACGATACGCACACACACCCCCCGGAATCGCGATTCCAAGCCCGAGATCCGCATGACCTCACGACCCACCACCCTCGCCGCACCGATCCTCATCGCGATCCTCGCCGGGCAATCGCTCGCGCAGGACACCCAGCGTGTGATCCCCGTCGCGCCCGAGGAAGAAGGCAGCGCCTCCAGCGAGCCCTCGGACGATCTCCCGCGCATGGGGACCAACGAAACACCCATCCCCCCCTCCAAGTCCGAACGCTCCGAGCCCCACCATCCCGGCCTCACCGGGGGGGACGACTGGATGCGCGCCCTGAGCGATTCGCTGGCCGACGACATCGAACCCGCAACACTCCCCGAGGGGACCTTCATCATCTCGCGCCCCGGCCGACTCGTCCCGGCCCCCAACGAACGGGTGATCTTCGTCCCCGACCACGCGCACCGACTCCCCGGCGAAGGCCCCATGCTCATCCTCCCCAGCGCCTCACTCGCGCGGCTCGAACAAGTCTGGGCAAACCAACCCGTCATCCTCTCCGGCGAAGTCTTCCGCTATCGAGAACACACCTACCTCCTCGTCTCCGACTCCACAATCGGCGCGTTCGAGGTTCCCGAACCGATCCAAAGCCCGGACACCACGACCGAGGACCAGCCCGACGAGAACACAGCGCCCGCTGAGAACGCTCAGCCCAGCGCGACCCTCGAGGACGATCCCGAAGTCCGCGCCCTCCTCGATGAGCTCCAAGCGGACATCGCCCCCACGGAAGACCCCCGCGCGATCGAGGAACTCAACGACCCGAGACAGCGCCAGGGGGACCTCGAGTCCGCGCCCCCCGCGCTCGCGCCCGGGATCCGCGAGGGCGCGATCCTGGTCCGACGCGCCGCGCGTCTCGTCCGCGCCAACGACGGCGCGTGGAGCGCCGTCTTCGACAACGACGACATGACCAGCGCCGACGGGATCGAGCTCACCCTCCTCCCCTGCCTCCTCTCGGAACGGATGGAGAACGCCGCCATCGCCTTCGGCCCGGAAACCCGGTTCACCATCTCCGGGCGCATCACCATCCACCACGGGCGCGCGTACATCCTCCCCACCTTCTACCAACGCACGCGCCCGGGAGAAATCGAGCCCTGGCAGTAACCAGGGCTCGGACGAGTTTCAGATTGTCTCAGGCACCCCAGCTCACACGGGCTGGGTCTGGGGATCCGTGCCCTGGACAGGACGGTCCTCCAGCGCCATCGGGTGGGTCGGCGCGGCGCTGACGGCGAACCCCTCGACCGGGGAGAACCGGGACCCGTAGAGCGGGATCTTGTGATTCACGACCGAACGCCCGAACATCGAAGCGAGCACCGTGCGCCCCACGAAGATGATCGCGAACATCACAAGGTTCGCGAGCAGCAACTCGACCGTCGAGGTCCACCCCATGTACACCATGACCGAGGTGACCACGATCATCAGCAGCGCGGCCGGGATCATCGCGCCCCACCCGAGCATCATCACCTGGTCGTACCGAACACGGGGGATCGTCCAACGCACGAGCATGGACAGGAACACCACGAGCAGCGTCTTGATCAGGAACACGTGGACCTTCAGGACCACCGCGAGCACACCCGTCGCTTCAACGCTCGTCAAGCCAACGAACGGAAGGTCGTACCCACCCAGGAACAACAGCACGAAGAACGCGCTCCCCACGAAGAAGTGTGAGTACTCCGCAAGGGGGTAGAGCGCGAAGCGCATCGACGAGTATTCCGTGTGGAACCCACCCACGAGTTCCTGTTCCGCTTCCGCGTTGTCGAACGGCGCACGGTTCGCTTCCGCCAGCGTGCAGATGTAGAACAGGATCGCCGGCGCGGGCATGGACAGCACCATCCACCCGTGCTCACGCTGATGCGCGATGATGTCGTTCGGGACGAACGACCCCGCGATGAGCAGCACACACAGCAGCGCGATCCCCATCGGGATCTCGTAGCTGATCATCTGAGCCGTGCAGCGCAGACCACCCAGCATCGAGTACTTGTTGTTCGAAGCCCAACCCCCGAGCGTCACCCCGTACACCCCGACCGAAGCGACGGCCAGCAGGTACACGATCCCGATCGAGACCTCAGCACCAGCGACGGACACGTTCTCCCCACCGATCGTCCACCCCACGAGCGGGAGCGTCATCTCCGGCATGGACCAGTACCCGCCCCACGGAAGAATCACAAACCCGAGCAGCGCCGGGACCACCGCGAACACGGGCGCAAGGGTGAAGAGCACCCTGTCCACATTCGCCGGGGTGTAGTCCTCCTTGAGGAAGAACTTGAGCCCGTCAGCAGCGCCCTGACCGAGCCCGGCCATCCCCTTGAGGAACTTCAGGAACGGGAGCCCAAGGTCCAGACCCGTCCGGTTCGGACCCAACCGGTCCTGGATATACGCCGACACCTTGCGCTCGAAATACACGCAAAGACCGGCCATCACCAGCACCACGTGCGCGCCGATACCGAGCACCAATGCCGAGACCAAAAACTGCCCTGTGATCAGATCCGCAAGGAAATCGCTCATGACGGCTACTGTAGCAGCCCAGCGCCGACAGGGTCTACGCTCGGGTCCCCCTCCTCGAGCGCTTCGTACCGCATCCTCGGTCTCTCCCACCCCTGCTCAAACTCCACCGTCGTGATCGAGACCGTCCGCGCATCCTCGCGCGACATGAGCACGCTCTCCTCGGGCCGATCCTCCCAGCGATGGCGGTGATAGTCGTCTTGATGCGCCGGGGTCGGATCGTGACGAACCATCTCCTCGAACAAGGGGAGCCGATCCTGAACGATCTCGTCCCCGAGCCCGGACGAAGCCACCACCACGGGGGTGAAGAACTCGCTCGGATCACGGAGCAGCCGGAGCTCGAGCCCGTCCCATCGGGTGATGAGCACACGCAGCCCATCATCCGTCATCTCGACAGCGAACGCCGTGTGGGGCGCATACGCCGTTAAGTCCATGCCCTCCAACACCTTGAGCCGAGATTCCAGATCCGGCGCATCGATGATCGCGAGCGGGATCTCCCCCCGGGACTTCGTCGCCGGAGCCCGCCCGTTGTCCGGGATATTCACATTCAACACCCCCGTGCACACACCGTCCTTGGTCGTCGCCACCCACGTCCCCCCCGCATCGGGGTCCGTCGGACACTCGACGACCAACCCGCTCCGGAGGGTCCTCGCCGTCGGCCCGATCGCCTCGGACCGATCCCGCTGCTCATCGCGCGCATGAACAACCCGGTACCCCGTACCCCCGGGGGTCTCGATAATGGTCAGTGTGCACATCAGGAAGCGCTTATTGTCGAAGTCTCGAAGTTCACCGTGCTCGGGGCTTTCCCGAACCCGTCGGGGAGGTCGATCCCCAGCTCCAACGCGATCGCGTTGATGATCGCGTTGTGATGGATCGCGTGGTGCATCGCGAAGAAGATCTCGCGCCCCCGGGTCGAGCCCAGGTCCTCACACACTCCATCGCACGAACACATCACGTGAGCCGTCACGGATTCCGAGAGCAACTCCGCGTCCATATCCCCCAACGCCGAGCGGATCATCGTGATCTCGCGCCGCGCTTCCTCCCGGTCGCTCTCAACACCCGTCCCACGCGCCCGATGGTCGTAGTCGATCTTCTCGCTCGAAGGGGTCAGGATCGCGCCCTTGAAGTGGTCGAGCGTGTGACGCAGGTGCTTCCCGATCGTCCCCCCTTTGACGACCTTGGATTCGAAGGTGTAGGACTCATCCCCGATCGAACCAACCAGGTCGTCGAGCTGAGCGAGGATCGCGTCGGATGCGCAAACAACGGCGGACATAGGGCCTCCAAGCCGGGTCGTTGCGCACACAAACCCGTGTGCATCATCCATCAATGATCGAAGACAAGTCCCGGCGACTTTGGAATTACTATAGAGAAGCGCCCCGCGCCGATCAAACCGCTTCCAATGTCCCGAATCCCTTGATCGCTTCGATAATCTCCCGATGGTTCGCGCAGCGCGGACACTTGCTCTGCCCCCCGAGCTTCCCGCGCGACTCGAGCCACCGATGGAATGTCCCCATCGGGAGCGCCGTCACCACAGGTGGCGCCATCCCCAAAGAGTCCGTCCGTTTCGTGTTGTAGTCCACGTTCACGGCGCGCACCGCGCGGTCGAACCCGTCCGACACCCGCGCCAGCTCCTCCGCACTCGGTTCGTGCGCGAACTCGATCGCGAGTTCCAGACCAGACCTCGTCGTTTCGCTCGGGTAGATCGGTGAAGCCGTGAACTCCCCGATCTCGAGCCCCGTCTCGCGGGCGGCCGCGCTGACCCCCAGCTCGATGTGCTCCCCGATCAGGTTCTCCCCGAACGCATTGATGAAGTGCGTGTGCCGACCCACGATCCGGAGTCTGCAAGCGCCATCCCCCCCACGACCATCGAACCCGTCCGGGATCGAATCGAACTCGACCACGTCCCCGATGATGTATCGCCACAGCCCCGCATTCGTGGACATCACGACCACGTACTGCTGACCCTTCTCGACCTCCCAGCACGACAGCGCCCTCGGGTTCTCGTCCTCGATCTCCTCGCGCGGGACGAACTCGAAGAAAATCCCCGTGTCGCTCATTAGGCGCATCCCCGGATCCCCAGCGAGATCCTGCTGCGCGATGAACCCCTCCGACGCCGGGTACAGCTCGTGCCGACACGGGAAGTCGATCGACGGATCCCCCGAGAACGCGCTGTTCATCCTCGGAATAAACGGGGTGTACTTCACACCCCCGTGCACGAACACCTCAAGGTTCGGCCACACATCCCGCGCACAGCGTGCATCGGCCCCGCGCTCCCGCGCGAGCTCCACCACCCGATCGATCAGCACCATCGCCCACGAGGGCATCCCCGAGATGAACCGGATGTCTTGACCGATCGTCAGCTGCGCCATCGATTCGATTTTCTCCGTCCACTCGCTCAGCAGCGCGATCTCCGGACCCGGCGAATAGATCTCCGACAACGGCCACTTGATCAGCGGCGTCACCAACCCCGACAGATCACCCGTCGCGATCCCGTGCTCGTTGTACGACAGGTCCGTGGACCCCCCGAGGAACAAGCACCGCCCCCCCATGATCCGCTCCGGGTGCACACCTCGGTTGATCAGGTGCGCGAAGATATCGAGCGAAGCAAGATAGTTCGACCGCATCATCTCATCGCTCACGGGGATGTACTTGTCCCCGGCCGTCGTCCCCGATGTCTGCGCGAAACGATCCACCCGACCCGACCACAGCACATCGGGCTCCCCGCCCTCGCGCATATCAGCGATGTCGTCCTTGAACGCGTACCAGTCCCGGACGGGCATCACCGATCGGTACGCGCGGATCATCTCCGCGTCATCGTTGATCGCCGCGATCTTCAGGAAGTCCGAGCGCAATCCGATCCGGGTCCGCGCGGATCGGATCAGGTTGCTGCGGAGCTGACGCGCCTGGATCGCGCACGTGTCGCGCTTCCACATCGCGATGTCAGAGAGCTTCCGACGACGCGCTTCCACGCGCGCCCGGAGACCCAGACCCACAAGACTCGTGAGCGAATACCCCGCGTTCGGGGTCGGCGCCGGTTTCGATTCGATCATCGTGTTCACAGTGTCCGTCCGGGATCGCCGCTCAGCTCCGACGAGCCCCGATCCCGTGCTTGTCAAAGAACGCGTGCATCGACTCACCGAAGGGCACGGGCGCTTCGATCATCGGCGCGTGCCCGCAGTTGTCGATCCAGAAAAGCTCCGCGTTGGGCATCAGTTCCATGAACCCCTGACCCGCGCTCGGGGGGGTCACTACGTCTTCGCGTCCCCAGATCAGGAGCGTGGGCTGCTCGATCTCCCCGAGATCGTCCGTCATGTTGTCCCGACGCGCGCTCTTGGACAGCTTCACCATCGCGCGCGCTCCCCCGCGCTCGTTGAGCAGCTTGTGCGCCCGATCCACGTCTTCCGGGTTCATGAACGACTTGTCGTAGAACAGCTCCCCGATCTTCTCGACGAGCCATTCCCGGCTCGGCCGGACCGGAGCCCCCTTCACCACCGTCCGCTCGATCAACCCGCTCGCGCCAGCAAGCACCAGCGCCCTCACCAGCTCGGGACGTTCATGGGTCACGCGCAGCGCCGTGTGCCCCCCGAACGAGTTGCCCACAAGCACCGCGGGTTCGTCGAGGTACTTGTCCAGGAACTGCATCGTCATCGCAACAACAGAGCGGAGCGAGCAGTCCGTCATCCGGAGACTCAGAAGAGGAAGCTCGAGGGTGATACAGCGTGCCCGGGGGGAGATGGACTTCACCACCGTCTCCCAGTGCTCGTTGAGCCCGACGAGCCCATGAAGAAAGACGACGGGATCACCTTCGCCGCACTCGACGACATCGCCGACGATCGTTCGTCCACTGAGTCCCGTGAGCTCGATCGTGTTACGTGTCATCGGGATCGTCTGCTCCGACGCGCTCGCTTGTGCGTGTGTCGTGCCCACGGGCGTGCTCCATCTGAAGGCGCGGCCGCGCCCCTCGCGCGAATCGTAGAGCACAAATAAGCGTGTGCCAACTTGTGACCAATCAAACCCCGATCGCCCCGTTCAAACCGCTCAGAGCCCCGGATCCTCCTGGACCCGACCGTCCACGAGCCGGATCACCCGATCCGCACGAGCCGCGATCCGCTCGTCGTGGGTCACCATCACCATCGTCAGCCCGGCCGACGCACGATGCTCCGAGATCGTGTCCAGGATCGAGTCCCCCGTCTTCTGATCCAGGTTCCCCGTAGGCTCGTCCGCAAGCAGCACCCGTGGTTCATTGATCAGCGCCCGCGCGATCGCGACGCGCTGGCGCTCCCCACCCGAAAGCTCCGCCGGCCGATGGCCCAACCGATCCCCGAGCCCGAACCGACCCAGCAACTCCGATGCACGCCCCTGGATCGACTTCCGATTCGTTCGGTACCCCAACCGACCATGACGGATCATCCCACCCACGCACACGTTCGACATCACATCGAGCTCGGGGAGCAGGTGGTAGAACTGGAACACGAACCCCACGTCCCGCGCGCGGTACTTGTCCAGCGCATGAGACCCGAGCGATGTGATCTCCCGATCCATGAATGAGATCGACGCGCGTTCCCCCTTCACCCGATCCGGACGATCGAGCCCACCCATCAGGTGGAGCAAGGTGCTCTTCCCCGAGCCCGACGCGCCCAGCACCGCGATCCATTCCCCCGCGCGGACATCCAGATCCACCCCGTGGAGCACGGGCACCTTCACCCGCCCCAGGGTGTAGGTCTTGCGCACGTTCGTCACGTTCAGGATGGTGCCCGTCTCGCTCATTCGAACCTCAGCGCCTTCACGGGGTCCATCTTCGCGCTGCGCCACGCCGGGAGCAGCGAACCGAGCACACACGTCAGCACCCCCACGATGAACACGATGATCGCTTTGCTCAGATCAACCTCGCTCGGGATCTCGATGAAGTAGTACTGGCGCGGGTCCCAGATCGTCAGCCCAAACGTCCGACCCAACCAATCGTGGATCGCATTGATATTCGACACGATCACGTACCCCAGCGCCGTCCCGAACACCGCGCCGATCAACCCGATCACCGTCCCGTAGCGGATCCACAGCCAAGCGATCCCCCCCGTCGAAGCGCCCAGCGCCCTCAGGATCCCGATGTCCTTCGTCTTCTCGCTGGCCATCGACCAGAAAATCGCGAGCACCAGGAACACCGTCGTGAAGCTCACGATCCCGAACACGAACAGCACCAACCCCGTCTCCTTCTTGACGGCGTTGATCATCGTCGCGTTCAGATCCTCCCACGTCCGGATCTGGTTCTCCATCTGCATCGGACCAGGCACATCCCCCCGATGGGCGGCCGCGAACTCCGCGTAGATCTCCTTGCACCGCGCCTGCGCATCATCGACCTGGACCCCCTTCGCCGCTTTCACGAGCACGTTCGTCGCCCGCGCGGGATCGACACCGACGATCTCGCGCCGTTTCGGGCGCATCTCACCCGTGTCCGGGTCGCGCTCCATCTCGAACGGGTTCTCCGACTCGACGATCTCCACCCGACGCGCCTCGTCCATACGGAGCATCCGCTGCATGACACCCAAAGGCACGATCAGCGTGGACGTATCCACCTCATAGATCCCGCTCTGGAACTCGTTCGCGATCGGGATCGTCCGGGTCACCGGATCCACAGGACGACCCTTCGAGTCCAGCGCCAGCACCGTCAGCCCCACACTCCCCCCCGAGGGCATAAACCCCGGGACCCGTTCGATCCCCCCGTCCGGGAGCGCCCGGAATGCCGTGGTCCTCGGGTCGTAGATCCCGTCCTCCGTCCGGATATTGAGCCCCGTCACCTCGACCCCGAGCACCCCCGCGTCCTGGGTCTCCCCGGAAGCGGGATCGAACCGGGTCAGGGTGTTCGCGTTTGACTCGAACACCGACATGATCTCGCGCAGCTCCGGATCGAGGCGCACGTCCGAACGATCCCGGTCCTTCGGGGTCGGTTCCTCGATGGGCTTCCACCAGATCGTGTCGTTGTAGTTCGTCACCGTCCCGTAGCTCGACGGATCGATCCCCTTGATCGTGATGAGCTCGATCCGATCGTCCGGGAGCTGGACCAACCCGAACGTCTCGATGATCGGGGTCGCGCCCTCGATCATCGGATCCGCTTCCAATCGCTCGATCAGGTCCTCGTAGTGCGCGAACCCCACGTTGGGCCACGTGATCACCACATCCCCGACGAGCGATCGTCCCGAGTTCACCAGCGTTTTCAGAAAGCCCCCCATCACGGACCACGTGATGAGGATCGTCGCGACGGACAGCATCACCGCAAGCATCGCCAGGATCGGCATGAGCTTGCTCGTCAGGTACTTTCTGGTCAGCAATGACTGGTACACGCCGTCGAGTGTAGCGTCGAGCGGCGCTCAGGTTTCACCTCATCGCAACGCGCTCAACGTCTCCAACGGTTATTCGACCGATCCACATCGGGGAGAAGCTCGTCCTCGTCGATCACGACGGACTTGATCACCCGACCCTTGGTCGCCCACCCCGCGTTCCAGCGCGACGTCGTGTGGAACACTTCGACCGGGAGCACCGTCGTTTCCTCGGACCCATCCAGGTACCGGATTGTCAGGGGGACGGGCATCACCATGTCCCCGACCGAGTCCACGACGATGATCGCGCTCTCCGACCCCGACTGTTTGACACCGGCGATCCCGAGATCCAGCGCCGCGGGCTCGAGGAACCACCCGCGCCAGAACCACGCAAGGTCCACCCCCCCAGCGTCCTCCATCGAACGGAAGAAGTCCTCGGGCTGGGGGTGCTTGAACTTCCACCACCCGATGTACTGCGCGAACGCGCGATCGAACCGCGCCTCCCCGAGGATGAACTCACGGAGCAGGTACAGCCCGTACCCCGTCTTCCGGTACATCAATCGACCCACCCAGCGCGGCCAGGTCCGATCCGGAGCCGTCACGATGGGCTGCGGCTCATGCGCCGAGCACACCTCCACCGTCTGGGACATATGCCGCGAGATGTCCGGGTCCTCCCCGTACCAATCCGCTTTCGAGTAGATGTTGATGAACGTGTTGAACCCCTCGTCCTGCCACATGTACCGCCGTTCGTCCGAGTTCACGATCATCGGGAACCAGGTGTGCCCCACCTCGTGGTCCGTCACCCCGAACAACCCCTCCGGGTTTGTCCGAGCCCCACAGAAAATGATCCCGGGGTACTCCATCCCACCCTCGGGACCATTGATATTCGACATCACGGGGTACGGGTAGGGCTCGAGCCAATCGCTGTAGAACTCGATCGAGTGCTTCACATAGCGCGTCGATCCCCCACCCTCGCCCTCGGGTCCCCAGACCTCCGCTTCGCGCGGGTAGAAGGACTGACAGAGCACCGTGCGCTCCGACCCGTCCCGATCCGTGATCGTCGCCGCGCACGCATCCCACATGAACGCGTCACTCGCCGCCCATGCGAACGTCCGCGCGTTCTCGATCTCGTAACTCCACGTCACCATCCCGTCGTCGCTGATGACCCCGCGCTCCGCGCCGATCCCGTCCTCACCCACGATCACCACGGGCTCTTCGCTCGAAAGCGCTTCCTCGAGCAGATCGAGCTGCTCGGACGACAGCACATCCGACCCGTTCATCAGCGCCCCCGACGCGGACACCAGGTACGTCTCGGGAACCGTGATCGAGACCTCGTAGTCCCCGAAGTCCGTGTAGAACTCACCCGACCCGAGGTACGGGAGCGTGTTCCACCCGCGCACATCGTCGTACTTACACACATGGGGGAACCACTGCGCCAGCTCGTAGATCGTGCCGTCCTCCACATCCTCCATCCCCATCCGGCGCAGCGCCGGCGGCACCTTGAACGAGAAGTCCATCTCGAACTCGAACGTCTCCCCGCTCCCGATCGGCGCATCGAGCTCCACGCGCATCAGGGTGTCGTACACCTCCGACTCCAGCGCCTCCCCACCCGACTCGAGGCGCGAGATCCCGTACCCCCCGTCGAAGTCGTACTCGAGCATCTTCATGATCGTCCCGGGGGTGCGCGTGCGCGATCCGATCGAGTCGATCCTGAACAGGTTCTGCTCGAGCTGGATCCACACGTACTCCAGTTCGTGGGGGGAGTTGTTGTGGTAGCTCACCACCATCGACGCGCTGACCGAATCCGTCTCCTCATCGAGCGTCGCATCGATCGCGTAGTCGCACCGCTGCTGCCAATACCCCGCACCGGGCTTCCCAGAGCCCAACCGCCGATCCGTCGGGGTGTTCCAATCCATCGCGCGGAAGATGTTGTCCCCCTCCGACCCCCCACCACGACGGAACCGTTCATCAGTCGCGCCCACACCCTCAGCGTTCACGTACGAACGGTTCGTGGACGATCCGCTCACCGTCGAGCACCCGATGGGGAGCATGGTCAAACCCGACACAACAAGCAAAGCGGACGTGCGGGCCGCACCTCGGAGACTCTTTTTGTTCATATTTTCATCTTTCTGAGAACAATACTGGAATCAAGACCGATCCTCCGCGAATATAGCGGCCACAACCCCGCCGCGCTCCGCAACACAGGAGAACACCATGAGCACCATCAAGCCCACACCCCCCAGCACCCCCACATTCATCACGTTCAAACGCTGATCAATCCTTCACCGGCGCCTCGAACGCGATCACATGCTGGAACGACGTCACCGGATACGCGATCGTCATCCGGTACACCCGGAAGTCATCCGGATCGCACCAGTGCGTCTCAAACACCCGGCGCATCATCTCCCCATAGTTCGGGATCTCCTGGACATCGAACATCGTCGGCCCCGGACCGACCTCCTCGATCGTGCTCTCGAAATCCACGAGATCCGCGTGCCGATTCAGATCGTTCGGATTCGCCGGCCCCCGCGCGCCCGGGTTGAACACCATCAGCTCGGGATCGCTCCCAGGGAAGATGTCCTTGTGCACGATCGCGTCGCACACAAGCATGCGCACGGGGAAGTCCACGAAGATCGAAGCGCCGCGCAGACACGCCGTCGCATCGTCCGCATACCTCCTCGACCCGCGCTTGTCCATGCTCACACTCAGCATGTCCCCCATCGCGTCTTTCCCGAGCCGATCGTTCGCAAAGCGATGCACCAACCGCGCTCCGACCATCTCGGATTCCACGACCACGGGCTCGTTCAGATACAGATCCTCGAGCGGAACCCGGACCCCCGAGAGATCCCGAGCATGCCCGCTCCGGTCCGGCGGAGGACCAAACGTGAAGTACACCGTCGTATCAGGCCGGAGCCGGCGCACCCCCAACGCACCGTGGAGCGTCATCACCGCCGCCATGTCCTCATCGTCCGGGCTCGGCGCGAAAATCATCGATGTCAGCCACGTCTGCGCTTCAATCCCCAGGATCTGACTCATCCCACGGAACACATCCGATCGACCAGCATGATCCACCCGCTCACGCAACGTCCCCGTCAGAGGCCGGATCGCCGCATTGAGCGCCGCGCGGGTCCCGAACTGCTCTCGGATCACCCACCCGAACGCATCGATGGAAACCCCCGCGTCCTCAAGCACATCCGGAGCAACCGACATCTGGTGCGCCCCGTTTACCACACCGCGGAGCGACTCGGGACCCGGGAGCGCCTCGATCAACTCAAACGCGCTCTCGTGCTCGATCGCACGCAGAATCCGGCTCACCGTCACCCGGCTCATCCCCAGCTTCGCGGCCAGCGGCGTCGGTTTATGCGGAGCACCAGGAATCCCAGCGATCACCGAACGCAACGACGCCCGGAGCCGCTCCCCGAGCTGCTCCAGCTCCTCCATCGACATGACCATCCCAGCGCGCATCACCCGAATTGTGTACCAGAACGATGATTCCGATGCGAGAGGAGTCCTTGCTTTCGTAAATAATTACATTTCATCAATCGATCCCATCGTCCATCGTCATCGGTCCGCTTCGATCACGCACCACCGCCGTTGACCCCTGAAAACAAGGGAATGACGACGATCGCGCGACATCAAGACATGCGGTTTTCGTGTCCTCCGCGCGCGGCCATTCTTCACAAAGCCCGAACAAAAATATCCCGATCCACCCGCCCGATGCCCCCCCGAAACACCTTGTCATACAAGGTGTTCACGGACACAACAACATGTGTCAATCCCGATCCGAGGAGTGCCGGAGCTTCTCGAGATCCGAACCCACGGCGCGAGACACGGAGTCACAAGCGCCGATCGAGCAGCCGATATTGCACCGCTTCCCCCACGTGTTCCGGACGCACATCCTCCGCGCCGTCCACATCCGCGATCGTCCTCGACACCCGGCGCACCTTGTCGTACGCGCGGGCGCTCAGACCGAGCTGCGTCATCGCCTGTTCGAGCAGCCCCCGAGCCGCATCGCTCAGGTTCATGATCTCGTCCAGGTCCTTCCCGCGCAGCTGCGCGTTGATCACCCCACCCTGACGCGCCCGCATCGCCTCCCGCGCGGACAGCACCCGCTCGCGCATCATCGCCGTCGTCGATCCCGTCGCTTTCTCGCTCAGCTCCTTCCAAGGGACGGCCGGCGCTTCCACGTGAAGATCAATCCGATCCAACAACGGACCCGAGATCCGCGACAGATACCGCTCCATCTCCCGCTTCCCCACCTCACCCGGAGCGACATCCCCCCGCGGCGTCGGGTTCATCGCCGCCACCAACATGAACGACGCCGGGAACTTCGTAGAACCATGAGACCGCGCGATCGTCACCACCCGGTCCTCTAAGGGCTGGCGCATCGTCTCGAGCACCCCCCTCGGAAACTCCGGGAGCTCATCCAAAAACAACACCCCGTGGTGCGCCAGCGAGATCTCCCCCGGCCTCGGCACCACCCCGCCCCCCACGATCGCCGCGCTGCTCGCCGTGTGGTGCGGCGTGCGCACCGGACGCTTCGTCACGAGTCCAGCACCGTTCTCGAGTCTCCCCGCGCACGAATAGATCCGGGTCACCTCCAGCGCCTCGTCCGGCGTCAACGGCGGCAGAATCCCCGGGAGCGCCTTCGCCATCATCGTCTTCCCCGTCCCCGCCGGACCCAGCATCACGATGTTGTGCGCCCCGGCCGCCGCGATCACCAGCGCCCGCTTCACCGACTCCTGTCCCTTGATCTCCCCGAAGTCGAGCGAAGCTTCCGCCGTCTCCAGCATCCCCTCCACATCCGCTTGAGGGGTCGGCTCAAGATCCAAGCCCCCGTTGAACAACCCCACCACCTGCGCCAAAGACGACACCCCGAACACCCGCACCCCATCGACGACGGCCGCCTCCGGCGCATTCACGTCCGGAACCACCACCGCGTCCATCCCCAGCGCCCGCGCCAGCGACGCAATCGCGATCACCCCACGGATCGGGCGCACCCGACCATCCAGCGCCAACTCCCCAGCGATCAACACCCGACGAGGATCGAGCCCACCCAACTCCTCATCCAAATCCCCTGCCGACCCTGAACCCGAACCAGCCCCCGCCCCGGCCATCACCCGTCGCTCCACAATCACCCCCTGCGCCACCAACAACCCCACAGCAATCGGAAGGTCATACGTCGGCCCCTCCTTCCGAACATCCGCAGGAGCCAGATTGATCAGGGTCCGACCCCTGGGCATCGGATACCCCGAGTTCCCCATCGCGCTCCGGACCCGTTCGAGCGACTCACGGACGGCCGTATCCGGGAGCCCCACCACCGTCTCCTTCTGGAGCTGCGTGTCATCCAGATCGACCTCGATCTCACACACCGAGGCATCGATCCCGCTCAATATCGCGCTTCGAATCTTGGGTACCATGCCGAACAGAATACCAAAACCCGAACGAACATCAAGTGGTCCGTTCGGGAATTAGAAGGAATATCGATCGTTCAACCTATCCCATTCGCCATCAAGTATTTGCGCTATCAATCGAGCCGGTACACAACCTCAACACACGCCATAAACCGCTCCGTCTCCGCCGACTCCCGCTCCCCGACCTTCACAAACCCACACTTCTCCAAAACCCGGCGCGACCCCACATTGCTCTGCGCCACGATCGCCGTCATCGGTCGGATCGTGACCTCACGGAGGAACAGCCCCAACGCCGCGCTCATGATCCCCTTCCCCCAGTGCCCCCGATCCACCCAGTACCCGATGTTGTGCTCACCCTCGACCACGAAACTGCTGATCGATCCGACAAGCTCCCCATCACACTCGATGACCCGAGCGATCACATCCGGATCTACGCGCACCCGATCCCAGTGCGCATCGAACGACGCGCGCGACCTCGGGAACACCTTCGCCATCTCGTTCGACTCGGGATCTTGCGCGATCCGGTACAGGGCTTCCCGATCCCCCTCCGCCACCAGACGCAGCCGAATCCCCCGAGCGTTCACGCCGCCCCCGCCGCCGCCCGGGTTTCCATGCTCGGGATCACGCTCGCGATCGTGTTCACCACCTCGTGCCTCGACGACGACCGACGCGCCGTATCGAGCTTCTCGATCAGCGCATCCATCGCATCCACCACCACCGAATCCCGATCGATCAATCGCGCGATCCCCGGGTGCACCGTCTTCGACAGATCCTCGTCGGCGTAGCTCAGCTCCTCGTACAGCTTCTCCCCCGGGCGCGACCCCGTGATGATGATCGGGACCCGGTCCGGACCGTGCGCCTCGCCCGCCCCCCCCGCGCCCGCGCCGAGCATGGGCTCGCACCCGCACGCGCGCACGAACCGCTGCGCGAGCTGGAAGATGTTGATCGGATCCCCCATATCGAGCACGAACACCTCACCTGAGCGACCATCCCGATCCCCCGACATCGCGCCGGCTTGGATCACCAACGTCGCCGCTTCCGGGATCGTCATGAAATACCGGGTCATCCGCTCGTCCGTCACCGTGATCGGGCGCCCCGCGCCGACCTGATCGCTCCAGATCTCGAACACACTGCACGCAGAACCCAAGACATTCCCGAAGCGCACCATGCTCAGCTTCGTCGATCCAGGGATCCCCGCCGCGAGCGACTGGACGTACATCTCCGCAAGGCGCTTCGTCGCGCCCATCACGTTCACCGGATTGACGGCCTTGTCCGACGAGATCAGCACGAACCGCTCCACCCCCGTGGAGACACACGCATCAGCGATCGCTTTCGTCCCGAACACGTTGTTCGTCACCGCGTGCGCCGGATGGTCCTCCATCAGCGGCACATGCTTGTGCGCCGCCGCATGAAACACCACGTCCGGGCTCCACCGCTCCACGAGCGACAACGTCCTCGGCGCATCCACCACATCGTGCAGGATCGCCGCCCGTTCGATCTCCGGGTACGTCTCATTCAAAAACCGATCCACCCCGAACAGCGCGTTCTCCGCGCGCTCCATCAGCACAATCCGCTTCGGACGGAGCGACGCGCACTGGCGCACCAGCTCCGACCCGATCGATCCCCCAGCGCCCGTCACGAGCACGGTCTTCCCCGAGATCGTCGCCGACACGAGCTCCCGATCGATCCCGTGCGCCTCGCGCCCCACCAAACGCGCCAGATCGATCCGCGCCCCCGGGCGCTCCACCCCGATCGAAGCCGGGGCGGCCGGCGCGCTGTTGAGCACCTCGTCCATCGGGGTCACGAACCGCTCCACGATCCCCGCGCGGCGTAGATCCGCGCTGATCCCCCGCCACCGACCCCGCTCGTGCGCCGGGAGCGTCACGATCGCTTGGACCACCTTCTCGCTCGCGCACACCCCGACGAGCGAATCCAGATCCCCCAGGATCTCGACGTCATCGCTCGGCGCATCAGCGCCATCGAGCACCACCGCGCCCACAAGCTCGGGGGACTGGGGAAGAACCCGGAGCTGACGCGCCAGGAGCTGCGCCGTCTCGCGCGTGCCGACGATAATGGTCCGTGTACTCATGCCCCATCTATCGGCCACCACCCCCGATCCAAGCCAAACTCCCCACCACCCGAACCACCAATCCCCCACCCCGACGGGCACAATCACGATCCCCCGGGTATCCTCGAACCATGATCACGCGCCTCACCGCTTCCCTCGAATCCATCGAACACAGCGCCATCCCCGTGGCCGCCCTCATCCCGGAAGCGTCTCCCTTCGTCATCGAAGCCATGCTCCCCGCCTACCTCGCGCAGCGCCTCGAGCCCAAGGTCGGGACCCCCATCACCCTCCACACCCGGACCATCCTCGAAGCCCAGGGACAGGGCACGAGCTTCATCCCCCGTCTGATCGGGTTCGGATCCTCCGACGAACGCGCCTTCTTCGAGACCTTCACCAGTGTCAAAGGGCTCGGGAACAAGAAAGCGCTCCGCGCACTCGCTGAGGAACCCGGGACCATCGCCGGGTTCATCGTCTCCAAGGACGCCAAAGCCCTCACCAAGCTGCCTGAAATTGGAAAGCGCCTCGCCGAGACCATCATCGCGGAGCTCTCGGGGAAGATCGACAAGTTCGCAACAGATCTCGTTTCGGACCCGGACCAGCCGCGCCCCGTCCCGAGCTCCACGATCGAGCCCCTCCTCACGGAAGGCCCCATCGCCGAAGCCGTCGCCGCGCTCGTCGCGCTCGGGGAGACCCGCACCGACGCCATCCGCAAAGTCGAACGCGCCTCCGCCAAGCTCGGCCAAGACCCCAGCGCCGACACCCTCATCAGCGCCGTCTTCGCCGGGGTCTGATCAATCCCCGATCACGGACATCCCTCCCCGAAGTCCGTCAGGAACGCGCTCAGATCGAAGAAGTCAAAGCTCGTGTCCCCGTTGTAATCCAACTGCGATGTCAGCAGCTCGCTCAGGTCAAAGAAGTCCAGCGCCCCGTCCCCCGTCAGATCCGGATCGCACCCTTCAACTTCCACACAGCGTTGGATGAAGGTCATCAACTCCGCATTTGTCGCCGTGTTGGTCGATCCGATGAGCACATCCAGCATCGAGTCCGAGTTCACGTCACCCAACGCGAGCGAGGCCGCCTCGAGCCCGTGGTCGTACCGCCCCGCGCGCACGAACCCACCGAGCCCGTCCCCCGTCATCACAAAGAAGCTCGAAGTCTGGAAGTCGAGCGACACCAGATCCAGCACCCCATCGTTATCCAGATCCCCGAGCTCGAACCGGTTCGTTTCGAACCCGACATCCTGGGTCTGGAGCACGAACGCGCCGCTCCCGTCGTTGACAAGCACCCTCAGAATCGTGTCCGTCCCGGTTGCATGCAGCACATCGAGGTCCCCGTCGTTGTCCACGTCCCCCACACGCACCGTCGTGTTGGAGCCGTCCGTCTCGAACGACTGAGCCGTCGAGAACGAGCCGTCCGGGTTCCCGAGCACCACGACCAGCTCGTCGGGATCCGCGCCCGACCCCAACCGCCGTGTCGTGATGATCGCATCGACGATCCCATCACCGTTCAGATCCCCCACCCACAACGACCACGGCGCATCGATCCCGAGATCGTGCGTCATCGGCGCCCCGAAGCGCCCCTCGTTGAACCCCGTCTGTCTCAGGTTCCTCCGAGTATCGATCCCGTCGTTCGTGTGATTCAGGTTGATGATGTCGTCGTACCCGTCGCTGTCGAAATCCACGATCTTCGGGGTGCTGATCGAGTCGCTCCCCGTGGACATCGTGCGCCAGATCGCGAGCCCCCCCGTCCCCGTGTTCTTCAGCGTGTAGATCTGATCCCCCGACATCGTCACGAAATCCTTCCGCACACTGTTCCGGATCTGCGCCGGTTCGTACGGCCCGAACGACCCCGTGCTCAGCTCCAGCGCGTGCGTGAACCCGCTCCCGTCGTAGTACCGCGTGTGCGCGAACTCGAACCCGAAATCACTGAACCCAAGCAGCACATCCCGATACCCGTTGTTGTCCACATCGAACACAAGGATCGAACCGACATAGTCCCACCCCTCGTCCACCACCTCGGGCTGGTCGTACGCGCCCCCACCGATCGATTCGAGCACCCCCATCGTGTCATCCGACACAAACGCGATATCGACGCGCCCGGGCTCGACAAACACCCCGTGTCGCACGAGCGATCCGGCGCGCGCCACCATCTCCGGACCGAACATCCCCGACCCCAGGTTCTCGTACCACGAGACCCGGGGCTCGAGCACATGCACCAGATCCACATCCCCGTCACCATCGACATCGCGCCAATCCAGCTCATCGCTCCCCGCACTCATCGGGAACGAGAAGATCTCCGTGTACACCCCGCCCCCGTCGTTGCGATGGACGCGCCCCCCGCTCCCCCCCTTGATCGCAATGTCCATATCCCCGTCCCCGTCGATATCCGAGACAGCAACCAACCCCGAGTTCTGCGACGACGACACATCCGTCTCGACGCGCGTCAGCCCCCCGCGCCCGTCGTTCTCAAGCACCACCATGTCGAACGAGTTGATCTCCCCCGCGATCAGCACATCCAGATCACCATCATCATCAAAGTCCCCCAGCTCCGAATCCCCCGCGTACAAGCCCGAACCCGTCGCGACCGCCGTCCCGAACAACCCCGATCCATCGTTCAAACACACCGCGGCCCCGTACGGCGACGAGAACAACCGGAGCACCACATCCATCGCCCCGTCCCCGTCCATGTCCCCGAGCAACAACTCCTGAACATTCCACCCGAGCAACCCCACCTGCGACCCGACCGGCGCCGCGAACGTCCCGTCCCCGTTGTTCAGATACGTGTAGATCCCGTCCTCGACATACGAGTACACGACGATGTCCAGATCCCCGTCCCCGTCCGCATCCCCGATGTCCCCATCGATCGACACAAACGATCCGTACCCCACCGGCGACCCGAGCCCGTCCTTCCCGAGCCGAACCTCCAGCCCCACCCCGGCGTTCGGATCGATCAGCGACACCAGATCATCGAGCCCGTCCCCATCGAGATCCGCGACAAGCACATCGCGCGCCCGATCCACCTCGACCACCGGCCGCGCGAACATCCGCGCCGGATCGCAGTCCTGGACCATCCCCATCGCCAACCCCGACATCACGGACCCAGCGAGAACCGACACCACCACACACGACCCGATGTAACCCATCCAGACCCTCCTCACAAACAGGATCCCCATCCTACAGGATGGTTCACCCCCCACCAACCATTCTCAACGATTCCGACCCGAACCGGACCGTCCGATCACGGACACCCCTGAGCAAAGTCCCCCAGGAACGCGCTCAGATCAAAGAAATCGAACGACGTATCCCCGTTGTAATCGAGCTGCCCCGTCAGCAGCTCGCTCAGGTCGAAGAAATCGACCCCCCCGTCCGAGTTCAGATCCACGGGACAATCCATCGCCGAGTTGAGGTACACATCCACCTGGTCGTTGGTGTTGTCCTGGACGTAGTCCAGATCCCCGTCCCCGTCCACGTCCACCCAGTCTCCGAACCCTGGATACGCCGGCGCAAACCGCACCACCCGGTCGTACGTCCCGATCGAATCCGCGAGCCCGAACACGAACCCGGGCTCGTCCGTGAAAATCCCGAAGTCCAGCACCCCGTCCCCATCGAGATCGATCTGTGTCCCGTCGAGCCCCTCGTCGAAGTAGAAGTACTCGCGCTGGTTGAACTGACCCGTCCCGCTGATGTTCTTCATGATCCCGACCGCGCGGCGCCCCTGCCCCGGAACGAGCCCAACCAGCTTCACATCGATGTCCCCGTCCCCCTCGTAATCCAGGAGCTCGATCGAGTCCGCGTCCATGAACGAGTTGTACAGCAGCTGCGCCCCGAACCCACCAAGCCCGTCGCCCTCCATCACCACCGTCCGCTCGTCCGGCGAGTTCACGAACCCGACCAGATCGATAAACGTGTCCCCGTTCACATCCGCGAACTCGAACTCCTGAACGAAGCCCCCGAGGAACACGGGCTCCTGAAGTTCAAAATCGAACCCGCCCTCGTTCCGCAAAACCCAGAGCGAATAGTCCGGGCTGGAGAACGTCCTGAACATCAGATCAAGATCCCCGTCCTGATCGAAGTCACGAGCCATCAACAGATCCTTGAAAAACCCCGACTGAGAACCCCGGAGCTCGAACAACCCACCCTCGACATTCTCGTAGAACGTCAATCGCCCGGCCAATGTGTCGTGCACATACAGGTCCTCGTCCCCGTCCGCGTCGAGATCCACAACCTGTGTCTCGATATCAAAGTGGAACCCGACGTTCTCGATCACACCGAGCGACGTGAACCCCGACTGCGCATCGAACCCGTAGATCCGGAGCCGGGTCGGCTCGATCTCGTGCAGCACGAACTCCTCCCCATCCTCCCCGTCACAGTCCACCCAGAACGACCGTGCAAACTCCGTCATCGTCGGAGCCAGCCCATCACCACGGACATACCGTCGCCCCGCGCCGTACATCCCGCCCTCGCGCCCGAAGAACACCCGGGTCGATCCGGAAATATCAGAAGCCGACACCAGATCCATGCGCCCATCGCCGTTCAGATCCCCCAGCGCGATCCCGACATCCTCCCGACCGCTCGGCCCGTACACCGGCGCCCCCAGCACACCCGAGCCGTCGTTGAACAGCACCACGCTGAACTGCGCCCGGAAATCCTCGAATCGGCACACCACATCGAGATCCCCGTCCCCGTCCACATCAGCGATCTTCGTGTCCTGAAAATCATCGCCGAGCGTGTAGAACGACTCGGGCGCAAACGTCCCGTCCCCGTGGTTCATCAGCACACTCACGTCCTCGCTATCCAGGTTCGAGCACACGATATCCAGATCCCCGTCCCCGTCCATATCCGCGAGGTTCGCCCCCCAGGGCAACGCCCCAACGCTGTACCGATCGTCGAACGCAAGCATCGACGACCCGAGCCCCGGGTCACCCGTGTTCAGATACACCTCGACCGTGTACTCGTGCGCGATCGTGATCACCAGATCCACGAGCCCGTCCCCGTTCACATCCCCCATCGCGCCCCCGCTCGGACGATCCCCGCACGGGACATCCGCGAACACCTCCATCCCCTTCGCGCCGTGGTTGAGCACCACCGTGTACGCATCAAGGAACCGATCGATCACCACGAGATCCCGATCCCCGTCGTTGTCCAGATCCCCCGACACAAGATGGTTCGTGATCGAGCCGTTCCACGTCACCAGGGTCCGCTCGAACACCCCACCACCCATGTTCACCATGACAACAAAGATCCCCCCGGCCTCGGACACGACCACCAGATCATTCAGCGCGTCCCCGTTCGCATCGAGGATCTCGAACTCCAGATACGTACCGAATATATCGATCTCACCCAGCACCGGACCCGAGAACCCACCCGCGCCATCGCCGTGCCGGATCTCGAACTCACCCGTGTCGTGCATGGTCACGATGTCATCGATCCCGTCCCCGTTCATGTCCCCGATCCGCACCGCCGACGGATCACCAGCAACCGAAGGATCCGAATCGAAGACGAGATCATCCCCGAACAGCGACACCCCGACGGGCTCCCCCCCCATCGCCACCCCACAACCACACACAACAACCCCGAGCATCGCCTTCAAACGCATCACATCCCTCCTCAGATTGAGCCCGCCCATCCTACAGCACCCCGCTCCCCCCACAACCCAATGTTCACAAAAGATCCGCCGAACATCGTCCGACAACACCCCTGAGTACACTCCCGCACCCTTCCCACCTCCTCACCAAGGACCAAGGACACACCCATGCGCTACGCGATGATCATGGCCGGCGGCTCAGGCACACGACTCTGGCCCATGTCCCGTGACGGACAACCCAAACAACTCATCGAGTTCATCCACCAACCCGACGGCTCCCGCGCCTCACTCCTCTCCCTCGCCGCGGAGCGTATGAACTACATCGCCGACCCCTCGCGCCAGTTCATCTGCACCGGGGAACGCTACCGCGCGCACATCAACGCCTCCCTCCCCTCCTTCCCCAACGACAACATCCTCGGAGAGCCCGAGCCGCGCGACACCGTCAACGCCGTCGCCTTCGGCGCCGCTGTCTTCGCCAAGCAAGACCCCGACGCAATCTTCTCCGTCCTCACCGCCGACCAGCTCATCGAACCCGCGGACATCTTCAACGCCGCGATGGAACTCGGGTACGAGCTCGTCGAAGCCGACAACTCCCGACTCGTCACCTTCGGGATCACCCCCACCCACCCCGCAACCGGCTACGGCTACATCGAGCAGGGCCGACCCATCGAGAACACCGACAACAACGCCTACATCGTCGAACGCTTCGTCGAAAAGCCCCAGCTCGAAACCGCGGAGGCCTACATCGAGTCCGGGCGCTTCGAATGGAACGCAGGGATGTTCGTCTTCCACGCGCAGACCTTCCTCGAGCTCTACAAACGCTACCTCCCCAACAACGCGGACCTCATCGACCAACTCGCCGAAGCGTGGGGCACCGACAAACAACAACAGGTCCTCGACGACGTCTACCCCCAGCTCGACAAAACCTCCGTGGACTACGGGGTCATGGAGCCCGCGTCCAACGCCCCCGACGTCACCATCGTCGGCGTCAAGATGCCCATCACCTGGCTCGACGTCGGATCATGGCCGGCCTACGCCGAAACCCTCCCCCCCGACAATCACGACAACCGAATCGCCGGGGTCAACCTCACCGCCCTCGACGCGCACAACAACGTCGTCATCGGGGAGGGGATGGAAGACAACCACACCATCGCCATGGTCGGGGTCGACGACCTCATCGTCGTCCGGACCGCGCGCGCGACCCTCATCATCCCCAAGGACCGCGCCCAGGACATCAAGAAGCTCCACGAGCGTCTCACCGACGACCTGCGCTGATCCTCATCAGTCCTCCAGCATCGACTTGATCCGCTCGAGCACCCCGTGCCCTTCGAGCCGCGCGTTCCGCTGCGCGTGCTCCAGCGCCCCCCGGCCATCGACACTCACCGCGCGCACATCCGCGCCGTGATCCAGCAGCATCCCCACCATCCCGGGTGAACCCTGCGCGAGCGCCATCAGCAAAGGCGTCATCGCGAACGGCTCATACCCGTCGTTCACGTCGCACCCCGCTTCGATCATCGCTTCGATGAACCCCACATCCGCGCCGCGCTCCATCGCGACCATCACCATCGGAGACTCCTGCGCCCCCTTCCGGTTCAGATCCGCGCCGTGTTCCCCGAGCACACCCCACACCCCCGGATCGTCCCCGAACCGAGCGTACAACCGCGCCGGAGACATCGCGGGCTGTCCCTCGACCACCGGATCCACGGGCGCGCCCGCTTCGAGAAGCTGCTCCAGCACCGAAGCGTTCTGCCCCCCCATCGCCGCCGCATGGGTCACCGTCAACCCCTGCGCGTTCACGATCGTCGGATCCGCGCCCCCCTTGAGCAGCGAAGGCGCCATCAACGGATCCTTGTTGTGCACACACCCCCACATCAGCGCCGTCCCCCCCTGCGCATCGAGCGCATCCACCTCCACCCCCTCGCGGATCAGCGCCATCGCCACCTCCGCCATATTCCCGCGCGCGGCCAGATGGATCGCCCTCAGCTTCTGATCTGTAAACGTCCGCTCGAAATCAGCGCCATGCGCCCCCAGCACCTCCATCACCCGGAAGTCCCTGCACCCCATCGCCGCGTACGCAACCGAGGAGTACCCGTCCTCATCCACCCGGTTCACATCGATCTCAGCAAGCTCGAAAAGCTGACGCACCGCGCGCGACCCGTGCCCCTCCCGGAACAGGTGCATCAGCACATCGCGCCCGTGATCGTCCGTGACCGTCATGTCCGCCTGACGCGCATACACCAGCCCGATCAGGAACTGCACCACCCGCTCATCCGGATTCCGCGCCGCATGGTGCAGCGCCGTCCGTCCCTCATGATCGCGCAGCTCAAAATCTTCGCGCCTGAACTTCAGACTGTACAACATCCCCGTCTCCGGGACGCGCGACATCGCGTGCATCAGCAGCGTCACCCCCTCGTCATCAGAGTAGTTCCGCCACCGATACGCCCTCCCCATCAGCAGCACCTTGTCGAGCGCTTCGAGCTCCGCACCCTCCGCTTCAGCGATCCGATCAAAGAACACAGCCCACTCCGCACGCTCCCACCCCTCCGTCTCCTCCTTGGTCTGCGCCAGCGCCCCCATCGCGCACACCCCAAGAACCAACCCAAGCACGACAGACCAAACCCGCATCCGAACCTCCCTGCGCTCCGCGCCCCCCATCCTACCATCCCCCATGCGCATCCTCGCGATCGATCTCGGAGACGCCCGCACCGGGCTCGCACTCGCAGACCGGATCACCAACATCGCGTCCCCGTACGCGCTCATCGAGACCCCCATCGACCGATCCGAAGGGCGCGCCCTCCTCGACGAACTCACCAAGGTCCTGCGCGAGCAATCGCGCGACACCGAGATCCTCATGGGCTACCCCATCAACATGGACGACACCATCGGCCCGCGCGCCAAGCTCGTCGAGTCCTTCGCCCTCAAACTCGCCGCGGCCGCAAACCGCTCCATCACCCTCGTGGACGAACGCCGCACCTCCATCGCCGCCGATTCCGCGATGTCCCAGACCGGGCTGACACACAAACAAAAGAAAAAACGCCGCGACGCCATCGCCGCCGCAGCAATCGCCACCCTCGCGCTCGAATCCCCCCATTCGCGCGTCAAAATCGTCAATCCCGACGGCTCAACCGAACAACCGCAACACAACGACGGTTCACCCGTTGAACACGACGAGCCCTGAACCCCAAGGACCACCCGTGATCCACACACTCCTCATCTCCCTCGCACTCGCGCTCCAACCCACAACCGACGCGCAGCCGTCGTCGGCCGCCATGCCCCCACCCGGCGCCCCCAACCCCGCAAGCCAGACCTACGACTCCCCGCGCCAGCTCCTCGACGCGCTCGCGCACAAGGACACCACTTACAGCGCCATGTCGGGCAATGTCCGCTACACCGTCATCAAAGCCCTCGAGTCCGACCTCCAGCAGCGCTTCGGGAACCTCTACATCCGCACCACCGAAGAACAACAGCGCCAGTACGCCGTCTCCTTCGACACCCTCGTCCTCGGGGACCGCCAATCCGAAACGCGCGAGCACTACATCTTCGACGGCCGCTGGTTCGTCGAACGACTCCACGACGAACGACAGTTCAACAAACGAGAACTCGTCCCCGAGGGAGAAACCCTCGACCCCATGGACCTCATGCGCGAAGCCCCCTTCTGGGTCTCGATCGGGTCCAACACCGACAAAGTCATCGAGACCTACGACCTCGCGCTCGACGACCCGAAGAACTACCTCGAAACCAACGAAGACTTCCCCGAGCTCAAGTACCTCGCGCAGCTCCTCGACAACCACACCCTCCTCCGCCTCGAACCCAAACCGGGCTCCAGCGCCGAGGACGACTGGGAGTCCGTGCGCATCTGGTTCGACAACAGCACCCTCCTCCCGCGCCTCTACATCAAAACCGACTGGACCGGGGACCTCCAGATCGTCGAGCTCTCCGGAGTCACCCTCGACCCCCAGCTCGCGCCCACCCTCTTCGACACGCGCACCCCACCCCCCGAGTCCGGATGGCGCACCCAGATCTCCCCCTGGCGCGGCGACTCAGAGGGCTAACCAACACCAGCAACCCAGCATCAATCCTTTACGCGATCCGACGAGACGCGCGACGCGCCCGGATCACCCCGGCCCGATCATTCCCACGCGCTTCACCCGTCCCCTCGGGCTCCTCGGGCTCATCGCCCGCGCTGTCGCGCTCCCCGTGCCCCGGCCGCTCTCCCACATCCCACCCCGTCCATTGCACAAAGTGCGCCTGCAGATCCGCCGTGATCTCCGCGCTCGACATCGAACGACCCGAGTACACGATGGGCTTCTTTACCCGAACCCGCGCCTCCGACCCCGTGTAGAGCGAATCCCACGCGCTCGGGGTCTCGGGGGTCCCGTCCACGATCACCGGGAGCACCTTCGCCCCCGTGCGCTGGACCAGCACCCCCACCCCGACCGCAAACGGGAGCAGCCGACCATGAGGGCGCTCGATGTGCCCCTCCGGGAAAATCCCGATCACCCCACCATCAGCCAAGTGCTTCCGCGCCCGACGCAACCCCGTGCGCCCGTGACGGTTCCGCGCGATGAAGATCACCCCGATCCAATCCCAGAACCAGTCCAGCATCGGGACCCGCATGTCCTCCGCCATCAACCAATGCACCCGTCTCGGGATCACCGACGACACCAAAATCGGATCCACCCCGGCCGTGTGATTCACCACCACCAGCAGCGGCCCATCAATCTCGTCAAACGCCCCCTCCTCGACATCAACCGTAAGTCGATGCACGAGCCGGACATACACATGCCCGAGCAGATGCAAAAACCCCTCACTCACCGGCGTCGGATCCCGTCTCCGCCGAGCCACCGAAGCACTCGACAACATCACGCCAACAAGCGTGACAACAAGCACCAGAATCACGATCGCTGACGCCGACATCCGACTCTATGTTAGTAAGTGCAAAGCCACTGTTCCGCCCTTCCGTGCGTTTTTTCGCACTTCTAGGCCCCGAACCCTCCACATCGGCACAAACCCCCCACACCCTCGAACAATCCACACCCCCCAGATTCCACAATCCCGAGCCACCCAACCCCCGTACAATCCCCGTATGACCGACCTCTGGGCCGCCAAGCGCGAACAGAAACTCACCGCCGTGGAACCCCTCGCCGCACGCGTCCGACCACGCACCCTTTCCGACATCGTCGGCCAGCGCCACCTTCTCGCCGAAGGCAAGCTCCTCCCGCGCATGATCAACGCCGACGCGCTCACCTCCGTGATCCTCCACGGCCCCCCGGGCACAGGCAAAACCTCACTCGCCCAGGTCATCGCCCAAGCCACATCGCGCCGATTCGTGCGCGAAAACGCCGCAAGCGTCGGCGTCAAACGCATCCGCGAGATCATCGACGACGCGCAGCGCATCCTCGAAGACTCCCAGAAACGCACCATCCTCTTCCTCGACGAGATCCACCGCTTCACCAAGGCACAGCAGGACGTCCTCCTCGCCGACGTCGAGCGCGGGCTCATCACCCTCATCGGCGCCACCACCGAGAACCCCCTCTTCGCCGTCAACAGCGCCCTCATCTCGCGCTCCACACTCTTCCGTCTCGAACAGCTCTCCGAAGACGAAACCATCGAACTCCTCGACCGAACCCTCGCGCACCCCCGCGCCTTCCCCAACCTCAACATCACCGTGGACGACGAAGCCAAGCGCGTCTGGGCGCTCAAGTCTGAAGGCGACGCGCGCCGAGCCATCACCGCGCTCGAGGTCGCTGTCCTCTCCGCAACAGACAACGCCGACATCCACATCACCAAACAGATCGCCGAGGACTCCATCCAACAAAAAGTCGCCGACTACGGCGACGACGGCCACTACGACGCCATCAGCGCCATGATCAAATCCGTCCGGGGATCCGACCCCGACGCCGCCCTCTACTGGATCGCGCGCATGCTCGATGCAGGGGAAGACCCGCGCTTCATCGCGCGAAGACTCGCCATCCTCGCGTCCGAAGACATCGGGAACGCCGACCCCCAGGGCGTCGTCATCGCCCAGTCCTGCTGGGACCTCGTCGAGCGCATCGGGCTCCCCGAAGCACGCATCACCCTCGCGCAGTGCGCCACCTACCTCGCGTGCGCCCCCAAATCCAACGCGGCCTACGTCGCGATCGACCTCGCCCTCGATGACATCCGCAACGACCGGGTCCTCCCCGTCCCCATCTACCTCCGGGACGGCAACACCTCCCCGCGCTCCACCACCGACGGGTCAGGACAGCGCGTCCGAGACCTCGAATCCGAGCACTACCAATACTCCCACAACGCCGACGACCAACAAACCGGCCAAGACTACCTGGGCGTTGACAAACGCTACTACGAACCCAAAGACGTGGGCTTCGAAACCACCATGCGCGAGTCCCTCAACAAACGACGCGCCGCGCGGAAAACCAAACGCGATGGATAACAACGCGGACCCAAAGCGCTCCCTGCGCGAACACCTCAAGCACACGCTCGCGCAGATCACCCCCGACCAGCGCACCATCGCCGCACTCAAAGTCGCCGACCAACTCCGCGCCCTCCCCGAATACCAACGCGCCACCACCATCCTCGCCTACGCATCCCTCCCCACCGAACTCGACCTCGACCCCTTCATCCGCGCGGCGCTGACAGATTCCAAATCAATCGCCCTCCCGCGCACAGAACCCTCCGGTACGGGCATGCACCCCGTCCTTATCTCGAATCTGGACGACGATCTCGAAACCGGCCGATACCGCATCCGATCCCCGCGCTCGACCCGAGATCGCGCCGATCCGCACGACATCGACCTCGTTCTCGTTCCCGGGCTCGGATTCGACGAATCCATGAGCCGTCTGGGGCGCGGTGCCGGGTTCTATGATCGATGGATCCACGCGCACCCGCGCGAAGACACCCGACTCGTGGGGGTCAGCTACGACGAGCAGCTCGTCGATCGCATCCCGACCGATGCGCACGACCGAGCGATGGACCTGCTCGTCACACCCACGCGCGTGATCCGCTCCCAAAGCGGACACACCAAGGAGGAAGCATGAGTCTCCCGAGCCAATCCACACGAGTCTCCCGCTCCTCCGGTGTCGCCTACCGACGTTCACGGGGCAACCCCCTCAAGCGCTTCGCCCCGGCCGCCATCGTCGTCCTCGCGCTCGCGCTCATCCTCTGGTTCGCGCTCCGCGCCCCCGCGCCCACGATCGCCGAGGACGGCGCAACCACCCCGAGCGAAACCGACACCCTCGCGCTGAGCACCCCCGACGACCGGATCGACACCCGATCCACCGAGTCCACCCGTCGGGACCCCGTCGTCATCGACAACGCCGCCCCCGTGCGCACCCTCCCCGGATCCACGCGCGAAGACGAACCCACCCAGTCCACCACAACGCGCCCCCAGACCCCGACCCAAACCCCCGCGCAGACCCCGACCCAGACCGAAGCGCGCCAAACCAACTCCAACACCGGGTCCTCCCTCCTCGAATCCACCCTCGACCGCGCCAACACGGGCTCCCCCACCGCGCGTCCGACGGCCACCCCCACCACGACCCGCTCCAACCCCGACACCTCCAACAACGTGTCCCTCGCGCTCTCCACCGCGCGCGACATGATCTCCCACAACGACCGGGTCTCCGCGCGTGAGCTCCTCTCCAAAGCCCTCCGAAACTCCACCTCCCGCGCCGACCAACAAGCCCTCCGCACCGAACTCGCAAGCATCAACGACGTCCTCGTCTTCGGCCCAGTCGTCGCAAAGAACGACCCCATCGCCGAGGAATACACCATCCAATCCGGGGACTCCCTCTCCAGGATCGCCGCGCGTCGAGAGCTCGCCACCCACTGGAAGCTCATCCAGCGCATCAACCGGATCTCCAACCCCTCCCGCATCCGTCTCGGACAATCCCTCAAACTCATCCGAGGCCCATTCCACGCCGTCGTGGACAAGTCCGACCACAGAATGGACATCTACCACGGATCCCCAGCAGCCCCCCAGGACTGGCTCTACATCCGCTCCTTCCGGGTCGGGCTCGGGCTCGACGACGGCACCCCCGTCGGGCACTTCCGCATCTCCTCCAACAAACTCGAGAACCCCGGATGGGTCAACCCCCGAAACGCGCGCGAGCAATACGCGCCCGACGACCCCGACAACCCCATCGGCGAATACTGGCTCGGACTCGACGGGATCGGCGCCGACGCGCAGCTCACCGGCTACGGCATCCACGGCACCATCGACCCCGACTCCATCGGAGGCGATGAATCCATGGGCTGTGTCAGACTCGCCGACGACGACATCGCCCTCGTCTACGAACTCCTCGCCGAACAGGTCTCCACCGTCCAGATCCGCCCCTGATCTATGAGCACATCGCGGAGAGCAATACAACGCATCCAGTCCCAATCTCTCCCGGACTACACCGCGATCGGGTCGGGTCTCTACAAACGAATTGACAAGGGCACACTGTTCGGCCTGTATCTCGACTCCTCTGGTTTCAGCAAGGATGTACGCTATCCGACCGTGTTCTGGGTTCCGCTCTATACCAAACTCGATCACCTTCATTTCAACTTCGGCACACGGTTAGAAACGAACAATTCGAAGCGATTCAACTTCAGCGAAGAGAATCTCGAGGCCGTGACGAGGTCTCTAGACAAACCGATCAGAGATTGGTTCAACCGAGTATCCAACCCAATGAATCGGGAACTGGATCTCAAAGCCCGTGCTCGCTCATCCAAGGATCTTCACGCAATCCAGGCCTGGATCTTTCTGCTTGCATTCGAAGAGAGAGACGATGAAATCAACTCGATCGCGAGCTGGTTCCGTACACTTCGATGGACCAAACCCTGGCAAACCCAAATCGCCTCAGAAATCGAAGATCTCATCATGAAGCTCTCAGATGGGGCGAGTCTCCACCAACTCTTCGAAGCCAATATCAACCACTCGTGCAAGGCATTGGGAATCGAACCCAGCTACCCCACCTAACCCCCTGGAAACACACCCCTTCCGCCCCCCGGAATCGCGCGGTTTCTCACCCCCCAAACCGCGCTTTTCGTGCGCACGATCCCTACCATTCCCATCGCCGGAGATCGGCGTTTTCACACACGAAAACACGGGCGCATCCAGCCCCGAGCACCCCGGACAACCCCCACCCTATGACCGACCAGAACACCGAGCCCAAAGCGCCCGCGCGTTCCGATTACTCCTCCGACCAGATCAAGGTCCTCGAGGGTCTCGAAGCCGTCCGCAAACGACCCGGCATGTACATCGGAGGCACCGGCATCGGCGCCCTCCACCACATGGTCTACGAAGTCGTGGACAACTCCATCGACGAAGCCATGGCCGGATTCGCCACCACCGTCACCGTCATCATCTCCCCCGACAACTCCGTCAAGATCTCCGACGACGGGCGCGGGATCCCCACCGACCCCGTCAAGAACGACGACCCCACCCTCAACGGCAAACCCGCCGTCGAAGTCGTCCTCACCAAACTCCACGCCGGCGGAAAGTTCCAGCAAGAGAACTCCGCCTACAAAGTCTCCGGCGGCCTCCACGGGGTCGGGGTCTCCTGTGTCAACGCCCTCTCCTCCCTCCTCGAAGTCGAAGTCTGGCGCGACGGCGTCATCAAAGCCATGACCTTCGAGCGCGGCGTCGTCACCAAACAACTCCACGACGTCGGACCCATCCCCAAGGGCGCGGACCGGGAGACCGGGACCACCGTCACCTTCAAACCCGACCACGAGATCTTCGAGATCACCGAGTTCTCCGAGCAGACCCTCGCGAACCGCCTCCGAGAACTCGCCTACCTCAACCCCGGGGTCACGATCAAGTTCACCGACGAGCGCGTCGGACCCGACGGCAAAATCAAGAAGCACACATTCAAAGCCGAGAACGGGCTCCTCGAATACGTCACCCACCTCATCAAGGACAAGAACGCCGTCTCCGCCCCCGTCTACGTGCGCAAGGAGATCGAAGAAGAGTCGATGATCTGCGAAATCGCCATGCAGTATCACGACGGGTACAACGAAACCCTCCTCACCTTCGCCAACAACATCAACAACGTGGACGGCGGGACCCACGCGCAGGGCTTCAAGGTCGCGCTCACCCGAACCCTCAACAACTACGCAAAGCGCACCGGGATCCTCAAGGACAAGGACCCCAACCCCTCGGGCGACGACCTCCGGGAAGGGCTCATCGCCGTCATCTCCGTCAAGCTCCCCGACCCCCAGTTCAACAACCAGCCCAAAGAAAAACTCCTCAACCCCGAGATCGAGTCCTTCGTCTCCAGCGCCTTCGGAGAAGCCCTCAACAACTGGCTCGAAGAAAACCCCGCAGACGCAAAGAAGCTCTGCCTCAAGGGCATCATCGCCGCGCAGGCGCGCGAAGCGGCCCGCAAAGCCCGCGAGCTCACCCGGCGCAAAACCGCGCTCGACTCGGGCTCCATGCCCCACAAGCTCCGGGACTGCAAAACCAAAGACCCCAACGAAGCAGAACTCTTCATCGTGGAAGGCGACTCCGCGGGTGGTTCAGCCACCCAGGGGCGCGACGTGGACACCCAAGCCATCCTCCCCCTCCGAGGGAAGCTCCTCAACGTCGAACGCGCCCGCATCGACAAGGTCCTGGGCTTCGAAGAAATCCGCACCCTCATCGCCGCCCTCAAATGCGGGATCGGGCACGACTTCGACATCGCCAAACTCCGCTACGGCAAAGTCGTCATCATGACCGACGCCGACGTGGACGGCTCCCACATCCGCACCCTCCTCCTCACCTTCTTCTTCCGCCACATGCCCGACCTCATCCGCCGCGGACACATCTACATCGCCCAGCCCCCCCTCTACCAGATCACCAAGGGCAAGTCCTCACGCTACGTACTCAACGAACGCACCCTCGCCGACGCGCTCACCGACCTCGGGCTCGACGGCGCGCAGCTCCTCGTCCGCGACATCGCGAACGCCGAGCCCGGAGAGACCCCCAAGATCGAGACCACGATCGAAGGCCAGGACGCGCGCCGTCTCATCCTCTCCCTCACCCGTCTCGGCGACCTCGTCGAGATCGCCGAACGACGAGGGGTCCGCTTCCTCGACCTCCTCGCGACCCGCAAGGACGGCCAACTCCCCACCCACAAGCTCGCGACCCAGACCGAGACGATCTACGCCTGGTCCGAGTCCGAAGCCCTCGAAGCGCTCAGCGAGCGCGGGTGGAGACTCGCCGAGGACACAATCGACGACGAGGACGAATCCGACGAAGTCGCCGAGTCCCCCGACATCGACTCCCCGGAATACGCCGAGTCCAAGCGCCTCTCCACCGAGCCCGTCGCGACCCTGCGCGAGCTCCACGAGAACAAAGAGATCTCGATCATCTTCAAAGAACTCCAGTCCATGGGCATCGACCCCGATGACTACGGGCTCGTCCAGGAAGAGTCCGTGACCGGCGAAGCCATGCCCGCGCGTTTCGCATGGGCAACGACCAACACCTCCCCCAAGCAAACCGCATCCCCCGACGACGAGGACGGAGACCCCAACGTCCCCGCCAACGCCAAGATCGTCGAAGCCCCCAACATCCCCGCCATCCTCAGCTCGCTCCACCAGATCGGGCGCAGAGGGATGGAGATCAAGCGATTCAAGGGTCTGGGCGAAATGGACGCCGAGCAGCTCTGGGACACCACCATGGACCCCACCCGGCGCACCCTCTACCGGGTCCAGTGGGAACACGCTTCGGGCGCCGCCGACTCCCTCTTCTCCCTCCTCATGGGCGAACACGTCGAACCCCGGCGCAAGTACATCGAGGACCACGCGCTCGAAGTCAAGAACCTCGACGTCTAACACACCCCCCCACCCCCCACCCCTCGCTCGATCCATCCCGACACATTCTCGGACGCGCCCCGCCCGCGCGATCACTTCGCACATCACGCTTCATCCTTGGGGGGGAACCCCCGATACAAGGCACGCGATCCAACACGGGTTCAGCGAGCAGGACCCGAAGCGAGATATGTGATCCATGACCGATCAAAACGAAAATGTCAACTCGCTCCGCCTCGGTGTCCGTGAACTCAACGCGCTCCTCAACCGCATCGAGCAGAAAAACCCCGATAGCGGGAGCGCCGACCGCGACTTCGTCCGTTGGTCCTTCCGGGTCGTCCGCGCCGACCTCACCATCGAGCACCACGGCGGGTCCAGCGTCACCTTCTCCGTCGCGACACGCAACATCTCACGAGGAGGCGTCTCCGTCCTCCACTCCGCGTTCGCCTACCCCGGGTCACGCTGCTCCATCGTCATCCACCTCGAGGACGGCAACACCCTCGAAGCCGAAGGACAGATCGCACGCTGCCAACACCTCGGAGGGAAAGTCCACGAGCTCGGGATCAAGTTCAAGGAACAGATCTCCACCAAAGCCCTCCTCGGGCTCGACCCCATGCACGAGGCCTACTCCCTCGAACACATCGATCCCAAACGCCTCATGGGCACCGTCCTCGTCGCATGCGACGGCCAGCTCGACCAGCAACTCATCTTCAAACTCCTCGAAGACACCGGGCTCAACATCGTCTTCGCCGACGAGATCGAGAAAGCCATCGAGAAAGCCAAAAAGGGCTGCGAGCTCGTCCTCACCGATTACCAGATCGGTCAAGACTCCGGGACCGACCTCGTCATGTCCCTCCGAGCCGACGGCATCGACTGCCCCATCCTCGTCATGACCTCCATGAACACCGAGGACGTCCGGGACGAGATGCGCATGGCCGGCGCCTCGGGCTTCATCTCCAAACCCATCGTCCGCCCAAGACTCATCCAAGCACTCGGAGAGTTCCTCCTCGGCGACGGCGACGGCGGCCCCATCTACTCCGTCCTCGAATCCGACGACCCCGCATTCGAGCTCCTCACCAAGTTCCTCTCCGACCTCCCACGCACCATCCTCACCCTCGAGAAATCCCTCCACGAGGACGACCGGAACGGGTGCCACGAGATCATCCGGTCCCTCGCAGGAACCGCCGAGCCCCTCGGGTTCCCGAGCATCAGCGCCCTCGCGCTCAAAGCCGATCGCGCCCTGACCACGGGCAACGGACTCAGAGACGCCGCCTCCGATGTCCGCCAGCTCATCATCGCCTGCCGCCGCATCAAAGCCGCCCAACGAAAAGCCGCTTGAGGACCCGACCATGCCCCCGCGCCGCAACGCCAGCACCAAGCCCATGTCCATCGAACCGCTGACGAAGAACACGCTCAGCATCGACGGCCAAGCGTACGCGGCCCTCCTCTACAAACTCGACGACAACAACGGGTGCCTCCCCACGGAAAGCTCTCGGGTCTACCGCCGTCTCGACTACGCCTACCCCCGACTCCTCCTCAGGATCGAATCCTCCCGAGACACCGCGCGCGAGATCATCGTCGCGTCACGCAACCTCTCCCAAGGCGGCATCAGCATCCTCCACGCAACCTACATGTACCCCGGGACCGCCGTCACCGTGGATCTGATCCGGAACGATCAAACCGTCCGGCGCACCCGCGGCACCGTCGCACGCTGCGAGCACCGAGGGGGGATCATCCACGAGATCGGGATCAAGTTCGACCAGGAAATCAACCTCCGCGAATACCTCCACAGCACCCCCGAGCTCCTCCTCCACGCGCACGAACGGATCGAGCCCGAACAGCTCGACAAAAGCATCCTCTTCATCTCCAAGCACAACGAGTTCTCCCCCGAGGTCCGCCAAGCCCTCCTCCCCACCAACCTCAAATACGCCTTCAAAAACGAGCTCGATGACATCCTCCCCCTCCTCGAGAAACTCGACATCATCGTCATCCATCACGCCAACGACCTCGACGCGCCGGACATGATCGCCGAGCTCCGCGCGCAGGGCTTCGACAACCCCATCATCATCCTCGCGAAGCCACAGAGCGAAACCCAGGCGCACCTCCTCAGCGCCTGCGGCGCCGACACCCTCCTCCCATGGCCCTGCGAGCACAACGTCCTCGCCTGCGCCATCGCCGAGTTCATCCTCAACGACTGGACCCACGAATCCCTCACCCTCCTCCGATCGTGCGTCACCCCCGAGACCCGCAAGGTCCTCGTCAGCGAACTCGCGACGCGGGGTGTCAAGCTCGACCAGCACGCGCGGAAGCTCGACCACAAGGCCCTCCTCGCGGACTGCCGCGCCATCGTCCAACTCGCGCGCCCCCTCAACATCGAGCCCATCCGCAAAGCCGCCGCAGACATCGCCGCCCGTCTCTCCGACCCCGAATCCGATTCGATCGGAGACGAGATCAACGAGCTCTCCCGCGCCTGCACCGCCGCCGCAGCCGCCGCAGTTGCAACAGGGACACAAAGAAAGGCCGCGTAATCACACGCGGCCCCAACACCCCCACACATCTCAGACTCGAAGGGTGAACGACGGGGCTCGAACCCGCGACATCCTGGACCACAACCAGGTGCTCTACCAACTGAGCTACGTCCACCATCACCGCGCGGAACTGTTCCGCACCGATCCGCAAACAATAGCCGATTTCCACACCCAAAGTCACCCACCCCACACAGGTTTTCCCCGCAAACCCGCCCCGAAGGTCTACCATATCTTCCCAGAAAAACGCGTCTCAGACACGCACATCGCCGGCCCTCTCAACCCGCCAGCACACGCGCCAGACGCCAAATGCGCAGGAGCGAACCATGAGCACCATGACCATCCAGGGACTCGACCTCAACTCCAAATCCATCTACAAAAACCTCCCAACCGCACGACTCGTCGAGCACGTCTTCCAACGCCGCGAAGGACAACTCGCCTCCAACGGCGCCATGAACGTCCGCACCGGAAACCGCACCGGCCGCTCCCCCACCGACAAGTTCCTCGAAGACACCCCAGCCATACACGACAACATCGACTGGGGCAAAGTCAACCAACCCATCACCCCCGAGCAGTTCGATACCGCCTACAACATCGCCGCCCGATTCCTCAACGCCCAGGACGACCTCTACGTCTTCGAGGGCTTCGCCGGCGCCGACCTCAAACACCGACTCGGGGTCCGTGTCATCACCACCAAAGCCTGGCACGCCCTCTTCGCCGAAACTCTCTTCATCAAACCCGGATCCAAGTCCGACGCAGGAGACGGCTCCTGGAACCACGACTGGACCGTCATCAACGCCGGCGCCCACAAACTCACCCCCGAAGAACAAGCCGCGCTCGGCCACAACACCCCCATCATCATCGCTCAGTCCCTCGAGAAGAAAACCGTCGTCATCATCGGCACCGAATACGCCGGCGAAATGAAGAAGGGCATCTTCTACGCGATGAACTACGACATGCCCGACCAAGGCGTCTTCCCCATGCACTGCTCGTGCAACGTGGACAAACAAGACCCCTCCAACGTCGCCCTCTTCTTCGGGCTCTCCGGGACAGGCAAAACCACACTCTCCGCCGACCCCAACCGCGCCCTCATCGGGGACGACGAACACGGCTGGGGACCCACCGGGGTCTTCAACTTCGAAGGCGGCTGCTACGCCAAGGTCATCGGGCTCACCAGAGAAAAAGAACCCCAGATCTGGGACGCCATCCGCTTCGGATCCATCCTCGAAAACACCATCCTCAACGAGAACCGCGAACCCGACTACGAAGACGTATCCATCACCCAGAACACCCGGGTCACCTACCCCGTCGATTACATCCCCGACGCCATCATCCCCTCCATCGCGACACACCCCAAAAACGTCATCTTCCTCACCGCCGATGCCTTCGGCGTCATGCCCCCCATCGCCAAGCTCACCCCCGAGCAAGCGATGTACTACTTCATCAACGGGTACACCTCCAAACTCGCCGGGACCGAAGCCGGGGTCACCGACCCCGTCCCCAGCTTCTCCCCCTGCTTCGGAGGCCCCTTCATGCCCCGCCCCGCAGCAACCTACGCAAAGATGCTCGCCGAACGCACCAAACAACACGACGCCCACGTCTGGCTCCTCAACACCGGATGGTCCGGAGGACCCTACGGCGTCGGAAAGCGCTTCTCCCTCCCCTACACCCGCGCCATGGTCACCGCCATCCTCGACGGCTCCCTCTCCTCCGTTCCCACCAAGGAACACCCCATCCTCGGGCTCCACATGCCCACCACCATCCCCAACGTCCCCGACGAGGTCCTCGACCCGCGCAACACCTGGGCCGACAAAGCCGCCTACGACCAGAAGTGCACCGAACTCGCCAAGAAGTTCCGCGAGAACGACGCAAAGTACAACCTCCCCGCCGACATCGCCTCCGGCGGCCCCAAGCTCTAAACAATCCCTCCCAGCTCAATCCCCAAGGCCGCACCCAACCAGGTGCGGCTTTTTTTCATCCCGCCTCACCCATGAGCCGCACCGCAACAATGACCTCTTTCCCATCAACCTCCCCACCCCCGAGCACAATCCCCATCGGTTTCCATTCGTTCGCATGGGAATCAAACCACACCACAGGAAACCCGGATGAACCGGACATGCTCGCGCGGCTCTCCAGCACAACCCCAAAGATCTCAACGCCATCCGCGGCCTCAAACCCACTCCCCACCTGATCGATCCGCCGGACATCCCCCGGCACATACCACACATCCCCAACCCGCACCCCTCGCCCCTTCGCCTCCTCCGGAACCCACGCATCATGGATCGGGATCCAAACACGCGCCCCATACCGCAGCGCGGAGAACCGTGCCGCAAAGCTCGCAACATCACAGTCATCACCACCGAGATACGGGCCGATCGATCGGATCTCTAAATCGGATCCCCCGTTGTCCACAGACCCCAGCAGCCCACAATCCAGGTGCCGCACCAACCCCGTCATCACAATCCTGTTCCGATCAAGACTGAGACGAACCACATCCCGATCGAAGAGCTGATGCCCCGACATCAGCAAACAATCCCCGTCTCGAAACGCACCCCCACCATTCACAATCGACATCCCATCAACCGAGCCAATCACGAGATTGCTCTCCCCCCCCGATAGGTCACTACCGATCGCAATATCGACCGGAAACACAAAATCGATCGCCAATGATGGCTCTATCCGGACTTCGCAACCTGCCAGAAACACCGCCATCGAAACGATCAAAGCTCTCACCATCAGACCGCTCCACCAACCTTCCTCCGCGTCCGCGGCCTTCCCCATAGCCTACTTCCCCCGTCGTCCAAGCCGCTTCCGCAGCTTCCGCGCCAGCATCCGATCCGTCAACCCCGGGAACGCGACCATCCCCGCAAGCCCGAGCCGCGCCACCGTGCTCGTCCATACCTCCCCCTTGGGCTTCTCCAAGCACTTGACGATCGCGCCCGAAACCCGGGTCGCGTCCTGCTGGAACACCCCTTTCTTCTTCGACCCCGCGACCTTCAGCTCACCCCCCGACAGCTGGGCGGCCGTATCGAAGAACGACGTATCCGTCCCTACAGGATGGATACTCGACACATACACCCCCGTCCCCCCGAGCTCCAAACGCATCGCCCGCGCGAAGTAATCCTGCGCCGCCTTCGTCGCGCAGTAACACCCGTAGTACGGCATCCCCACCTTGCTCAAACAACTCGACACGAACAACGCATGACCCGAACCCCGCGCCCGGAACCGCTCGATCATGGGCTGCACCAACCGGAGCGACCCATGGAAGTTCGTCTCGAACATCGCGCGCACATCCTCGTCGCGCATCGAATGGCACGCATCCTCTTTCCCGTACCCCGCATTCGCGATCACCGCGTACAGCCCCCCCACCCCCCCAAGCTCCCCCTCGCACACCTCGATCGCGCGTGCACAATCTTCGTCGCTTGTCACATCCCCCACCACCGCATGCGCCACACCCCCGTGCGATTCGATGTGCTGTTTCACCCGCTCAAGGTTCGCCCCGGACCGAGCCATAAGCCCGACCCGCATCCCCCGATCCGCGCACGCGATCGCCGTCGCCGCGCCGATCCCGGAGGACGCGCCGCTGATCAGGATGGACCGACCCGTCAGGTCGATCGCGCGTCCCATCGATTCACATCAATCCGTGATCGCGTCACGAACCCCATCGCTCGCGTCCTGCAGATCCTGACCCGCGCCCTTGACCGTCGAGCACGCGCTCAGCGCGAGCGCCGCAACAGCAGCGCCACAGAGCACCAGCACGCGCACTTTCGCCACCTTGGAAACCGAATCGTTCTTGGTCGTGGTCTTCATAGGTCAATCCCTCGTGAGCTCATCATCGAGCGCCGCAGTCTACACAATCGCAACTCATCCCGCGCGTGCTTACTTCCCCGAATCCGGGTCAAACGCGTTCGCGACTTCCGTCACATCCCGCGCCACGCCGCGCACCGTGTTACACGCGCTCAGCGCCAGAACCGCGCCAGCACCGCACACAATCGCGATTTTCCGGATCGCGCCCGAGCTCATCAATACACGCAACCTGTTGGATCTCATGGGGTTGGCTCCTATCACAGACGAACCCCATCAGAGCCCGCCGTTCACGCAGTATCGGTCATCCGCGCCGTCAACCATGACAACTCCGAGTCCCGTTTCGCCCACGCAATCCCCAAAAACAGCCCCGCGCTCAGCACCACCGCGCTCCCCACCCCCACCACATCCGTAGTCCAAGCCCCCCACCCCATCGAGTCCCCGAGCACCCGCGCCCCCCACACACACCCCAGCGCCACCGGAACCACCATCACCGACCGAACCACGATCCGCCCCACCGATGCACCCGTCTCCCCATCCAGAATCCGTCCCCCAGACCCCGAATCCCGCTTCGCCGCGCGAGCCAGCAGCACACACTGCCCCACCGCGCACACCGCCGTGGACACCGCGAGCCCCGCCTCCCTCAGCCACCAGATCAGCACCACATTCAGCACCACGTTCGCGCCCACCATCCCCAGCGCGATCCGCATCGGGGTGGTCATGTCGTCCCGCGCATACATCGATCTCGTGAACAACTGATTCAACGAATACGCCCACACCGCGCACGAATACGCAACCAGCACCCACCCCGCGCGAACCGCGCCCCCATCGCTGAACCCCGAGTCCCCACCCGAATACAGCACCCGCACCAGCGCAGGCCCAACACACACCAGCCCCACCGACGACGGCAACCCGATGAACAAACTCAACCGAACCCCGCGCCTCAGCATCCCCCCGAACCGCTCCGAATCCCCGGCCGCACGCGCGAGCGCCGGAAACGCCGCCGTCGCCACCGCGATCCCGAACACCCCCAGCGGGAACTGATACAACCGCTGCGCATAAAACAGCACCGCGTTCGAAGCCCCATCGAGCGGATACTCCCTCCCCAGCACCGTCCCCCCAACCCAGTTCGGGTACATCGCGATCAACGTATCCACGAACGTGTTGAGCTGCAACGTCCCCAGCCCGATCATCACGGGCACCATCCGCCGCAGCATCGCCCGCGCCTCACTCCGCACCTCCGAAGCCCCCCGCTTCCACTTCATCAACCCCCTCAGCGCCCAAAGCGACCACACCACCTGAAGCCCCGCCGACACCACCGCCGCGATCCCGATGTAGAACGCAAACGCCCGCGCCTCCGCACCCTCCACAACAAAGTACGGCACACACGCACCGATCACACACACATTCAACAACACCGGAGCCGCAGCCCAAGGCCCGAACCGCCCATGGCTCTGCAGCATCCCCCCCAGAATCGCCGCCACACAGATCAAGGGCATGAACGGCAACATCACCATCACCAGCTCAAGCGAGAACACCCGATCCCCATCCTCAGGCGCAACCAAAATCACACCCCACACCCCGAGCTCGATCACCAGCGTGATCACCCCCGTCACCAGCGCCAAGAGCCCGATCGTCAACGTCGCCAGCGCCCCAGCCCGATCCGGATCCTCATCGCTCAGTCTCGTGTACACAGGGATGAACGCCGCCGAAAGCGCCCCCTCCCCGAACAACCTCCGGAACATATTCGGAACCGCAAACGCCGCCGCAAACGCCGACCCCACCACCGTGTCCCCGAACACCCGCACCGTCACCAGATCACGCACCAACCCCAGCACGCGCGACACGAGCGTCAACCCAGCGACCACGCGCGTGTGCCTCCCGATCGCGCCGTCCCCGGAGCTCACGAGCCATCCCCCTCGCGCTGTTTCCGCACAAACAACAACGAGAACGCCCCCGACCCCACCAACACCCCCGCGATATCCGCGCCCAAATCCGACCAATCAAACACCCTCGAGAACAAGGGCTGGGTCGTCTCATCGAACACCGCGAAGCACACCCCGCAGATCACGAGCCGATACGCCCTCACCCACCCCGTCAACCCCAGCAGAAACGCCCACCCCGCAAACACGCACACATGGATGACAAGATCCGTCCTCGAGATCGGTCCCTTCACCGCAAGCCCCGGCCAATGCGTCGCCACCAACAGCGCCGCCGCATAGCACACGAACCCGAGGCGCCAGATCAACGACCCCACGCGCATCGATTCACCCCGCCGTCGCGTCGCGCGTCACGTTCGATTCGTTCCCGCGCAGCACCCGGATCTCCGCCTCGCTCAGATCGTCCCCGCTCGACACCGCGAGCGCCCGATCCCACTCGCGGACCACCGACTTCGCCAGCGCGTCGTAATCCTCCGCCCCCGGCGCCTTGGGCTCGTACTGGAAAATCGTCTGACCGAAGCTCGGGCACTCCGCCAGCTTGATGTTCCTCCGGATCGCCGGGCGATACACCCGAGCGCTCGACCACGCCGACCCCGACTCGCGCGACCCGTCGAAGAACCGCTCCAGGTCCTCCACCACCTCCCGCGCATGGTTCGATTGCTGCTCGTGCATACACAGCACCACCCCAGCAACCCGGAGATCCGGGTTCACCCGCTCGCGCACCAGCCCCACCGTCTCGAGCAGCTTGCTCACCCCCTGCAGCGCCAGGAAATGCGCCTGCATCGGGATCAGCACCTCGTTCGCCGCCGCCAGCGCGTTCAGCGTCAGCAGCCCCAGCGCCGGAGGACAATCGAACAGCACGAACTCGTGGTCCGTGTCGCGCATCGACAGCGCCTTCGCCAACCGGTTGTTCCGATCAACCTGACCCGACAGCTCCGTCTCGACGGCCGCAAGATCCGTCTCCGCCGGAACCACATCCAGATAATCATCAACCTTCCGGACACACCCACCCAACCCGTGCTCGGGCTCGAGCAGCAGGTCGTACACACTCGGCCGATCGTCGTCCTCCACCCCCAAATGCAGCGAAGCATGCGCCTGCGGATCCAGATCGATCAGCAACGTCTTCCGACCCTGCTGCGCGATCCCCGCCGCCAGGTTCACCGCCGTGGTCGTCTTCCCGACCCCGCCCTTCTGGTTCATGAGCGCAATGGCGCGTACCGGATGTCCCGACTTCCCTGTCATTCACGCAGTATACACGCGTTATCCCGCCCTCACACCCGCGCGATCAGTGCCACGCAGTGCGCCTCGATCGCGCGTCCCTCCCCGATCGCATCCACCCCCTCGTGGGTTTTCCCCTTCACGTTCACCGATCCCACGTCCACCCCCATCACTCGAGCCAGATGCTCCCGGATCGCGCCCTTGTGCCCCTTCAGCTTGGGGCGCTCACATACCACCGTCGCGTCCAGATTCACCAGCTCGTACCCCAACCCCCGGACCCGCCGGATCGCTTCCTCCAGATACACCCTCGAATCCTCCCCCTCGTGCCGCGCATCGTCATCCGGGAAGAGCTGCCCGATATCCTCGCTCCCGATCGCGCCCAGGAGCGCATCCGTCACACAATGCATCAGCACATCCGCATCGGAATGCCCCACCGGACCGACGGAACTCTCGATCCGAACCCCCCCCAGGACGAACGGACGACCCCGCCCCTCGGGCTCTATCGCCTCCAATCGATGAAGGTCGTACCCGTGCCCCACCCGAAAAGCCCCTGAAATCATCTGATCCGACATCGCAAATCTCCCGAACGACCCGTGTGCCCGATCGTACATCAAGCTGAAGCCCCAGCCCAATCAAGCCGATAAGATCGACCGGACCCGTTTTCAGTACCCCCAGGGACGCTCAGGAGCCCCCTTCATGACCCCCCGACGCGCGATCATCCTTCTTGCCTCCCTGACCAGCGCCGCCGCGCTCCTCGCAACCACCCAGGGCTGCCAGTACTTCGGTCAACACTTCGTCCGCTCCCCCGGCGGCAACATGTTCTCCGACGACACCTACACCTACATGTCCTCCCCCTACGAACCCCTCACCGTCACCCTCTACGACACCCGAGACCACGAACCCCTCTGGACCGTTGACGTCCCCATCGGGTCCAAGGTCTCCCTCCGATTCCGCGAAAGCAAAGTCAAAGACGGCTCCCCCAAACGACCCGATATCATGGACTGGGTCATCTACGACGCCGAAAAGCGCTGGGCCCGCATGGAAAACCGCATGGCCGTCCCCCCCGCAGACTCCCGTCTCCTCAAAGTCGCGCTCCGCGACGCCGTCGAATACCCCCCGGCCGACATCGAAGACAAAACCTTCCCCGACCCTCAGCAACGCTGGACCCCCACCGAACCCAAAACCTACCGGGACAACGCCAGCGCCAACGCCGACCCGGCCTACTACGCGCCCGACAACTAACCCTTTCTCGAGAACCCAGACCCACACACCGCCCCGCGCACCGCGGGGCGTTTCATGCGCACCGACCCATCCGCATCACTCGATCGGATCGACGTACACCACAAAGTCCGCGACCCCAACATCCTCACCCATCAGCGATAACCCATCCCCCTCGTGCTGGTGCACCACGATCGACTTGATCGTGACATCATCCCCCAAACGCTCGCGCAGATACCCCACCATCGCCGACCCACCCGCCTCGGGCGCAAAGTCCACGTGGAAGTGCCCCACCACGTGGTACACGCTCGACCCCTGCTCCACCTGACGCGCCACACTCGCCGCCATCGTCGAGTCCCACAGCGCCTGCGAGCGCAGGAACGACTTCACCATCTCGTCCCCGCCGTGCAGCGCCATCGCCCCCATCGCCTCCATGAACCGATCCGCGTACCCACCCTCGGGCAGCGCCCCCGGAACATCGAAAAGCGCACGCTGCGCCTCCGTCAGCCCGGACATCGCCTCGTACCCCTCCGTCCGCGCCATCTTCACGTACACCCGCGCCGCGTTCGCCGCCACCACCGCGCGACCATCCGCCTTCGCCCGCTCCACCATCCGCTGATGACCCACCGGGAAGTTCCCCGGATTCCGGAGCGACTCCTTCGCCATCGTCTCCCGATCGATCAACCCCCCCACATAATCATCCATCACGTGCTGATGGTCCCGCTCGATGAACTCCATCGAGAGCGCCAACTCCGGATCCCGATCCGCGAGCGCGTCGAACAACGTCGCGATGAAATCGAGCCCCCGCTCGTGCCCGTGCACCTCCCCCACCAGCACCACGTCCGCGCCCGACAACGCCCCCACCACCTCATCGAACGCCGCAACCCCCGAAGCATCCCCCCGATGGATCGTCATCGCCCGCGCATCGAACCCGTCGTCCGCGCCCGGCGCGACCAGCGCCTCGTCCACAAGCCCGTTCGCGTTCCGAGTCGCCGCCGACGAGCACGCGCCCATCACCAGCCCGAGCCCGCACACACCCGACACCATCATCAGCTTCTTCATACCTTCGCCGCTCCCGTGAGTCCGAGGTCCACCGATTCGATGACCCCCGCATTCTTGGGGCGCAACCCCGCCCGCATGTCCATCACCAGCGAAAACACCAGAGGCACCAAAAGCAGCGTGAACACCGTCGAAACCATCAACCCACCCACAACCACCGACCCCAACCCACGATACATCTCCGACCCCGAACCCGGGACCAGCACCAACGGGAGCATCCCACCCACACTCGTCAGCACCGACATGAAGATCGGCCGCGTCCGCGTCTTCACGCTCTCCACGATCGCGTCCGTCACACCCATCGGGTCCTTCCCCTCGTCCCCGCGCATGAAGTTCAGCGACTGGTGCACCAACAGAATCGCGTTGTTCACCACCACCCCGATCAAAATAATAAACCCCAGCATCGTCAGCACATCGAGCTGCTGCGGCGCCTTCGTCGGATCCTGAAGCGTCCACCAGTGCACCAGCGCAAGCCCACCGAACCCACCCACGATCGCCAGCGGCACCGTGAACAGAATCACGAACGGATACAGGAAGCTCTCGAACAACGCGCACATCAACAGATACGTCACCAGCAGCGCCCACACCATCCGCGCCGTCATCAGCTGAGGCGACCCCGCGAACGTCAACGCCATCACCCCGAGGATCAGCGCCATCAGCAGCCCACCCACGATCCCGTACCCCACCTTCGGGTTCCCTTCGCGCGTCGAACGAACGATCGGCCCCACACACACCGCGAGCGTCACCGCCGCGATCAACCCCGCGAGCACCGCGCCCATCCCCCACCCACCGCCGGAACCACCCGAGCTCTGATCACCCACGCCCGACTCGGGCGCCTGACCGAACATCGCCGTCTGAATCTTGTTCAGATCCGCCGCGGACCCCTCGAGCCGCACACGCATCGACCGATCGATCAGCCCCGCATCACGCGCCGCATCGATCATGTTCTCCTGGATCCACGCCATCGCCTCACCGATCGCAACCCCCTCCGGAGGCGAGATCCCGATCGCCACACTCGGGAGCTCCTCGATCCGCGCAATCACCTGAGGCGACATCGAAGGCACAAACTCCACCACACTGCTCACCGGCACCACAGGACCCGCCGGCGTCGCGATCGGGATGTCCTGCAGCTGCTCCAGATAATCAAGCTCCCCACCCAAAGGCACCACCACCAGATCGATCGCTTCGCTCCCGAGCGTGTAATCACCCACGTACGCGCCGTCGAACAACCCACGGATCGCCACCCCGAGCCCCTGATTCGTCAAGCCAAGCTCACGACCCAGATCGTTCAGCTCGATCCGAAGCTCCTGCTGCTCGAGCGCATAGTTCGCCGGCGAAGGCGTCGCCTTCTGGAACCCATACTTCTGACCAGCGATGTTGAACATAAACGCCGCCGCGCCCTTCACCCGATCCAAGTCCGGCCCCAACACCTCCACCCGGATCGCGCCCTCGCTCCCGAGCCCACCGAACAACGACGACTGACCCGCCCCCCCGTACGCATCCGGGATCGACGACATCGCGCTCGTCAGCAGGTGCCCCACCGGGATCACCACCTCATCATCCTGACTCGTCGCGTCCACGAACATCCCCGTCCCGAACGCCACGATGAAGAAGTCGTCGATCGGGACCGGCTCAAACAACGGGGTCACACCCGGGATCATCTGGATATCCGCAAGCCCCGTCATCGTGCTCGGATCGTCGATGTCCGCAACAGCGTACGGATAGATCCGCTCCTCGATCCGTTCCGCGATCGACTCGCGCTCCTCGAGCGACAACCCCGGAGGGATCAAAAGCCCCCCGAACACCAGGTTCCGGTTCCCCGCCGGGAGGTAATCCATCGGAGGCATCAGCACCATCGACCCCCACACACTCAGCCCCGCAAGCACCACGATCAGCGCCGGGCGCAGCGTCCACCCCAGCACACCCGTCACCGTCACCCGGATCAACCACCCCAGGAAATCCACGCCCTTCTGACACACCACCGTGAGCCCGAAGAACGATTTGAATGCGCGTGCAAGCTTCCCGCGCTCCTTCGGTGCCTTCAACCAACGCGAACACGCCGTCGGGATCACGAAGATCGACACGATCAGCGAGAGCGTCACCGAAGCCACGATCGCGATCGCGATATCCCGGAACAGCTGCCCCGCCTCCTCCTGGATCGTCAGCACCGGGATGAACACCGCGACCGTCGTCAGCGTCGAAGCCACGATCGCGCCCCACACCTCAGCCCCACCCAACAGCGCCGCACGCGGCGCGCTCTCCCCCTGCGACAACCGACGATCGATGTTCTCCAGCACCACGATCGAGTTGTCCACCACCATCCCGACCGCAAACGCGAGCCCGGCAAGCGACACCACGTTCAGCGACCGACCCAGCGCCAGCAGCACCAGGAACGTCCCCACCACCGAGATCGGGATCGCCACCGCGATGATCCCCGTCGCGCGCCACGACCGAAGGAACAGCAGCAGCACCCCCGCCGCGATCGCGCCACCCACCCACAGGTTCGAGGTCACAAGCGAGATCGCGCTGTCGATGTACGTCGTCTCGTCGTACACCTGCCGCAGCCTCAGGTCCGGCCCAACCGGACCCGCCGCGGACACACCACCGATATTCGGAAGAATGTCGCTCTCCACCTCAGCGAGACGAACCCGCAACTCGTCCATGATGTCCATCACGTTCGAATCGTTCTGACGGATCACGTTGATCGCGATCGCCGGCCGCGCCAGCGACCGCACAAACCCGCGCAGCTTCGTGTACCCAAGCTCGATCGTCGCCACATCGTGCACGTACACGGGCTTCCCGTCCCGATACGCAACGATCGTGTCCATCACCTGCTCCGGGCGCTCGAACCGACCCGTCAAACGCACCCGATACTCACGCTTCCCCTCGCTGATCGAACCCGCGCTCACGTTCTGGTTCTCCGCGCGCAGCGCGTTCACCACGTCGATGTGATTCAGCCCGCGCTGCGCCAGCGCCGTCGGATCCGCGTACACCCGCGCCTCACGCTCCCGCCCCCCGTACACGTTCACCTGCGCCACACCCTCGATCCGCTCCAGGAAGGGCTTCACCTCCTTGTCCAGCGCATCGAACAGCGTCGTCATATCGAAACCCGCATGCTTCGCGAGGTTCTCGTCGCTGAAATCGATGATGATCCAAGCGATCGCGCCGCTCGGAGAGTTCGCCCCATCCGCCGCAACAATCGTCGGCTCATCCACCTCGTCCGGATAGTTCGGCACCTGCCGCAGCGCGTCCGAAACCTCCTGGAGCGCCCTCGTGATATCCGCGCCCACGATGAAGTCGAGCGTGATCGCCGTCTGCCCCTCCTCCGTGGACGACGACATCGTCTCCAGGTTCGTGATGTTCTTGAGGAACTCCTCCTGCTCCTTCGTCACCTCGTCGATCACCTCAACCGGGCTCCGACCAGGCCAGATCGTCGTCACCGTGATCTGCGGCTTGCTCACCGTCGGCGTCAACTGGATCGGGATCTCACGAAGCCCGATCAACCCCGCGAACACCAAGAGCAACACACCCACCGTCACCGACACCGGGTGCTCGATACACCAACGAAGAATGCCCATCGATCAGCCCTCGCTTTCCGACCCACCCACGCCATCACCCGAACCACCAACGCCGCGCCCCCCACCCGGAGCACCACCACCATTGAGAATCACCAACGGCTGACCCGGGAACATCCGCTCGTTCCCCTCCACCACCACCTGCACACCCTCGCGCACCATCGGGGAACGGATCACCACCCGATCCCCCACCGCGAACCGGCGCTCGATCGGCGCCACCGCCGCAACCCCGCCCGAGTTGATGTACACATACTCCCCGGCCGCATTCCGCAAAATCGCGTCCTTCGACACCGTCAAGAGCGCTTCCTTCTTCCCCGTCGGGACCATCGCCGTCAACGACATCCCCGGACGGAGCTCGCCCTCAGGGTCCACCACGCGCAGACGAACCGGGAACAACCTCGACAACGAATCCGCCTCCGGAACCACCCGGATCACCTCCGCCTCCATCCCGTGCGGCACCGCCGGAAGCCGCACCTCAATCGGATCCGTCGAAGACTCAAGCGCCCACAGGATCGACTCGGGAACATCGATCCGCGCCTCGAGCTCGGAAAGCGACACGATCGTCACCACCGGATCCCCCACCCCGAGCCACTCCCCCATCTCCGTGTGCTTCACCACCACGCGCCCATCGAACGGCGCCTCGATCGTCATATCCCGCAGCTCCCGCTCAGCCAATCGCAGCTCCGCGCGAGCCGTCAACAGATCCGCATCCGCCGCCGCGAGCAGCGCCCGACGAGAAGCGACCAGCGTCACCGCCCCGTCCATCTCCGCCGGGTTCATCGACCCGCGCTCCTCCAGCTCACGCAACCGACCCAGATCACGCTCCGCCTCGTCAAGCTCAGCGCGGCGTTGCGCCACCTCCGCCTCGCGCGTCGAAAGCTCAGCCCGCGCCCGATCCAGCGCCGCAACCGCGCGCTCGTCATCGAGCTTCGCGACCACCGACCCCTTCGTCACCGAATCCCCCTCTTCCACCCCCAGCTCCAGCACCAGCCCCCCGACCTGCGCCGCAAGCTCCGCGCGGCGACGGGACGAATCTCCCCCGTCACCCCCCGCGCGTTCACCAGCACCTCGAGCCCCGCCGTCTCCACAAACACCTGCGCCGGAGGAGGCCCGCCCTGCGCCATCGCAGTCGAACCGATCATTCCGAAACAACCCCAAACGATCAGCGCGACCTTCGCCGCGACCCGTCCGTGTCTCATGGTCATCTCCGCTTGGGCGCTCGGATCCGCCGCCACCCCTCCACGGGGTGCCCGTCATCGTTCAGCGTCTCATCTCGTCGCGCATGGTCTCGACCCACATACTACCACCCACGCGCAGCCCCGAACACCCGCCGACCCCAGCTTTCTCCGCACCGAATCAAATCAGAGCGCAACACCCCACCAACACAACACAAATCAAGACGCCCCAGTCCGTTATGCCGCCCCGCTCATCACACCCGAAGCCACCCGCTCCGCCGCAACGGGCTCACCCGTCACCAGATACAGGTACTCCGTGTTCCGCAGCTTCCCCACCGTCCCCACACGTTCCCCCTTCGGATTATGGATCCCGATCTGCGCCCCCACATACCTCTTAAAGTCCCGCGCGATCGTCAGCACCTCACCCCGCGTCCCCAGGATCTCCTCCATCGCCCCGCGCCCGATGTACCCCTCATCGTTGAACGACACCAGGATGTTGGGACACTCGATCGCGCCGATCAACTCGCGCAGCGCCCCCTCCGCGCGCACCTTCGAGTTGTAATCGCTCTTCCGCGCCTTGCAATCCACCCGTTTCCGCGCCACCCCGTACACCTCGGGCTTGTCCCAGCGCACCAACGACTCCCAGATGTGATAGTTCCCCAGATAGCTGTGCTGATTGTAGGGAGGATCCAGATACACCAGATCCGCCTCCCCCCCGATCGCGCGCGCCGCATCGAGCGCATCGCCCATCATCGCTTCGCACCGACCCGCGCTCGGGCGCTCCAGCACATCGGGCATCCGCAGCTCGATCTCGTTCATCGCACGCGGCGCCCACTTCTTCAGATACGCCATCTGCACACCCGTCGTCGAGTCCACCCGATCCGCGGCCTCCATCAACGACACCAACACCACACTCTCAAGGTCCGGTTCGAGCCCCTTCCGCGCGATCGCCTCACGCATCGCATCTACCCGCGCCCCGTTCTCCGCGCGGAAGAACCGCGCGGCCTCACAGAACGTCGCCGTGAAATACCCCGCCTCCCCCTTCATCGAGTTCAGCTCATCGATCAGCATCCGCGCATGACGCTCGACCTTCCCCCGATCGCTCTGCACATAACACCGCGCCAGACAATGCGCATACGACGCGCTGTCGTTCGCGATCACCCGGTACCCCATCCCCTTGAGCGCATGACCCACGCGCGACGTCCCCGAGAACAGATCCGCCACCGTGCGCACCCCGTGCACACCGCCGATCAGCTCCGCGATCGCACCCGTCAACACACGCTTGGACCCGATGTACTTGATCACCCACCCCGTATCGACCCACCAACCCAACCTTCATGAATGCCCACCCCCCCTACCATCACGCTCCACACCATCAAGCCGGAGAACCCCCATGCCCTTCACCCTCCAGCTGGGCGACACCGCCCCCGACTTCACCCTCCGCGCCACCGACGAGCGCACCTACGCGCTCTCCGACTTCACCGACGACACCCTCGTCATCTGCTTCACCTGCAACCACTGCCCCTACGTCGTCAACTCCGACGAAACCACCCGCGCCACCGTCGAAAAGTACCGCGAGCGCGGGGTCCGCTTCGTCATGATCAACAGCAACAGCGCCAATACCTACCAGGAAGACGACTTCCCCCACATGAAACAACGGATGGCCGAACACCAGTTCCCCTGGGTCTACCTCCGCGACGAATCCCAAGACACCGCCCGCGCCTACGGCGCCCTCCGCACCCCCCACTTCTTCGTCTTCAACAAGGAACGCCAACTCATCTACACCGGACGCGCGATCGACAACCCGCGCGACCCCAACGCCGCCACCACGCGCGACCTCGAACGCGCCCTCGACGACCACCTCGCCGAACACGCCGTCTCCAACCCCCTCACCAACCCCGTCGGCTGCAACGTCAAATGGGACAACCAAGACCCCCACTGGATGCCCGCCGACGCCTGCGACCTCGTCTGATCCAGCACCGCCCCAATCAACAAAAAAAGAGAAGCCCGGGGCAACGCGGCACCCGGGCCTCACGCACAGGACTTGTTTCAGCCGGACGAACCCCATCAGGGACCCGCCCGACTGTTCTACGTGACCAACGCACACACCCGTTCGGATATTCCACACCAACACCCATCCATGATGTGAATTAGGGTGTCCGCCCGATCCCCACAAACACCGCAGCCCCCAAACCCCGTCAAGCAGCCCAGTTCTCGTCCTCGAGCACCTCAAACCCGCACCGGAACAACCCCATCTTCTTCGCCGCCTCCGGATCCGTGAACGTCAACCCCGCTTCCCACTTCCGGAAACCGATCTTATTGATCCACTTCACCTCGACATCCGCAAAGTGCTCCGCCATCCCCGACCGGATCGTGAGCTTGAACGAATCCCCCGCCTCAACCCTCGGGTTCTTCACGAACAGCACACGCACCCCCGTCGCCGAAAAATCCACTACCTGACCCGGGGGATCGCACAACAGACACCGCGCCACAAAGCGAGGAGACTGACGGTCCTCCTTCTTCCCCTGGGACTCCACCAACCGCTGAATCGCGTTCCATCGAGACATGCACCCCTCATCGGCCATCCGACCCCCCCACTCAAGCCCC